>JAJRZW010000058.1 GCA_024275015.1 Deltaproteobacteria bacterium | reverse complement strand
TTCCGGGGATATTTCGGATAATATTTTTCTTTCGTATGACTCAGATCATACCACTGTGTATGCGTCCGGCGTATGCTGCCAGGGTACGGTGAGATCAGATAACCGGAGAACACCATGGCTGAAACGCTTCTGTCTTTTCTGCATACTATTGTCCTGCCTGAAAAACTCCATCTTCCTCCTTCCTCAGGGTGGCTGTCTCTTACAGCCCGGCGACGCTGTCTCTTTTTTCTACGCGGTCGAACAGGGGCGAATAAGGATGACCCGGTTTAATGAAGACGGCAGTGAGATTGTCATCTATCGCGCCGCCGCCGGGGAGACCTTTGCCGAGGCCGCCCTGTTTGTCGATTGCTTCCACTGCACCGTGATTGCCGAAGAAGACTCCGTCCTGCTGGCCTTTCCGAAAAAGGCGATCCTTGCGGCAATGGATGAAGACGCGAAACTGCTCCGTCAATACAGCATCCTTCTGGGCAGGCAGGTGCGCGAGCTCAGAAGTTTATTGGAGGTCCGTTCCATCCTTGCCGCGGATGAACGGCTGCTGCATTATCTCAGGCTCCATGCCGCGGGTAAAGGCATCGTCGCCGCAATACGCCTATGTGACCAACGAGAAGGACAATAACCTGATGGTGGTCGATCTGGAGACGGAAAAGGTCATCAGGACCCTGGCCACAGGCAGGACCCCCCACGCTCTGGTCTTTACCGCAACAGGTAAAGGGTATGTCAATAATCGCGGCGAACATTCCCTGACTGTTATTGACGGCAATAATCTCACCGTCCTTAAAACCATTGCCCTGCCCGCCACCTCCATGCAGTTCGCCTTGTCCCCCGACGGCAAGACCCTGGCGGTGGGCTATAAGGACGCCCTTCTCATTACCCTGATCGACACCGCCACCCAGCGAATTATCAAAACCGTTGCCGTGGGTCAGGGCAAAAAAGAGGGCCATTCCGGTTATACCGGCAGCAATGGTTCATTTTACATGTTGAATGCCGCCGATGGCATGATTTGCCGCATTAACGGCGCAACCCTGACCCTCCAGTCCCGGATAAAGGTGGGGAAAAAGCCGATGATTATGGTGGTTCGTTGACCGGGGAGAGGAAAAGATGAGTACGATGATCAACTCTTTACATATTCCCCCTCGTTTGCGGCACCTGCTCGCCGCATTGCTCATCTTTTTCTCCGGCGGCTGCTCTTTGACCGGACTCAACTGTCTGCCGGTGGATGTCGCCGCTTCTCCGGCCTCAATCCATGGGCCACAATCTTCCCCGTCCCTGTCGGTATCTCCGGCCCCGGACCAGCCTCCCGACCTGACCGGACAGGTCCTGGATCTGGCGCAATGTATTACTATCGCCCTGAAACAGAACCCGGAGACCCGGGCCTCGTGGCAGGCCGCGCGCGCGGCCGCGGCCGAACGGGCAAAGTCATCTTACCTGCCGTCCGCCGATTTTACCGGCGTAGCTGTTCGCGGTGACAGCGTTAATCTTGACAGCCCGCTGGATACCGGAGCGGCCGATATCTATGAGGCAAAATTAGGCCTCCGCTATCTCCTGTTTAATGGCGGGGCGCGGGCCGCCGGGCTTACAAAGGCGGAGGCGGAACTGCTCAGCGCCGATTTCCAGCACAACGCGACCCTCGAGAAGGTGATACTCAGGGTGGAAGAGGCATATTACCGGCTCCTTGCGGCCAAAGAATTTGAACGGGTCGCCGAGCAGACGATCCGGCAGACGCAATACCATGTTGATGTGGCCCGGGTCCGCTACTGGCCGGAGGTGACACTAAACACCGATTACGGTCAGCGGGACAGAACATTCTTTCCTGACCGTGATGAATGGTCCTTTGGTCTTGGAATCACCTGGCCGCTCTTCGATGGTTTTAACCGGGAATACGGTATCCGGCAGGCAAAATCAAACCTGGCCAGGACCATTGCCGAGCATGAAAAGGCATTGCGCGGGGTTGAATTAGAGGTCTGGACCGCTTACTCGCAGTTAATTGAGGCGGCCCAGGCAACGGAGGCCGCCCGGGCCCTGGTGACCAGCGCCGATGAAAGCGCCCGGGTTGCGGAAGGTGAATATAAAAACGGCGCCGCTTCAATCATTGAGGTCACCGACGCCCAGACGGCCCGGACCGCAGCCAATATGCAGTTGGTCCAGGCCCGGCTTGATTGGTACACGGCCAGGGCCAGGATTTCCGGCAAGGTGGAGCATTTATATGCCAATATCGGCGATGTGGTGAAAAAGGGCGAGATTGTCGCGAAACTGGAGAGCAATGACCTCGCGGCAACGGTGGAGCAGCGACAGGCCGAACTCCAGGTGGCGGAGGCAAAACTATCTGCTGTTATGACCCTTGATCCCAAAGAAATTGAAAAGGCAGAGGCTGAAATCGACCAATGGCAGGCAACAAAAATCCTTGCTGAAAAACAATTGCACCGCCAGGAGGAATTGGCCAAAGAAGACTTTACCTCGGAGCAGAGTCAGGACCAGGCCCGGGAAAGACTGGCGGTTGCCAAGGCCAGACTTGCCTCGGCCCTGAAGGCGCTGGATCTGGCAAAGACGCGGTATAAAGAAGATAAAAAGCAGGCCGACGCCGATATTAAACGGGCCCGGGCGGTCCTTGCCAATGCCGGGGTGAAACTCTCCTATGCCACGATTACCGCCCCCATCTCCGGGGTTATCGCCTCGGTTTCAACCCAGCAGGGCGAGACGGTCTCTGCCGGGCTCAACGTCCCGACCTTTGTGACCATTATCGACCTTAACCGCATTCAGGTCGATGCCTTTGTCGATGAGACCGATATCGGCAAGGTCAAGGTGGGGCAAAAGGCGATGTTTACCGTTGATACCTACCCAAACAGGGAATTTACCGGCAGGGTCGCCGCGATTTACCCCAAGGCGGTCATTCAGGACAACGTTATAAACTATGATGTCGTTATCAATATAAATACTCCCTTCAAAGGCCTGTTGCGGCCGGATATGACCGCCAGCGTGACCATCTATCAGGAAGAACGGCAAGGGGTATTAATGGTGCCCCGCAAGGCCGTTATCAGGGAAGGAGGTCGTAAATTCATCCTGGTGCAATCATCAGATGGCTCGCAACAGCGAAAGGCCGTCACCACGGGAACAAGCGACGGCAATAGAATCGAGATAGTCTCGGGCCTCAACGCCGGTGATACGGTTGTTATTGAAAGCAGATAAAAGGAGGTCGGCAATGATTGAGTTAAAAAATATCAGCAAGTCTTTTCAAAAGGGGACGATCACAACCGAAGTTTTAAAGGATGTGACCTTCAATGTCCGACAGGGAGAATTTGTCGCCATCATGGGTTCATCCGGCAACGGCAAAACGACCCTGATGAATATCCTGGGGTGCATGATGAAGGCCTCCGGCGGCTCCTATCTTCTTGAGGGCGTGGATATCGAGACCCTGGATGATGACGGGCTTTCCGTCTTCCGAAACAAAAAAATAGGCTTTGTTTTCCAGTCATTTAATCTTCTGGAGGGCACCAGCGCCCTGGACAATGTCCTTCTGCCTCTGATTTACGCCGAGGAGTATCCCGATGACGCCAATGAAAATAATGAAAATCGTTGCCGAGTCGGCGAAATCCGTCACCAAACATAAACTGCGGACAGCCCTGATTGAGCTTGCCATCCTTGTCGGAATCGCCACCCTTACCGTGGTCGTCTCATTAACCCAGGGCGCCAATATGCGGATCATGAAGAGGATACGCAACTTCGGCCCCGATGCCATTATGCTCCACTCGGGCGGCGGGAAGATGCGCGGGCCATCCACGGCGGCCCAGATCGCCAGGATGATAAAGGGCGCCACAAAAACCCTGAATATCTTTTTGTGGTTAATCGCTATTATCTCGCCTGTTGTCGGCGGTATTGTCCTGATGAACATCATGCTCATGGCGGTAGCGGAAAGAAAACGGGAAATAGGCCTGCGCCGGGCCCTTGGCGCCAGGAAAAGCCATATCATCTTCCAGTTTCTCAGCGAATCGGTCATCCTGACCTTCAGCGGCGGACTATTGGGCGTGGGCGTGGGGGTGATTATCGCACTCCTGGTTCGCCATCTGGGTAAACCAATCGCCATAAGTTGGCAGCCTTTTGTTATCGCCTTTGTCGTCTCGGTTCTTATCGGCCTGTTTTTCGGGGTCTATCCCGCCAAAAAAGCGGCCAATCTTGACCCGGTGGATGCCTTGAACCAACAGTAACCCTTGATCCGTGAGCGTTTGAGAGCGGGCCTGATGCGCGAAGGCAACGATGTTGATAATACACACGGTATGTCAACGAGTTGCCGACAAAGCAGCCGGCCCGCTATCGGACGCCCCGCCGGGCGGCGGGGTGAGATTCCCGCCTGAGTGTTTTTGTAAACATTATAACGTAAAATCAATCGGTTATGGGTAAAGTCAGCACTAAGCCGTCACGGATCAAGGGTAACGGCTTGCAGGGCACCGAACCTGCTTTGTTATCGTCCTGCTCACGTACAGGGAGTACGCTGCGCAGGACGATGCCTCGCATCTCCGGCACCCGGCAAGCCGTTACAAGTCCTGTGGGTATTGATTATTGGCGGTCATGGGGTGCATAGTTACAACCAATGAACATAACGAAAAACATAATCATCTCCCAAAAGATTTTATCAGCCCATACGCTGCGCACAGTCCTGTCTTTGTCGGGGATTATCATCGGCATTTGCGCGGTGATGATTATGGTCTCCATCGGCAAGGGTACAGAGGCAAAAATTATCGCCCGGATAACCAAAATGGGGAGCAATGTGTTGGTGGTTAACGCCGGTCAGGTAAAGGTGATTGCGGGACGGGCCCGGCAGACAAAATCAGTGACCACCCTCCTGGCCAGAGACGCCCGCTATATTATGGAAAATTCTTACCTGGTGCGTTACGCGGCGCCGGCCCAGAATAAAAAATTACAGGTCAAATACGGCAATCTCAATACCACGACCAACATCGTCGGCACCACCGCCGATATTCTTGAAATTCGGCAATACGCCGTGGCCCGCGGGCGTTTCTTTGCCGATGATGAGAATAAGGGCCGCCGTCGGGTGGCGGTTTTGGGACAGACGGTGGTGGACAATATCTTCGAGCATGAAGATCCCCTCGGGAAAACCATCCGCGTCGGTCGGGTGCCTTTTGAGGTGATCGGGGTGCTGGCGCCCAAGGGGCTGGACATGAACGGCACCGATCAGGACGACCAGATAATAATTCCCCTGAATACCGCCCTGCGACGGCTCTTTAATCTGACCTATATCAATGCCATATATATCCAGGCCATGGACAGCCGTTCCATGAAGAGGGCGGCGGCGGAGATCCGGGATATTTTGCGCAAGTCCCATCATTTAAGAAAGGGCCGGGCCGATGATTTTACGATCCAGAATCAGGCCTCGGTATTGGAGGCACAGAGAGAAAGCAGCGAGACCTTTACCCTGCTGATAAGCACCATCGCCGCGGTATCGCTGCTCGTCGGCGGCATCGGGATTCTGGCGGTCATGCTTATCTCCATCCGGGAAAGGATAAAGGAGATAGGGATACGAAGGGCGGTGGGGGCGAAAAAAAGCGATATCCTCATGCAGTTTTTGGCCGAATCGCTCATCTTAAGCATCGGCGGCGGAATCATCGGCATCATTTCCGGGATTGCCATCGCCGTAATTATCGCCATCTTTGCCGATTGGCCCTTCAGGCTTCCCTGGCATATAGTGGCAATATCTTTCCTGACCACCGTCGTTATGGGTATTCTGTTTGGTCTCTATCCGGCCCGAAAAGCGGCCCGGCTGGATCCCGTCAAGGCATTGCAGTTTGAATAGGAACGGCGGCATGACCAGACTGGATGGACAACATATTTTCGATCAATTTCCATAACCTTTCACCTGGTCGGTTGTTTTTATGGAACACCTTCTGATAAATCATTGGCTGCTGGCTGTTCTTTTCGGCGGGGTGGCCTTTCTCTATTCATCGGTGGGGCTGGCCGGCGGCTCGTCCTATATTGCCCTGTTGACCATATTCGGGGTGGACTATCTGCTGATCCCCACGGTCTCGCTGTCCATGAATATTATGGTCAGCACCCTGGGGGTGTGGAATTTTTTCAAGGGAAAACACGCCCGTCCACGGCTTATTTTACCGTTTCTTGCCTCGTCAATCCCTTTTGCCTGGCTTGGCGGCACTGTCCACCTGCCGGCCAGACTGTTTCATATATTATTGTTTATCTTCCTGGGTATTGTTGCCCTGCGCATCTATTGTTTCTCTTCGTTCAGGGCCATGGCCGAACCCGGAAAGACAGCGGGGCTGCTTCTTTCACTCATGATCGGAACCGGCCTAGGGTTTATCAGCGGCACCCTCGGCCTGGGCGGCGGCATCTATCTGATCCCGCTCATCGTCATTTCAGGTCTTGGCGATCAGAAGGAAGCCGCCGCCTGCGGCGCCTTCTTTATATGGGTCAATTCAGTGGCCGGTCTTGCCGCCCGCCTGGGCAGCCATCCGGTTCCGCCATTTTCGGTATTGGCGCCCCTCCTGGCCTGCGTTGCCATCGGCGGTTATGCCGGTTCCTTCATGGGCGCCAACCGTTTGTCTCCCGCAACCATGCAGCGTCTTCTGGGGTTGATTGTTATTGTGGCGCTTATGTTTCTGCTGCCGAAATGTTTATGAGCGGTTGCCGCGTCCAGGATTTCAGCAGCCCGCCGTCCGGAGGCTTTTTCCGGAAATCGCCGAAACTTGCCAGGTGTTCATTTTTTTGTCCCGATCAGGCCGAGGCGCCGCAGGGCGTCGGCAAGGGCGGCCGGGCTGGTGAACAGGTGAGTTTTGATCCCGAGTTTTTTGGCCCGTTGACAGTGGCCGGGGTTGTCGTCGATAAATAACGCCTGTCCGGCCGTTATCCCGAGCCCGGCCAGGGCGCGGCTGAAACATTCCGGGTCGCGTTTGCTGATCCCGGTGTGATAGCTGTTGAACACCCGGTGGAAGTGATGCAAGAAACGGTCGCGGGTCTCAAGGCGGTCAAGCCAGTCGGTCTGGTCGCTTAAGATCACCGGCTGCCGGCCGTTGTCTCTGAGTTCGTCAACCATGGCAATCATCGCTGGACGCAATTGGAAGCGGTTGATGATTGCCGCGGTTAATGCCTTGTCGCTGCCGTTTATCCCGGTTTCCTGCCGCATCCTTTGCCAGTAAATGGTCTCGTCGCAGCCGCCGGTAACAAAGCCGCATTCGTAGATGATCCGTTCGGCGGCATCGAAAAATTCCTTTTCATCAATTTCATGGCGACGGGCGATATCGCCGAGCCCGGCGACAAAACCCTCGTCGGCTAAAACGCCGCCGTAGTCGAAAAGAACATGGGTCGGCGGAGGTGTCGTAATCATTTTTTCACCAGGAAATTTTCCAGCACCCGGGACGCGGTTTCGAGTTCTTTTATTTCTATACGTTCCTCGGCCCGGTGGGCCAGGGCGATATCGCCGGGGCCCCAGACGATGCAGGGGCAGATATGGGCCAGGCGGGAGCAGTCGGTGGCAAAGGGGGCGGTGATGGTCTCGGCCCTGACCCCGGCCGTCTCTATGGCCTTGAGAAATGATTTTACCAGGGGGAGGTCGTTGTCGGTCTTTATCCCCCGCCCCTGGTAGATCTCTTCCACCTCGCCCCGGCCCTTGATAATCCTGTTGATATCGGCGGCGATCTTTTCCGGGACCATGGCGGGGAGGAGGCGGATGTCGACCCCGATTTCGCAGCGGTCGGGAATGATATTGAGCGAGGTGCCGCCGCTGATCCTGGTAATCGCGAGGGTGGCGCGGCCCAGTTGCGGATTCTGTTCCATTGCCAGGGCCTGGCCGTATTCCCGCAGGTCGGTGATGATCGGCAGCATCTTGTAGATGGCGTTATAACCGTGTTCGGGTACGGATGAATGCGCCGCCCTGCCCCGGGTTATGACCCGGCAGCGCCAGGCCCCTTTATGGGCGGTGATTACCTTGAGGGAGGTTGGTTCAAGGGCGATGGCCAGATCCCAGGTCTCGCCGGTGGCAGCCAGGGCCCCGGCCCCGGCCATGCTCACCTCTTCATCAACAGTGGCGGCCAGGGTGAGGTCAAAGGCGAGGGGCTTCCCCGTCGTCTTCAGGTTGATTACGGTGGCGAACAGGCAGGCCAGCGGCCCCTTGTCGTCGCAGGCGCCGCGGCCGTGGATTCTGCCGGAGCCGTCGATTTTTGCCCCAAAGGGGTCATCCATTGCCCTGCCGCTGACCGTATCCATATGGGCCATGAAGACAAGCCGTGGTTTCCCGGGGGCCGGGAGGCGGACAATGAGGTTGTCGCGGCCCTCTTTCACGGTCGGGGTTTCACATGAAACATGGTGGTCGCGGCAGAGTTTTTCGAGCCTTGCCGCCACTTTCCGTTCAACCCCGGCACTGGTTTCCAAGGGATCGGATGACTCGCTGGGGGTCATTATCAGCTCCCGGGTCAATGCGATGATGTCGATCATTTAAGCCTCACCAGCAGCGCCCCGCTTTTTTTCCCCTTCCCCTCCCAGGTGATGGCGGCGGTTAATCCTGTTTTTTGCATCTGGCGCAGTTTTTTTTCCGCCCAGACCTTGAGGACCGGGCCGTTTCTGGAGTGTTTTCCCTTTCCGGTGATTATCCGCGCCCGTCTGACTCCGGCCCCGTGGCAGCGCTGGATAAATGCCTCAATCCTGATCTCCGCCTCCGGCCCGGTCAGGCCGTGGAGGTCAAGCTCAACGATGGTTTCCGGCCGGGGCGCTTCCGCGGACGGATTGCTCTTTCGCCCCAGGCGTTCAAGTTCGGGGTCGCCGGGGTCGAAGAGGTCGGCAAAGCTTTTGGTATCGTCATCCCTGGTCATCGTGGCGGTCGCGGTATAAGGGTATCCAGGGAAAATGGTTTTTTCGCCCGATCCCGGCGTCATGAGCAAAATGAAAAATACTCATCCCGCTATGGCGGGACTGCGCGTTTTAATTTTGCTCATTACCTTGGTCTCGGACGAAAATCCTCATTTTTCACGACACCCTAAAGAAAATCGGTGGCCGGATATTCCGGCCACCGATAGATTAACACAGGCATTAACAGCCTTCCACCGCCTTTCTTTTTCTCTTGCCATGGCAGCCGACGCATTTGGTCGGCCCGTGTTTGCCTTCGTAGCCCTTTTTGTGGCAGGCGCGGCAGATGTTGTGGAAGGTGGTCTTTCGCCGGCTCGGTTTTATTGTCGCTTTTTTATTATGGCAGGTGGCGCATTTGAGCCTGCCGGTGTCGGCGATTTTTTTTATCGACGCAAGGCTGCGGCCCTGATTCTTTTCGTCGTGATGACAGGTGGCGCAGTCCAGTTTGAGTTTTTCGCTGTGGACCTGGTGACTGAATTTGACCGGTCTTTTCCCCGCAATGGTTATTTTCCCCGCCGGGGGGATGTCTCCGGCCCGGGCCGCGGTCGCAAATAACAGGGCGATGATGGTGATGATGGTTTTTTTCATTCCTTTTCCTCCTTGATAAAGGGTTTTAGGGGCAAGGTTTTTTTGCGCCCCTTTGCTGCCTTTACCCTACGGCTGTTTTTCAGACAAAAAAAGTCGACATCGGCCCATGTCTACCCGACATTTATGTTATTTCAGCCGGTTATGTTTGGGGGGGTTATGGGTGGAGTAGTTTTACGGGATGTAAAATTGATGAACTCGTAATAATTTCGATATACAAGATCAAAATAGTATGGTTCTGGTACCGTTGGTTCAACGGTTTAATCGTAAGCGCTCCATGTCCCCCCACCCTGCACGAGCTTTAACTCTTTGATATACCTAAGTATAATCAAAAGGAGTTAGCGCGCGCAGGGCGGCGTCCATTAAACGCTTACATTTCGAGATGTTATCAAGTGATGGCGTCGTAAAAAGTCGCAAATCATCATTTTTGTCATTCCGGACTTGATCCGGAATCCTGTGATGAAACACATTATGGATTCCGGCCTTTGTCGGAATGACGGAAAGAAGGGGTTTTGCGAAACCATCATAAAGTCAAAAGTGTGGTTTGTTGAGCACTTACATCACCGCAATTATAAAAAATATGGATGAAATAAAGACCCCGCAGATGGTGGCGATCAACGGTGAACGCGTCCGGCGGCTGCGCGAGGCCCGTGGGCTGACCCAACTTTATCTTGCCACTGTGGTAGAGGTGACCACCGACACCGTTTCCCGGTGGGAAAACGGGCGCTATCGTACCATTCGCCGGGAAAACGCGCACCGGCTGGCCCAGGCCCTGGAGGTGGAAATCGGCGCGATCATCGGCGTTGATCCGACCGGGGATATCCGGCCGCGGGAGAAGGGTTTTTCCCCGTGGACCGTCGCCATTCTTGCCGGGTTTGTTCTGATTCTGGGGCTGGTATATTTTTTCGGCCGCCGGCAGCATATTTTTCTGCCCGGAGAGATCGAGGCGCAGAGGCTGCTGCCTCAATCCGGGCCTCCAGGGGGGGTGGTGCCGCTGGTTCTGCGCTTGAGCGGCATTGATCGGGGGTCGTTGATCGTCGAGGAGGTCATGCCGGAGGGGGTTGCCCTGGTAGCGGCCGAGCCCCGGCCCCGGGTCCGTGGTCAGAGCCTGCGCTGGCTTGTCGCTCTGGCGGGCAAGCCGCTGCGCCTGTCCTGCCTCGTTCGTCTTCCCGTCGGGCCGGCCAAGTTGCGCTTTCGCGGCCTGGTCCGCATGCGGGGGAAGTGGCTGCCGGTGGGCGGCAAAAACAGGATCGCGATTGCCCCCTTCCATTGGGCCGACGTCAACCATGATCTGAAAATAGACGATGACGAGATCCTCGCCGCCTATGAGATGCTTGGGGAACAGCAGTTTTTCGCCCGGCAGCGCAATCTTCTCGACGATCTCTGGGCCGCGGACGGCTATCGCCGCCGTGGTCATGATTTTATTGCCGCCGCTGTGGAAAATCCGGCTGAAAATCACCCCGCGGCAAAACAACCCTGACTCTTTTGCCGCAGGGTTTAAAATGGCCATCGATTTGTCGTAGCATCACACAGGCAGGTTATACGGGATCAGCTCAAAATTCCTCACGGGGTCAGTGTTCCTTTAATGGCCAGGGCTGTTCCCTTTCTTCCAGCAGGTAGCAGAACCGGGTCCAGGTGAACTCCCGGCCGCTCACCGGGCAGCGCAGGGTGAGATTTTTTTCACTCGCCGCTGCCACCTCCCAGTCGCCCCTGCGAGGGCCGTCGGTGATGTGGATACGGTCGCCGGGGGCCAATTCCGCCTGGCGGAATATTTTTATTTTTTGCCCGCGTCTTTTTTTCATTCCAGTTCTTTTCCCTTAGGTTCAGGTTTTCTGTCGCCGACCCTTTCCCGGCCGCCACGGTTGGGCCGCGGCCGGGTCGTCGGGCCAGGGGTGCTTGGGGTAGCGGCCAGCCAATTGTTTTTTTACCTCTTTATAGCCGTTGTTCCAGAATGATTCCAGGTCGCCGGTCACCTGCACCGGCCGCATGGCCGGGTTTAACAGGTGCAACAGCAGCCCCACCCGGCCGTTCATCACCGCCGGGGTTTTCTTGCAGCTGAACATTTCCTGCAGCCGCACCGCCATCACCGGCGGACCGTTGACGGGGTACTTTATTTTTATCCGGCTGCCGCCCGGGGTGGTGATGGTCTCGGGCAGGTCGTGGTTGAGTTGCTGCTGCCGGGCGGGGCCGATGATGAAGGCGATGACCGCGGCCATGTCGATTTTTTTTATTGCGGCGAGGCTGATGTTATTGCCGATCCAGGCCGGGAGCCATTGGCCAATGGAGACCATGAGGGCCTTGTCATCAACCTCGGGCCAGCCGCCCCCGGGGTCAAACCGCCGGGCGGCGGCGATTCGTTCCTGCAGGCCGCGGGCCGCGGCGCTGAAGCTGAACGGGATTTCTCCCGCCTTGCTGATTCCTTCCTCCATGACCTTGAAGGCTGTCTCAGGATCCGGCGGCGGCAGCCTGCTTTCCCCGCAGACGAGCAGACCGCAGATGCGGCGGGACACGGCCTTTACCCGTCCTGATTTCTGAGCCCAGAACACCTTTTCTTCGACCCGGAAGAGATGAGGGAGGTATTGCCGCAATTCTTCGATATCCGCGGCAATGGCCAGGTTGATTCGCGGTATTCGGGACTGGCCCCGGCCGAGACCGGCAATGACCAGAAACTCATTTTTGCCCAAGGGGTCGTGTTGCCGCAACCGGGCGCCGGCGCCGGAGGCGAGGCGGTAGTTGTCCCGGGAACCCTGGCGTTGGCGGGCGACGCGGTCGGGATATCCTGCGGCGATTATTACCGCCGCCATTTCCCGCCCTTTTTTGTCTTCCGCCGTCACGCCCCGGCCAAGGAGGGCGGCGGTGCGGATGATATTTTTCACTGTTCCGGCGGCAGGTTTTTTCCGGCCCTGGATCAGGTCGAGGCGCAGTTCCAGATCGGCCGGGGATTCGGGTCCGCCAAGGGGGTCACGTTCGGAGATAATGGCGGCCAGGTCGCAGGCCAGAGCGGGACAGCCGAGTTTTTCCCCGGCGATGATCATTGCCGCAAGCCTTGGATGGGCCGGAATCCGCGCCGCCCGCCGTCCCATGCCGCTTAGACCGTGATTGTCAATAAAACCAAGCCGTTGCAGCAGAGCAAGGGCGTGGTTGAAGGCCGATGGAGGCGGCGGATCAAGCCATTGCAGTTCCGCGGCGCTGCTCACTCCCCATCGCTTGAGCTCAAGGACCAGGGGGGAGAGGTCGGCGTTTCTGCTCTCCGGGGCCGGGGCCGCGAGCAGGCTTGTGTGACAGTTCCCGGGCCAGAGGCGGTAGCAGCGCCCGGGGGCTACGCGCCCTGCCCGTCCGCTTCGCTGGGTGGCCTCGGCCCTTGTCACTCGCACCGTTTCAAGCCTGGTCATGCCCCGGCCGGGATCAAAACGGGGGCGGCGGGCAAAGCCGGAGTCGATCACGATGCTGATTCCCTCGATGGTGATTGAGGTCTCGGCCACCGCGGTGGCCAGAATTATCCGTCTGTTTTCCGGGTCCGGGAGGATGGCCCGATCCTGTGCGGCCCGGGAGAGGTCGCCGTAAAGGGGCCGCAGTACCTCTCCGGCGGCAAGTTTCGGAGCGATGAGTTCCGTTACCTTGCGGATTTCACCGGTACCGGGGAGAAAGACGAGGATATCGCCTTCCTCCCCGGCCAGGACCCGTTGGATCGCGGCGGCGGCGAGGCGGCACAGACGATGAAAATCAAAGTGGTTGAAATCGGCCGCATCCCCGTGGAGGTCAAGGTAAATCGTTTCCACCGGATAGCTGCGGCTGCCGCCGCGGATAATCGGGCAATTGTCCAGAAAGGCGGAGATCCCGGCGCAGTCGAGGGTGGCGCTCATTATCAGGACTCCGAGATCGGGGCGGAGATTTTTTTTAACGTCAAGGGTGAAGGCCAGGCCGAGATCGGCCTCAAGGGAGCGTTCGTGGAACTCGTCAAAGATGACCAGGCCGCAGCCGGGCAGTTCCGGGTCGTCCTGGAGTATCCGGGTCAGGACCCCTTCGGTGGCGACGATGATTTTTGTGTTCGGGCCGGTTCTTTTTTCAAAGCGGATTAGCAATCCCACCGTTTCCCCCACCTCCTCTCCCAGGTTTTCCGCCATTCTCCGGGCCGCGAGGCGGGCGGCAAGGCGCCGGGGTTCAAGGATGATGATCTTCCTCCCGTCAAGCCAGGTCTGTTTTGCCAGGGCCAGGGGGACGATGGTGGTCTTGCCGCTCCCCGGAGGCGCCGACAGGACGGCGGTCCCGGTATCGGCCAGGGCGGCGGAGAGCTTCGGAATTATGCTTTCTATAGACTCCATGAGCGTTACGGTAAACCGCCGACCGACAACCGTAAACCGCTCTTTTGCCTTTTCCGCCTCCCCCGGTTACCCTTATTCCATGGATATCATGCAGCTTGCGATAATGATTATGGTGGTCTTTGCCGCCGGTTTTATTCAAGGGGCGATCGGTTTTGGCTCCGCTCTGCTGGCGGTGCCGATCCTGAGCCTTTTCATGCCGATTAAGACCGTGGTGCCGTTCACGGTATTGAACGGTCTTCTGGTCACCGCCGCTCTCTGCTGGCATCTGCGTTGCGACCTGCGCCGTGAGCTGATTCTGCCCCTGGTCTGCGGATGCGTTCCCGGGGTCGCGGTCGGAACTGTTATCCTTTCCCGGGCCCCGGCCGATGTCCTGCAATTACTGCTTGGGATTTTTGTCCTCCTTTATGTCATTTACGCCCTTGCCGCCAGAGGGGAACGGCTCCGGCGGCCATCGTCGTCCCTGGGCTTTGTCGCCGGATTCGGCACCGGGGCCATCGGCGCCGCCTTCAGCGCCGGGGGGCCGCCGACCATTATCTATTTAAGCGCTCTTGACCGGAGCGCGGTTGAGATCAAGGCAACCTTTGCCGGTTTTTTTTTTATTACCGGGATTATGATCGCCCTCTCACACCTGGGGGCCGGGCTGATGACGGCCGGGGTTCTGTATCTCTTCGCCGTCAGCGCTCCGGCGGTATTCTGCGGCGTCCATTTCGGCGAGAGGCTTTCCCGGCGCGTTGACGACCGCCGTTATCGTCGTCTGGTCATCGGCTTTCTTCTGTTCATGGGCGTGGTTCTGATATTCAGGAGTATATGAAATGATCGCGGACAAGATTCTGATTCTGGCTGATCTCGACCGAACCATTATTCCCAATGGCGATCAGGATGAATCCGCCCCGGCCCGTCCCCTTCTCCGCGCTCTCGCGGCCGATGAAAACGTGGATATTGTTTATATAACCGGCCGCAGCCTCGCGCTTTTGCAGGGGGCGGTGGCGGAATACGATCTTCCCCTGCCCGCCTATGGTGTATGTGATGTCGGCACCGTCATATATCGTTCCGCGCCCTGGCAGTGGGAAGATCTTGCAGAGTGGCGTGAGAGCTTTCAGGGTGGTTTCCCCGCCGCCCTGCGCCGTGATCTTGCCGCGGCCCTTGCTCCCTCTCCCGCCTTTGTTTTGCAGGAGGAGGACAAACAGACCCCTTACAAGTTGAGTTTTTACTGGGATCCCGGCCGTGGTGATCCCATGGCCGAGCTCGCTCTCCGTCTTGGCCCTATGGCGGCGGCGGTTAATGTGGTCGCGAGCGTTGACGAGACCTCGAATCAGGGGCTTCTCGACCTGTTGCCGCCAAAGGCGGACAAGCTCCACGCGGCCCGTTTTCTTTTGGGTTTTTTAGGGGTGAACAGGAGGCGGACGATCTTTGCCGGCGACTCGGGCAATGATCTCGAGGTTCTGGCAAGCGAGATCCCGGCGGTGCTGGTGGCCAATGCCGCCGGGGCGGTACGGCGGGAGGCCCTGCGTCGCTCGGACGCCTCGGGCCATGCCGATCTGCTTTATCTCGCCCGGGGCGGGTTCATGGGGATGAACGGCAATTACAGTGCCGGGCTCCTCGAGGGCCTGGTCCATTTTATCCCTGAAACAGAAGCTCTCCTTGATCGTCTGAAGCGATGAACAGCCGGGCCCGGCTTCTGGCCGAGGCCTTCAACACCCCCACCTGGTCGACATAGTCAAACACCTTTGGGGTCTTGCCGGCGCAGGGCCGGAGTATCCGCCCCACCACCTGGAGGAGGCGGCCGCTGAAGCGGATCGGGGTGGTGAGAAACAGCCCCCGCAGGCCCGGACAGTCAAAGCCCTCGCCGATCAGCTGCAGGGTGGCGACGAGGACGTCGATCTCGTCGTTTTTGACCGCTTCGATTACCTCGCTGCGGTCTTCGGCCTTCATCCGTCCGGTGAGGATCTTAACCTTCAGGTCACGGTCGACGGCGGCGATGAGCCAGGCGAGGTTTTCGCAGTGTTCGACCCGGTCGCTCACCACCAGCATGGTCCCGGGTTCACCTCGGGCCTCCCGCGCCACGTCGGCGGCAATCAGGCGGTTGCGGTCGTGGTTTTTGGTGAGTTTCGACAGCATCTCCTGGTAATTATCGCGATAGAAAAAACGAAAGGCAGTGGGCCGCTGGATGTATTCAGGGCGCAGGATGGCGCCGTTTTTTTCAAGCTCTTCCTGGTCCACCTGATGGACGGATTCGCCTAAAAAGAGGTTGATCAATTCGGTGAGGCCGTCGCGACGGAAGGCGGTGGCTGAAAGCCCGAGTGAGTAGCGGCAGGGGAAGTTCTTTACCACCTCGGTGAACATTGACGAAGGTACCCGGTGGCATTCGTCAACGCAGACGAGGCCGAACCTGGTCTTGATTTCATCCATCCGTTTCTTGGCGGAATTGACAATGGCAACGGTCACCGCCGCCGGGCTGAATTTGCCGTCCCCCACCATCCCGGCCTCAACTCCGAGGAACTTTTTGATCTGTTCCGCCCATTGATAAAAAAGTTCGCGGCTGTGGACCAGGATCAGGGCCGGCTGTTTCCGCGCCGCGATGGTTGCCAGGCCGATAACGGTCTTGCCGCTGCCGGTGGCGGCCTCGATGACCCCGAAATCATGCCTGAGGGCGTCATCCAGGGCCTTCTCCTGGTAGGGCCGCAGCCTGCCTTTAAACGAGAGGTCAATCTCCTTATGGCTCAGGCGCCGGTCGTCGATTACGGGATCGCCGCCGGCAAGTCTGCGGCAGAGGAGCACCGCCTGGTTGGCGTAGCCGCGGGGAAAGCGGATGGCGTTTTTTTCGATGGTGAAGAATTCAAGTCGGGGTTTTAGTTTTTTGCCGATAAAGCGCCCGTATTTCTGCGCGTCACGATATTTGGGATTGGTGATGCTCAGGTCGCGGCGAATCTTTTTTATCACCGTATCCGGAGCCCCGGAAAGGAGGCAGTCGGCCGTCACCTTGAGGATGATCTTATTTGTGGTCAAAGGCGGTGACCCCATCCCAGTCGGCTCCCGGGGGATTGTTCTTCATGAGCGCGATCCGCTCAAGGTAGAGGGCGGCGGCGCGGTCGTTGTTCGCGGTAACGACCTTTTTAAACTCTTCCGTGGCCTGATCCCATTGCTGTTTGCGATAGGCGGTCAGGCCCTGTTCAAAGACGGTGATACGTTCAATATCGGCCGGTTCAAGATCGGCGGCGAACCCGGCAAGCTCGAAGATCCGCACCGCCTTTTTTTTGCCCTTTACCTTGACGAGATCAAGCTCGCGGGTGATGAATCGCTTTTTGTCGAGGTCAGCGGCGGTGAATTCGCTGATGATGATATTGCTGCCGTAAACCTTGTTGATTCCCTCAAGGCGGCTGGCGAGGTTTACCGCGTCGCCGACAATGGTGTAATCCATGAAGACATTGCTGCCTAGGTTGCCCACCGTGACCGCGCCGGTGTTGATGCCGATACCGATGTTCAGTTTTTCCGCCCCGGGAATATCGGGATTTTTTTTGATCTCCGCCAGTTTTTTCATCATTAATAAAGCGCTGATCGCGGCCCGCTCCGGGTGATCGGGCAGGGCCAGAGGGGCACCGAAAAAGGCCATGATCGCGTCACCCATGAGTTTGTCCAGAGTCCCTTTCTGCTCAAAAACCACCGGAATCATGGTGTCGAAATATCGGTTCAGGAGGATGCCGGTGTCCCGGGCTCCCAGGTTTTCTGACAGAGTGGTGAAGTCGCGGAGATCGGAGAACAGGATGGTCAGTTCCGCCCTTCTTCCCTCAAGGGTGGTGGCGAGATCGCCACGGATGATCTCATTGACCACCGCCGAGGAGACGTATTTGCCGAAGAGGTTTGTGACCATGGAGCTTTTTTTGAGGTTAAACGCCTTCTGCAACACGGTACCGGCAATAAATTGTCCGGCGAGGACGTAGAGTATCCCGGCGGTGTCAACGCGGATATCGAACTTGACAAAGGCAAGGTAGGCGGCCGCCAATACCCCGAAAATACCCGCAACCAGGAAGGTGATCTCCATGGTCATGTTGCTGCTGATATGAAAGACAAGGCCGACAAGGCCGAGGAGAGAGATAAGGATGATGATATTTCTGCGATTGACGGTGGTGATGAAGGTCTGGTTGAGAATGGTCTCGATGGCGTGGGCGTGGCAGGCAAGCCCGGGTTCTTTGGCCCCCAGAACCCGGTCAACCAGCTTGCCGAACTTGTCCTGAAAGCGGTTTACTCCCCGTTGAAAGCGGGAATATGGGGTGGAGAAATAGTCTTTCTGACTGATCATGGTACTGCCGATGATGATGATCCTGCCGCGCACGCTTGCCGGGTCGAATTGGTTCAGAACCACGTCACTATAACGCAGGTTGGTAAACTGGGTGAAGTCGCCGTAATAGTTGATGAGAAGATCGGGATAGGGCAGGCGCAGGTTTCCCCCCCGGGGGTCGCCCATGACAAAGTATTCCGGATCGGAAAAGTCAAAGGTGAAATCAAGGTTGAGGAAGGTTCGCGACAACTCAAGGGAGAAGGATGGCAGGAGTTGCAGGCCGCCGCCCGCAGCGGTTTTGGCATTGAAAAACCTGATCTTGCGGAGGACGTCGTCGGGATCAAGAGGAAGATCGATAAAGCCGTCGCCTATGGTCACTGCCTGAAAACGCGGCAGGGGATTGATTTCGCCGGTGCCGGGGGCGGAGGAGACCCGGGCGAGAACGATGTTATTGCAGCGGTCCATGGCCGCGGTGAGGATGGCGTCGGCATCGGGTTCAGGGGATGGGGCGGAAAGAATGAGGTCAAGGCCGATGATCTCGGCCCCGGCCCGGCAGAGGTTATTCAGGCCCCGGGCCAGGTTCTTGCGTGACCAGCTCCCCTTTTTGCGTTTGAGGTCGATGCCGCTCCGGTCGTCCATGAGAACCAGGGTGACCTGGTTGCTCGTCGCTGTCGGGCCGCGCCAGCGGTAATTAAGGTCATAGAGAAAATTGTCATTGCGGGCAAAGAAACCGAGGGAATACGCCGTTGTCACCAGGAGGACGACCAGGAGGGTGGCCGACCCCGAGGCGATGATCTGATTGCGGCGCAGACTCTTGCCGGTCATTACTCCCATGGATTCAGCACCGCGATTATTTTTTTGCCATATAGATAGGCAGATTGCCCTCCACTCCGCCCACCGGGCTTGAGACCACGACGATGACCCGGCATTTGCGCAGAATCTGCGAGGAGGCGTCTTCGTCTTTTAACTCCAGGGCGTCACGGGCGCTGATTACCAGGTTGGTTTTGGTCAGGCCCTGAACCGCGTTTACATCGACGACTATGTATTTGCCCCGGCGGCGGCGGGATTTTCTTGCCACCGGCGCCGCTTGTCGCACCGGGGGACGTCCGAACATCGGGATTTCGGCGATATTTCCCTCCCGGGTAACGGCCTGGGCCTCGGGGACGCCGATAACCAGGCCGGCGGCTGCGAGGATGCGGTCGATGAGTCCGGAATCGGCGCGGAGGTCGGCGGCCGGGGTATCGGTGACCACGTAGCTCATCATCCCGCGATTTACCAGAGCCGCCTGTTCTACCTGCTTGACGTCATAGATATCCTCGCCGGTCTCGCTTTTTATTTTGGGCAAAAGCGCCGGCTGAATCTTTTCGCCATCCGGCAGGTTGCGGGCGTCGAGGATCAGCCATGGGCCCTCGCCGGCGTCGAGGCTTGTCTGCTGCTTCGGGCTTTTGATCGGCAGATCATGCCATATCGGGTCTTTTGCCAGGGTGTCGAGAAGTCTGGCGGTAAGGCCGGAAATTCCTTTCATTGAGGCGACCTTGATCACTTCGTAATAGGGGTTGCCGTTGTTTTCAAAGAAGGTTTTTTTATAGACCCGGTCACGGATAAAGGCCTTGAGTTTGATCACTACCTTGCCGTCACCGAGGGATTTAAGGGTTCGGGCATCGTCCAGGTGGAGTCCGGCGGCTAATTTGACGATATTACCCGAGGCCAGAACGCCGCCGACTCCCTGGGCCAGGGGGCGGTTATTGCGGTTTTTCTTCACGTCGCCGATGCCGATACCGTAAATCAGGCCGGTTTTCCAGTCAATCCAGCCGTTGGCGTGTTTTTCGATGTACGACTGAAAACGCTGGTCGTCAACACTGGCGGATATCGACGGCAGGAGGAGAAAGCAGAGCAGTATCAGGCCGATTGACCTGAGATGTTTTCTACTCCGGGGTTGTGGGTATTCAGACATCTCATCCTCCCTTGTTATGTATCCCACGCCGGATATCCCGGGCAGGATGGTGTGGATTCGTTGATTTCCCCCGTCGCTGCCGCCTCTCGATAAGACCGTTGAAATATGGGCTGCTATGCGTCGATGGCGGAATCATAAAATTCAGTAACCCGATTTTTGTCGTCCGATTCCATCAGGGCGATGGCAGTGCGGGGGTGCTGGTTTAGGACCCCGGTGACCATGTAGGGGACGAAATAACCCCAGTCAATCTTTTCCCGTACCGGCAAAATCTGTTTTTCAATGGCCTCAATCACCGGCCGGACGTTGAATTTCGGGTTTTTAAGAAAGGAGAGCAGAAGCTCAAGTGGACAGTTGCCGGCACCACGTCCGATGCCGTAAAGGGTGGCGTCGAGATAATTGATGCCGTTGATGATCGCGGCGATGGTATTGGCAAAGCCCAATTGCTGGTTGTTGTGGCAGTGGATGCCGATGGTCTTGCCCGGGAGGCTGTCGAGGTATTTCTTTGCCAGTGTGTCGATGTCCTCTTGGTACATGGCCCCGAAACTGTCCACCAGATAGATGATCGGCACCCGGCTTCTGGCCAGGTCGGCCAGGGCCTCTTCGAGTTCCCGCAGACCGATGGTGGTCACTGCCATCAGGTTAATGGTGGTCTCGTAGCCTTTGTCGATACAGTGTTCGGCGAGATGGATGGCCGTATCTATCTGGTGGGCGTAGCAGGCGACCCGGATCATGTCGAGGGAACTGTCACTGGCCTGGGGGATATCTTCGAGTTCAATCCGGCCGATATCGGCCATGGCCGAGAGTTTTATCGTTTTTTCAGAGTCACCGGTGACCTTTTTCAGATCGGCCTCGGCGCAGAAGCGCCAGGGGCCGACGGCCTTGCGGTCAAAGGCCGATTCGGAGCTGAGGTATCCGATTTCCATATAATCGACCCCGGCCCGGCTCAGGGACTGGTAGACATCACGGACGAAATCGAACGAGAACTGCCATTTATTCATCAGTCCGCCGTCGCGGACGGTACAATCAATAACCTTTATCTCGGGACGGAACATCTATTTCTCCTTGGTGAAATTGGCACAAATGACTTTAGGGTATCTTGAAACATGGTCTTTTCGTCCGATCCCGGGCGGCGAGCTGCTGAAATCCCGAACTCGGGCTATGCCCTCAAACATGCGGGATTTCTTAACCCATCCCGCCTCCCGGCGCTTTTTCCGAAAATCGCCGAAGACGCCTCCGCGGGGAATTGTTACGATACCATCATAGTTTGTTGACGAGTCAATCAATGCCTTGACCTCGAACGAAAACCCTCATTTTTCAAGACGACATCCTTTATTCTAACGGGTTTTCCGCAAACAGGAAACAGGAAACAGGAAGGTGAAATGGTAATATTACCGTATCTGTGTCTGTTGCAGGAATGCCCGGATGTTTGTCGTCATTGCCGCGAGATCGCGTTTTTTGATGGCCTCGCGGCCGAAGAGTGAGCTGCCTGCTCCCACGCCCACTGCCCCGGCCGTGAGATATGCCGCGACGTTTTCACGGTTTACTCCGCCAACCGCGACCATGGGGATGTGGTCAAAGGGGCCAAGGAGCTCGTGGATATATTCCGGACCCAGATCCCGGCAGGGAAACACTTTGACCATATCGGCGCCAAGGGACCAGGCCCGATAGACTTCGGTGGGGCTGAAGGCCCCGGCGATTATCGGCAGATTTTTTCCCCGGGCAAATTCAATGACCTCGGGGTCAAGGTTGGGAGTAACCATGAACATCGCCCCGGCGGCAAAGGCGGCCCGGGCCTCGGCCAGGTTGCGGATGGTTCCCATGCCGAGGAGACGACCGTCCGGGACCCGGTCGCGGACGGCGGTAACCATGGCACAGGCGGAGGCGGTGTTCATGGTTACTTCAATGGCGGTTAGGCCGGCGGCAAAGGCCGTGGTCATCAGTTCGGGGAAGAAATCGGCGTCAACCCCCCGGAGGATGCCGACCACCGGTTTAAGAAGTGCTTTTTTTTTCACGGGCTTGTATCCGTCCTAACGTCGGAGGAAGGAATATGTTGCGTCAGTTTAATGAAAAGCGGCGACCCTTTTTTCAGCCTTCAGCCTTCAGCCTTCAGCCTTCAGCCTTCAGCCTGAAAAATCATCCCCCGTAGGCGCGGAGAAACTGTTCGGCCCGGCGGATTTCCTCCGGGTTTATCTTCTCCTTAAAGCGGAGATGAACCGAGTAATGGCTGCGCATTTCGTAGCCGGCGGCGTGGTAACGGATACCGATAGACAGGCCGGTGCGGTTTATTTCCCGCATGTCCGGCGGCAGGTTAAAACGGATATTCAGCCGGCGACCGAGGAGCATATGGGCGCTGGAGCGTTCCTTGGCCTGGATAAACAGCGACAGGCCTCCCTCGGAGATATCGCTCAGGGCCCCGGCAAGGGTTTTGCCCACAGGTTCTTCTTTTTCATTGACCATCCGGATCAGAACCCGGCCGGTGAGGTTGATCCGGCGCTGGGTCCGGCGATCCATGGCGTTGCGGCTCAAGAGGTCGTGGATTTTGTCCCCCTTCTGGCAAAAGTCGTAGAGTTTTTCTTCCAGGGCCGGGGACGAGGTTTTCCACTTGGTGAGGATATCGCGTTCAATAAAACTGACCTTGACCCGTGACATGGTTATAAGCGAGGTGGTGCAGACCGAGGCGTCGAAGAAGGTGTCTTCTCCGGCGACATTCCCCGGCCCTATCTTTTTGATGAACATCTCGCGGTTGCCCTGGGAGAAGATATGTTTGCCCTGACCGGAGTTGATGAAGTATAGGCGCGAGTTCATCTCCCCCTGGCGGAATACCATGTCGTCGGGGCGTAAAACGGTCTCGCGCATGTCGGAAAACAGGATCTGCCCTTCGTCAATGGTAAGGGCGTCGTAAAGGTCGGCCCATATCTCGGTATGGCCGCGATCGAGTTTTTTGATGCGGGCGTCTTCGATGATCTGGTTGGCCTTGATCGCTTCGGTCAGGGCCATGGGTTCGATTTCGATAATTTTTTCCCGCAGGCGTTCGGCCTTGGCAAAGTTTTTCTGCTGGGCGTAACGGGTGATGAGAAAGAGGAGAGACTTGATCGCGGCATCATTGTTGCCGGCCCGGATGTATTTTTTGACCAGTTCTTCCTGATTGCTCAGGTCTTCCATGTCATTGGCTCCTCGATATTACTGCTCATTTATCAGCGACTATAAATTTTGTCGCCATTATTACACAGTAATGATTCTATAAAAAATATGTCGTTCAGGTAAAGAAAATGTTAATTAAATTCCTTTTATTTCTTAGACCTTGGTACTGCTAGCGGTGAAAGTAATTTGCAAGATGTGTGCCGGCCTTTTGCCGGGTATTGCCCGGTTTGGGGAGAATAAATTACGGTTTAAGCGTTTTTTTGACAAAAATTGTTATTTCGCCGTCGGGAAGGTGACAAAAGCCGGCATCCCGTGGCGGTGAGGATGAGGAAAAAAATGGCGGAAGAAGCGGAAAAAATTATCTGTTCCATGGTCCGGGTCGGTAAGCGTTTTGCCAACCGGGCGGTATTGGAGAATATATCCCTGTCTTATTTCCATGGGGCCAAGATCGGGGTCCTGGGGCTTAATGGTTCCGGCAAGTCGACCCTGCTGTCGATTATGGCAGGGGTCGAGAAGGAATTTGACGGCGAGGTCCACGTTAGTCCCGGGATCTCGGTGGGATATCTGGAGCAGGAGCCGCGGCTTGATCCGGACAAGACCGTCCGCGAGGTGGTCGAAGAGGGGGCGGCCGGGGTGGTGGCGCTTCTGACCCGTTTTAACGAGATCAACGCCGCCTTTGCCGAGCCCATGGACGACGCGGCAATGGAACAACTAATTGCCGCGCAGGGCGAGGTGCAGGAGAAGCTTGACGCGGTCAACGGCTGGGATCTGGATTCCCGTCTCGACATGGCCATGGACGCCCTTCGCTGCCCCCCGGGGGAGACGAAGATCGCGGTCCTCTCCGGTGGTGAGAAGCGTCGTGTCGCCCTATGCCGTCTGTTATTGCAGGAGCCGGATATCCTTCTTCTCGATGAACCCACCAACCACCTCGACGCTGAAACCGTGGCCTGGCTCGAGCAGCATCTTAAACGTTACGAGGGTACGGTAATCGCAGTTACCCATGATCGTTATTTCTTAGACAACGTCGCCGGATGGATCCTTGAACTCGACCGTGGCCGTGGTATCCCATGGAAGGGTAATTATTCATCCTGGCTTGAGCAGAAGGAGAAACGCCTGGCCCGGGAAGAAAAAAAGGAAGGGGCACGGCAGCGGACCCTGGCCCGGGAGCTTGAGTGGATCCGCATGGCCCCCAAGGGGCGCCACGCCAAGGCCAAGGCGAGGATCAGCGCTTACGAAAAACTTCTCGCCCAGGATACCGGGGAACGGTTACGGGACATGCAGATTTTTATTCCGCCGGGACCGCGGCTGGGTAAATTAGTGATCGAGGCCGACAAGGTCACCAAGGCCGTCGGTGACCGGGTGTTGTTTGAGGGTCTCTCTTTTTCCCTTCCCGCCGGCGGGATCGTTGGGGTCGTCGGCCCTAACGGTGCCGGCAAGACCACCCTCTTCCGTCTCATTACCGGTCAGGATGATCCGGACGCGGGGTCGTTTGTGGTTGGGGATACGGTCAAGCTTGCCTATGTCGACCAGACCCGGGAGTCTCTTGATGGCGACAAGACCGTGTGGGAAGTCATTTCCGGCGGCAGCGAGACCATTGACCTCGGCAACCGGGAGATAAATTCCCGCGCCTATGTCTCCCGGTTTAATTTTGCCGGCACGGAACAGCAGAAAAAGGTGGCCTCCCTGTCCGGGGGACAGCGCAACCGGGTCCATCTTGCCTGCATGCTCAAGGAGATGGCCAATGTCATCCTTCTTGACGAGCCCACCAATGATCTTGACGTCAATACCATGCGTGCCCTTGAGGAAGGGCTTGAAAATTTTGGCGGCTGCGCCGTGGTCGTAAGCCATGACCGCTGGTTTTTAGACCGGATTGCCACCCATATATTAGCCTTTGAGGGCGATAGCCGGGTGGTCTGGTTTGACGGCAATTACTCCGAATACGCCGAGGACTACCGTCGTCGCCACGGCCGCGAGGCCGAGCAGCCGCACCGGATCAAGTACCGCCGGCTTTCGCGTTGAATCACGGAGTTTTTATACACCGCTGAATCCGTGAGGGCTCAATAGCAGACTGTTGAAAAAGCCGTCCTGGCTTTTTCAACTCCCGGTTGGTCAAAACAAGTTCCGACCAACCTCTTGATTTTATTGGGTTTGAAAAAACCAATAAAATCGGCGGCGCGTCCATGCACCGCAACCAGCCCGTTTTTCAACGGACTGATAGACGACCCCACAGCTCCGGGGTGTCTGGAGACGGCCATCAAGGGTGGGTTAATTGGCCGGCGAGGGGATAGAGGTTCTTGAACACCTCGTTGGTAAGTTCGGTATGCCAGTGGCCGTTGGCGAGGGCCCAGATCCACATGCCCAGCATCATTGTCAGCACCCCGGCGGGGATCAGATACCGGCTCAGGCTCCGGCCGCCCAGGCGGGTTTCGATACAGCCGTCAACCGGACATCCGGCCACGCATTGCAGGCAGCCGACGCATTCCGGCGAATTCACCCTCGTTTTGCCGCTGACCCTGATTCCGCCGGGACAGGCCTTGTCGCAGCGTTGGCAGTTGATGCATTTTTTTTCATCACGAACCACCGCCGCCGGGCTGATCATTGCGAAAAGCCCCAGGATGGCGCCATAGGGACACAGGTAGCGGCACCAGAGGTTCTTTACGAAGATCGAACCAACGACCAGGGTTGACATCACCACTGCCGCGGTTGCCGAGGGATCAAGAAAAAAGAGGAGCATTCGGGCGTCAACCGCCAGGTTATACGGGTTGCGGCTGAATTTTTCCAGGGCCGGGCGCGGCATTTTCCAGGCGATGATATAGAGAAAAAAGGCAAGGATCAGATATTTCAGCCCCATGAGGATATAATTGACCATCGGCGGCGGGGTGATGATCCATCCCAGTTTTTCTCCGGTTTTCTGGATAAGCCAGGAAAAGAATCCCACCGGGCAGACCCAGCCGCAGAAGCCTTTGCGGAAGATGAGGCTTGTCCCCAGGGCGGCGATGAAGATGGTCAGCCCCGCCGGATGAATGCGGTCCCAGCCGCCGCCGGTGAGGAGAATCTTCAGGCTGACCAGACCGCCGATGGGCAGGAATCCCTCGACCGCCGCGGGACGGCTTACAAAGCTCTGGCTTTGTCCCGAGGCCCAGAGCCAGAAGAGGAAGAAGCGAATTCCTACCCAGGAGATGAAGAAAAAATATCCCCCGTGGATCAGGAGTTTGAGCCGGGTAAGTCCCGGTTGGCCTTGCTGTTTTTTCTGCTCGTTGTTATCCATAACGGTTCATGGTTGATGGTTTTCCGGGTCGTTGAAGAGACGACGACACGGGTTGCGGTTACGCATCATTAGGTGACAACGGGGTTTAAAAATACGATTCACGACAGTTTACCGTAAAACGCAGGGAAATAGTGGCAGAAAAAGAAAAAGAACCGACCCGGATTTATCTCATGCGACATGGTTCCACCGGCTCCGCCCTTGCCGGGCGGATGGTCGGGGCGAGCGACGTGTCTCTTGGGCCGGAGGCCCCGGCCCAGGTCCGCGCCGCCGCCGCCCGTCTTGCCGGGGTGAACTTTTCCGCCTTTTATGTCAGCCCGAGGTTGCGGGCGCGGGAGAGCGCCGCGATCATGGGCAGGGAGCTTGACCTTGGTGAAGCGGAGGTCATTGACGATCTCCGCGAGGTCGATTTTGGACGCTGGGAGTTACTGAACTTCAGCGAGATCAGTGGTCGTGACCCCGGGATTGCAGCCAGGTGGGCGGTATGGTCGCCGGATTTTGTCTTTCCGGAGGGGGAGCGGGTCGGCAATTTTATTGCCCGGGTCAAGGTCTGCGCTGATACGTTGGCGCGGCAGGATGGCAATGTCCTGGTGGTGGCCCACGGCGGGGTTATCCGGACTATGGTCTGTCATTTTCTTGGTCTTGATCTTTCACAATACCTTCTTTTTGATGTTAAACCATCGGCAGTTGTAGTCATGGACATATTTACCGACGGCCGCGGGGTAATAGTGTTTTCATGAGGAGAGCATGGCGGATATAATTGTGGTAACCGGCGGCGCGAGAAGCGGCAAGAGCGCGTATGCCCAGAGGCGGGCCGAGGCCATGGCTCCGGATCGTCTTTATATCGCCACCTGCCCGGTTACCGATCCGGAGATGGCGGCCCGGATAAGACGGCATAAGGACGATCGCGGTCCCGGCTGGCGCACGGTTGAGGAAACCGTGGCCCTGGAACAGGCCCTGGTCCGGGCGGATGACTGCGGGGTGGTGTTGATCGACTGCCTTACCCTTTGGGTAAACAATCTACTCTTTGTCTCGGCGGAGGAGCGTCGTCTTGACGAAGAGAGGATAAGCGAACTTGGGATAGAACTATGCGTTGCGGCCGCGGCCGCGGCGGTGCCGGTGATCATGGTCACCAATGAGGTCGGCTGGAGTATTGTCCCGGAAAATCCGCTGGCGCGGAGGTACCGTGATCTGGTGGGGCGGCTGAACCAGGCCGTGGCCGCGGCCGCCGCCGAGGTGGTGTTGGTGGTGGCCGGTCAATCCGTGCAGATAAAAAAAAGGAGTGAATGAAAAATGGCTTTACTTGCGGATACGGTGGCAAAAATCAGTGGTCAGGACGAAGAATGGCGCGCAAAGGCGAAGGCGCGTCTGGACCAGTTAGCCCTGCCGCATTGGTCCCTGGGACGTTTGATGGATCTGGCCCTTGACCTTGCCGGTATGACCCGATCCATGGAGCCGGCGGTTGACCGCCGGGTGGTGGTGACCATGGCCGGTGATCATGGGGTGGTGGCCGAGGGGGTGAGCAGGTTTCCCCAGGACGTGACCCCGCAGATGGTGCATAATTTCGTCAACGGCGGGGCCGGGATCAACGCCTTGGCGCGGCAGGCCGGGGCAAAGGTGGTGGTGGTCGATATGGGGGTGGCGGCCGACCTCGGCGAGCTTGCCGCGAGCGGCAGGATCATCGACCGCAAGGTGGCCCCGGGGACTGCCAATATCGCCGCCGGTCCGGCCATGGGCCGGGAAGAGGCGGTGGCGGCGATTGAGGCCGGGATTGATGTTGCCTTGGGGCTTGTTGACGAGGTGGATATTTTCGGCACCGGCGACATGGGGATCGGTAACACCACCCCGTCCACCGCCATTGTCGCCTGTCTCTGCGGCTGCGGGGTGGCCGAGGTCACCGGTCGCGGTACCGGCCTTGACGACGGTCAGCTGGCCCATAAGATCAAGGTGATCGAGACCGCCCTTGATCTTAACCGGCCCGACCCCGCCGATCCGGTTGATGTCCTTGCCAAGGTCGGCGGTTTTGAGATCGGCGGTCTTGCCGGGCTGGTGCTTGGTTGCGCCGCGGCCCGTAAACCGGTGCTGGTGGACGGTTTCATCTCTACCGCCGGGGCGATGATCGCCAGGGCCATTGCCCCGGCCGCGGCTGATTTCATTATTGCCGCCCACCGCAGCGTTGAACCGGGTCACCGGAGGATGCATGAATACCTTGGCAAGGACCCCCTTCTCGACCTTAATCTCCGCCTTGGCGAGGGAACCGGGGCGGCGGTGGCAATGAATCTCGTTGTCGCCGCCAGGGCGGTACTCACCGATATCGCCACCTTTGAGGAGGCCATGGTCTCCGGGGCTGATAAATGAGGGGCTTTTTTTCCGCCCTGCGATTTCTTACCATTCTTCCCGGCCCGGCCCGGGGGGAGTGGCGGCCGCGATCGGCCCTGCTCTGGTTTCCCCTGGTTGGGCTGCTGCTCGGCGCCCTTGCCGCCGGGCCGGTTTTTCTCCTTGTCCGCAGCGGTAACAGCGGCCTTGCCGCCCTGGCCGGGGTGGTGTCTCTCCTCGTCCTCTCCGGCGGTCTTCACTTAGACGGCCTCGCCGATTGCGCTGATGGTTTTTTTTCACACCGCTCCCGGGATCGGACCCTGTTGATCATGAAGGACAGCCGTATCGGCGCCATGGGGGTGATCGCTCTGGTGGTGGTCATCCTCGCCAAGGTCAGGGGGATTGAGGCCGCGGCCGGGATGGAATGGCGCGCGGTATTGCTCATGCCGGTGGCCGGCCGGGCGATGATCCTTCTGATGATGGCCGCCCTACCCTATGCCCGACCCGAGGGCGGTATCGGCGCCATGTTTTACGGGCTCAGTATATGGCCTCGGGCGATCTTCGCTCTTGCCTTTCTTTATCTCGTCGCCTGGTTTGCCGCTGGTTACGCCGGGCTGGCCGCGGCCGGGGCGGCGGTGGCGGTTACCCTGCTTTTTTCTCTTTATTCCTGGCTCGTAATCGGTGGCGCCACCGGCGATACCCTCGGGGCGGTGAGTGAACTGGCCGAGGTCGCGGTGTCCCTGGCTATTCCCCTGTTTATCCTCTGAGGACCGCCATGGACACTATTGAAAACATTGTCTCCAGGATAAAAAAGCTCGAACGCCAGCTTGCCGAAGAGTTGCAGCAGCGGCAGGAGGAATTTTTTTATCAGGTCCGCGGCCGCCGGGTGTACTTCGAACAGGAGGCCCGGCGTTATCACAAGGCCATGATGATCGGCATCCGCCGTTATCTTTTTGATGCCAATGTCCTGAATATCATCACCGCTCCCCTGATCTGGGTCTGTCTCGTTCCGGCGGGATTTTTAGACCTTATGGTCAGTATCTATCACGGCATCTGTTTTCCGGTGTACGGCATACCAAAGGTCAGGCGGCGTGACTATATCGTTCTCGACCGTCATTCGTTAGCCTATCTCAACCTGCTTGAGAAGTTGAACTGTGTTTATTGCGGCTATTTCAACGGCCTTATTGCCTATGTGATGGAGATTGCCGCAAGGACTGAACAGTATTGGTGCCCGATCAAGCACGCTCGCCGACAGGCGGCCATGCACAGGCGTTACCGCCGGTTTTTTGAGTATGGCGATGCCAGGGCTTATCGTGAGCGCCTCGATGAGGTGCGTCGTGATTTTTCCGACCTTGAGGGGTTGGAAGCGGAGTGAGTTTTACGCGCCTGTAGCTCAGCTGGATAGAGCACCGGCCTTCGAAGCCGGGAGTCGGGGGTTCGAATCCCTCCGGGCGCGCCAGTTTCAGGGGGTTGATGAACTCGTGATTCACGGGATGGCTGAGCAATAATTTCGATATACAAGGAGTGGTGTTATTTTGCGGGTGAGGCCATATCCCGCCATGGCGGGATTGATGATCAAAAGGACACCGTGACGCCATCAGGGGTTGAGGAGGTGGTAAACCGCCGGGAGGTTACGATGTTTTTCGGCGAAGTCGAGTCCGTAGCCCACCAGAAATCCCTCTTTTATCGCAAAGCCGGAGTAGGCGATATCAACCGCAGCCTCCCGGCGTTCGCTCTTGTCGATCAGGGTGCAGATACGCACCGAAGCCGGCCGGCGTTTGTGGAGGAATTCCACCAGGTACCTCATGGTGCAGCCGGTATCGACAATGTCCTCGACCAGGAGTACGTCTTTTCCCGCCAGCGACAGTTCCACGTCCTTGGTCAGACGGATATCGTCTGAAGCGCAGGTGTTGTCGCCGTAGCTGGCCACCCGGATGAAGTCAACCTCCACCGGGATCGCAAGGGTCCGGACCAGGTCGGCGGTGAAGATGAAGGCACCGTTTAATATCCCGATCACCACCAGGCGTCCATCGCGGTAATCCCGGCTGATCCGTCGCCCTAACTCGTTGACCCGGGCCTGTATTTTTTTACTTGAGAGTATCAGTTTCATCTCTTTTCCCATGTCGGCAGTGAACGCCGTTTTTTTACCAGAGTGATTATGAAAAGCAAAGGGGAATGCCTGATTTTTTGTTGTTTCCCTGGATCCGTGACGTTCAGGAACGGCGCAGGCGCAAGGAGGCAAGCACGTTGCTTATACTTCGGTATATCAACGGCTTGCCGACACCGCAGATGCGCCTTCCCGGACGCCCGAAGGGCGGCGGGGTGAAATTTCCGCCGGAGTGAAAATCAGACAAAAAAACACATGAATTCAGATGGATACATACTCGGTTACCACTAAGCCGTCACGGATTCAGGGTTTTAAAAAAACTTGACGGTTTATTGTCCGGCTATATACCATTGAATGGAATATTTTTTATTTAAGGAGGGAGGTCTTTCATGCAGTCTTACGAGTGTACTGTCTGCGGTTATGTCTATGATCCCAATATCGGCGATCCGGAAACCGGAGTCGCGCCCGGGACCGCCTTTGACGATCTTCCTGATAATTGGAAATGTCCGGTATGCGGGGCGGCCAGAGACGAATTCGCCCCGGTTGAATAAGTGTAAGCACTCCACGAACACCACCGTGCACGCGCTTTAGCAGACCGTTGAAAAAGCCCCGGGCGGCGCGGGATAGGTTAAGAAATCCCACATGCTTGAGGGCGTAGACCGAGTCCGGGATTTCAGCAGCCCGTCGTCCGGGGTCCGGAAATCGTCGTTTTCAGCCGGAGCGGGGACTTGTTAAGACTTCATCATTTTTTGCATTGGGTGTAATTGATCAAGGGTAAGGGTTCAGAAGCCCGGATCCATATCCGTCCATCCCTTTTCTATCTCAGCCTCGATCATCCGACTGAAATCGGCCACGTTTACCTCCGCGAACGGCGGGTGTTCCTGTTTCAGTAACAGCCAGCCGGGGCAGTTCGCCGGGTTGTTTTCCCGCAGGGTCGCGGCACCGAGACATTCGTTTCTGGCCGCGGCAAAGCAATTAGCCAGGCTGACAATGGCTACCAGGATGATGTTCTCCCTTGCCGCCAAGGGGTTGTGGTGATGGCGCATGACATCCTGATAGGCACTGCACAGGCCGCATTTTTCCGCCAGCCATTGTCCCGCCTGGCCATGGTCAATCCCGATGTGTTCGCTTTCGGCGTCGGGCAGTCCTTTCATGCCTGACGCCGGAGTTTCGATATTGGGATAAAAAGCGGGTTCAAGCGGGTCTAAAACCAGCATCCCGAGGTCGTGGAGGAGACCGGCAATATAGACGTCGGCGGCGATATTGATTCGGATGCTCTCTTTTAACAGATCCGCTATCCGGGCCACAAGAACACAGTGGCGCCAGTATTTTTTCGCCATTGCCGGGTCGGAGAAGGGACTGATCCGGCTGCCGTCTTCGATGGCCTTGGTGACCACCTCCTGGATCACGTTTATTCCCACTGAAATTATGGCATGGGGTACGGTAATGATTTCGCATGAACGCCGGTACAGCGACGAGTTCGCCACCTTCAGGACCTTGAAACTCAGGGTCGGATCGAGGTAGATCAGGTCGGTGAAACTGCGGGTATTGGTGGCCTCGCGGCTCAGGAAAGGGGCGATGTTGCGGGCCACCATCGGGTTTACCGCCAGGGGATAGTCGGGGTCGATTTTTTTCCGGATCCGTGAGGCGGCTATCCTCTCCTTTTTTTTCGGCAACGGCGGCGCCCCGGTTGGCAGTTTATTTTCCTCTTCCTTTTTCGACTTTACCGTTGCCGCCGGGTGGCTGAGTTGGGCGTCGAGGTCATGCAGCGGCGGTGGCGCTATCGGCGTTTCCCCCTTTTCTTCTCCTGCCGGAGTCGGTTTTGACCCGGCCATGCGCCGGTTGGCCTGATCGAGGCGGCCGACCATGATTTCACAGAAACGCTTGTAGAATTTAAGCTGGAGAAAGACGTTTGAGCGGTTGATTATCTCCGGTTCCACCCGGAGGATAAAGCAATCACGGCTTGCCACTACCCCGGCGGTGCGTCTGGTTTCACCTAACAGGGCCATTTCGCCGAAACAGTCTCCGGTGGCAAGCCGGGTCAGTTCCACCGCCGCGGCACTGTCGCTGCCCTTGAACACAGAGACCTCGCCCCGGACCAGGATGTAAAATACTTTTTCCACTGTATTCTCGTGAATAATTACGGTGCCGCGGTCAACCTTGAGCCATTTACTTACGGTCAGGAACTGGTTGAGCTCGTGATCGTCAAAGTCATTGAAGAAGGCGATGTTCTTCAGGAATTTTATCTGCTGTGACAGGTCGGTGGCCTTTGGCATGGCTCTTACCTTGCGTGGGTTCGGGGACGATTCCGTGAGCAAAGCCAAAATAAGTTTCGGCCAACCTCCCGGTTTTGCCCGTTTTTCAACGGGCTAGTAATAGAGTATAGAGGCAGCCCCGGACCCGGGTCAAAGTTTTTGCCGTTATTTTCCGAGGCAGAATTCGGCGAATATCCGGTCTAGGATGTCTTCGGTGCTGGTTTCGCCGCTGATTTCGCCGAGGGAGTCGAGGGCCGCCTGGAGGTCGATGGCGATCAGGTCCGGAGGCGTATCGGTGTCCAGGGCCTCCCGAACCCGGAGAGCTGCCGTCAGGGTGGCCTCCAGGGCCGCTGACTGTCGCAGGTTGGGGACGCAGACGCAGCCCGGGTCCCAGAGACCGTCATTGCCGGTGATCCTGGCGAAGAGCCTTTCTTCCAGTTCCTCGAGGTGATCATTATGGCGGGCGGAGATGAACAGCGGTCGGCGCGGGGCAAAAAAATTGCTGAATCTCTCCCGGGCGGCGGTGTCCATGCGGTCGTTTTTATTGATCACGATCAGCGGGTCGTTGAGGTCGTTGGCGGCGATAAAATCAAGATCGGCCGATTCCGGGGTAAGGGAGCCGTCCACCACCAGGAGAATTTCATCGGCGCGGCGCAGTTGTTCGCGGGCCATGCGGATGCCGATTTCCTCTACCGGGTCGCGGTGGGCGTGGATGCCGGCGGTATCGGTAATTCGGACCGGGATACCCCGGAGATCAAAGGATTCCTCAATAAGGTCGCGGGTGGTCCCGGCGATTTCGGTGACAATGGCTCGTTCCCGGCCCAGAAGCGCGTTCAACAGGCTTGATTTGCCGACATTGGGGCGGCCGCAGATAACCAGGCTTACGCCCTCTCTTGCGATGTTTCCGCGCCTGGAGGCGAAAATAAGCCGTTGCAGGGCGGATATGACTTCTGTTGTAAAATTGTGTCCCCGGGTGATCTCGGCGATGATCTCAGCCTCGTCGTCGGGGAAATCTATTGCCACTTCGAGGGCGGCCCGCAGGGATATCAGCGCATCTTTGATCCGCAGCAGGCGGTCGGCAAGGCTGCCCCGGAGGTGATTCACTGCCAGGTCGAGGGTCTCGGGGGTACGGGCATTCAGGAGGTCGAGGACTGCCTCGGCCCGGGTCAGGTCGATACGGCCGTTGAGGAAGGCGCGTTTGGTGAACTCTCCCGGGTTGGCTAATCGGGCCCCGGATTTAAGGATCAGGGCGAGGATGGTCTGCAGGGTGATGTGGCCGGCGTGGGCCTGGATTTCCACCACCTCTTCCCGGGTATAGCTCTTCGGGGCCCGCATGTAGCAGAGCATGACCTCGTCGACGACGCGGCCGTTTGCGGGATCAACGATATGGCCATAGGTGAGATGGTGGCTTTTAAGGGGGTCGGGCCGGGCCGGGCGGAAGATATCTGCGGCAATGGCCGGGGAATCCGGGCCGCTTACACGGACGATGCCGATGCCGCCGGGGCCGGGCGGGGTGGCGATGGCGGCAATGGTGTCTTCTTCCCCCTGGTGCGGCATCCAGTGTTTCCTTTAAAAGGGTGGCGTCCCTGAAACCCTTGCAGCGTGCGATTTTTTTTGCATCATTTCCTCTTCCGGCGGCGTCCCTTATTGCCCTGGCCGGGAATATAGATGAGGACCTTTTTGAAATGGCCGTCGCCGACGCTGCGGCTTTTGATTTCGGTCTCGTCCTTGAGGGCCATGTGGACGATGCGTCTTTCCGCCGGGTTGAGAGAGGCGATGGCGCGGGTACGACCGCTTTCCCGGGTCTCCGCCGCTAATTGTACAGCCAGTTTTTCCAGGTTCCGGCGGCGCTGGTCGCGGTAATCGCCGGCATCGAGGTTGAAAATCGCCTTGCCGGTGACGTTACGGCTGACGATTTTGCGCATCAGATACTGGAGGCTGTCAAGGACGCTGCCGTCGCGTTCGGTTATCGCCTCAACATGGTCGCCGTTTATTTTCGCGTCGATGCGGTTGCCGTTGATCTCAACCATGACCTCTGAGCCCATATCCATCAGGGAGAGGATGTTTTCCAGTGTCTCTTTCAGGGTGTCGGCAAGCCCGGGGCTGATGGTGGCATCGGTTTCGCGGGGTCTCGGCCTTCTGAAAGCGCCCCTTTTTTTGTTTTTGATGCTGGCCCTGATTTTCGCCTTGCGTTTGCCGATGCCTAAAAAACCGTTGGAACCGGGGGTAAGGATCTCGACGTTCAGGTCTTCCAGGCTGGTGTTAAGGGCTTTACAGGCGTTGGCAATGGCCTCGCTTACGTCAATGCCTTTGTATTCTTGGGTTGCGGGTGTCATTTTTTCCTCCGTTTATTACGGGATCAGTCTTTGGCGCGGTTGATGAAATATTGCTGCGCCATGGAAAGAAGATTGTTGACCAGGAAGTACAGAACCAGGCCGGAGGCAAAGTTTATGAACAGGAAGGTAAAGAAGATCGGCAGGAACTTCATGTACTTGGTCATCTCGCTGTTGGCGCCGGCACTGGTCGGGGTCATCTTCTGCTGCAGGTACATGGTTGCCCCCATGAGAATGGTCAGAAGTGGCAGGCCGCCTAACCAGGGGATCTGAAAACCGATGTTGATCCGTTCCGGAGCGGAGAGATCAGTGATCCACAGGCAGAACGGGGCATGGCGCAGTTCAATCGCCATCATCAGAACCCGGTAGAGGGCAAAGAATACCGGAATCTGAATTACCATCGGCAGGCATCAGCCGAGGGGGTTGATCTTATAGGTCTTGTAGAGCTGCATCATTTCCCGGTTCTGCCGCTCTTTGTCATCCTTGTACTTTTCCTTGAGCTTGGCGATCATCGGCCCCATCTTCTGCATCTGCTTCATTGACTTCATCCCCTTGTTGGTGATGGGCCAGAAGATTGCCTTGATCAGGATGGTCAGAAGTATGATGGCAACGCCGTAATTGTTTACCACCCGGTTGATGAGCTTGAGCATCGTCAGCACCGGCCGGGCCACCAGCCCGAACCAGCCGAAATTGATGATCCGCGCCAGGTTGTGATCGGCTTTTTTCAACAGGGCCATGTCCTTGGGGCCGCAGAAGACCTTGAAATTATAGACCACGGTTTCGCCCGGCTACAGGACCTTGGCGGGGGCGTAGAGAAGGAGGCGGGCCCGGTCGGCGGCAGAGGCGGAAAGTTTGACGCTGCCGTTTTTGATGTCTTCGGGAATTACCCCGGTCATGAAATAGGTATCTTCAAATGCGAGCCAGGTGATTTTGCCGGTGAAGGTTTTATCCCCTTTTTTTATGAGTTTGGCGGTCTTTACCTGTTCCAACGTATTGTTCAGCAACAGTGCCGGGCCGGAAAAGAGGTAGGAATTTTTGGCCGCGGTTTTGTGGATCCTGCCGGGCAGGGAAAGATAGGGTGAACCCTGCAGCGGCGCGCTGGTGGGGTTGGTCACTTCCACCCGCATCCGGAAGAGATATGAGTCGGGATCGAACTCAAAGGTCTTTTTAAATTTGAGCCCTGATGGCATCTGTCCGGTCAGGGTCAGGCTGAGGTTGGTCCTGGCCACCGGGGTCATCACCGGAACCAGGGTCCGGCCCGGTTCCACGCCCCAGGAGAAAAGCAGCGGCATATCCCGGATCGCGCTACGGCGTACCAGCTCCACCGGCCCGGAGTCGGCGGCCATGGAGGTGCGGTATTTTTTCAGGGTGAAACTTTTGAGAACCGCGCCCCGACCGTTAATGGTGGCGGAAAAAAGCGGGGGGTCGATACGGTAGTCCGGGGCCGCTTCTTCCGTCCGGGTTATCGGTGCCGGCTCAATTACCCGTGGGGCATTCACGGCCGTGTTCTTCGGGGAGGTGGTGTTTGTCGGGGCCTGGGATACTGCCGGTGCCGGTGGCCGGGGAGCTAAAAAGGCCTGGTACCCAAGGACAACGGCTACGGAGAGAACAACGGCCAGAATTACGTTACGGGTTTCCATGTTTACCTTGTTTCGGGTAGTTTTCAGGCGCGGTCAGGGCGCCGTTTTACCGGGTCAAAACCGCCGCTGCACAGAGGGTGGCAACGCAACAATCTCCTGGCGGCGAGGAAAACCCCGTGGGTGGGGCCATAGAGTTCAATGGCGTCAATGGCGTACTGTGAGCAGGTGGGCACGAAGCGGCAGCTTGGTGGCAGGACTGGTGAGATAAAGCGCTGATAACCCCTGATAAGGGTGATCAGAAAATTTCTGGCGATCAAGGTCTGTTGCCCTCGTAATAATAAACCGGTGGTGCCGGCGATTGGAATGGCGGGGCAGGTGCTATCGGTGAGAGTCGACGGAGGAAAGGAGATTAAAGACGATGTCCCTGATCTCTGAAAGAGAGTCGGCGGCAAATTCTCGCCGCACTGCAAAGACAATATCAAAACCAGCCGGGAGTTCATGCCGGTAAAGTCGGAAGAATTCCCGCAGGAGACGTTTTATCCGGTTGCGTCGAACCGCCCTTTTTACCCCGTGGACACTGATGCCCAGCCTGGATTCATCCTCGTCGTTAGCGGCGAAGATGATGGTGATATGACGACCCCGTATTCTTTTGCCCCGGCGGTAAACATCCTGGTATTCCCGGGGTTTTCGCAGCAGAGAGGTCTTGGGTAAGGTTTTTTTCTCTCTCCCGCCGCAGACGGGGCCATCGTTCATACGGCCAGGCGTTTACGTCCCTTGGCCCGACGTCGGTTGATAACCGCCTGACCGGCCTTGCTCCGCATTCTTATTCGGAAGCCGTGGGTCCGGTGTCTCTTGGTGTTGCTCGGCTGAAAGGTTCTTTTACTCATTTTTTCCTGTTTCCCTTGGTTTGTTTGTCTCTATATCCGGGCCTGATCTGGCGGCATGGTATGAGGTGAAAACGCCGGTTTTGGTGAATTTCCTTATCATCCCGGGTGGTTATACGTCACGGAGTTCACTTGAACTCTGTCGACTGATGCAGGAAAGGAGTGATAATAATAGGGCGGCGGCAGGATGTCAATAGCCTTTGTGGCCTGGGATTCATCGTCAGGCGCGACGGGCCGCAGGGCCTGATTCACCCCGCCGCCCTGCGGGGCGCGTCCGGTATGGCCCTATGTCCTGTCGGCGAGTGAGTTGATATACCGAAAGTATAATCAACGCGCTCGCCTCGGCCCGTTCCCTTTCCTTGCATGGATACAAGGTTTACGGCTGGTCGTGCCTTTCGCAGCGACCGCCTTCCGGGGCTGGATCAAGGGCGAAGATGCGGCGGACCATGGCCAGTTTTTCCGTCCGCAGCTCAGGATCGGTTTCTTTTTTCATAAACATGATCGGATTGTGGGCCATTCTGGCGGCGATGGCGGCGACCATCTTTTCAAGCGAATTTTTCTCCTTGTCCGACAGATTGCCAAGGTGTTTCAGGGTCCGGGCAAGTTCGGCGGCGCATATTTCGTCGGTTTTGTCTTTCAGGGCCGCGATGGTAGTGCCAATCTCCATGGCGTTGAGCCATTGACTGAACTTGATCGCCTCTTCACCGACAATGGCCTCGCCCCGTGTCGCCTCTTTATCGCGTTCGCTTTTATTCATCTCGACCACCTGCTGGAGGTCGTCGATGTCGTAGAGATAGACGTTGTCGATGTCGTTTAGGGCAGGATCAAGGTCACGGGGGACGGCGATGTCGATGAGGAACAGGGGGCTGTTCATCCGCCGGCGCATGATCGGTTTGACCTCAGGCCCGCTCAGTACCAGACCCGGAGCGCCGGTGGAGCTGATGAGGATATCGATCTCGGTAAGTCGGTCGACAAGTTGATCAAGCCCGGCGGCCCTGCCCTTGAACCGTTGCGCCAGATTGACCGCTCTTTCAAGGGTGCGGTTGACCACCAGGACTTCGTTTATCCCCTGGTTAATCAGGTGTTCGGCTGCCAGTTCCGCCATCTCACCGGCACCGAGGAGCATGACGTTTTTGCCGCCAAGGTCGCCGAAGATTTTTTTTGCCAGTTCGACGGCGGCGTAGCTTATGGAGACGGCGTTTGAGCCTATGCTGGTTTCGGTCCGCACCCTTTTGGCCACTGAAAAGGCCTTGTGAAAAAAACGATTAAGGATCGGGCCGCTGCTCTTGTTTTCAGTCGCGACCTTGAACGCCTGCTTAAGTTGTCCCAGAATCTGGGGTTCGCCGACGATCATAGAGTCGAGGCTTGCCGCTACCCGGAAGAGGTGGGCTACCGCCGTTGAGCCTTGGTGCAGGTAGCTGTATTTTTCATACTCTTCCTGCGACAGGTTGCTGTCGCCGAAAAGGAATTTTCGTACCGCCGGGCCGGTTTTTTCCGGATCGCGGCTGACAAAGGAGATCTCAACCCGGTTACAGGTGGAGAGGATGCAGCATTCCTCGCAGCCCAGCCGTCGTAATTGCTGATATGGGAGTTCGCGGTCTCCGGCCAGGGCCATTTTTTCGCGGATTGCCACCGGTGCGGTTTTGTGGTTCAGGCCGATGAGGAGGATGTTGTCAGCCTGCATAGGAATGCACTCCTCCGATAAGAAAGTTTACCCCCCAGAGGGTAAAGAGGGCGGCGGCAAAACCGACGATTGCCATGATCGCGGCCCGGCGGCGGCGCCAGCCGGCGGTGAAGCGCTGGTGGAGGATGGCGGCGTATATGAACCAGGTAATAAGCGACCAGGTTTCTTTCGGGTCCCACTGCCAGTATGTCCCCCAGGCCTGTTTGGCCCATACTGAACCGCTGATGATCCCCAGGGTCATCAGCGGAAAACCCACCGCGAGGCAGTGGCGGTTAAGGTCGTCCAGGGCTTCAAGCGAGGGCAGACGGTGGTAGAAGAGGCCGAATTTCTTTTTCTTGATCTCCCGTTCCTGAAGGAGATACATGATTCCGCCACAGAAGGCCAGGGCGAGAAAGCCGTTGGCCATCACCGCGATCGAGGCATGCACCGGCAACCAAAGGCTCTGAAGGGCCGGAGGTAATTCCATCACCGCCTGGCTTGAGAATTTCGCCACCAGCATCAGGGCGACGATGATCGGGCTGACAAAGACCCCGAAGTTCTGTACCCGGTAACGCCAGCGGAAGGAGAGGTAGCCCCAGGTGACCGCCAGGGCGAAGAAGGATACCGCCTCATGGTTATTGGTGATCGGGGTATGACCGGCCTTTACCATCCGGGCCACGGTGTATAGGATGTGCATAACCCCGGCCCCGATTATCGCCGCCCGGGCCAGGGTGCGGATTTTTTTATTGCCGTTGCCGAAGAAAATCAGATAGGAAAGGGTGGCGAATATATACCCCCCAAGGGCGAGGTTAAAGAGAATGATCATGGTGTTACTCCCCCCCGAATTTTTTCACTGCCACGGACGATCGTCACAAGTTCGGCCTTAAGATCGGTGGGCAGTTGCCGTGCAAGTACTTCCTGAATATGATTTTTTATCTTATCCCATTCCCGCCCGCGTATCCACAAGAGAAAATCAGCATGCAACAATTTTGAGAACAGCTCACGGTTCTGTTCATGCCCGAGATCGAGGCCAAGGACAAAGGGGCGAAGTGCTCCCATGATCGCGGTTATTTCAGGGTAGCCGCGGCTGTATTCGGCCTCGATTTTTTTGCGGATGAAACGGGCCAGGGCCGGACTTTTACCCCCGGTTGATATCGAAATATTGAGGTCACCCGCGTTCATGGTTGCCGGGAGGATGAAATTGCACCGCCGGGGGACATCGGCAACGTTGACCAGAACCTTGAGTTCCCGGGCCTCCTGCCATACCTCGGCCTGGATCTCTTCGTCGTCGGTGGCGGCGATGACCAGAAAGGCACCGTTGAGGTCGCCTTTCCGGTAGGGTCGCGCCTGGTGACTGAACTTTGCCCTTGAGCAAAGGGCAAGCAGTTCCGGGGACGCCTCCGGACTGATGGCCCGGACTATTGCCCCGGCGTCGAGGAGGGCGGCCGCCTTCCTTGCCGCTACCCGGCCGCCGCCGATAACGGTGCAGGGAGAGTTTTTTATGTCAAGGCTGATGGGGAAAAAGTCCATATTCGATTTACGGATACGAGTTTACGGTAAAGATGGCGGCGTAAAAAGTCGCAAATCATCATTTGTGTCATTACGGACTTGATCCGGAATCCTGTGATTTAAACACATTATGGATTCCGGCCTTCACCGGAATGACGGAAAGAAGGGGCTTTTGCGAAATTATCTTAACTTGACGAAATCGTAACAAGTCCCCGCTCCGGGGAGAAAACGACGATTTTCGGGCCCCGGGCGGCGGGCTGCTGAAATCCCGAATTTGGGCTATGCCCTAAAACATGCGGGGATTTCTTAACCCATCCCGCCGCCCGGCGCTTTTTCCGAAAATCGCTGAAGACGCCTCCGCAGGAAATTGTTACGAGACCATCTTACTTAGTCATCGACATATTTGTTACGAGTCCATCCTTTTAACAGCCCGTTGAAAAAGCCGTCCTGGCTTTTTCAACTCCCGGTTGGCCAAAACAAGTTCCGGCCAACCTCTCGATTTCACTGGGTTTTTCAGCCAGGTGAAATCGGCGGCGCGTCCGTGCGCCGCGGCCAGCCCGTTTTTCAACGGGCTGTTAAAGGTATTTGATAACAGGGGCCTAATTAACACTTTAGCCATCCGGTGTCCACCGGCTTGATTTTTTTCTCCGTCTCGGGTTCCTTCATAAGGAAAAAAGGAGGATCTGTTATGCATTCAGGCGAGTTTCAGCTCAGGACCGGAAAAGATATGGAGCTTGTCGATATCAGCGCCGATCTTGCCCAAACGGTTGCCGCAAGCGGCATTGCCGACGGCGTCCTGATGGTATTCAGCCCCCATACCACCGCCGGGATTACCATTAACGAGGGTGCTGATCCGGCGGTGCGGAGCGATATCGTCGGAGCCCTGCGGGAGATGCTGCCGGTGTCCTATCCCTACCGCCACCTGGAGGGTAATTCCCCCTCCCATGTCCTGGCCTCGCTCATGGGGTCGTCGGTTGCGATCATCATAAGCGGTGGGGTGATGCGCCTTGGGACCTGGCAGAAGGTATTTTTCTGCGAGTTTGATGGTCCCAGAACCCGCAAGGTGTGGTGGCGGATCAGCGCCTGAGGAGTTCGAGTTCGCGGCGGCGGACATAGCGGAGCAGGGTCTCTTCCTCCTTGCCTTCGACAAACAGGCGGATTCCGGCATGGCACAGGCGCAGACGTTTGTTGATAAATATTCGCGTCGCCTGGCCTTTTTTGATGAAGATGATGGTGTCGTCATCGTCGGGATCTCCCACCGGCGGTTCGTCGGGGGGGATTATCAGGGTTATATTTTTGACCGGGTCGTCTTTTTTAAGGATGATTTCTCCCTTGCGGCTGATGAGGATTCCGTTGGCACTGATGTCGCTTAAAAAAAACCCGGGTATGGTCTCGCTTTTACGGGTAAGGGTGACCCGGCTGGCCCGGGGTACGTCAACCCGATAGTGGGAACGGCGCTGGAGTTGATAAAGCTCGGTCGGGAACTCGGTGAACAGGGTGTCGGAAGTGGTGGCCCGGATTTGGACGGTGCAGTGATTCAGAAGCATCTGATCGTCGCGGAAGACGATGGTTATCGGGAGGTCGTTCCCGGGCCAGTCCACCGGCTTGTCAATGGCCAGTTGCCGGCAGTCGAAGTTAAAGATTATGGTGTTGCCCGACTGGTAGCCGTCTTTCTGCCGCAGGTTAAGGAAACGGCGTTTGTCGATCAGATTTTTGAGGATATTGCTGATAATCGCCATGGAGGCGGTGCGTTGATAGCCGATTTCGTCCGGAACCCAGCCGTTTAAGGCCCCGTTTGTTTCCCTGCCTTTGATCAATGCCATTTTAAAAGGAACTCTGTAATTATGAGCAATAAAGAAACGCAATCCCCCGGCGCCATCTGTTTCGGCCTCGACCTTGAGACCGACCGCCGTTCTTTTGAGCTGTTTATCCGTTGCCTCGCGTCCCCGGATCTTCTCACCCGGCTTGCCGCCAGACTGGAAAGCGGGGAGATTTCTCTGCTGGTCGATCAGATAACCCGTCTGTTGAAACGTCATTTAAGCCACAATGAATATCATCGTCATTTTTTAGGTGATGAATGATAAAATTGCAATGTTGACGGAGCGGCGAAAATGACGTTTCAAGGTTTTTCTACTGCTCTGAAAGGCAAAAAGCAAAAGTAAAAATGTAAAAATAGCGGAAGATTAGGATGATGGAAGTATCCTGGACTTGATCCGGAATCCTGTGATTTCAATACATTATGGATTCCGGCTTTCGCCGGAATGACGGAAAGAGAGGTTTTTTGCGGAAATCGCCGTTTTCAGCCGGAACGGGGAGTTGTTACGAGTCCATCAAGTAAAAAGTTCGATAAAAATTATTAAAGGTTCATTAAAACCGTTAGGGTAAAGGCGTGCGTAAAAGAAAAATAATCACGGACCTGCGGCAGTTTATTGACATCCTCCGGGCCGAGGACGAACTCCTGGTGATCGAGGACGAGGTCGATCCATATCTTGAAATCGCTGAGATTCATCGCCGGGTTATCAGCCGCGGCGGGCCGGCGCTTTTTTTTAATAATGTCCGGGGCAGCGTCTTTCCGGTGGCGACCAATCTCTTCGGCAGCGGCAAACGCATGGACCTGGCCTTTGGCGCCCGGCCGCGGCGTTTTGTCACCGAACTGGTCCGGAACCTTGAAAATCTTGATTTCTCACCCGCTCGTCTGTGGCAGATGCGGGGAGTGGCGCGTTCGGCGATGAAGCTGGGACTTAGAAAAGTAAAAAAGGCACCGATTCTTGATAACTGTCAGATTCCGCCGCGGCTTGGCGAATTGCCGCTTCTGACCTCCTGGGAAACCGACGGCGGTGCCTTTGTCACCCTGCCGCTGGTATATACCGAGCATCCGGAAACCGGGGGCCATAATCTCGGCATGTATCGCGTCCAGCGCTACGACGACGAGACCACCGGCATCCACTGGCAGATCCACAAGGGCGGCGGCTTTCACTATCATGTCGCCGAGGCCCGTAACGAGTCCCTGCCGATGTCGTTGTTCATCGGCGGCCCCCCGGCCCTGATCATGGCCGCGATCGCGCCGCTTCCGGAAAATATCCCCGAGCTCATACTTGCTTCTCTGTTACAGGGGGAAAAGCTCGAGATGGCCCCTGATCTCCACGGCGGTCATCCCCTGGTGGCGCGGGTGGAATTCGCGGTCAAGGGCGAGGTGGCGCCGCATATGCGCCGTCCCGAGGGTCCGTTCGGCGACCACTTCGGCTATAATTCCCTGCGCCATGATTACCCGGTTTTCAAGGCCCACCGCCTGTATCACCGTAACAACGCCATTTATCCCGCCACCGTGGTCGGCCGTCCCCGGCAGGAGGATTATTATATCGGCGACTTTCTCCAGGAACTCCTGTCGCCGCTTTTTCCCCTGGTGATGAAGGGGGTCAGCCAGCTCAAGACCTTCGGTGATACCGGTTTTCACAGCCTTGCCGCGGCCAGGGTCGAGAATCGTTACCCCCGCGAGGCCTTTGCCGCCGGGATGCGGATTTTAGGGGAAGGCCAGCTTTCGCTGACCAAATTCCTTATCCTTACCGATGGTTCCATCGACGTCGCCGATTTCCCGGTACTGTGGCGCCATGTCCTCGAACGAGCCGATTTCACCCGCGACCTCTTTGTCTTCTCCCATGTCTCCCAGGACACCCTTGACTATACCGGGCCCGCGGTTAACAAGGGCTCAAAGGGGATCCTCCTCGGCTTGGGGCGGGAGGCGCGGCGGGAGCTGCGGGACGAGTTCAACGGCAGCCTGCCGTCGGAATGCAGCCGGGTCAAGGCCTTTCTTCCCGGGACCCTGGTGGTCAACGGTCCTGCCTGGGAGGACGGGGATGGTTTTCCCGCCCGGCTGGCAGCCCATGCCGGTCTTGGTGACTGGCCGGTGGTCTTTCTGGTCGATGATGTCGCTGCCGCCACTGCCGGTTTGCCGGAGTTCATGTGGACCATGTTTACCCGCTTTGAGCCCGCGGCCGATATCTACGGCGCCGGGAGCGAGTGCCGTCGTTTTCACTTGAGTCTTGAAGCGCCGATAGTCTTTGATTGCCGGATGAAGTCGTGGTATCCCCATGCCCTTGAGGTGGATGCCGCCACCCGCAGAAAGGTGGATGAACGGATCGGCCGCCTGGTGCCGCAGATCGGCTGAGGGCCTGGGCCAGGAAAAAACTTTAATTTGACCTTGGGGCTGCCGATATCTTAATATGGAAGTATCTAAATAAAGATGGATCTGTTACGAGTCCATCAATAAAAGGGTATCTTGGGGAATGGCGTTTTCATTCGATCCCGGAGTCATGAAATGTTCATTTTTTCAAGACAACCCTAAGGTTCTTGAGGATCAGGGTCATGCATATCAACCGAATCAGCCCGGAATTATCGGCAGGCGCCAGTGGTAAAGGCGTTGCCGGTGTCGGAAGCGATTACTTTCAGCAGCTGCTTGAAACTCATATGCGTTCCCCGGTCCCGGTTGAGGCCCCCGGCGCCCTTGCCGGGGTCATGGCCTCGTCGCCGGTGGATCCCGCCCTTAAGGTTGCGGCCCTTGAACTGAGCGATCGTGCCGTTGCCGATCTTGAATCGTACCAGCAGGGTCTTGGCAATCTCGACCTGAAGAGTAAAGACCTTGAACCCCATGTCGCCGCCCTTGAAGAACGGGTTATCGGTCTTCTTGAACTGCGGGAGCAATTACCGCCGGACGAGCCTTTGGCGCGGGTTATTGACCGGGTCTGTACCAGTTGTTACCTTGAAACAGTCAAGTATCGCCGTGGTGATTACTCCGTCTGAGTTCAATCCTCCCTTTTTACCGCAGTTGTTTTCTGGGTATCTTGAAAAATGAGGATTTTTGTCCGAGGCCAAGGAATGCTGGACTCGTAACAAGTCCTCGCTCCGGCTGAAAACGACGATTTCCTGGCCCCGGGCGGCGGGCTGCTGAAATCCCGAACTCGGGCTATGCCCCTCAAACATGCGGGATTTTTTAACTCACCCCGCCGCCCGGGGCTTTTTCCGGAAATCGCCGAAGACGCCTCCGCGGGGAATTGTTACGAGACTGTCAAAATTAAAAATCGCAGCATATCGAGAATATGTGAGCATTTTTCATTTTGCTCATGACGTCGGGATCGGGTAAAAACCCCTTTTTTTAAGGTACCCATATGTCGGTTCGCCTCCAGAAATTTCTGGCCCAGGCCGGATTCTGTTCGCGGCGTAAGGCCGAGGAGTACATCCGTGCCGGTCGGGTCCGGGTCGCGGGGCGGGTGGTTGACGAGCCCTGGTTCGGGGTTGTTACGGGGCAGGAAGTCAGGGTTGACGACCGGGTCCTGCGCCTTGAATCCAAGGTCTATCTTCTCCTCAACAAGCCTGCCGGATACGTTACCACCATGAGTGATCCCCAGGGTCGTCCCACGGTTACCGAGCTTTTAGGTGCGGTAAAGGAAAGGGTCTATCCTGTCGGTCGTCTTGACTTTGACACCGAGGGGGCTCTGATCCTCACCAATGATGGTGATTTCGCCGACCGGATTCTTCACCCCCGCAACGAGGTTCCCCGTACCTATCAGGTCCGGGTCAAGGGGTATCCGGAAAAGATCTTGATCGCCAAACTGCGTCGCGGCGTTGATATAGAAGGCCACCGTACCAGTCCGGCGCGGATAAATAAGATTGCCGTTAATGCCTCCGGCAGTATCTGGGAGGTGATTATCCACGAAGGCCGCAAACGTCAGGTCCGGCTGATGTTTGCCGCCATCGGCCACCCGGTGATTCATTTAAGGCGCGTCGCCTATGGCGGCCTTGGTCTTGGCCGCCTTGCCGCCGGTCGCTTCCGTCATCTTAACCCCGCCGATCTGGCGGCCATTATCCGTGGTTAACATCCCGTTGAAAAGCAGACTGTCAGCCGCGCATGGACGCGTCGCCATTCTTGTATTTTTGTCTTCATCATCGTAAAAAGTCCGTGAAACGGAATTTTTACGATGATGACATTGCCGTTGGCCTCGCAATAAATTGCGGGCCAACGGCAATTGCGCTTCTAACTTATTGAAATTATATGAACCCGCTTCCGTTTGAGATAATTGTTACAAGTCCATCATTTTTGGGTGTTTTATAAAAAATATCTTTACAATCAGATGTTTAGGAGATAAAAATTATTAAACTGATTTTTTTTGCGATAAAGGTGTTGAAGACAAAAAACAGCCATATTACAGAAATCACTCAGTAGTCTTGATTTTCAAGTAAACCTGACTGGAGTAAATTAAGGATGAATAAATCACAATTGATTGAGGCCCTGGCCCAGGAGATGAACCTGCCGGTTCGAGAAGCCACGCCGATAACCAACACCATCCTTGACTCCATGGTCGCGGCCCTGGCCAAGGGCGACAATATTGAAATTCGCGGCTTTGGCTCCTTTGTGATCAAGAAGTATGATTCTTATTTCGGCCGTAATCCCAAGACCGGCGACAAGATCAAGGTACCGGCCAAAAAACTGCCCTTTTTCAAGGTCGGCAAGGAGTTGCGGGAAAAGGTCAACCATGGTTATACCGGCTGATTCATTTCTGCCACTCTTGATGGTCTCGCAATAAATTGCGGGCCAACGGCAATTGTGCTTCTAACTTATTTGAAATTACATGGGCCCGCTTCCGTTTGAGATATTTGTTACGAGACCATCACTCTTGAAGGTGCCTTGAAAAATGAATGCCGGGTTCCTTGGCATTTTTCTTAACAGACCGTTGAAAAGACCGTCCATGGCTTTTTCAACTCCGGTTGGCCAAAACAAGTTCCTGCCAACCTCTCGATTTCACCGGGGTTTTCAACCCGGAAAAATCGGCGGCGCGGACATCAGCCGCGTACAGTCCGTTTTTTAACGGACTGAATTATTTGTCTGTTGCTCTCCGTCCTGCAATCTGTTTTTCAGTCTGAAGTTAGGCCCCCGACCAGATCGTAGGTGTGGGTCTCCTCTATTTTTACCTTTACCAGATCTCCGGCCCGGCAATTACCGGCGTTGATGTAAACCAGTCCGTCGATATCCGCGCCTTGGTACCTGCTTCTTCCCTCCAGCAGCAGGTCGCTTTCCCGGCTTACCCCTTCCACCAGCACCTCAAGTTCCCGGCCGATAAATTTTTTCAGGTTTTCCTCTGCAATCCCGGCCTGCAGGGCCAGGAGGCGTTCTCTTCTCTCGGTCGCAACGTCGGAGTTCACTTTGTCGGTAAGGTTGGCGGCAGTGCTACCCTCTTCATCGCAATAGGCAAAGACCCCGACATGGTCCAGACACCATTTTTTCAGGAAGGCCTCAAGCTCGGCATAGTCGCTTTCGTCTTCTCCGGGAAATCCGACCATCAGGGTGGTTCTGATCGCGGCATCTGGGATCCTGGTCCTGATTCTGTTGAGGAGGAGTTCAATTTTTTCCCGGCGGTAATTGCGGTTCATCCGTTGCAGGATCCGGTCGCTTACATGCTGCAGGGGGATATCAAAATAGGGGAGGATCCGCGGCTCGGCGGCGACCAATTCGATCAGGCTGTCGCTTAAACGGTCGGGGTAGAGGTAGAGGAGGCGTATCCAGGGAATATCACTGCTGTCGACAAGATCTGTCAGCAGTTGTTCCAGGCCGTTTTCTTCGTCGCGGTCGCGTCCGAAGGCGGTGAGGTCCTGTCCCACCAGGGTGATTTCCACTACCCCTTTTGCCCGCAGACGTTTTACCTCGGCGAGGATCTCTTGTGCCCCACGGCTCCTGAGACGGCCTTTGAGGCTGGGGATCAGGCAGTAGGTGCATTTATTGTCACAGCCCTCGGTGATCTTCACATAGGCGCGGTGCGGCGGGGTGGAGAGGATCCGGTCATCATTGCCGCCCTGGATGTAGCCCCGGGTCGTACTGTTGCTTATCTCCGGGGATTGGCGTGCGCGGAGGAGTTTTACCGTATCAGCGAGGTCGGCGGAACGAATGAAGAGATCCACCTCGGGGAGCTCTTTCAGGAGTTCTTTGCCGTATCTTTCCACCATGCAGCCGGAGACCACCAGCTTCATCCCCTCTTTTTCTGTCTTTAATTTCGCCGCTTCAAGAATGGCTCCGATGCTCTCTTCCACTGCCGGGCCGATAAAGGCGCAGGTGTTGATCAGAATGATATCGCTGTCTTTGGCCTCGGCCGTGATTCCGATGCCGTGCTTGAGGAATCCACCGGCGATTATCTCCGAATCCACCCGGTTTTTCGGGCAGCCGAGACTGGTGATGAATACCTTTTTGTCGTTATCTTTCATATCTGATGATCCTGTAAAAAGTAATTGGATGGCTAAGTAAAAAGTTCGATATCCAGGGAGTGGGATCTTTTTGCAAGTGACGCCATATCCCGCCATGGCGGAACTGACGGGCAGAAATGGCCCCTGACGGCATTATAGCTCTCCTGCCGTCAGGGCGGTGATGATGGTGGCGGCAATTTTTCTGCTTTGTTGCCGGAAGGATTTAAGCATTATCCTGCTTTCGTAATGCTTGTGGCCCAGGTTGTCAGAGACCAGAAACGCTGCCGCCAATGTCGTGCCGCGAAAGAGGGCCACGGTTGCCAGGGCGGTAAACTCCATATCTACGGCCATAATGCCTCTGGCGGCAAATTCCTGTACCTGGCGGCGGGTTTCCCGATATGGGGCATCGGTACTCCACACTGGTCCCTGGTGGATTTTTGCTATGGTCTCCGACTTTGTCAGAGCCTGGTGCAGGTTGGTTAGCAGGCCGGGTGACGGCCTGGGGAGCTCGGCCTTAATCGGATAATGGGCCGAGGTGCCTTCAGTGCTCAGGCCCCAGGTCGGCAACACTACTTCTCCGCAGTTCAGTTTTCCGGTAAGGGCCCCGGCCCAGCCGTAGACTATTATTCTGGCGGCTCCGAGGGCGATTAGTTTTTCCAGGGCCATTACCGCCATCGGCGCCCCCACCGCCGGGCCGGCGATGAAGATTTTTTTTCTTCCTTCGGTCGCGGGGATGATGAGCAGGTTTGAGTTGAACAGGGGGCGGCGGTGGCCACCTTCCCGGGCACCGGCGTTGATTATCGCGGTGGCGTCGGTGGGGTTGACCAGGATGATCCCGGTGGAAGGGATCTCTTTCTCCCCCCGGCCGCGTCTCGGGGTAAGTACCGTATTTTCCATTTAGCCATCCCGGGGAAGAACGGAAAAAGGGGTAAGCGATCAATGAACCGCACCCAATGCAAAATAATCGCACGCTGTAAGGGTTTCAGGGACGCCGCCATGCGTGCTTTCCCCTTTTGGATTATACTTAGGTATATCAAAGGGTTAATGTGCGTGCAGGGGGGTCTGGAGTGCTTACGAAAAAGGCCACGGCAGCAGAAGCTGTCGTGGCCTTGGTCGAAATAAAATCTGTCCGGCTTTATTTTTTTAACCAAGCAGCGGATTGGCAAACAGGAGGATCAGGGAGATGACCAGACCGTAAATGGTCAGGGACTCGATCAGGGCCAGGCCGATGATCATGGTCACGGTGATTTTGCCGCTGGCCTCGGGGTTACGGGCGATACCAAGGCAGGCACCGTTGATACCAGAACCCATACCAATACCGCAACCGAGGGCGGCAACACCGACCGACAGGGCGGCGGCGATACAAATTGCGGCAAGGTTTACGCCGGCGGCGGCGTCACCTGTACTTGCCATGGCGGTACCGGCAGCGAGAACCATCATGATCGAAAGAACTGCGATGCTGAACTTTTTCATCTTTCTTACTCCTTAAGTTTTTGATTGTTGTTTTGGCCTTCTTTACAGGTGAATTCATTTCACCGTTAAAAACTTTTAATGATTTTAATGGGTATCTTGAAAGATGAGGATTTTCATCCGATTGCTCATGAAGCCGGGGGCGGACGAAAAGACAATTTTTCAAGCTACCATTAATGGGCGTCTTCCATGGCACCGGCAAAGTAGAGGATCGACAGGAGGACGAAAACCAGGGCCTGGACGATGGAGACAAAGACGCCAAGGCAGAGGATCGGCAGTGGCGCGAAGTAGGCCCCGGCCAGCATGAACAGAATGGCTAACAGGGTTTCCTTGGCCATGATATTACCGAAAAGCCGGATGGACAGCGACAGAATCCGGGCCAGGTGACTGATGATTTCAATCGGCGCGATCAGGGGAATGAGCCACCATACCGGGCCGAGAAAATGCTTGTAGTATTTGGCACCGTGAAATTTCAGCCCGAGAATATGGGTGGTGAAAAAGACGATCAGGGTGCATCCCAGGGTGATATTTAGGTTCGAGGTCGGGGACATGAAACCGGGCATCAGTCCGACCATATTGGCGACCAGAATATAGAGGGCAAAGGTGGAAAGCATCGGGAACATCATTCGTGCCCCTTCTTCACCCATGTTTTCGGCCATGAATCCTTCCAGGCCGCCGACCACGACTTCCCAGAAATTTTGCCATTTCCCCGGTACCATTTCAAGATTTTTGATGGTCATTTTGGGAACCAGAACCAGAAAGGCCATAATCAGCCAGGTGTAGGTCATATGGGGTGAGAGCAGTTTGCCCACAATTCCATCGGCAACGATGGTGTGGGGTACCGGCAGGCCCAGTGCCTGGAGAATGACCGAGACAAACAGTATCGGATGTTCCATATCTTACAACTCCTCCTGCTTTTTTTTCTCCCTCCTGAGCAACAATAACGCCGGGCTGATGGCAATGGCTATTGCCGCCGACCCCAGTCCGGCCAGGAGATAAAATTTATTAATATTACTGTTTCTGATCAGCCCGAACAGAACTACCGCAATCAAGCCCAGCTTGAGGTAGTGCTTGATCAGAAATCGGGTCTTTGCTCCACCGCCGGGGATTTTTAGTACTCCCGTAAGATCCCGTTTAAGGAGGTGAAAGCTGATATTGCTTAAACCCGCGCCATAGAACAGGCTCACTGCCGCATTTCCACCGTCTAGAAAGGCTATGCCGGTCCCGATAATGGCTATTATCCACCCGGTCCGCTGGATAAAGCCGATGTCGACTTTTTCTTTCTTCTGCAAAAGCAGTTGTTCCGCTTCGTTGTCTTACCAGACCGTTGAAAAACGGACAGTTACAGATCCTTGCGTCGGATTATCCGATACAGGTTCATGAAGGCGGCGGCTACTCCCAGGCCAAGAAAGATAAGGGTGAACCACGGCCTGGTCCGGTCGTTGAACACCTTGTGGTCAAGCCAATAGCCTATACCGACACCGATAAATATCGAAAACGATACGTTCATGCCGACAGTGCCGAAATCTGAAAGCAGGGTCAACATCTCTTTGCGAAAGCTCGACATTTATTCGAAGCCGCATATATCAGACCGTTTTAAAAAACCGTCCATGGCTTTTTAAACCACTGTTGGCCAAAACAAGTTGTTGTGACCAACCTCCCGATTTCACCGATTTTTTCAACCCGGTGGAATCGGCGGCGCGTCCATGCGCCAAGTAGCAGCCAATTTTTTAACGGACTGCTATACGATTAAGTGAATAAGATTGTATGTTTACTTAGCAACCGAACCCGGCAAAGTCAACGCCTTTTTTGATTTGCCTCCCCTGATGGAGTCGTAACAACTCCCCGCTCCGCTGGTTTGAAAAGACGACTTCCGGGCGCCGGGTTGCTGAAATCCCGAACTCGGGCTATGCCCTCAAACATGCGGGATTCCTTAACAGAGTGTTGAAAAAGCCGTCCTGGCTTTTTCAACCGCCGGTTGGATAAAACAAGTTTCATCCAACCTCTCGATTTCACCGGGCTGTTAACCCATCCCGCTGTTTTTTTCGGAAATCGCCTAAGACGCCTGCGTGGGGACTTGTTACGAGTCCATCTCCTGGCAGAGCGATAAAAAATATTGCCGGAGGTAAGATGGTTGTGTGATTTCAGTAAGTTAAAAGCACAATTCCTCGCCCGGCCCCATTGCTTTTCAGGCTGATAAGATCCTGAATACAGATTCAGTTTTATCCAGGGCCAGCTGCAGATCCTCGCGCCTGTGGGCTGAGGAGAAGAACATTCCCTCAAACTGGGCCGGGGCCAGGTAGAGGCCGGCGGCCAGCATTTCGCGGTAGTAGCGGCCGTACATCTTGGTGTCGGAGGTCATGGCCGAGTCAAAGTCATATACCGGGCCTTTGCTGAAGAACAGGGTCAACACCGAGCCCGCGAGGTTGATACAGGTACGTCCCGGCAGGTGTTTTTCCGCTATATTCCCCAGTTCCCGGGCAAACCAGGCCGCTCTGGCGTCCAGTTCCTCATAAAATCCCGGCTGCATCAGGGCCTTGATCGTCGCCTGGCCGGCGGCCATGGCCAGCGGGTTGCCGGACAGGGTCCCGGCCTGATATACCGGCCCTTCGGGGGCGATCTGGGACATTATTTCCTTTTTACCGCCGTAGGCGCCCACCGGCAGGCCGCCGCCGATGATCTTGCCGAGACAGGTGAGGTCGGGGGTGATGTTGAATTTTGCCTGGGCCCCGCCGAGGCTGGCGCGAAAGCCGGTAATTACTTCATCAAAGATGAGGATAATGCCTAGTTCGGTGGTAAGATTTCGCAGTTTTTGCAGAAATCCCGGTTTCGGCAGGACTACTCCCATATTACCGGCAATAGGTTCGATGATCACGCAGGCGATATCAAGCTCGGGATTACGCAGGGTCTCTTCGAGTTTTTCTTCATTATTATAGGGAATCGAGAGGGTGTTTTTGACGATATCGTCAGGCACCCCCGGGCTTCCCGGAATCCCAAGGGTGACCACGCCGCTGCCTGCCTTGACCAGAAAGGAGTCGGCATGGCCGTGGTAGCCGCCGTTGAATTTCACGATCACCTTTCTGCCGGTGTACCCCCGGGCCAGGCGGATGGCACTCATGGTTGCCTCGGTGCCGGAACTGACGAAACGGACTTTTTCCACCGAAGGCACCGCGTCGACCACCAGCTGGGCCAGGTCGATTTCCAGAGGGGTCGGGGCGCCGAAACTGGTGCCGTTTTCCATCGCCTCTTTGATGGCGGCAATGACCTCCGGCGGGTTATGTCCCAGGATCATCGGCCCCCACGAGCCGATGAAATCAAGATATTCGTTACCGTCAACGTCCCATAGTCTTGCCCCGGCGGCTTTTTTGATAAACACCGGGTCGCATCCCACCGACTTGCAGGCCCGTACCGGACTGTTGACCCCACCGGGGATAAGTTTGTTTGCCTGTTGGAACATCTTTTGGGAGTTTTTCCTGTTCATCGAAACACCTTGTTTTTTATATTAGCTGGTTAGTCTTGGTTCTGCGGGGAATAATTGATTGCGGGTCGGTTCCCCGGATCGTTGGAGGAATATATCATTATTGCATGAGCCGGGCAAAATTTTCGATCCAGGGAAAGGTGCCTGACGGACTTTTTTCCCCCTGGCTGCTGGGGCGGGAGATCTCGACCACCTGCCTGATCCCGGCGGCGGTCGCGGCCCGGAGGACCTGGTGGTTGTCGTCGGCGAGGAAACAATCGTCCGGGGATATCTTCATTATGCTCATTAAGCGCGGCCAGAATTCAATTTCTTCCTTGGCCCGGCCCAATTCATCGGCGCAGATCATGTGGTCTAAATGGCGGTCGATTCCGGTTTGGTCTAGTTTTATCGCCAGGGCCTTGGGGTGGGCGTTGGTCACCAGGATTACGGTTTTGCCTATTTCATGGCAGTGGCGGAGAAATCTTTCCGCGTGGGGGAGAAGGGCGATTTTTCCCGCTACTTTTTCTTTAAGGGCGGGAATATCAAGGCCCAGGCACGTGGACCAATAGTCGAGGTCGGTCCATTGTAGAGTTCCTTCCTGTTCCCGGTAAAGGGCGAGTAAGATCTTTTTTGCCTGCGCTCTGTTCAGGTTGTTTTTTCGGCCATATGTCTCGGGGAGATATTGTTCCCAGAAAAAATCATCGAAATTACGATCGAGAATGGTGCCGTCCATGTCCAGAAGGATATTGGGAGTGGCGCTGATATAGTCGGGTCCGGGTGCCACCTCCGATTTTGGGGTGAGCGTGACTGCGGCGGCGTTCATGGAAGCGGGGGCGCGGTCGGGCATCAGCTGTTTATTGCTCCGCGGAGTTCATTTATATCTCTTGTCCCGTGGCGGTTCATGTATTCACTCAGGCCGTGGACTATATCCTCACCGGTTCCGGGGTTGATGAAGTTGGCGGTCCCAACCTGGACCGCAGTGGCGCCGGCGAGGATAAATTCAATCGCGTCAGTGGCGGTCATGATGCCGCCGATGCCGATAAGGGGGATATCCACCGCCTGGGCCGTCTGCCAGACCATGCGCAGGGCCACCGGCTTTATCGCTGGACCAGAGAGGCCGCCGATGATATTGCCGAGTACCGCTTTTCGTTTTTCCGTGTCAATGGCCATGGCGGTGATGGTATTAATCAGGGACAGGGCGTCCGCCCCGGCTGCGGCAGCGGCCCTGGCGGTCAGGGTGATATCGGTGACATTTGGTGAAAGTTTTATTATTACCGGTAACTTACTGTTTTCTTTGCATGTTTTTGTGATTTCGGCAACGGTGTCCGGGTCGGTGCCAAAGGCCATGCCGCCTTTTTTTACATTGGGGCAGGAAATATTGACCTCGATGGCGTCAACACCGTCACAATCGGAGAGGATGGCGCAGAGTTCGCCGTAGTCTTCAACCCGGTCCCCCAGTATGTTGGCGATCACCTTGGTACCGCAACGGCGCAGGAAGGGGACCTTTTCGCGGATAAACCTTTTAATGCCGACATTTTCCAGGCCGATGGCGTTGAGCAATCCGGCCGCAGTTTCACAGATTCGCGGCGGCGGGTTGCCCGGCCTTGGTAAAAGCGATATCCCCTTGGCCACTATGGCCCCGAGACGATCGATGTCGGTCAGCTGACTGAATTCCTCCCCATAGCCAAAGGTCCCGGAGGCGGTCATGACCGGATTATCAAGCTTCAGCCCGCCAATGTCGACTTTTAATCGCGGAGTCTGTCCCATTCGATCTCGTCAGCCCGAAAGACCGGGCCGTCCTTGCATACATGGAAATATTTTTCAGAGCCACGGATCGCGACCGCGCAGCCGAGGCAGGCAGATATACCGCAGGCCATCATGGTCTCAAGTGATACCTGGCATTCGATCCCGAGGTCTGCGGCCCGGGCCGCGACCGCAGCCATCATCGGGGTTGGGCCGCAGCAGATTATTCCGGTGTGGCCCATATCGTGTTTTGTCGTCGCCGGGGTTATGAGGTCGGTCACCAGACCCTTGTGGCCGGCACTGCCGTCAACGGTGGTAATGTCACAGATGATATCAATATCCTTGAAGTCCTGGATCAGGGGATGGATTTCGGCCGCTGTTGCGGCCCCGGCGATTACGGTCAGGTTGCGGCGTTTATGGCGTTGCAGATGTTTTGCCGCCATGAATATCGGCGCAATCCCGACCCCGCCGGCAATTAGGATGTATTCCTCTCGGCGCCCAAGGTCAAAGGGCGTTCCCAATGGTCCGGTAAGTTGAACTTCGTCTCTTGGTCGGAGCCGGGATATGTTCGTGGTGCCGGGGCCGAGACGGCGGAAAAGAATCTCCAGGGTGCCGTCGGTATTGCTCTGGTAGATGGAGAAGGGACGACAGAGAAGGGGGGAGATTCCCGGGCTTGTCCGGACCATGACAAAATGGGCTGGCCGTGAAATTTTCGCTATCCGTGGGGAGTGAAGGCCTATACGGAAGAGTTCGGCGCCAAGGGAAACTATATTTTTAACCCGGGCATTTTCGAGCATCTGCGGCCGTATTCCTTGACGATGCTGGGTCACGTTTACTCTGGGCTTGCCGTGGTGATTAGGCCCATAAGGCGCTCAAGGTCGTCGTGGGAGTAATATTCTATTTCAACCTTGCCGCGATTACCGGCCTGGATAATTCTGACCTTGGTCCCCAGAATCCTTACCATGTCGTTCTGCAGGGCAAGGCAATATGATTCCGGAAGATTGTCCATCTCCTGATTTACCTTGCTGTTCTGTCGGGGGCTTGTTTTCGGGCCAAAACCAAGACGGCGTTTGACTCCCTTGGCCGTTTTTTCCGCCTGTCTTACCGACATCCCCTGGTTGAGCATCTGGCCATGCAGTTCCTTCATTGCTTCCGGGTTTTTGCTCAGGCTCAGGAGAACCCGGGCGTGGCCAAGGCTGATTTTGCCGCATGAGAGGTCTTCCTTGGCATAGTCCGGCAATTGCAGGACCCGGAGGAGATTGGTGATGGTTGAGCGTTCCTTGCCGACCTTCCTCGCTACCTCATCCTGGGTAAGTTCAAACTCGTCAATGAGCCGTTTGTATGCCATTGCCTCTTCCAGGGGGTTGAGGTTCTGGCGTTGGATGTTTTCAATAATAGCTAATTCAAGCCGGGTCTGTTCACTGGCATCGCGGGCGATTACCGGTACTTCGGTTAAACCGGCTAATTGCGCCGCACGCCACCGTCGTTCCCCGGCAATTATTTCATAGCCACCGCCGCCTTTTTTTCTGACTACCAATGGCTGAATGATGCCGTTGTGGCGGATAGATTCGGCTAATTGGACCAAGGGGACGGAGGTGATATCCTTGCGGGGCTGAAAAGGATTAGGGCTTATCTGGTCAACGGGGCAGATAAGCAGCCCGGATTCTCCGTGCGATCCCTCTTCGGACGCAGGCAGGAGGGCGTCAAGACCTTTGCCCAGGCCGGATAATCGACTCATTTGGTTTCCCTCCTCTGCTTCTGTTTCTTGAGGAACTCCCGTCCCAGATTCATATAACTGGTGGCCCCGCTTGATGAAGGGTCATAGATGGTTATCGGTTTGCCATGGCTTGGGCTTTCGCTCAGACGAACGTTTCTCGGAATATGGGTAGAGTACACCGTGTCCTTGAAGTGGTTTTTGACCTCCCGAGCCACCTGGTAGGTGAGCTTGTTGCGGCGATCATACATGGTCAGCAGCAGCCCTTCAATAGTGAGGCCAGGATTATAGCTGTTTTTGACCAGGCGGATAGTCCTGATCAACTGACTGAGGCCTTCGAGGGCGAAATATTCGCATTGCAGAGGTATGATTACCGCGTCTGCGGCGGTAAGGGCGTTGATGGTCAACAGCCCGAGAGAGGGGGGACAGTCAACAAGAATATAATCGAAATCGTTGCGAACCGGCACCAAGGTTTTTTTCAGGAAGGTCTCGCGTTCTTTTTTATGCATCAGTTCGACCTCGGTTCCTATCAGGTCGATATGAGTCGGCAGCAGGTACAGGGCATCAAAACCTTCAATTTGCACTGTTGCTGCGGCAACAGTGCTTTCTCCGATGAGGCAGTGATACAGGTGTCTTTCTGATTCCCTCGCGTCTATCCCCATACCGCTGCTGGCATTGCCCTGCGGATCCGAGTCCACCAATAGCACTTTCTGTCCCAGACTGGCAAGGGCGGCAGCCATATTGACCGCAGTGGTAGTCTTGCCCACCCCGCCTTTCTGGTTCGCCAGTGCTATGATTTTACTACCGCTGTTTTTCATGGCATTTCCTTTGGTTATTGTCGAAAATTACATGTAATGCGGATCTGGCGCAAGGTGAAAAAAGAATAGGGGGAATCTGCTTTTCTATGTTTCACGTGAAACATTCTCAGCGGTCGCACCTTCCTGTTTTTTTTGTTACCAGTGAAGGGGCGAGAGAGGAGGAAAAAGGAACCCACACGAAGGGGATCCCGGGTTTTGCCGTTTGGTGCCGAGACCTGGAATCGAACCAGGGACACACGGATTTTCAGTCCGTTGCTCTACCGACTGAGCTATCTCGGCATTGGTGGAAGAGTGGGATAAAATAATGGCATTGACGGGTGGATGTCAAGCCTTTTCTCAATCTGTGAGTGCGATGTGGTCTGTGGTTTTTTTTAATACCCGTTTTACTCGGGGAGGTCGGGAGGCGCGTCTTCGTCTATCGGGGTCATGTCAACTTCAATCTCGGGGATATCTTGAGTGGAATCGGCGTCAGGGGCCGGGATGGGTTCATCTGAAAGGAGATCGAGCTCAATAGTGGCATCACCTTCGTCCTGTACCCCTTCTTCTTCGATCAGGGAAGAAAGATCGACTATTGGCTCCTGCTCTCCGGTTTTGTCGCTGTCTCCGTCGACGAAGTCAAGCTGATCAAGATCGAGAGAAGGAAGGGCGTTTTTTTCTCCGATGAGGACATCGCTGTCGATGTCCTCAGTTTCAATTTCGGGCAGCGGTATTTCGTCTTCGTTGTCAAGGCTGGAGAGATCAAGGACATCGGCGGTACTGTCAAGGTCGATGTCGGCCAGTTCGTCGGCCTCGCTTTCCTCTTCCTCTTCCGTTTCCGTAGATGTGCGTGCTTTTGTTGCCGGAGATTCTTTAATCGGAGTGTTTTTCTCCAGAGGTTCAACCAGGTCACTGAGGTCGATTTCATCCAGATTCAGTTCCGGCTCTGGCAATGTATCGGAATCTTCGGCTGGTTCATCGAGGTTAACGTCTTCAATGCCTTTGAGTTTGGCGAGGTCTGTGACCGCGGTGGCGTCAAGGGCTAACTCTTCCAGGGGCTCTCCCGCTTCGTCAATATCGATATCCAGTTGATCAAGCTCAGGCAGGGCTATGGTTTCGTCCAAGGATTCATCGGCATCAGTGGCACTGTCAAACTCCAGATCAGAGAGAACCATAGTCTCGTCCAGCTCTGCTGCTGATGGTTCTGCTTCGTCAAGGTCGGCTAATTGGGCCGTCAGGTCCGGGGTATCATCTTCTTCCGACAGTGCTGCCAGGTTCTGTGAGGTGAGATTCTCAAGCCCCATGGCCATGGTCGCGTCGTCGGGCATGGATTCCGTGCCGGTATCCGCGCCTTGCGCGGCTAAAGCGGATATCTCCATAGTCGAATCCAGCTGCGACACATCAATGGGCATGATTTCACCCAGTTCCAGGGCCACATCTCCGGTGCTGTCTAAATCAATGTCCGCAGGCGGGGCACCGTCGGGTGAAAAAGAAATCTCTCTGCTGGTATTTGCGGTGTCGTCGAAGTCAAGTTCAACGTCACTTTCAAGGGGGGGGAGTGTCTGGGTTGAGGAAAAGGTATCATCAAAATCGAGGTTGGTATTTTTGATCGCGCTGCCAAGGAAGAATTCCGGCTCGGTTTCGGTACCGGTTCCATGTAATTCCTGAGCCACCTCGGACAGATCCGTGGAACACTTGGTGCAGGTGGACAGATCATCAAATGATATGAATCCACATTTGGGGCATTTCATCCTATCACCATCTCAAGGTCAGGAGCCGGGGGGAATATGTTTTCCCGAAAAAAAGACAACCTCAACCAAGCTTACGAAACTTTCGTCTATCATGCAAATATTTGTTTGGCAAAAAAATACGTCCATTTGGAAAGTTTATTCCGCATGCTCAAATTTTTCTCTGTTCTGTATTGCTAGCTTTCAACATCTTTTGAATAGCAAATACTCTATAAAAAGGCAATCTTTTTAGGCTGTTAGCACTGAGAGAATCTTTTTTAGGATATCTTGGAACAGGCTCGATGGTGACGGTATGAGGCATTGTTACGCAAAAACAATGAGATAAGCAGGCGCAGACCAAAGAGTATGACTTTGCGGATAAAATTACATGAAGGCAATATTGTTTGCCCGTTCCCATCTTTTTTTAGTAAGTTTTCATTGGAATCGACTATGTTCCTGGGTCTGTGACGGCATCGTGCGGTTTTTTTACGTAATCGTCTGAGTTTGCGTCATGTTGTTTAACAGTCCGTTGAAAAACGGACTGGTCGCGGTGCATGGACGCATCGCCGATTTTATAGGGTTTTAAAAAATCAATAAAATTGAGAGGTTGGCTGGAACTTGCTTTGGCCAACCGGGAGTTGAAAAAGCCAGGACGGCTTTTTCAACAGTCTGTTAAAGTAACCATTGGCGGGAATTTTACCCGCCGCCCTACGGGGTGTCCGGGAAGGGCACATCTGCCGTGTCGGCGCAACTCTTCGATATACCGTATAATCAACGAGTTGCCCGACCTGTGTCTGCACCATTCCCGAACGCTCACGGATCCAGGATGTTTTCTGGTAGGAATTTTATTTTTTATTGTTTGCTGAGGAGGACAGGAGCCTTGTTGAAGAAAAAGCATTTGCCCATCGGATTGATGGTTTTCCCTCTGTTTTTTTTCTCGGGATGTTATTCGGCCGGGGGCCTGAAGCATCTGGCTTACCAGGTCAGCCTGGTTGAAGCGGGACGGACCAGCGAGATGGAACTGGTCAAGGTCCTTGGTGAACCTTCGGAGGTTAAAAACGGTCAGGGTATGGGGAAAACCATGATATTTAAGGACCTGCGGCGTTCACGCGGCAGACGGGTGCCGTTGCTTGCCGGGGTTATTGGTCATGAGACGATTGACACGGTAAAATGCCTTGTAAAAGATAAGGTCGTCAGTCATTGCGAATATGAGGAAAAGATTCATTAATCCATGCCCAGATATCAAAGACTGCGTCAACAGATGGTCCGCGAGCAGCTTGTATCCCGCGGTATAGATAATCCCGCCCTGCTTGAAGCCATGTCCACGATTCCCCGGCACATTTTTGTTGACCAGGCTCTTGCCGCCGGCGCTTATAAGGATCATCCCCTGCCCATTGGTCAGGGGCAGACCATATCCCAGCCCTATATCGTCGCTCTCATGACCCAGGCCCTGGGACTGACAGGGAACGACAAGGTTCTTGAGATCGGGACCGGCTGCGGATATCAGACCGCAGTTCTGGCCCGTCTTGCCGCCAGGGTTTGTACCGTTGAGCGTCTGCGTTCCCTGTCGCTTGCGGCCCGGAAGCGATTGACGGAAATGGGCCAGGTCAATATCCTCTATCGGGTCGGTGACGGCACCCTCGGGTGGCCGGAGCAGGCCCCTTTTGATGCGATGATCGTCACTGCCGGCGGGCCTGATATCCCCGCGACTCTCTTTGCCCAGCTTGACGAGGGCGGACGGATGGTGATACCGGTGGGGGGACGGGATGTCCAGTCCCTGACCGTGGTGAAGAAAAAGCAGGGGAAACCACGGACCATGGTTATCGACCGGGTGCGTTTTGTCAGTCTGGTCGGGGAAGAGGGGTGGAGCGAAAAACACTGAGGATGAATTCGTGACGGATTTGTTGGCGCATGCACCCCGGGCAAGTGAGCCGTATCAACCCCTGCTTCGTGGACCCGGGGGCTGATACGGGAAGGCTGTACGGGACAGTTTATGTACTGCGGCCATGACCGTGTCGATATTTACCAGGGTCGGAACCCGATCTTTAATCACCACCCGGCCGTTTACTATCACATCGGTCACGTCGCGTCCGCAGGCACTGTAGGTCAGCAGAGAATGACCGTGGTATTGCGGGGTAAGAGAGGGACTGTCGGTATCTATTATTATCATATCCGCCCGCATCCCCGCCTCAATCCGGCCGATTTCCTCCCCAAGGCCGAGACAGTCCGCTCCCCCGGTGGTGGCCATGGCAAAGGCATCCCGGGCCGGCAGGATGGCGGCGTTGTCCCGCGCTGTTTTCATCGACTTTGCGGCCATATCCATTTCAAGGAGGATGTCCAGGGCATTGTTGCTCGCGGCGCTGTCGGTCCCCAGTCCAACCCTGATTCCGGCGTCAAGGAATTTGTCGACCGGGGCGATGCCGCTTGCCAGTTTCATGTTGCTACGCGGACAAATGGATATTGCGGCGCCGTTTTCGGCGATGATCCTGATCTCTTCATCATCAAGATGGACACAGTGAACCAGGACCGTGTCCCGGTCGAGGATCCTGAGATCGTTGAGGTAACGGCCCGGGCTGGAATCATGTTCTTTTTTTATTATTGTCAGTTCGGCCTCGGTCTCGGCCAGATGAATAAAGAAAAGGCAGCCGCTGGAGCGGGCAAGGGCCTTGGCTTTTTTCAGGGTTTCGGGGCCGCAGGTATAGGGCGAGTGGCAGAAAATGGCCGGGGTCGCGAGGTCGCTGGGTTTGAAGGCGGAGAGGAACTCGGCGGCCGCGGCGATGTTTTTGTCCGGGTCGGGGACTCCGGGGGCAGGGAAGTCGATGATTCCCTGGGCTGAGACCACCCGCATTCCGGCTTCGATAAGGCCCCGTGCGGCGTCCTCGGCATGGAAATATGCATCGGCCACGGTTGTGATCCCGGTCAGAAGCATCTCAACCCCGGCCAGGCGTCCGCAAAGGTAGGCCATTTCCGCGTTAACCAGACGGGCCTCGGCTGGAAAGATATACTCATTGAGCCAGGTCATCAGCGGCAGGTCATCGGCCAAGCCGCGGAACAGGATCATGGGAGAGTGGCAGTGGGTATTTATCAGACCGGGGAGTAGTAGACGGCCTTTCCCCTCTAATATATCTGCTCCGGGGGGGGGCGCTTGCCCACAGTCGTTGATTGTGGCGATAGCCCCATTCGTTACCACGATGTCTCGCAAGGGGTTGCAAACACCGTTTTCGCCCAGCAGACGGCAGTCTTTGATCAGGAGTTTATCGGCCATGACCATTAAAACTCACAATGCGGAAGGGCTGGATCCGGCAAGCAGGAAACAGCCCCAAAATCAAACTGGTGCCGGAGGTCGGAGTCGAACCGACACGGAGTCACCCCCGCCGGATTTTGAGTCCGGTGCGTCTACCAGTTTCACCACTCCGGCAAAGATAATGGCATCGTAATTTGTTTATCGTTTATTTCCCTGTATATCGAAATTTTTGGTCATCCAGACAATTTTTATGGATCCATCAGGAAATACGTTGCGGAAATATAGAGACAGCCGGCAAAGGTGTCAAGGCGAAAAGGCCATCGGTGTTCAGGCGTCGGACTCGGTCATAAATACTCTCTTCAGACGGACAAAATAGTCTATCCCCGAGATTATGGTCAGGGCCAGGGAGATATAGAGGATAATGCGGCCGATTTCATGCAGGGAGGCAAGGGGGATGACCCCGAGGGGAAAGATCAGGACGCAGAGGGCGATGTACTGGCTTACTGATTTGAATTTGCCGAGATTGCTTGCCGGGACGACGATGCCACTTGATGCCGCCACCCCCCGGAGGCCGGTAATGGCGATCTCCCGGGCGAGGATGAGGAAACAGACCAGGGCCGGGGCCCGTCCCATGGGGATCAGCATGATCAGGGCGCAGGCCACCAGGATTTTGTCGGCCAGGGGATCCATGAGTTTGCCGAGGATCGTTACCTGTTGGCGGCGTCTGGCGATATAGCCGTCGGCCAGATCGGTGAGAACCGCGGACAGAAAGAGGACAAAGGCTATTATGCCGTCAAGGGTTCCGCCGTTCTTCCTGAGAAAATAAAGGAGGAAGGGGATGACTGCGAAGCGGCTGGCGGTAAGAAGGTTGGGTAGGGTCAGAATCTGTTTCATCTGATTTCTTTGATGGCGTCGCAATAATTCCGATCTACGGCGTTGCGGCGTTCCTGGGTCTCGAAATTACTACTTAGCCATCGACATATTACGAGACCATCTTTTTTGACCGGTAAAGAAAAACCCCATCACTTGATGAGGTCGTTCCGGTAATTTATTTATAACGATAAATGTCAGCCCTGAAGAGGTTCAGCTGTTACGTTTTTTGCTGCCGATGCCGGCCCATTTCTTATAGGGAGAACTCCGGGCTACAAAGAAGCGGTAATGGGCCATGACTTTTTTGACATAGTTTCTGGTCTCTTTGAGCCTGGGAATTCGTTGCAGGCGGCTGACCCTGGTGGGGCCGGCATTATACGCCGCCAGGGCTAACTTGAGGTTGCCCTTGAACATCGACAACATCTGTTTGAGATAACGGGTGCCGCCGAGGATGTTATCGGCCGGATTAAAGGGGTCGTTCACCTCCATTTCCAGGGCAGTTGTCGGCATCAGTTGCATCAACCCAAGGGCCCCTTTTGGGGATACCGCTAAATAGTTGAAATTACTTTCCGCCTTTATCACCGCCTTAACAAGGGACGGGTCTACCCGAAATCGTTTGCACGCCTTCCGGATCAGGGGATCGTATGAGGTCGCCTCCGGCTGCCAGTCTCTTGATCTCCGGGGGATAACGATATGGCCGGAAGCGGTTGATGCCGACACTCTGGGCCGCATATTGACATGGGGTTTAAATCGGTAGTCATTGGGTATATTGGAAAAATGGATACAGCCGCTGTCGTCGACAAAGGTATAGATAGTCGCCTGGGCTACCGCGGCCGCGCCAACTCCCATCAGCGTAGTCATCCAGATTATCAATGCTTTCCTGATCATGATAGTTGATTATACCATTACCCTGGTTGATTCGTCCACTGCGGCGTTATCTCATGCGTCATGAGCATCTGATTTTACGGTTTTTTCCCAGTCGGCAAGAAATTTTTCTATACCGATATCGGTGAGCGGGTGTTTGGCTAATTGGGTTATGACTTTAAAGGGGATAGTGGCGATATCGGCGCCGATCAGGGCCGCGTCGATCACGTGGAGCGGGTTTCTCACGCTTGCGACAATGACTTCGCTTGCGAAACCATAACCATCGATGATGGTCATGATGTCGCTGACCATATCCATGCCGTTATGGGCGATATCGTCGAGGCGACCGACAAAGGGGCTGATGAAGGCGGCCCCGGCCTTTGCGGCAAGCAGGGCCTGGGCTGAGGAAAACACCAGGGTGACGTTGGTTCTGATCCCTTCGGCCTTGAACATTCTTACCGCTTTGAGGCCGTCAACGGTCATCGGAACCTTGATGACGATATTATCGTGAATCGCGGCCAGTTTCTTCCCTTCTTCCACCATCCCGTCGGCTTCAAGGCTCACGACCTCGGCACTGATGGGACCATCGACAATGGTGGTGATTTCGGTGATTACTTCCTCGAATTTGCGGCCGCTTCTGGCGATAAGGCTTGGATTGGTGGTGACCCCGTCGGCCATTCCCATGTCGGCGGCCCGGCGGATTTCATCGGTGTCGGCGGTGTCGATAAAAAATTTCATTTATTTCTCCCTGGTTGCATCCAAAAAATGTTGACGGCAGGCATGACTGCAAAAGTATACGGTTTCGGCACCCTTCTTAAGGGTAATTGCCTGTCTCCTCGGAATATAGACATGGCATACCGGGTCTTCTTCAAGGATATCGCGGACATCGCTGTCTCTCTGTCGTTTCCCGGCACCTTTGTTGTTTTTTCCCGCGGCAGGCGCGACAAGACGGTAGAGAATATAAAAGAGAAAGAGAAGAATAACAATCCTCAACGGTCCCATTATCCTTCCGCCTCCATTGTTGTATTCGGCCAGCGGCTTTTTTCCGCTTTCTGGTCACCTGTTTCAAGCTCGCGGCACATCCGGAGGGAACTCTTGCCGCTTTCAGGATGAATGTGATCCGGGGCAATCTCCGCCAGGGGCATAAGGACGAAGAGACGGCGGGATATCTCCGGATGCGGCAGGACCAGATCCGGGGTCATGAGACATAGATCGTTATAGAACAGGAGGTCGAGGTCGATGATCCGATCCGGCCCCCGGGTCCGGTCGCGGCCCATGGCGTCTTCAATGGTTAACATCGTCCGGAGAAGATCTGCGGGCTCGATACTGGTGTTTATCGCCCCGACCGCGTTGATAAACGGGGTCTCAGCCAGGGGGGGGGCACCGCCCATGACCACCGGGCTTGTCCGCCAGGGGCTTGAGATCGCCAGTCGGGTTACGCCCTTGATCTCCCCAAGTTTTTCCCATGCCTGTAGCAGATTTTGCCGTCCGTCTCCCTGGTTTGAGCCCAGACCGATGAAGACAAGCGCCATTTTTACAGGCCTTCAAGGCCGAGGACGTCGAACATGGTGTAGAGGCCGTTTCCCCGGTTATTGACCCAGGCCGCGGCCACGGTGGCGCCGCGGGCGAAATTGTCACGGCTGTGGGCCCGGTGGGTAAGCTCGATTCGTTCCCCGGGGCCGGCAAACATCACCGTGTGTTCGCCGACGATATCACCGCCGCGAATGGTCTGGATGCCGATTTCAGTGTCGCTACGTTCGCCGATGATCCCTTCCCGGCAATAGATCCCAACCTCATCCAGGTTGCGTTTTACCCCCGCAGCCACCATCTCTCCAAGTTTGAGGGCGGTGCCGCTGGGGGCGTCTTTTTTCATCCGGTGATGGGCCTCAATGATCTCGATATCATAGGCGTCACCAAGGATCTCGGCCACCTTGCGGGCGGTCTTGAACAGCACGTTTACCCCGACCGCCATGTTAGGGGACTGGACGCAGGGGAATTTTTTCGAGAGTTCAGCCAGTTCGGCAAGCTCCGCGGCGTCAAGGCCGGTGGTGCCGATGACCATGGCCCGGCCTTTGGCGGCGCACATCCGGGCAAATGCCATGGTCGCGGTGTGAAAGGTGAAATCGATGACAACCTCGCCATCGTCAATTACCGTCTCCAAACCCTCGGAAACGGTGATTCCGTTCGCGCTGATACCGGCCAGTTCGCCCATGTCGGCGCCGATGAATTCCGAGCCGGGGGATTCAAAACCGGCGGCAAGTTCAAGATCGGCATGGGTCTCGACCATTGCCGTGATCCTGCGTCCCATACGTCCGGCAGCCCCGGCTACTATTACTTTTGTCATTGTTTTCCTTGTCTTGTGCGTTATAAAAATATGTTTCTTCAGCCTTCAGCCTTCAGCCTTCAGCCTTCAGCCTTCAGCCTTCAGCCTTCAGCCTTCAAAATTCCGAATTCGGCCATTATCTGCCGCAGTCTCTCTTCGGTGTCAGTGGCCATAGGCGCCAGCGGCAGGCGGGGCTCAGGGGTTTTTATCCGGCCTATTATCGCCAGCGCGGTCTTGGCCGGTACCGGATTGGTGTCAATGAACATCGCCTGCATCATCGGGAAAAGACGGTAATGGATCTCCCTCGCCTCGGCAAAACTTCCGGCCAGGGCCAGGTCCATGAGCCGGGACATTTCCGCCGGGGCCACGTTTGAGATCACTGAAATCACTCCGGTGCCGCCGATGGCGACGGTTGCCATGGCGGTGAAGTCGTCGCCGCTCATGACCGCGAAATCCGGAGGACAGAGGTGGATGACCTCGCTGACCTGGTTGAGGTTGCCGGTGGCCTCCTTGATCCCGACCACGTTTTTTAATCCGGCGCAGCGGGCCACGGTGGCCGGAAGCATGTTGACGCTGGTCCTGCTGGGGACATTGTAAACAATTATCGGGATGTCAACCGCGTCATTGATCGCCTTGAAGTGCCGGAACAGTCCATCCTGGGACGGCTTGTTATAATAGGGGGTGATGAGTAGGACTCCGTCGGCCCCGGCCTCTTTCGCGTGACGGGTCAGCTCAATGCTCTCGGAGGTGGAGTTGCTTCCGGCCCCGGCCAATACCGGCACCCGGCCGTTGACCTGTTCAATGGTCAATTCCACCACCCGGCGGTGTTCGGCATGGCTCATTGTTGCCGATTCCCCGGTGGTGCCGCAGGGGACGATGCCGTGGGTCCCGGATTCAATCTGAAATTCTATCAACTCCCGCAGCGTCTTTTCGTCGATATCTCCCGCCGTGGTAAAGGGGGTGATTATGGCGACAAACGCACCCTTGAACTTGTTCATTTCTGCCTCCGCAATTTGATGAAGTCGTAAAAAGTGGCAACCACGCGGCTTCACTAATGTGTTTGCAATGAAATACAGGCGGCGCCGCGGCGGAATCGCTGTTTTTTGTGATTCCGCCAATTTTGATGAACTCGTAATAAAGATGTTGATGGCGTCGTAATATTCACTCCGGCTTTCACGGAACAATCAGAAACACCATAGTCAATGCCGGGAAATTTAAAAGATTTTTTGCGTTTTTCCCCGGGATTCATGCCTTCTCCTTCATCGCCCCCGGCCGCAGCTCGCCTTCATAGATCAGGTCGGCCGGGCCCTCTAAAGATACCTCACTGACCCGGTGCTGTCGTTCTTCGTCGCCGTTTGCCGCCGTCAGGCGGAAGTGGATGACCAGACGGTCGCCGCCGCTGGTGCTTACCGTTACCGGCGAGGTGACATGGCCGTGCATGGCCGCGATCAGGGCACTGGCCACCGCGCCGGTGCCGCAGGCCATGGTCTCGTCCTCGACTCCGCGTTCATAGGTGCGGACCAGGAGTTCGCCCGGGGCCGGGAGGCTGACAAAGTTGACGTTGGTTCCCCGGGGCTCAAACAGGCGGTGGTAGCGGATGGCCCGTCCCCATGCCTTTACCGGGGTCGCCTCCGGGGCGGCGACAAAGTGAATCGCGTGCGGCACTCCGGTGTCAATGGAGTCTATCTCCCGTTCCTCGCCGTCGAGATCTATTTTTTGTCCCATGACGATGTCCCGGGGAGGGGTCAGGCCGACCTTGACCGTGTCGCCATTGACTTCGGCGGCGATCAGCCCGGCGATGGTCTCAAAGCGCATCCTGGCCCCGGCGATTTTTTCTTTATGGGCGAAATGGGCCGCGCATCGGGCGCCGTTGCCGCACATTTCGGCCCGGCTGCCGTCGGCGTTAAAGAACTGCCAGCGAAAATCGGCCTGGCCGGAGTCTTCAATCAGGATCAGGCCGTCGGCGCCGACGGCAAAGCGCCGGCGGCAGAGCAGCCGCGCCGTCTCCGCCATGGCGGCCGGGGCGATTACCCCGCCGCGGTTGTCGATGATGATGAAATCGTTGCCGGTGCCGCTGTACTTGGCGAATTTTATCTCCTGCATGATAGTTGTCTCCTGATTTTTCAAGATACCCTGAAGTCAGGCAAGCTCTTCACCGCGGATGAGATCGGCAAGGGTTTCCCGGCGGCGGATGATCCGGAAACTGTCGCCGTCAACCATTACCTCGGCCACCCTTGGCCGGGAATTATAATTGGAGGCCATGGAAAATCCATAGGCCCCGGCGCTCATCACTGCCAGGAGCTCGTCGGGGCCGCAGTCGGGAACCTCCTGGTCGCGGGCGAGGAAGTCGCCGGTCTCGCAAATGGGACCGACCACGTCGGCCTTGATTCGCGGTCGTTTCTCATCGTCACAGGCGTTGATGGCATGGTAGGCTTCGTAGAGGCTGGGCCGGGCGAGATCATTCATCCCCGCGTCAACGATGAGAAATTTCTTGACCGGGCCTTCCTTGGTATAGATGACCCTGGTCACCAGAATCCCGGCATTGCCTACCAGAACCCGTCCCGGCTCGAAGATCAGACTGCATTCGAGACCGGAAAGTTCGGCGGCGATGGCCTCGGCGTATTGTCGCGGCTCGGGCGGTTGTTCGTCGTCGTAGCGGATTCCGAGTCCGCCGCCGAGGTCAAGGTGGCGGATGCGGATGCCGTCGGCGGCAAGGGCGGCGATGAATTTTTTTACCTTGCGCAGGGCCTCGACAAAGGGCGAAACCTCGGTCAACTGCGAACCTATATGGCAGCTTACCCCGACCACCCTGATATTATCAAGCCCGGCCGCCCGGTGGTAAAGTTCCGGGGCCTGATCCATGGGAATTCCGAATTTGTTTTTTGCCAGCCCGGTTGAGATATAGGCGTGGGTTCCGGGGTCGACATCGGGGTTTATCCGCAGGCTCACCGGCGCCTTTTTGCCGCATTCTCCCGCGACCCGGTCAAGGGCGAGGAGTTCCTGGCCGCTTTCGACGTTGAACGATAGAATATCATTCCGGAGGGCGTATTTCATCTCGGCCGCGGTCTTGCCGACCCCGGAGTAGACGATCTTCCCGCCCGGAATTCCGGCCTTAATCGCCCGGAACAGTTCGCCGCCGCTGACGATATCGGCGCCGCCGCCCATGTCGGCAAAGAGTTTCAATATCGAGAGGTTGGAACAGGATTTGACCGCGAAACAGGTAAGGTGGGGGATGGCGGCAAAGGCCTTGTCAAAGGCGTTGAAGTGCCGGGCGAGGGTGGTCTGACTGTAAAGATAAAAGGGGGTGCCGACCTCTTCCGCGATCAGCCGCACCGGCACCTGCTCGCAGAACAGCCGGTTCTCCCGGTAGTTGAAGTGATTCATTACCTTGTTCTCCTTATTGACGCCGCCGCCGACGGCGCAGATTCGTTGGCCGGACTGGCGTTGTCAATGGCGCTTACCCGGTATTGCCAGGAAAGACCGGGGGGCGGGTTATGGTCGATGAAGCTGTTCATTTGGGCTCCGGCGGTTCCCAGCAGCATGGATCTTCCGTTTTCCCGCCGCCGGATGCGGTATCCGCCGAGATCGGCGCTGATGACCGGTTCCCAGAAGACAGTCACCCCTTCTTTGGTCCACAGGGCCTTGACCCCGGTTACCACTGGCGGCGGGGTCAGGTCGCGGGGAACGGCGATAACGGTTTTCGAGGCCGGGCCTTCAAGCCGCAGGCCGTGTTTAATTCGGCGGACAAGCCGGAGGCGGTAGCCGTATTTGATGCCGTTTTTTACCTCGTGGTCGCTTGAATTTTCCATCTTCTCTCCGGCCCTGCCGTGGCTTAGGACCGTGGTCGCGGCCGCGGTGATCTTTTCCAGCTTCCAGGCGTAGCCGGGATTGCCTGACCAAGAGAGATGGACTACTCCGTCACCGGCCCGGGCCACCGGCGGGGCGGGTTTGGGTGGTAGTATTCCCCATGCCGCGTTTACCGTTGCCGAAGGCAGGGCGCGGCCGAAGATGCCGTTGATCGCGATTACCCGGTAGGAATAGACCTGCCCCGGATCGAGGTCATGGTCGTTGAATACCGGCCTTGCCGGGCCGGGGAGATTGACCGTGGCGATGGGATGGAACTCCGCCGGGCAGCCGGGGCAGAAATCGTTGATCGGGGCCTGGCCCCGCTGGATTTCAAAATGGTTTGCCGGCTGGTCAAGATCGCCGCCGGTGGCGTTTTTTCGTGGCCGGTTCCAGATGAGGTGGATCCCGGTCTCGTCCTGGCTTGCGACCAGTCCTGAGACCGCGGCCGGGCGGACGGTATCCGGCGGCACCACCATGGTCTTGCGGCCGCAACCGCAAGGGAAGGCGAGAAGAAAGAGGCAGAGAAGAGCCGGGGCCGTTTTCGGCATCCTAAATCCCCAATTCCTCTTCCGCCCGGGCCAGGGCCTCTTCAACCCTGATGTTCGCGGTGCCGCCGGCACTGACCCGGCTGGCCACCGAACCCTCAACGCTCAGACGTTCGAAGACCCCGGCGTCGATCCCGGGGGCGAATTTTTTGAGTTCGGCCAGATCCATATCCTTGAGGTCGATCCCCCGGTTGAGGCAATGGGCCACCACCTGGCCGGTGATCTCGTGGGCGCGGCGAAAGGGGATGTCGCGGGTAACGAGATAATCGGCGAGATCGGTGGCGGTCATGAACCCGCCGCCGTGGACCGCGGCCGCGAGACGTCCGTGATTGAATTTGAGGTTGTGGAGGAGGTCGGCGCTTATCTCCAGGCAGGCGGACACGGTGTCCACTGAATCGAATACCGGTTCCTTGTCTTCCTGGAGATCACGGTTATAGGTCATCGGCAGGCCTTTCAGGGTGGTGAGCAGACTGACGAGATTGCCCAGCACCCGGCCGCTCTTACCGCGGACGATCTCGGGGATATCGGGATTTTTTTTCTGCGGCATGATGCTTGAGCCGGTGCAGAAGGAGTCGGCGATATCGACAAAACCGAATTCGTCCGAGGCCCAGATGACCAGCTCTTCCGACAACCGGGAGAGATGGGTCTGGATAAGGGCGCAGCAAAAGAGAAATTCGGCGGCGAAATCACGGTCGGCGACCGAGTCCATCGAGTTGCGGCTGATTGCGGTGAATTCAAGTTCTTCGGCGACACTCTTCCGGTCGATGGGCAGACCGGTGCCGGCCATGGCCGCTGAACCGAGGGGCATGACGTTGGTCCGCTTGCGACAGTCGCCGATCCGTTCCCGGTCGCGGCCGAACATCTCGTAATAGGCAAGGAGATGATGGCTGACCAGCACCGGCTGGGCCCGCTGCATATGGGTGTAACCGGGAATAATCAGGCCGAAATTATTCCGGGCCAGTTCCACCAGGGCGCGGCGGATATCCTGCAGTAATTGTTCGAAACAGTCGCATTGATCCCGCAGATACAGGCGGAGGTCAAGGGCGACCTGGTCGTTTCTGCTTCTCGCGGTGTGGAGTCTGGCCCCGGCGTCGCCGATGCGGTCGGAGAGCGCTTTTTCGATGTTCATGTGGATGTCTTCAAGTTCGCGTTTGAACTCGAAGCTGCCGTTATCGATCTCGGCTGAAATCGCGTCAAGGCCGGTGATGATCGCGGCGCAATCCGTATCGCTTATCAGCCCCTGGCGCGCCAGCATCCGGGCGTGGGCCCGGCTGCCGCGGATATCATGCCGGTAAAGGCGGGAGTCGAAGTGAACCGAACAGGTGAAGTCTTCAACCGCCCGTGCCGTTCCCTGTTGAAAACGCCCCCCCCACATCTTGCCGCTGGATTTTTTTTCACTCATGGCGCTCTCTTGCTAAAATTGGGTTAAGCCCGGCGCAGCATGGCCTGGATCTTGAGCCGGAGGCCGTTCAAGCGGATAAAACCCTCGGCGTCGGCCTGGGTATAGACCTCGTCTTCCTCAAAGGTGGCGAAGTTTTCCGCGTAAAGGGAGTTGGCCGATTTACGGCCCGCGGGAATACAATTGCCCTTATACAGCTTGAGGCGCACGGTACCGTTTACCGTCTGCTGGCAGTCGTCCATGGTCTTCTGCAGTAATTCCCGTTCGGGCGAGAACCAGAAACCGTTATAGACCAGTTCCGAATAGCGGGGCACCAGGGAATCGCGGATCTTCATGACCTCGCGGTCAAGGGTGATGGTTTCAAGGTCGCGGTGGGCGGCGCGGAGGATGGTGCCGCCCGGGGTCTCGTATACCCCGCGGGATTTCATCCCCACGAAGCGATTTTCAACCATGTCGAGGCGGCCGATGCCGTTTTCGCCGCCGAGGTGGTTGAGCTTGGTGAGCAGCGCTGCCGGGGTGAGTTCTTCCCCGTTGATCGCCACCGGGGTGCCGTTGCTGAAATCGATTTCGATATAGGTTGGTATGTCCGGGGCCGACTCGGGTGAGACCGAGAGCTTGAACATCTCTTCTTCCGGTTCGTTCCAAGGGTCTTCGAGTATTCCGCCCTCAAAACTGATGTGGAGGAGGTTCTCGTCGGAACTGTAGGGGCTCTTCTTGGTGACCGGCACCGGGATGTCGTATTTTTCCGCGTAGGCCATCAGTCTGGTTCGGGAATTAAGATCCCAGGACCGCCAGGGGGCGATGATGGTCAGTTTAGGGTCAAGGCCGATATAGGCGAGTTCAAAGCGGACCTGGTCGTTGCCCTTGCCGGTGGCGCCGTGGCTGACCGCGTCGGCGCCGACCTCGTGGGCCACCTTTACTTGTTCGGCGCCGATGATCGGCCGCGCGAGCGAGGTGCCGAGCAGGTATGATCCCTCATAGATGGCGTTGGCGCGGAAGGCGGGGAAGACATAGTCGCGGACAAACTCTTCCTTCAGGTCGCGGATAATCACCTCTTCAGCCCCGGTGGCTATGCCTTTTCCCCGGACCGCGTCCCAGTCTTCATGCTGGCCGACATCGGCGCAATAGGCCACCACCGGGCATTCATAGGTCTCGGACAGCCATTTGAGGATCACCGAGGTGTCAAGGCCGCCGGAATAGGCGAGGACGATCTTTTTTATCCTGTCTCTGGTCATTATGTTTCAGTCCGGTTGAGTTTGTAACTGGATTCAGGCGATGAACTTTCTCAAGATCGCCTTGTGGATATGGAGCTTGTTTTCGGCCTGGTCCCAGGCGGCGCATCTGTCGCCCTCAAGGACTTCTTCGCTGATTTCTTCGCCCCGGTGGGCCGGGAGACAGTGAAGGACCACCGGATCGTTTCCGGCCGCGGCCAGGAGTTCGGCGTTGAGCTGGTAGGGAGCGAAGATCTTAAGGCGTTTTTCCGCCTCGGACTCCTGCCCCATGCTGGCCCAGACATCGACGTTGATTACCTCGGCCTCAGCCACCGCCTCTTTGGGATCGCGGATCAGGTTTATCCGGTCTCCGGCTGCGGCCTTTGCCCGTTTCATAATCGTGGCCGCGGGCTCGTAGCCTTCAGGACAGGCGAGGGTAAGGCGGAAATCCAGGCGGACCGCGGCCTCAATCCAGGAATTGGCCATATTGTTACCGTCGCCGATCCAGGCTATATGGCGGTCGGCGATATCGCCCCGGGTCTCGATCACGGTCATGATATCGCTTAATATCTGGCAGGGATGATGGCGGTCGGTCAGGGCGTTGATCACCGGGACGTCAGCGTAGCGGGCCAGCTCGTCGACTATCTCCTGGCCGAAGGTGCGGACGACAATGCCGTCGACATAACGGCTCATGACCCGGGCCATGTCTTTAAGCGGTTCGTTGCGCGACAGCTGGGTATCGCGGCCGGATAGATAGACAACCTGGCCGGAAAGACCGTACATCGCGGCCTCAAACGACACCCGGGTCCGGGTCGAGGGTTTTTCGAAGATCATGCCGATGGTGCGGCCGGCGAGATCGGTGTGGCGTATACCTGCGGCGGATTCTTTTTTCAGTTTCAGGCCGTCGTTGATGATCGCGGTCAGTTCCTTGCCGGTGAAGTCCCACAGGGACAAGAGGTGGCGTGGCATTGCTTTCAAGGCTCCAGCAAAAAAAATTAAAAGCTCAACCAGACCGGACCGCGCTTTTCGAGCAGACCGACCCCGATTGAGCCAAAAGAAACCTTATAACTGAAACTTGCGGGTTTTTCAAAGTTTTTGTGAAAGATCCCTTTGTTCTTGATCGGTACTGTTTTTTCCGGAAGACCGGGTTAGTGGTTCCGAGGTGGCCGTTGCCGGGGCTTACCGGTCCGGGACCGGAGGAGAAACGGTTAGGACAGAAGCAGACGGGACAGGGTGGCGATCAGGGCGATTTTATGGTTTTTCTCTTGTTTTTTTGGGGGGCAGGTCCTTCGCGGGTATCCGGTCGAGATCAAGTTCTTCTATTTCCTGGCTGCGTTTATTGAGATAGCTGAGCCATAACCGTCCGTTTCGCAAGTCAAAGTCGTACATCTCCCCCACCTCGGCCCCGAGCCGTGCCGCCGGGACCAGGCGACGCTGATCGAGATCGTAGAGCTGGTACTCGGTCTCGCTTCGGGGAGAGGCCGTTGCCGCCATTCTGATCGCGATCAGAAAATGGTCTCCGGGATCAACGGCGATTATCTGGAAGACCGAGTTCGGGTCCCGGATCAGGGTTTCAGTCGCCCCACCCGCCCGGTCGAGGAGGATGGCATCTTCTCCCGGACTGAGGCGGATCCTGATCTTTGGAAGCGGAAAGCGGATCTCGCTGATACAGGTATCGTTATAACCTCTGCCGGTAAAGGTCTTTTTGATCGTCAACCGGACCAGGGTGCGGACGTCCAGGCCCTCTGCCCCGGGGGTTTTTTTTCGGAACTCCGCCAGGGTTCGGTGGCGGAAGCGTTTCAGGGCCGCGGGATCGTTGATGATCCTGATTTTCTGGAATCCGGAGCGGTCGGCAAGGTTTATGACGCGGACCTTCGGCATGGCCCTGGCGTGGTAGATGGTGCGGGTTTCACTGAGCTCGCCGGGGCGGTTTATCGCCACCAGTACCTCTACCCCCAGGACCGCCACCCGGTTATTGGCCTCAAACAGCTTCGGGCTTTTTTGGTAGCCGTTGGCAATGGCGATATTTTCAACCCCCTCCGGCAGGTCAAGGATCAGGGTCCGGCCGCGGCCGTCGTCGGTCTCTCCCTCGGCCCAGCAGGTATCGAGGTGCTGGTCAAAGAGGTTTTTCATACTGTAGGGGCCGAAACCGTGCTTCCGGGGTTTGAGTTCCGAGTCGGCGGCGAAGATGCGGCCGTCGTGGTCGCGCAGGGCCATGGTTTGCCACTGCCCGGCCGTGGCCGGGTAAGCACAGATGACGATGATTATTGCTAAAGCCAGGGAACGCATGTTCAGAACATTCCTGCCAGGGTTTTTTCAATGATTCCGGCGGCGTCGTCGATTTCAGCCCGGGTGACGGTGAGCGGCGGCAGGAGGCGCAGGGCGGTGTTGCCGGCGAAATTGGCGATCAGGCCGTTATCAAGTAATTGTTTAACGATATCAACGCCCCGGTCCGCCGCTGTCCGGCTGAGGACCATGCCCCGGATCAGCCCCATACCGCGGACCTCGTTGATGACCCCGGGAAAGCTTTGCCGGATTTTCGTGAGTTTTTTATCGAGGTAGTCGCCCAGGGTCGCCACCCGGGCGAGGAAGCCGTCTTCAAGCAGGGTGGACATTACCCGGTTTGCCGCCGCCGTCGCCACCGGGTTGCCGCCAAAGGTCGAGGCGTGGTCGCCGGGGACAAAGGTGTCGGCCACCTTTTCTCCCGCCAGCATGGCGCCGATGGGCATGCCGTTGCCAAGGGCCTTGGCCAGGGTGATTATGTCCGGGACGATATCGAAGTGCTCATAGGCGAAAAGGCGGCCGGTGCGGCCAAGGCCCACCTGAATTTCATCAAGGATCAACAGCAGATCCCCGTGGTCGCAGAGTTCGCGGATACCACGGAGATATCCAGGGGCAAGCGGCCGGACGCCGCCCTCGCCCTGCAGGGGTTCGCACATGATGGCGCAGGTGCGCTTGTTGACCATTTTTTTCAGGGCATCAAGATCGCCGAAAGGAGCATGGCGGAAACCGGCGGGGATGGGGTCGAAACCCTGATGAAATCTGGTTTGACCGGTGGCGGCCATCGTGGCCAGGGTGCGGCCGTGGAAGGAACCTGACAGGGTGATGATCTCGTTACGTTCCGGGTTGCCGTGTTTGCGCGCCAGCTTGATCGCCGCCTCGTTGGCCTCGGCCCCGGAATTGGCGAAGAATACCCGTTCGGCAAAGGAATTTTTTACCAGGGTCTCGGCCAGTTCCGCCGCCGGGGCGGTATAGAAGAGGTTTGACACATGGATCAGGGTCGAGGCCTGGCGGCAGACGGCGGCGGCAATCTCCGGGTTGGCGTGGCCGAGGCTGGTGACCGCGATCCCGGAGAGGAAATCGAGGTACTCCCTGCCGTCGGCATCTTTCAGGCGGCATCCCTTTCCCTCGACTATTACCAGCGGGAAGCGACCATAGGTGTTGCATATATATCTGTCGGTCTGTTCCCGGATTTTGTCGGCGTTGATCTGCATTTTCCGTCCTTTGCAATAAAAAATGTGATTTTCAAATACCCTTTATCAACCCGTTTAAAACGGGTTGTGTCCGCCGTCTGGCGCCCGAAAATCGTCGTTTTCTCCCCGGAGCGGGACTTGTTAATTAGACCATCGTTTTCAACGGTCTGTCATGGCTTGATGATTTCGGTGCCGACCCCGCTTCTGGTGAAGACCTCAAGCAGGACCGCGTGTTCGGTGCGGCCGTCAACGATGTGGGCCTTGGCCACCCCATTTTTTACCACATTCTGACAGCAGTTGACCTTGGGGATCATCCCCCCCTTGATTATCCCGTCTTTTTTCAGTTTATCGGCGTCCTTGCAGGTCAGGGAACTGATAAGTCCGCCGTCGGCGTTAAGTATCCCGGCGACGTCGGTCAGGAGGAGGAGCTTTGCCGCTCCCAGTTCCGCCGCCACTGCCCCGGCAACGAGGTCGGCGTTGATATTATAGGCCTGACCGTCGGTGCCGACCCCCACCGGGGCGATCACCGGGATAAAACTCTGGCTGGAAAGACTTGTCAGCAGATCGCCGTTTACCCCGGTCACCTCGCCGACCCGGCCGAGGTCGATGAGTTCCGGCGGCGCGTCGGCGGTTTCTTTCATTACCTTCATTTTCCTGGCTCTGATCAGGTCGCCGTCACGGCCGGAAAGTCCCACCGCCTTGCCGCCATGGAAGTTTATCAGCCCGACGATTTCCTTGTTGACCTTACCTACCAGAACCATCTCGACCACGTCCATGGTCTCGGAATCGGTGACCCGCATCCCCTGGACGTAATTGGGTTTGATCTTCAGCCGTTCCAGGAGATGATTGATCTGGGGGCCGCCGCCGTGGACGATTACCGGGTTGATGCCGACGTATTTCATCAGAATCACGTCAAGGGCGAAGTTGCGTTTTAATTCCTCGTCAACCATGGCGTGGCCGCCGTATTTTATGACCACCGTACGACCGTAGAACTCACGGATATAAGGCAGGGCCTCGACCAGGGTCTTGGCGCGGGCTATGAGTTCTTCCATTTCTTACTCCTCAAAGGTGATGTCCCGCCGGAACGGTTCAGGATGGAACGATAATAATATTATGGCCGCGGCCTGTCAAAAGTGGGGAAAGGTCTTGACCATGATCCACCATCGAAATGGTCGTATTGGTGATACAAAAGTTTCGCTTGCAGGTATGCAATTATTGATGGGCCCGTAACAAGTCCCCGCTCCGGGGAGAAAACGACGATTTCCGGGCCCCGGGCGGTGGGCTGCTGAAATCCCGAACTCGGGCTAAGCCATCAAACATGCGGGATTTTTTACCCCCCCGCCGCTTTTCCCGGAAATCGCCGAAGACGCCTCCGCGGGGGGGTACGCAACCATCAATTATGGGGCGGCGGGAACAGAAACAGGATCAGGGACAGGGTATTGATGAGCGCATGGCCGGGTTTGTCCAGAAGCCCTTTCCGCTGAGAGACCTTCAGACGGCCATCTCCTAAGGTTCGCGGCTGAAGACGTTTCCGCGTCCTCAGCTCCGCACCCCCGGTCGTCTTTTTCTGGTGCTGCTTTTGCCGAGTTTGGCGAGAAAGCGGCCCAGGACCTCGAAGTACATCCTTCCTGTCTTTGCCTCGATCTCCTGGTGGCCGGCACCGGGGACCAACTGCAATTCCTTGCCCCGGGCGCCGCATTCGGCCTGCATGGTTTCGGCCTCGGCCACTGGTATCAGCTGATCGGCCAGGCCGTGGATGATCATGGTCGGCCGGGTGATTGCCTTGAGCTTTTCCAGATTGGCGAAGCCGTCCGTTTCATTGAATCCGGCGGGGGCGATGCCGAGGGCGGCAAGGAGGGTGGTGGTCCGGGCGAAGCCGCTTTCGATGATCATTCCGGCGATCTCTTTGGGATAAGATGCGGCAAGTTCAATGGCGCAGGCGGAGCCAAGGGACCGCCCCATGACCGCGACATGGCCCTTGCGGTTTTCTTTTGCCAGCAGTGCCGTCGTCTGGGGGAGGATGGCGTGGGCGTCACGGATCATGACGGTGGCGGAGGGTTTGCCGCTGCTTTTGCCGTAGCCGCGGTAATCGACGGCGATTACCGCCACCCCGGTCGCGGCCAGGCCCGAGCCGATGTGGTCGCAGTCGGCCACGGTATCGCGGGCGCCGTGGAAGAGGATGATATTGGCGCCGTCGTCACCATCGGGGCGGTAGAAACGGGCACCGATAACGCAGTCGTCCGCCTCCAGTTCCATGTCCCGGGCTCCGGCCGGGGCCCGGGTGGCCAGGGGAGAGGGAAAAAACATTTTTTCGCGTATTAAAGCCTGGTCGAGGGCGGGGTATTCCCGCTTAAGTATTCTGTATTTCATGGTTTTCCTGTTTTTCGAGGGCAGAACGCCTCCTTGCAAGATGCGTTCCTTCCGTCTTTTTTTTTATTTTTAGGGTTTGCAAGCCCATTGCAACTCAAGTAATCTTGACCCATGCAAAAAATGTTGATGCTCATGCGGGCGATAATCATAGCCGTTTTACTCTCTTTCGTCACCGTCGCAGACTCCCTTGCCGGGCCGGTGCAGGTAGAGGCGGACCGGATGGAGTCGCGCACCAGTGACAATATGGTTCGCTTTGCCGGTAATGTCGAGGCCCGGCAGGATGGCCTTACCATCCGTGCCGCAGAGATGGAGATTTTTTATCATAAAGCCGCGGCTGCCCCGGCAAAGGACAAGGCCATGGCGGTGGAGCGGATCGTCGCCCGGGGTAACGTCCGCCTCCTTCGTCAGGGTTGGATTGCCACCGGCAGGTCCCTGGATTATTCTCCGGGTGCTGATACCGCCCTGTTGACCGGTGACGCCCGGGTCCGTCAGGGCAATAATCTGGTCAGTGGTGAGCGCATCGTCCTCCATATCAAGGAAGGGCGTTCGGTGGTAGAGCGTGGCGGTAAGGGGCAACGGGTCAAGGCCTGGTTTTATCCCGACCCCAAGACTGCCGGGAGCAGTAAGTAGATGGCCCAGCTTGAGATCAGGGAGCTAGTCAAGTCTTATCGTAAACGTCGGGTGGTTGACGGGATCAGTCTTACGGTTGATACCGGTGAGATCGTCGGTCTTCTCGGTCCAAACGGTGCCGGCAAGACCACCTCCTTTTATTCCATTGCCGGCTTTATCCGCCCTGATTCCGGCCGGATTCTCCTTGACGGCGACGATATCACCCGGCTGCCGATTCACGCCAGAGCCCGGCGCGGCATAAGTTATCTCCCCCAGGAGGCCAGTATATTTCGTAAACTTTCGGTTCGCGACAACGTCCGGATTATCCTTGAGCAGCGCAAGGTTCCGCGCCGGGAGATTGACGTCATGATCGAGCAGTTGTTAACGGAAATGAAGCTTTCTCACCTGGGGGGAAATTCCGGTTACGGCCTTTCCGGCGGTGAACGGCGCCGGGTTGAGATTATGCGGGCCCTGGCCACCCGCCCCCGTTTTATTCTCCTTGACGAACCCTTTGCCGGGATCGACCCGTTGGCGGTGGCCGATCTCCAGGGAATTATCCGCGAACTTAAATACCGGGGCATTGGGGTATTGATCAGCGATCACAATGTCCGCGAGACCCTGGCGGTATGCGACCGCGCCTATATAGTCAACCAGGGCAGGATTCTCATCAGCGGTACCGGAGATGAGATCGTTAATAATCCCGAGGCCCGGCGTTTCTACCTCGGCGACAATTTCCATATGTAAGATGGTATAATCTCCTTATGGCCCTGGAAATAAGACAACAATTAAAACTTGTCCAGCAGCTGGTGATGACCCCGCAGCTGCAACAGGCGATTAAACTTCTTCAGCTTTCCCGTCTTGAGCTGGTCAGCGCCGTTGAACAGGAGATGGAAGAAAATCCTCTGTTGGAGGACGATCCGCAAGCCGATGGCGATGCGGCGGAAAATGAGATCGAGGTACCGGAACCCCAGGCCGCCGAGACCACAAGCGAGGTCACCATGGAAGGTGACGGCGCCATGGGGGAGATCGACTGGCAGAACTATATCAACGAATACGATTCTCTCCCTTCAGCCCGGGGGACAGGCGAGGTCAATCCCGATCTGCCGTCGCGTCTTGATATTCTCAGCCGCAAGCCCGATCTCCAGAGTCACCTGAACTGGCAGCTTGGCCTGAGTGACCTCGACGATACCGGGCGCGAGGTGGGGCAGTTCATCATCGGTAATATCAACCGCGACGGCTACCTTGAGGTGGATATTGAGACCATTGTCGTCGAGACCGGGGTCAGTGGGGATATCGCGGCCCGGGTTCTGGCCTTGGTGCAGGATATGGATCCGGTGGGGGTCGGGGCCCGCAATGTCCGCGAATGTCTTCTTCTTCAACTTGAGAAACTGGGCCTTGGCGATTCCCTGGCGGCAAAGATCGTCAGTGAGCATATGAAGCTTCTCGAGCACCGTAATTACAGCGGCCTGGTCCGTGTCTGCCGACGGAAAAAAGAGGAGGTCTTTGCCGCGGTTGAGAGCATCACCGGGCTTGACCCCTATCCGGGGCGGCAATACGCTGACGAGGATGTGCAGTACATTGTCCCCGATGTTTACGTTAAGAAGGTTGACGGCGAGTATGTGATTATTCTTAACGATGACGGGATGCCGCGGCTTCGGCTGAGCGGGTATTACCGGCGGATAATGGAAAAGGCCGACAGTGACCCGGCGGCGCGGGATTATATTAAAGACAAGCTTAAAAGCGCCACCTGGCTGATCAAGTCGATCCAGCAGCGGCAGCGTACCATTTATCGGGTGGTGGAGAGCATCGTCAAGTTTCAGCAGGATTTTTTTGACCGGGGGGTGGAATATCTGCGCCCCATGGTTCTCCGTGACGTGGCCGAGGATATTGAGATGCACGAGTCGACCATCAGCCGGGTCACCAGTAATAAATACGTCCATACCCCCCAGGGGATCTATGAACTTAAATATTTCTTTAACTCCGCCATATCCCGTGCCGACGGCGGTGAGGCCCATTCCTCGGCAACGATCAAGAACCGGATCAAGGCGATGGTTGCCGACGAGGACCCGGGAAAGCCGTTAAGCGACCAGGCCATTGCCGACATGTTCAAGGCCGAGGAGGTCAGGCTGGCCCGGCGTACGGTGGCCAAATACCGGGAACAGATGGGGATTCTGCCGTCAAAACTGCGGCGCAAACCTGTCTGATTTCTTTATTTCCCCCCCTCTCTTTTCGCTCAAGCACAACGAACTCGCTGTTACCCAGGTCGAAGTCGCGGAAGGCTTCGATGCCCTGCCCGGCGGCCGCGGTCATGATGGCGCGGACTATGATCAGGTGGGTGACCACCACTGCGGGGGAATTTCGGTCGAACAATTTGTCCAGGCCGGCCATGGCTCGTTGCCGGACCGCGGCAATGGTCTCGCATCCCCTGACCTTGAATCGATGCGGGGCCGCTATCCAGGTGGGATATTCTTCCCCGTAACGGCTTTTTATCTCCTCTTTGCTCAGGCCGTCCCAGTGGGGCAGGTCGATTTCGTCAAACTCGGACATGACGCGGAATTCAATCCCGCATTGGTCGGCGATGATTCTTGCCGAGGTCATTGTCCGCACCGCCGGGCCGCAGACCACCTCCGCCGGCGACATGGCTGCCAGGCGGCGTCCGAGGTCATGGGCCTGCTTTTTCCCTTCCGGGGTAAGGTTGACGGCGGAGCGGCCGGCAAAACGGTTTTCAAGATTGGCATGGGTCTGGCCGTGGCGGGCGAGGATGATTACAGACATTTTTTTGTGTTTTTTTGTCCCGGAGGAAGTATTTTGCGCAATCATGTTCAGGGTTGACAGACCGTTGAGAAACTATCTGTCAAGGTTGTTGGCCTCACAATAAATTGCGGGCCAACGGCAATTGTGCTTCTAACTTGTTGAAATCACGTGGACCCGTTTCTGTTTGAGATACTTGTTACGAGTCCGTCAAGGTTAAACCGATAACCGTAAACTGTAAACCAACTCGTATATTCGGAGAATCAGAAATGGTTAAAAAAATTATCCCCGTATTCATTTTTGTCGTTGTCGCCTTTACGACCTCTCCGGTCGCGGCGCGGGGGCCTGTCAGGGTTAAGATTTCTCCTTTTGCGGTTCATGGCGCCGGTGAATATCTGGGGCCGGGTCTGGCAAGCATGATCGCCAGCCGTCTTGGGGTAACGGGTGGGATTCGGGTGGTGGAAAAGACCGCGGCCGCGGATTATCTCCTCAATGGCAGCGTCACTGCCATTGGTAAGAGCTACAGCCTTGATCTCAGTCTTGAACCGGTGGCCGCGGGCGCGGTGGCCAGGGGGTTTTTTGCCACCGCTGCCGGGGAAGACGGGTTGATGGCGGCGGTGGATGACCTGAGTGCCAGGGTCAGATCCGCCTTAAGTGGTTCCGGGGCGCTGAAGGCAAAAACGACCGTGGTGAAATCCGGGGTAAAAGAGAAATCGCTCCGCAATGTCCACCCGGAACGCCCCTTTATTAATCCCAGCGCCACCGTGCCGGTGGCCGCAGCTCCGGTTCCGGTGGCGGGATCAGTGGGGGCATCGGTTCCGGCCCTTCGTGTCCCGGTGCGGAAAAAAATTATGGGGGTTAAACGGTTTGACAAGAGCGGCAATATCAGTTTCGGTGCGGCTGCCATGGCCATGGGTGACGTGGACGGCGACGGCGAGGCCGAGTTTGTCTTCGCCACCCCGAGAACGGTCCGGGTCTATCGCCTCAAGGGGCGCGATTTTCTACTCCTGGCCACGGTCGACCTTCCGGCCCGGACCCGGATGCATTTCATCGATGCCGCTGATCTTGACGGTGACGGCCGGGCTGAGATCCTGGTAAGCGGTAATGATGAGTGGATCCCGAATTCGTTGATCCTTGATTTTGACGGCAAAGAGCTTGTGACCCGGGCCGGGGCGATTCCGTGGTTTATCCGCGCCCTCACGCTCGCCGACGGCAAGGTGGTTCTGGCCGGGCAGCAGGCCGGTTTCGACAAGCCCATAGGGCGGGAGATCAATCGTCTCCGTTTTACCGGAGCGGCGGTTGAGGATACCGGGCGGCTGAATATTCCCCTGGGGCTTGATATGTTTACTCTTGCCTTTGCCGATATTGACGGCGACCATAAAGCGGAGATAATTGCCGTTGACCAGAGCGACAAACTTTCGGTCTACCGCATTGACGGCCGTCTCTTATGGCGCAGCAGCGCTGATTTTGCCGGGGTCAATCGTTTCCTGGGCGGTGACCGGGATACAGGGGGATTTACCGAGACCGACGACACCCCCGGGGCGCGGGAATATCTCGCCACCCGGATTGAGGTCGCCGATGTCAACGGTGACGGGATTGATGAAGTGGTGGTGAATCGCAACCCCGGCAATTTTTCCCGGATCCTGGCCCGGAGCCGTATTTATTCCGGTGGCGAGATCAATGTTCTTGCCTGGGATGGTATCGGCATGGCCTCGATCTGGAAGAGCCCGGCTATTGAGGGTTACGTAATCGGCAATCACCTGATCCGAAACGCCGGCCATTATACCGTTGCCGTCGGTCTGGTCCTGAAGACCGGCTGGCTTGGCAAACTCAAGGCCGACGAAAGCGCGGTGCTGTTTTTTGATCTTAATTCCTGATAAACTCGTAATTCCCAGCTTCGGCTGAAAACGGCGATTTTCGGGCACCGGGCGGCGGACTGCTGAAATCCCGAACTCGGGCTAAATCCTCAAATATGCGGGCCGCCCGGCGCTTTTTCCGGAAATAGCCGAAGACGCCGCCGCGGGGATTTGTTATGAGACCATCAAAAGGTTAAAGCGTTCATGGAGCGTTTACATCAATTTCTGAGGGTACGACCGAGGGTGAGAACCAGTGCCAGCAGGGGGGCGACGACAAATCCGGCAAGAGTCAGAGCCTGATGTTGAAACCCCGGGTCGGTCAGGGCGCTGATTATTACTCCACCGCCTGCGGAGTCAAGCTGCGCCAGCACCGGGATCGCCAGCAGTATCACCCCCATGAGGAGCAGTTCTGAGATCAGGAGGTTACGGGCAAAGGCGCGGCAGAGGTCGATGCTGTTGCCGATGGTGCGGATCTTTTCAAGGTCGCCGCGGAGACGGTCTAACCCCGGCGTCAGTCGGGCCATCCGCTGGTACAGTTTCCGGTAGGAAACGCCGTCGATGGCAATTTCCACCCTGGCGCCGATACTCCTGATCTCCGCCTTTGTTCGTCGCAGGCGTTCTTCAAACCGGCGAAAAAGGCGGCAATATGAAAAATCCTTCCAGAACGAGGCGCAGGACCGGCAGACATTGTCGGCCGTGAGCCAGCTTTCTTTCAGTTGCTGCGCTTTTTTTTCCCTGATTCGCTGACAACTCAGGAGCAGGGTGCCGGCCCGGCTTTCGGCGTCGATGAGGCCGAAATAGCTGCCGCTGGAAAAGGCCTTATTGATGGTTTCGCCAAGCTGGATGTTGCGGGTCCATTCGGGTTCATTTTCATCAAGCCAGTATGGCAGTTCCTCAAGCTCCTTTTTGCTCATGTCCACGGCATCAAGGGCCCGTCCCTTGAGACCGGAAAGGATTTCCGCCAGAATTTCATCGACAAGGCCCATCACCGGGGTCAGCTCCGGGTCCATAAGGGCGCGGATGAATATTCCCCGGTCACCCAGTGCCAGACGTCTTATCTCGGAAAGAAAATTCGAGTCAAATCCACGTTTTATCGCTATTCTAATTGAGGCGTATCTTACCTCCTGGTGGCTGCGCCCCGGGCCTTTTATTCTGCCGAGTTCATCCTCGGCCTTCCACAGGTCGTCGTTTACGTAATGGTAGCGCGACAGGATGAGGTGAATGTAGACCTCTTCTTTTTCACTGCGGGCCAGGGCCCGGGCCCGATTGAGGTAGGAGAGGACATATTTATGGTTGCCGCTTTCAAGGGAGTGCATGGCCAGGGCGACATTGGCCCCGAATTGTCTTGATTTTTCCCGGGTGTTAATGATGTTTGTAAACAGCTCTCCGGCCTCCTGGTAATTGCCGCTGCGGAGGCAGTCGATACCGAGGTTGAAGGGCTGACAGTCCATGTTCTGCCCTTCGGTCAAAAAGGCGGCAGGCCATTTCTGGCCAATAGAGAAGACCAGATTACGGAGAAAACGCGGCTGATGGATAAGGTTAAGGTCAAACCAGGCGCAGGCCACCTGGAGCTCGGGATTTTTTCTGATTCGGCTGAGATCGAGTCCCGGTTCAAGAAGGGCCGCGACCTTGCCCGGGTCGCTGAAGAGAGTGGTGAATATTCGCTCGATTTCTTCCGGGGGCAGGTAGCCGACATGGGGGATGCCGCGGTGCCGCATGTCCAGGAAACGAGCGGGACATTGGCCCGGGAGATGGGCATGGCTTGAGCAGTAGAAGCATGGCGGATGTTCTCCCTTAAGGGGCAGGGGACGGCCGTTGAACAGGGGGCGGGTGCGGAAGCCCCCGGGGGGGGTGCTTTTGATGAGGAAGAGACTGTTGCCGGCCGCTTCAAAGGTGATGTCGCCAAGGCCTGATCCGGCGGTGAGACGATCCCATTCTTTCTTTAAGGCTCGGGTTATATATGGTTGTTCGGGGAGGAGGAATTCTCCGTCCATTCCGGCTTCAAGGATCTCCGGGCCTGGCTGGTCTTCTCTGGGGTAGTCGAGGATAATGTGCAGGGGACAGGTGGCATTGGCGGCAATGGCGCTTGCCGCTTTGGCCCGGGAAACGGCATCAAGGGCGGCGCCGATGGCGGTCTGGGGGCGGTTGAAGTGGAAACGGATGAACTCGGGGTTGTTGTCATCGGCCGGGAGACCATGGTGGCGTAACTCATGCCTGAGGGCATTGATAAAATCACGCCATTTTTCGCCGCTTATTCCCTGTCCCTGAAAGGGTAAAAGGTGGAGAAAAAGAAGAATTGGAGTGGCGCTCATGGATTGTCCGGTCACGATTTAACATCGGCGTAAAATTTCATGGGCCTCGGAATTATCGGGGTCCATGCGGGTGACGCGATTAGCCCATTTGTCGGCCCTGATCATCATGCCTATGCGCATGTAGGAGCGGGCCAGGGTGAGCATTAATTCAATATCTTCGCCGAATTTATCAATCGCTTTTTCCATTACCCGCACCGCTTCCTGGTCTTCGTCGGCCATGTGCAGGGCGATTCCCAGTTTGCGCAGGAGATATGAACGTTCCGGATCATGGCGCATGACTTCGCGAAATGTCCGGGCCGCCAGGGCGACAAGCCCGTGTTTAAGGCAGGTTTCAGCGACTTCTTCCATGATATCGGCGTTGGATTCATGGTTGCGGAGAATCAGTCGGAGGATCTTTTCCGCCTCTTTCTTTTTGTCCTGCTTAAAGAGGAGCCCGGCGAATTTCAACGCCCGGTCGTAGTGCCGGGGGCTGATCTCCATGGCCAGGGAGAAGTTTTTTATTGCCGCGCCGGTGTTGCCTAGGCGGTGGTGTATCTGGCCCAGATAATGGTAGGAAACCACATCAAGGCGGTTGATGGTGGTGGCCTGAACAAAGAAATCAAGCGCCTTTTTAAGGTCGCCTTTTTTTACATGGAGACGGCCCAGCTCCCGGTAGGGCCGCGAGGCGTTATTGTTGGCCGAAATAGCCGCGGTGGTTTCGCGGATGGCGTTGTCGATATCGCCTTTTTCCTCCAGTTCCCGGGCTCGTTGCAGGTGGATAACCTGGGGTGAGGGATTGACCATCCGTTCCAGCAGTTCTTTGATCTTTTGTTCCAGGGTCACGGTGACAAAGGGCTTGGTGAGGTAGGCGTCAACGTCGTGTTCCGCTGCTTCCGCCACTACCTCCATATTGGCCTCGGCGGTGATCATCAGAAAAGGGATCTGCCGCAGGTCGGGGCGGCTGCGGATCCGGTGGAGAAGCTCGGTGCCGCTCATGTGCGGCATTTTATAGTCACAGATAATGAAATCTGGTTTAAGGCCGTTGTCGGCCAGCATGGTCCAGGCCTCACGGCCGTTGGTGGCCTCGTAAAAACGTTTGCCGAAATTGATCAGCTTGAGCATCGCCCGGATGGATCGGCGCATATTGTCGATGTCGTCGACAATTAAAAAGGTCATCTTCGCTGGATCCGGGTTTTTTTTAGTTGCCATGATCTCGATTGTTCGGTAGCGGCAGTTGAAAGTAAAAACGGCCGCCGCCGTCGGGGTTGTTTTCGACACCGATTACGCCGTGATGGGCCTTTATTGCCAGGCGACAGAAGTAAAGGCCGAGGCCGGTTCCCACCAATTGCTCTTCGCTGCTGCTGATGCGGGCGTATTTGTCAAAGATATATTTTTTCATCTCAGGGGGAATACCCGGGCCCTGGTCGCGGACATAAAATTCCATTCCGTCGCCGTTTCTTTTGCAGCCGATGATGATGGTGCTGCCGCTCGGGCTGTAGGAAATGGCATTGGTCAGCAGGTTCTGCAGGACCCGGATAATTATGGTCCGGTCCAGGGGGATGGCTGTTTTTCCGTCCGCGATTTCGGTTTTAAGGTGCATCTGGCGGATGGTGGTCAGGGTGGTGATCCCGGCACCGGCCTCGGCAATCAATTCGGCCGGGGTCAATTGCTCGATAATCAGACGCAGGCGGCCGTCCTCAAGTTTGCCGACACTCACCAGGTTGCTGACCATCCGTACCGCTCGGTCGCAACCCATCTGGGCCGACTGGAGAAATTCTTTTTCATCGCCGTCAAGGGAGTAGGAGAGGATATCGAGATTGGCGACAACCTCGGCCAGCGGTCCCTTGAGGTCGTGAATCAGGGCCTGGGCCAGTTCTTCCCGCAGTTCTTCCTGGCGTTTAAGTTCCAGGTTTTTCTTTTTCAGACTGTTTTTCTGTTGCCTGATTTTTTTGTTGAGTTGTTGCTGCTGCACCAGCCAGACAACGATGCCGCAGAACTCGGCCAGGTAGCCGGCATCGTCCTGGATCAGGTCATGATTTCCGGACTTGTCGGTGACGTTGATGACCCCGAGGACCTTACCCTGTTGCATGACCGGCGCGGAAAGCAGCGAGTTCTTACGGTAACTGCGGTCGCTTTTGCGGCAGGGGAAACGGTGATCATGGGTGATATCGGGGATGAAAAGTGGGCGAGCGTTTTTTGCCACCCAGGTGGCGACACTGTCATTGGAGAGGGGTTGGGTCATGCCGATGAGATTTTTCCTCTTCGCGGCCCGGACCACCAGGCGGTCCTTTTCAAGGAGCATGATTGATCCCTGTTCCGCCCCCAGGTGATTGAGGATAATGTCCAGGACCCTGGTCAGCCTGGTGGTGGAGCTGCGGCGGGAATTCGTGATTTCACCGCCGATGGCGGCAATGGCGGCAAGCAGGCTTGCGGGATTTTTGATTTTTTTTGTTTCCGGCATGGTCCCTCAGCGGATTTAAAGTCAGGGGTAATCCAAGGGTTGCCTGATAATTCTATCACATAAGAAATTCGCCGGGAATTTTTTGATGAACCGAGTTTTGTCGCAGCGCGGTATAATTCGGTGGTGGTCTCAGCTTCGCGCAAGCATTCCGGCGAGTAATAGTGGTGGCTATATGAGTCGGGATGATCGTGCGAAGATGAGACCACCACCGACTTCTACTCCCATTCGATGGTGGAGGGGGGTTTTGACGAGATATCGTACACCACCCGGTTGACCCCGCGGACCTCGTTGATGATCCGGCTGGAGATACTGCCGAGGATATCATAGGGAATCCGGCTCCAGTCGGCGGTCATGGCGTCGACGGAATCAACGCAGCGCAGGGCGATCACATGTTCATAGGTCCTTTCATCGCCCATGACCCCGACGGTCTGGATCGGCAGCAGGACCGCAAATGACTGCCACACCTTGCGGTAAAGGCCGGATTTTTTCATCTCCTCTAAAACAATGACATCGGCCTGGCGGAGGATGTCCAGACGTTCATTGGTGACATCACCGAGGATGCGGATGCCGAGACCCGGGCCGGGAAAGGGTTGGCGAAAGATCGCCTCTTCCGGCAGGCCAAGCTCAAGGCCGACCTGACGTACTTCGTCCTTGAACAGGTCGCGCAGGGGTTCGATGAGATCGAGTTTCATCTTTTCCGGCAGACCGCCGACGTTGTGGTGTGACTTGATCACCTCCATGCCACGGAAGGAAACCGATTCAATCACATCCGGGTACAGGGTCCCCTGGCCCAGGAATTTGACGTCGCCTAATTTTTTCGCCTCCTGTTCAAATATCTCGATAAAGCCGTAGCCGATTATCTTCCTCTTTTTTTCCGGGGCCGCCACTCCGGCCAGGCGGTCAAGAAACAACTTTTTTCCGTCCACGCAGATGACCTTGAGCCCGGTTTTTTTGCGGAAGAAATCAAGGACGTTTGCGGTCTCGCCGGAGCGCATGAGACCGTTATCGACAAAGATGCAGGTGAGATGGTCGCCCACGGCCCGGTGGATCAGGGCCGCGGTTACCGAGGAATCGACCCCGCCGGAGAGGGCGCAGATGACCTTGTTGTTGCCCACCTTTTTTTTGATCGCCGCAACCGTGGTGTCTATGAATGACTGCATGGTCCAGGATGGGTCGCAACCGCAGACGCCAAAGACAAAATTGCGGAGGATATCACTGCCGATCAGGGTATGGGCGACTTCCGGGTGAAACTGGACCCCTATTAATGGTTTTTCCCGGTGACGGATGGCGGCGGCCGGCGAGTGGTCGCTTGCGCCAGTGACCTTGAATCCGGCCGGCATTTCTTCAATCCGGTCGCCGTGGCTCATCCACACCTGGTATTCTGCCCGCCCCGGTTCAAAACCGGCAAAGATGCCGTCGGTGTCGGCAACGGTCAGCTCGGCCTTGCCGAACTCACGCTTGCCCGCTTTTTCCACCTTGCCGCCCATCTGTTTGGTGATTAACTGCGCTCCGTAACAGATTCCCAGAATCGGGATACCGCTGTCGAGGAGGGCGGGATCGCTTTCCGGCGGGTCTTCATCGTTGACGCTGCAGGGACCGCCGGAGAGGATGATCCCCCTGGGTTTTATCGCCAGAATTTTATCAAGATCGGTGTTGAATGGATAGATTTCACAGTACACTTTCTGCTCCCTGATCCGTCGGGCGATAAGCTGGGTGGTCTGGGAACCGAAATCAAGAACGACTATTTTTTCTTCGTGTAAGTCCATGGTTTTCCTCGAAAATTTCAAAGGTCCAGGGGCGATCTCTTGACGACCCTTGTTCTATCAGGCCGTTGAAAAAGCCGTCCATGGCTTTTTCAACTCCGGTTGGCCAAAACAAGTTCCGGCCAACCTCTCGATTTCACCGGGTTGAAAAAAACCGGTGAAATCGGCGGCGCGTCCAAGCGCCGCGTACAATCCGTTTTTCAACGGACTGCTATGGGGTTCGTTTTTCAGCCTTCAGCTGAGGCGGTAATTTGGGGCCTCTTTGGTAATAATTACGTCGTGGACATGACTCTCCTTGAGCCCGGCGGTGGTGATGCGGTTAAAGGTCGCCTTTTCCCGTAATTCCTCAATAGTGGCGGCGCCGACGTAGCCCATGCCGCTTCTGAGCCCCCCCATCAGCTGATAGATGATTCCGGAAAGGGTGCCGCTGTATGGTACCTTGCCTTCGATCCCTTCGGGAACCAGTTTTGACTGGCTTTCAACCGTGTCCTGGAAATAGCGGTCACTGCTGCCTTTTTTCATTGCGCCGAGAGACCCCATGCCCCGATAACCCTTGTAGGTTCGGCCCTGGTAGAGGAAGGTTTCCCCCGGGGTTTCCTCGGCCCCGGCAAAGAGACTGCCGATCATCACCACCCGGGCGCCGCAGCCGATGGCCTTGGTAATCTCGCCGGAAAACTTGATTCCGCCGTCGGCGATTACCGGCACTCCGTGTTTATCAGCAATTCGGGCGCAGTTGTTGACCGCGGTTACCTGCGGGACTCCTACCCCGGCGACAATCCTGGTGGTGCAAATAGAACCAGGCCCGACCCCGACTTTAACGCAGTCGGCCCCGGCCTTGATCAATGCCTCGGTCCCGGCGGCGGTGGCGACGTTGCCGGCGATGACCTGGAGATCGGGGAAGTGTTTTTTCAGCTCAGCGACGGCGTTCAGGATGTTTTTTGAGTGGCCGTGGGCCGAGTCCATGCAGATTACGTCTACGCCTGCGCCGGTCAAGGCGTCGGCGTCGGCAAGATAATCGCCGCTGATGCCCACCGCGGCCCCGACCAAGAGACGGCCGAGGCCGTCTTTTGCGGCATGGGGGTATTTTTTGATTTTTTCGATGTCCTTGATGGTGATCAAGCCCTTGAGATTGTTATTGTCATCAACCACCAGGAGCTTTTCGATCCGGTGCTGGTGTAGGAGTTTTTTTGAATCCTCAAGGGTGATTCCGGGATGGGCGGTGACCAGATTTTTGCTGGTCATTACCTCTTCCACCAGTATGGTTTCATCGGTGACGAAGCGGAGGTCGCGGTTGGTGACGATCCCGGCCAGTTTTTCCTTTTCAAGCACCGGCACTCCGGAGATACGGTAATTCTTCATGATCGCCAGGACTTCGCTCACCTTTTGTCCCACGTTGACGGTGACCGGGTCGACGATCATCCCGCTTTCGCTCTTTTTTACCCGTCTGACCTCGCGGACCTGTTCTTCGACGGTCATATTTTTGTGAATGATACCGAGCCCTCCCTCGCGAGCCATGGCGATAGCGGTTCGGTGTTCGGTGACCGTGTCCATGGCGGCGCTGACCAGCGGCAGGTTCAAGGTGATTTCCCGGGTAAGCCGGGTGGAGAGGTTGACCTCATTGGGCAGGACTTCGGATCTGCCCGGCAGGAGCAGGAGGTCGTCAAAAGTGTATGAAATCGGGATTTCATGATCGGGAAGCATGTGTTTTTCCTCCGTCGGCGGGGTCGGGACGATAAATGCGGATCCTGCCGGAACGTTGATTGGATTGCGAAAAGAAAAAATATATCTGATTCTTGCGTTCAGGTGAACTCTTTTCCTTATAGCAGAGTGTTGAAAAAGCCGTCCTGGCTTTTTCAACCGCCGGTTGGATAAAACAAGTTTCATCCAACCTCTCGATTTCACCGGGTTTTTTAAACCGGTGAAATCGACGGCGCGGACATCAGCCGCAACCAGCCCGTTTTTCAACGGGCTGTTAGGATGTCTTGAAAATGAGGATTTTTATCCGAGACTCAGGGACTGAGTATTTTTTATTTTGTTCACGACGCCGGGATCGGGCGAAAAGACCATTTTTCAAGACATTCCTTTATTCAATGCGGAAATTTTCACAATATGGGGTTACGGACTCCGGCGCAAGCGAGAGAAAGATTCCTTCAAGTAGGCCGTTGTCGCTGATAATCACGCTGTCGGCGGCACTTTTTTCCATAATCTTCCGGCACAGGAGAACCCCGCCGTTGACAATCGCGGCCCGGGCGGGATCAAGCCCTTTTATTGCCGTGGCGCGGGCGTCGGCGGTGGTTATCAGCCTGTCGCTGATCGCCGCCATTTCCGCCCGGGTGATAATGTGTCCCTGAACCTGTTTCGGGTCGTAGGCATCGAGACCGAGATTGATGGCGGCACAGGTGGTGGCACTGCCGCCGCTTAAGATCAGTCGCAGCAGGCGATCCGGATTTATTTTTGACCAGAATCCGGCCATGGCGGTGTCGATTGCCGCTGTTACCCGGTCAATACTTCCTTTGCCGAGATCGTGGCTGACGTTGGCGGCACCAAGGCCCAAACTCACCAGTCGGTCTATTGCCGGAGGCCTGCTTGCGTAAATAATCTCGGTGCTGTTGCCGCCGATATCGGCGATCAGAACCGGACGGCGGGGCCATTTGAGCCCGGAGATGATCCCGTTAAGGGTTAATCGGGCCTCGGTTTCGCCGTTTATTACCTCAATTTTTTTCCCTAAAATATTTTCAGCCCGGGCGATGAAATCATTTCTGTTCGCGGCCCGGCGCAGGGCCTCGGTGCCGCATGCCCTTGTCCGTGCCGCAGTGACTCCGGCTTTGATAATATCCCGACGGAATTCTGCCAGGGCTGCCACGCCCTTTTCCGCTGCCGCCGCAGTAATCCGGTTGTCGGCCGCGAGGTTACGGCCAAGGCCAACGGTAATCATTTTTTTGTTCAGCGGCGGCCGGCCGGGAGTGGCGATCAGCAGCCGGAAGGAATTGCTCCCGAGATCAATGGCCGCCGCCATATCGTTTGTCCGTGGCCCATGGCCGCGCTTTGTCATTGTCATGCTGACAGAGAAATGTTTTATTGTTTTGTTGACAAAATCGTGTAACTACCATTTTTTGATGGACGTTGAAGATAAGATCCATTGTACCGATGGGTAAACTCGAAAGAGTCTTCATGGAAAAGGTGGCGTATCCTTGAGCCCGGCAAGAACCATTGAGATAAATCCCGCCCGGCCGACCCCGCGTCGGATTCAGGAGGTTGTAGATGTTCTTCGTCAGGGGGGAGTAATCTGCTATCCGACCGACACTGTTTATGGAATTGGCTGTGACATCTATAACAACAAGGCGGTGAAAAGGATCTTTCAGATCAAGAGACGGGCCAAGGAAAAACCGTTCAGCCTCATGTGCGCCGATTTTCAGGAGATGAACAATTACTGCCATATCTCCAACATGGCTTATCGTCTGATGCGTAAAAATCTTCCCGGGCCGTACACCTTTATCCTCCCGGCGGCGAAACTTGTGCCGAAGATCATGGTCACCCGGCAAAAAACGGTGGGGATAAGGGTTCCGAACCACAGTCTTTGCCGGGAAATGATTACCACCCTCGGTAACGCCATCCTTACAACCAGTGCCATTCTCCCCGGTGATGAAGGAGCCATGAGCAATGCCTGCGATATTGAGGACCGTATCGGCACCATGGTTGATCTGGTGGTGGACGGCGGGGCGTTATTCCCGGACCCGTCCACGGTGATCTCGCTTGTCGGCGATCAGGTGGAGATATTAAGGGCGGGAAAGGGCGACCTTTCTCCCTTCGGATAAAGTCAAAGACCAATGGCGTCATGATCATTTTTCAAGAAACTCCTTACCTGAGTGTTTTCAGGTACATCAGGAGCGGGATTTTCCCGCCAGTGGTTCCTTGAGCGATTTACTCATGGTGAAGTGTACCGTTTTACGGCTGGGGATATTCATGGTCTTGCCGGTCTTCGGGTTCTGGGTCACTCTGGCCTTGCGGCTCCTGACGCTGAAACTGCCGAATCCCCTGATTTCGACCCGACGTCCCTCCTTAAGGGCGTCGACCACGGTCGCGAGAATGATATCAACCGCCTCGCGGAGGTCTTTTTTCAGGTGTCCTGAGAGATCTTCGCTTATTTTTTCTACCAGATCATTTTTAAGCATTATGCCTTCCCTTTACGGCCCCTGCCATTGATATGAAAGCAGGGGGCTCTGGCTGAATGGATTGTGTGTGAAAAAACTCGCCTCTTCCCCTGTCATAAGATTCAGGAGTGAAAACTTACGCTGACGCGGGTAGGCCAGTCGGGGGTATTCGTTTTTGATCCCGGCCATCTCGGCGGCGAGATTAACCGCGTCGGTAAAATTCCCCAACTTGTCTATCAGGCCCAGGGCCTGGGCCTGCTGCCCGGAGAAAATGCGTCCGTCGGCAAGAGCCCGGACCTTTTTCCCCCTGAGATGCCTCGCCTTTGCCACGTCGGCGATAAACTGCTGGTGAACGTTGTCGATGATCCCCTGCAGCAGTCGCCGTTCTTCCCGGGTCATTGGTCGGTTCATTGACCCCATATCCTTGAGCTTACCGCTTTTGATCACCTGGGGCCGGTAGCCGATTTTTTTAAAGATGTCCTGAAGGTTGGCGAATTTTATAATCACCCCTATGCTGCCGGTGATGGTCCCGGGACTGGCGATGATTTTCCTTGCGCCGATGGCGGCGTAAAAGCCGCCGGAGGCGGCAACTGAACCAAGAGACGCCACTACCGGTTTTTTTTTATCGGTGCGTCGGACTTCATTGAAGATTTCCTGGGATGCACCAACGGCGCCGCCCGGGCTGTCAACCCGGAGGACAATCGCTTTTATCTTCCGGTTTTTACGAAAAGCGGTCAGGGCGGCAATGGTCTTTTCCGGGGAGATAATTTCCCCCTTGATCTCAACCACTCCGATTTCACCGCTGCCTGACCGCGGATTAAATGATCCCGTGGGAATAAACCCCGGAATCAGGGAGAACAGTAATGAAGCCCCGCCCCATATTAAGACAAATATACCGGTCACGATAAGGATCCCGAAAACGACAGGATGTCTGCTTTTGAAATTATTTTTCATGGCAGACGCAGGTCAATAATTGCCGTTCCCTTGCTGAAAAAAATCAAGAGAATAGAAAACGCCCCCGGGCGATCCAGGGTCGGATCGTCCGGGGGCGGGTGTTATTCAGTTTATTCCGACGCCGGCTTATCCTCGCCGTCATCGGTACGGGTGGTGGCCTCAAGCTCTTCCTTGATCAGGCCGCCGATGGTGGTAGCCGCCTCGGGCTCATTGCCGGCGTATTTACTGTAGTCGGTGTCGTCAAGGGCCTTGATCGAAAGGCCGATCTTGCGGTCCTTGGCGCTGACGTTGATCACCCTGGTCTTGATGTCGTCGCCGACATTGTACATTCCCACCGGGGTGTTGACCTTCTCGGTGCTGATCTCAGAGACATGCACCAGGCCTTCAATGCCGTCCTCGATCTCGACAAAGATCCCGAACTCGGTGACATTGGTGACCTTGCCTTCGACAATGGAACCGGCCGGGTATTTTTCCACCGCGGCCTGCCAGGGATCGGGTTCAAGCTGCTTGACCCCGAGGGAGAAACGCTCGTTCTCGCGGTCGATCTTGAGAACCACCGCCTGGATTGTGTCGCCTTTGGCGTATTTTTCGCTCGGATGCTTGATCCTTTCGGTCCAGGAGAGATCGGAGACGTGAATCAGGCCGTCTATGCCCTCCTCAATGCCGATGAACACCCCGAAATCGGTGATGTTTTTGATCTTGCCCTCGATGATCGAGCCAACCGGATAATTTTCACTGACCAGATCCCAGGGATTGGGGAGCAGCTGTTTCATTCCCAGGGATATCCGTTTGGCGTCGGCATCGACGTTGAGGATCATGATTTCAACCTCGTCGCCGACATTGATGATCTTGGAGGGATGTTTGGTCTTGCGCGACCAGGACATCTCGGAGACATGGATCAGGCCTTCGACCCCTTCCTCGAGCTCGGCAAAGGCACCGTAATCGGTGATGCTTACCACCTTGCCGCGGGTCTTGCTTTCCACCGGATAACGGTCGACAACCGTGGCCCAGGGGTCATCCTTGAGCTGTTTGACCCCGAGAGATATCTTGTCGTTTTCGCGGTCGAATTTGAGGATCTTGACCTCGATCTCCTCGCCGACCTTGTAAAGCTTGGCCGGATGGGAAACCCGCCCCCAGGAGAGGTCGGTGATGTGGCAGAGGCCGTCCATACCGCCGAGGTCGATGAACAGACCGTAATCGGTGATGTTGGTGATGCTGCCCTTTACCACGTCGCCCTCGTTGAGGGTGGCCTTCATCTCGTCGCGGAGGGCCTTGCGGGCCTCCTCGAGAATGGCGCGGCGCGAGATCACGACATTATTGCGTTTACGGTTATATTTTAAAATCTTGAAGTCAAAGGAATCGCCGATAAGTTTGTCGAGATCCTTGACCGGACGCAGATCAATTTGGGAATAGGGCAGGAAGGCCGGAACTCCGATATCGACCGAGAGTCCGCCCTTGACGCGGTTTTCGATGCGGCCCTGAATGGTTTCGTCAGCCTCCTGGATCCGGGCTATGTCTTCCCATACCTTGATGCCGATGGCCTGCTCGCGCGAGAGTCTGATTCCGCCTTCGGCCTCGCGTTTTTCTACGTAGACGTCAAATACGTCGCCTACCTTTACCTCTACCGGCTCCCCTTCATTTTTGAACTCGGACAGGGAAACGGCGCACTCTGACTTGTCACCGATGTCGATGATCGCCAGGTCCTTGATGATGTCAATGACGGTTCCTTCCACTACGTCGCCGACATTGGCGACCTTGATTTCGTTTGCCTCGAAGAGATCGGCAAAGCTCATTCCGTCACTGCTGCTGGTGTTGGTGTTGATAGTTTCCATTTAGACGATTCCTCCTCCCACGGTAATAATGCCTGACTTTCAGTGAACCGCAGCCTGGTCGGGGCGGCGTTTTTTTAATTTAGTCAGGGTAAAATTTTCGTCTCAAGCCCTGTTGCTTGATAATATCGTAAATTTGTACCGATAAATGAAATCCGCACCGACCGTTGGCTACGGACTCAGACAAGAAAGAGCCTATATAACAGAGTGCGAGGGTGAAAACAATATTTTATTTACGGGAAATGGGTGTTTTTTCGGTGATTTTAAAGGTCTGACAGGGGTGATAAGGCGGCGGGGCGGTCTGTTGGTAATCGCTCTATTTTTTGCGTTGTGGGAAAAATAATGCTCGGGAGATCAAACATGATTGGTCTCGTAATTAAGTCACGGGATGGCTAAGTAAGAATTTCGATATACAAGGAGTAGAGTGTTTTTGTGAGCGAGACCATACATAACATATGGTATGTCGAGCGAACAAAAATGCGGCGCTACGACGCAGTAGATCGAAATTCTTACTTAGCCATCAAACATATGTCTGCGCTTATTTCGTTGGCGATTCTTGATCCCGAACGAGATCCTCATTTATGGCCAGGTCTATTCAGGGTCAAATTCCGCTTTATTGCGGCCCTTCCCCTTGGCCCGGTACAGGGCCCGGTCGGATCCGGCGATCAGGGAATCAATGTCTTCCTCTATGGTCGCCCCCTGCCGACGGATAAAACGGGCGATGCCGATACTTAAACCGGTATTGTCAAAACCACAGGAATTATAGGTTTCAAGAATTCTCGCGGCAATGGGTTCGGCCAGTTTTGTCGAGGTATGGGGGATGATCACCGCGAATTCGTCGCCGCCGTAGCGGAAGCAGGAGTCAACCCCTTCCCGGGTCGAGTTTACCAGGATTTGTCCGGTCCGGCGCAGGACTTCATCCCCGGCCTGGTGGCCATAGGTATCATTATAGTATTTGAAGTTATCGACATCGAGAAGGAGGAGATAGAGATCATGCTTATGTCGTTCGGCCCGATGCACCTCTTCCCGGAGGCGGGAGTCGAAATGGCGGCGGTTGAAGAGGTCGGTCAGGGGGTCGCACAGCGACAGGTGTTCAAGCTCGCGGATGAGGTCCTGTTCCCGGAGGATGCGCTGCAACTTGGCCTCAAGTTCGTCGGTGTTGAAGGGTTTGGAGATAAAGTCACTGGCCCCGGCGTTGATAACGTCGGTGTAACTGAAGGTGCCGGTATAGCCGGTGACCACGATTACCCCGGTGCGGGGGGAATGGGCGTGGATATGCCGCAGGAGCTGCATGCCGTTCATGCGCGGCATCATCATGTCGGTGATGACGATGTCGTACTCCTTTTTTTTCAGTTCTTCCAGGGCCGCGAGGCCGTCAACGGCACTGTTATAGGAAAATCCGAGGGAGCCGATGGATATCCCCAGGAGTTCAAGGACCATGGGGTCGTCATCCACCAGGAGGATACGGGTATCGCGTATTTTATCGTCTGTGTCCGAGGTAGTCATCGATAATGTGGTTATGGTCAAAGGTAAGCGGTGGAATTTCGTTTAAGGCGAAAATTTCCACCGCGGCCGCGTCATCTCCCGCCTTTGGCGTACCGCGGCCGCGGGCGATAAAAACCGTGGAGATCGTATGGCGCCTGGGGTCACGGTCCGGGGAGGAATAGGTATGAAACTGACGCAGTTGACAAAGATCAAGCTCTGTTTCTTCCATGGCCTCGCGTCGTCCCGCGTCTTCAAGGCTTTCGCCGTAGTCGACAAAACCGCCGGGCAGGGCCCATCCCGGCGGTGGATTTTTTCTTTTGATCAGGATGATTCCGGTTCCGTATTCAATTATAACATCAACCGTGGGCAGGGGATTACGAAAAATTATCACCGGGTTGCCGCAGACGGGGCATTTTTTTGTGTTTTTCTGGTTTGGCATATCCGTATCAGATGGCGCACATGGCCCTGATCGCCTCCCAGTCGTTAACAGTGGGGAGCTGGTGGCGGTTGTGGTTCCACGGCTGATCATAGACAATGGGGGTTATGTGTTCTTCCGTGGCCAGATCGCGGCAGGTCCGGGCCCGGTCGTCGATGAAAAACCGCAGCCCGTAGGCGCGGATATGGGCGGCCTTGTTGTCGTGGTCACCGGATGCCACGAGAAGGCAGTTGCTGAAGGTGGCGGCACCGAGGTGAAATCTGAGCCAGGCGGAAATCGGTTACGGATCGGGACGGGCGGTGATGAAGGTTACCGGCGCGGTTCGGCTCAGGTCACGGATGGTCTCGACCGCGCCGGTCATGGGCTTTAGCCCGGCGGCAATGGGGTCGCTCAGAAGGCGGGAAAATATTTTTTCGATTATTTCTGGATCAAGGTCAAGGCATTCCTCCACCATGAAATCGGTAATTTCTTCCGGGTGTATTTTTTCGCCGTAATCGACCCGGGCCATGCGGATGAATGCTTCCATGGTATCGGCCACTACTCCGTCGATATCGAAGCCGATGTTTCCCGGGGGTATGTCGCGTATGTTTTGTATCATTATTTCATTGCGTTTCGGTTTATAATGTTTTAGAGCCAGTGTCAAAATAATTACTTTGCCATCGATTTCATGGTTGATGGACTCGTAGCAATTCCCCTGCGCAGACGTCTTCGGCGATTTCCGGGAAAAGCGGCGGGCGGCTGGATGGGTTTTTAAAACCCGCATGTTTGAGGGCTTAGTCCGGATTCGAGATTTAAGCAGCCCGCCGCCCGGAAATCGCCGTTTTCAGCCGGAGCGGAGACTTGTTACGACTTCATCATGGTTGCCACCCCATCAAAAAACATAGCGCAAGAATTTAATTCTATTTATATCAACCGGGTGTGAAAAACAACCGGGACCCCTTCCAGGGGTTTGCCATTGTCGCTTGTCCGACGCAGGATGCTGTTCTTGACAACGCCTTGAAAAAAGGACATAATTAAACTTTTTCATCTTTAACTGTGAGCTGTGTTCCAAGATCATGAAACTTCCCCCGTTGAAAATTGGTAAATTTACTGCCCCGATCCCCCTGGTTCAGGGCGGGATGTCAGTACGGGTATCCACTTCGTCGCTGGCGGCCCCGGTGGCTCAATGCGGTGGTATCGGCACCATCGGCGGCTCCTCGATTCCGGTCGACGACCTGATCCGTGACATTTACCGGGCCAAGGAGATGACCGACGGTGTGGTGGCGGTGAATATCATGTTCGCGATGAAGAATTTCTATAATCTGGTCATGGGATCAATCAAGGCCGGGGTCGACATGATCATCACCGGCGCCGGGTTTTCCCGTGATATTTTCAAGATCGGCCGCGAACATAATGTCCCCATCGTCTCCATTGTTTCCTCTCCCTCCTTTGCCCGTCTGGCCGAGAAACTTGGCGCCGCGGCCATTGTCGTTGAGGCCAAGGAGGCCGGTGGTCATCTGGGTACCGACCGCACCCTGCGGGATCTCTTCCCCGAGATCCGCAAGGTGGTGAAAAAGGTGCCGCTGATTGCCGCCGGCGGGATCACCAACGGTTACGAGATGGGCGAGATGATGGACCGCTACGGTGCCGACGGGGTTCAGATCGCCACCCGTTTCGTTCTCACCGAAGAGTGTGACGTTGACGACGTCTTTAAAAAGGCGATGCTTGAGGCCGGCAAGGACGATATCACCCTGATTAAATCGCCGGTGGGGCTGCCGGGACGGGCGATTAAAACTCCGTTTGTAAAAAAACTCATGGCCAGGGATGACCTTGAGGCCAAGAAGTGCAGTTATAAATGTCTGAAAAAATGCGATCACGTCTATTGTATCACCGAGCGGCTGGTCAAGGCCCGGGACGGTGATCTTGAAGACGGCCTCTTCTTTTCCGGAGAGAATGTCCATCGTTTGAATGATATCCTCACGGTGCAGGAGGTCTTTGACCAGTTTGTTTCCCAGGCCGAATCGGTATATCGGGAAACGGATTCCGCCCGGGTTTATGACGCTCAGGCTACCGGGGCCGGGTCCTGATTCCGGAGTCGGCTTCATCCACGCGCCCATGCTTAACCAGCCCGTTGAAAAACGGGGCTGGTTAAGCATGGGCGCGCCGCCGATTTTGCCGGGTTGAAAAAACCGGTGGAATCGAGAGGTTGTAAAAGCCAGGACGGCTTTTCCAACACTCTGTTTAAGGAGCAGAAACCAGTTTTGACACAATCTCCGGCAGCGAAAATAATTCCCCGTGACGCCCATCCCATTTCCCGCAAGAATATTGACCGTGAGGCCCTGAAGGTAATGTACCGCCTGCGTGACGGCGGTTATTCCGCCTATCTCGTCGGCGGCGGTGTCCGCGATCTCTATCTCGGTCGGACTCCGAAAGATTTTGATCTAAGTACCAGCGCCCACCCCGGCGAGGTGCGTAAGATCTTTCGCAATAGTCGCACCATCGGTCGGCGATTCCGGCTGGTCCAGGTTTTTTTCAAGGGCAACCACATTGTCGAGGTCTCAACCCTTCGTTCTTCGAGTGAGTATGATCTTGAGGGGGCGGTGCTGCCGGCCAATAACACCTTTGGTACCCTGGCCGAAGATGCGTTTCGCCGTGATCTGACCATAAACGCCATCTTTTACGAGGTGGGAAATTTTACCGTTATCGATTACGTCGGCGGAGTTGATGACCTTGAAGCCGGTATCGTCCGGCTGGTGGGAGAACCGGAAAAAAGGCTAATCCGCGATCCGGTGCGGAGCCTGCGGGCAATCCGTCACGCGGCCCGCCTCGGATTCAGCATTGATCCCGCGACCTGGGACGCGATTGCCGTTCATGGCGATAAGCTTCTCCTCTGCCCTGATTCCCGTCTTCGCGACGAGATATGCAGGGACCTGCGGGGGGTGGCGGCCTCGTCGTGGTCTGAGCTGATGCTCAAAAGCGGCGTCCTTGCCATCCTGCTTCCGGGTTACGGGAAATTAGCCGCTGCCGATTATCGTGACCTGCCCCGGATCCTCGCGGTTGCCGACCGTATCCATAAACAGGGCGAGACTCTCCCTGACCATGTCCTCTTCGCTTTGCTTCTCCTTCCCTGGGCCCGGGCCGAATTTGATCTTTATCACGCCCCGGTTCGTGGCCAGGACGCCTTCATTTTCTCGCGAAATCTGCGGGCCGCCCTTGATGCCCAGCTCTGCCATTTGAATATAAGCCGGGCGATCAAAGAGGAGATGACCGTTCTTTTTTCCGCCCTGCCGATGGTCAAGGCCTTTGCCAGGGAGAGCGACTGGCCGAAAAAGTTCCGTAACAAGAGTTATTTTTCCGAGGCTGTAAGTTTTTTTCGGATACTGGAGGAGGCCTGTGGTGGCCCCAGGGCAGGTGATATTGCCTTCAGGAAGCCGGTTGCAGCTGAGAGGGGCGGCGGTGGCAGGCCGCGGCGGCGGCGTTCCTCCCGTTCCCGCCAGCGTCCGGCGCAAGTGTCAAGTGGGCGCCGGGGGGGGATTTTCGGACTTAAATGAGGTGTGAGTATGAAGCAGGAAAAGATTGACGAGATCATTGCCCTCGACCTGAAACAACTAATGGATCGGGCCATGGAGCAGAAACTCGCTCACCGGGGCACTGCTTTTTCCCGCTGCTGTATCATCAATGCTAAATCCGGCCATTGCAGCGAGGACTGTAATTTCTGCGCCCAGTCGGGGCATTTCACCACTGCGGCTCCGGTTTATCCTCTCAAGGGCAGGGATGAGATCCTGGCGGCAGCGGCTGAGGCGAAGCGGATCGGGGCGGAGCGTTTTTCCCTGGTTACCAGTGGCCGCGGCATGGGTCGGGCCGAGGTGGGAAAGGTGGCAACGATCGTCGCCGCTATTCGTGAGCGGGTGGGAATCAAGGTCTGCGTTTCCTTCGGCATCCTTGCCCGGCCGGAGCTTGAGATTCTGCGACAGGCCGGGGCCAGCCGTTATCACCATAACCTTGAGAGTTCGCGGGAGTTTTTCCCCAGGATCTGCACCACCCATAGTTTTGATGACCGCCTGGCGACCATAGACGCGGCCCATGAGGCCGGGTTTGAGGTGTGCAGCGGCGGGATCTTCGGCCTCGGCGAGAGCGAGGCCGACCGGGTCAGCATGGCCCTGACCCTGATCCAGTACCGGGTGGATTCGGTGCCGCTCAATATCCTTATTCCCCTGCCGGGGACGCCGATGGCCGATACCCAGCCGCTGACCAAGATTGAGATCCTGCGGGCGGTGGCCATCTACCGTCTGCTTATGCCGACTCTTCCAATCCGTTTTGCCGGGGGCCGCGAGGTCTTTCTTGAAGATTTTCTCAGTCTCGCTTTTATGGCCGGGATTGATGGCCTGATGATCGGTGGCTATCTGACCCAGGCCGGGCGTCTGCCGGAACAGGATAACCTTTTCCGGGAAGAGATGGTGCGGATATGGCAGGATATGCTGCCTGGCTGAAAGAACGGGCTGCCGCTGGTAACCTTCGTTGTCTGCGCCCGGTGGCACGCATCGGTCCCGGACGTCTTCGTCTTGGTTCCGGGCCTGAACTCCTTGATTTTTCCTCCAACGATTATCTCGGCCTGAGCCGTGATCCGGAGCTGATCGCCGCGGCGCGTCAGGGGCTTGAAATGTATGGCGCCGGCAGCGGCGCCGCCCGCCTGATGAGCGGAGATCTTGAACTTTTCCATGAGCTTGAGGCCGCGGTGGCCGGACTTAAACGGCAACCGGCGGCCCTGGTGTTCGGCAGTGGCTTTGCCGCCAATACCGGGATCATCCCCGCCCTTGTCGGCCGTAACGATACGGTGATTGTCGACCGCCTCTGTCATGCCAGTATCTATGACGGCTGCCGTCTTTCCGGGGCCACTCTCATTCGCTGCCGCCATAATGATATGGGTCATCTTGAGGAGTGCCTCGCCCGGGTCCGGGGGAGGGGTCTATTGGTGGTGGAGAGCGTTTACAGCATGGATGGCGACCTCGCTCCCCTGAGGGAGATCGTTGCCCTTAAAGAGGCTGCCGGGGCCATGCTGATGGTTGACGAGGCCCATGCCACCGGAGTTTTTGGGAAAAACGGCGCCGGGGCCATTGCCGCTGCCGGGCTTACCGACCGGGTGGAGGTGGCTATGGGAACATTCGGCAAGGCCCTGGGGTCCTATGGCGCTTATGTTGCCGCTGATGCCGGGATTATTACCCTCCTGCTTAACCGGGCCCGGAGTTTTATTTATTCCACCGCCCTGCCGCCGGCGGTGGTTGCCGCCAACCTTGCCGCGATCCGGCTGATGGGGAAACGTCCGGGCATGGGCGGAGAACTTCTGGCCCGGGCCCGGTTTTTCAAGGAGGAACTCATCAGGCAGGGAATTGCTGGGGAGCCGGGACCGAGCCAGATTGTGCCGCTGTTGATCGGCGACAGTGCCGCGGCCATGTCTCTGGTGGAACAATGTCTTGATGGGGGGTTGTTCCTTACCGCGGCGCGGCCGCCGACAGTGGAACCGGGCCGGGCCCGGCTCAGGTTGTCGGTGACCCTTGATCATGCCGCGGAAGACCTGTCGCGGGCGGCGGAGGTCATTGCCGCTGCCGCCGCCGGGCTGGGGCTGAGGCCGGAGATGTTCTGAATCCCGGTTTCTGTCATCGCTGGCATTGTGGGCAGAAAAAGCTGGCGCGTCCGCCGAGGATAATCCTTTTGACCTTTTTCCCGCAGCGGCCGCACTGGTCACGGCCGTATACCATGAGCCGGTTTTGAAAATATCCCGGCATTCCGTCGCTGTTACGGTAGTCGGAGATGGTGGCGCCGCCGTTTTTGATCCCCGCCCGCAGGACCTCTTTGCTCGCGGCGACCAGCGCCCGCCACTCTCGCGTTGATACTTTGTCTGACGCCCGGGCCGGGTGGATGCCGGCGGCAAACAGGGCCTCGCTGGCATAGATATTGCCGATTCCCACCACCACATGGTTATCCATGAGCAGATTTTTTATCGCCCGCCGCCGTCCTTGAGAGAGTTTGTCCATATAGGCGGCGGAAAATGCGGCGGTCAGGGGTTCCGGTCCCAGGGGAGCGAAGAGGCGGGTTCTCTCCCCCGGGGTGCAGATCCAGACTCCGCCGAAGCGACGGCTGTCGTTCAGGCGCAGTTCCCGTCCGTTTTCAAGATCTATACGGAGGTGATCGTGGCGGACGGGCGGGGTTTGCCCGGGCATGATCCCGATCCGGCCGGTCATCCCCAGGTGCAGGATCAGGCTGAGATCGCAGTCAAGTTCAATTATGATGTATTTTGCCCGGCGGCGGATATTGGTGATGGTACTGCCGATGATGGCCGTGATTTCCGCGTCAGTGGGGAGGTGGCGCATGGCAAGGCCGCTTCCGGCAACGCGGATGATCCTGCGGCCCTTGAGCCGCGGCGCGATCCCGCGTCTTATAACCTCGACTTCCGGCAGTTCAGGCATGATTCGCGTCCGTTTCCCGGCAGGGGCAAGATAAAAAAAAATGACCCGGTGGGAAAAAAGACATGAAAGTAGTGGAAAACATGCTATTTTTACAGGATTCGATTAAAGGAAGGAAGAATGTTATTCTGTTCTGTCGTGGATTGATGGTCCTGTAAAGTAACGGGATGACCAAGTAAAAAGTTCGATATACAAGGAGTGGGTTATTTTTGAGAGTGAGGCCATACACACGGTATGCCGAACGAACAAAAATGGCTCACGACGCAGTAGATCGGATTTTTTACGACGCCATCACGGAATTATATTAAGTCAGAGGACAGGGGAAGTCCATGGTTTTGTGTTTCCCCCCGGGGGGTCACGGTGGGAGGGGAATACGCACGGGAGGAAATAATGCAGGTCGCATGTCCCCATTGTCAGAGCAAGGGAAAGCTGGCCGATAAGTACGAGGGCCGCAAGGTCAGGTGTTCCTCGTGTTCCCGGGCCTTTGTCGCCCGGGCGGTGGCGGAGAAACCGCTGCAGTGGTTTTTTGCCGAGAATCGCGATAAAAAAGGGCCGTTCGCGGAAGACGAGATAAGAAAGAAGGTAAGTGCCGGCGAGATTAACGCTGATACCCTGGTATGGCATCGCCTTCTGCCCAAATGGCTACCGGCCGGGGTGGCGTTGCCGGATATTGTCTCTGACGCCGACGAGGCTGTCTGTGCTTCCTGCTACCAGGTGAAGCGCCGGGCCGGGATGATGGTTCATGGCGAGAGTTTGGTGTGTGAAGAATGCAAGCTTGCCCTTTTACAGAAAAAACGCAGTGGCAGTGAGGACGTTTCAGAGATGAATTTTGCCGGACTTGGAGTTCGTTTTTTTGCCAAGGTTCTTGATCTTCTGATCATGACCGTGATCGCCGTTACCGTTGAGATGCTGAGTCGGCATTTTTTCTCCTTTCACACCAACGCGGATCTTGATACCGCTTTTACCGTAACCCTTCTGGTGAACATGGTCATCGGCCTTTTTTATATTGCCGGACTCACCGGTCGTTTCGGCGCAACCCCGGGCAAGATGATTCTGGGGATGAAGGTGGTTGACTGCGATGGCGGTGATATCGGTTATTGGCGCGCTTTTCTCCGTTATGCCGGGGAGTTCGTGGTGGTGCCGATAACGTTAATGGTCGGCTATATCGTTGCCCTGTTTGATGGCAATCGTCGTACCCTTTATGATCGTATAGCCGGCACTCTGGTGGTTAAAACCTGAATCCGTGAACCCGCCACCCAGGCGGTAACCCGGGAAAAACACGCTGATTCAATCTGACGCGCTTTCAAATGTCTCGAAAAGGGTGGCGCGTTTACCGTTTTTTCAGCGTCCTTTTTTTATCCCCATCATCGGCATAATCGCCGTGGTTTCGGGTTTTATTCCGCAGCAACTCTGCCCCATATCAATATTAGCGACCTTGCCGTCGGCATCGACCAGGAAGATGGAAGCATCATCCGGACCGCTGAATTCGGCGGTCTGCCCTTTTAAGATTACCCGGCCGTCATCAAGAATAATTCCGGCAAAGGGGCCGCGATAGATTCCTGTTTTGGTTTCCTTTGCCGCCGGCTTGATCGCCTCGTAGGTGAGGGAGAAGAAATCGGTATGGCTGACCCGGCGGTAGGGAAAACGTTTCAGGAGCCTGACCGCGGTAAAGCCGCAGTTTTTGAGCATGTTTACCAGATGGAGCTGTTGCAGGGCGCCGCCGAGGCATTCGCCGCGGAATTGTTCATCGTTTTTTATCGCCACTTCCACCGGGCCGTCGCTGACTACGTCGCTTACCACCAGCCGGCCGCCGGGCTTGAGGACGCGGATGATCTCGTGGTAGGTGGCGCGTTTATCGGGGGAGAGGTTGATGACGCAGTTTGAGATCACCACGTCGGCGATGTTGTCTTCAAGAGGGATTTCCTCTAAAAAACCCTTGCGGAATTCGAGGTTGTCAAATCCGAGTTTTGCCGTCACTTTTTTTTTGGCGGTGTTGGCCAGGGCCAGCATGTCGTCGGTCATGTCGATGCCGAAGACCCGGCCCTCCGGCCCGACCGTGGCCGCGGCCATGAAACACTCAACCCCGCTGCCGCTGCCGAGATCGACCACGGTCTCGCCTTTTCTGATTGCCGCCGACTCAACCGGGCTGCCGCAGCCGTATGATCGTTTTTCGCCTCCGTTGGGATGAAATAGGCCTTTTTTTGCCCTGCGGCAAAGGGATTGGCGATATCGTCGTTGGGGTTTATCGCCGCCCTGCCGTAAAACTCCCGTACCTCGGCCCGGCTCTGATCGGCGGCCAGCGATACCACGCAATTGCAGTGGGTCAGCGACACGCTGCGACCGCCGTCGGGGCAATTGCAACGTATATCGCCCATGCGCAGGAGGATATCCGCCCCGGCCGGGGCCTTGTATGCCGCCCCGGCGCGGTCGATAAGCCACAGGGCCAGGCCGCGGTAGAGGGGGAGATAGGGGTCGCTGCCGACGAGTTTACCGCCGGCGATGAAGCTGTGATCGATATCATTACCGCCGATGAGAAAACGCCAGGGATCAGTGGCGGTGGAGGGATGGTCGATGAGGCTTGCCCGGCGGACCTGCCGAATCATCGGGCTGTGGCGCCACACCTGTTCAAGTCCCTCGACGACATTGCCGCAGGCAAGGGGGGGGATGTCAACCAGGGCCGGGGAGGGGAATACCGTGCCGTCGGGGCCTACGGCAAGAGATTCCCAGCCGCTGTTTGAGAGATCATAGCGGGTGGATGGAGGGCTGAACACCTGGGCCCGCAGGGCCTCGACGTTATCAATACTCACCCCTTCGGCCTCGGCGGCAAGTTGGGCCTTGATTAATTGCGGCAGGATTTCTTCCGGGGTGACAAATTGGGCGTCGCTGCCCTTGCCGCGGACAAAATGCCACAGAAGGTGGAGGTTTCTGCAGCCAAGTCCGGCGGCCAGATTTACCAGATACTCAAGGTCATGGAGATTGCCGCGGTTCACCGCCACTGACAGGGTCACGGCCAGGCCGTGGTTGCTCAGTTCCCTGATGCTTTTTATGGTCCGGGCAAAGGTACCCCTGCCCCGCAGCCGGTTGTGGTTTTCCTCGCGTCCGTCAAGACTGATTTGGAAGTGGAGCCGGTCGGAATCGAGTTTTTGCAGCTGCGGCATGAATTCCGGTGCCGTCAGGCCGTTGGTCAGGATTACCGCGTGGGCGGACGGGCGTCGCAGGGCCAGGGCGAGGATATCGGTGAAGTCCGGGTAAACAAAGGGTTCACCGCCGGTAAAATAAAAGATATCGCTGCCGAGGTCAGCGGCAGCGGCGATGGTGCGGCGGAGAAGTTCCGGCTCGATGGCCTGGTCGCGGGCCGGTGAGGCCTTGAACAGGCAATGGCCGCAGGCGAGGTCGCAGCGGTTGGTAAGATGAAACCAGCATTCCCGCAGCCGGTCGAGATCAAGCCGTGACTCCCGTCCCTTGTATGGCTCCGGCGTTTCGTTTTCCATCTGGGCCAGGATCGCGGCGTTTTCAAGGCTACCAGATTCTAACCGGGCCGAGGCCGCGGTTGAAAGCATTATCCAGTCCGGCTGTTCCGGCCGCAGATATACCAGGCCGTGTTCGCCGGTAAAGTGGCACCAGCTTTCAAGAGCAGAGGGGGTATTCATTTATGCTCCTCATGTATTGTTGTTGGCCTCGCAATAAATTGCGGGTCAACGGCAATTACGCTTCTAACTTGTTGAAATTGCGTGGACATGATTCCGTTTGAGATGCTTGTTACGAGTCCACATCAATGATAATGAAAATTATAACGGCTTATTGTAAAGATTGAGATGGAGGCGGTCAACAAGTCTGTTGTCGGTACTCCATGGACGGTCTTTTCAACACTCTGATAAGCCGTCACGGATTCAGGTTTATTATTGACAGGGGCAGGGCATGGACGGTGAAAAGATCAGACAACGGATGTTGGCCCTGCGGGACCGGGCCGGGGCGGAGGAACGGGAACGATGGTCGCGGGCCGCGGCCGCGGTCTTGTCCGGCTTCGCGCCGATACTGGCGGCAAAAACGGTGCTGGCCTTTGCTTCGTTTCGTTCCGAGATCGACACCGGGGAGATCATCAATGATATCCTGGCGCGGGGGCAGCGTCTTTGTCTGCCCCTTAGTCAGGTGGCAAGCCGGGGGATGGCGGTTTATGAGATCAACGACCCGGAAACGCAATTACGGCCCGGTTATTGCCGGATACCCGAACCCGACCCTGCTCTCTGTCGCGAGGTCGGAGCCGATGAGATTGACGCGGTCCTGGTGCCGGGATCGGTATTTGACGGCAATGGCGGACGAATGGGATACGGCGGTGGTTTTTATGACCGCTTTCTCGCCCACCGGGCCTCGCGGGCCCTGCGGATCGGCCTGGCCTTTTTTCTGCAGCTGACCGCCCGGGTACCCCAGGCATCGCATGACCAGAAGATGGATTACATAGTCAGCGAAAAAGGGGTGATCGACTGTAAAAGCGGGAGGAGAACAGGGGGATAACAACGGGGTTTCGCCCCGGACACGGGATCACAGGGAGCAGAGACGGTTGCGGCCCGTACTTTTGGCCTTGTACATGGCATCATCGGCGCGGTTGATAATACTGTCGGTGGTGTCGTCTTTTTTGAGACTGGTAATCCCTATACTGGCGGTAAGCTTAATCCTCTGGCCGTCGTCAAGGAGCAGTTTGTTTTCACGGATCATCTCAAGAAGGCGAAGCCCGGTTTCCTTGCCGCCGTTCAGGTCGTTGCCGGGCAGGACTATGAGGAATTCTTCACCGCCGTAGCGGCAGACGATGTCATATTCCCGCAGTCCCTGGGCAATGGTGGCGGCGACGATTTTCAGGGCCTGGTCACCGGCGCTGTGGCCGTGGTTGTCGTTGATGGCCTTGAACCGGTCGAGATCGAGGATCATCAGGCTCATTTCCCGCCCTTCTCTCTCATTGCGGGTCATCTCCCGCTGGAAGCGGTGCATTCCCTCGCGGCGGTTCAAAATTCCGGTCAGGGGATCAGTGGTTGCCAGAAGTATCAGGGCCTTTTCGGATTCGGCCAGATCCCGGAGATATTTGCGTGATACCACTATGACCCCGGTCAGGAGAAGGGCCAGAATGGCTCCGGCGGTGAGCAGGGTGTAAACCCGGCTCTGGAATATCTCTCCGGCCACGTTTTCCGCCGGGATCATCACCTCGATGGCGCCGCGGACATCGCCGACCTTGTAGCCCTGCATCCCATGGCAAACGAGACATTCACCGGTGACGAAAAGCGGAGCCAGGTAACGGAACAGGTAGCCGGTGCCAAGGTGTTCGAAACGGAACCTTTCCCTTTCCCCGGCGTTAAAGGCAGCGAGGGCCCGGGTCTCGTACTGGTCTCTGGCGGCGTTGGCCGGGTTCAGGGGCCGGTCGCTTAACAGGCGGATCTTGAACAATCTTTCCTGCTGTCCCAGGGCGCTGATTTCTTCGGTGATAATCGCGTGGTTGTGGAGATGATAGACCGTTCCGTCATGGTCGGTTATGGCCTGTTTGAGCCCCGGGATCAGGGACATGGCGTCGACGTTCTACGGTGATGGCGGTCGTTTCAGGTATACCCCGTGGTTGCTGATGATCCATTGCCGGGTCTGGACGATTTCCTGAAAGAAGGCCCGGGCCTCATGGACCACCTGTTCCTGGATCAGGCGGACGGAATGCTGGTTGAAGACCCAGAAAACAAGAAGAACCAGCACTGAACTGATTGTCGTGGTAACGATTATATATCGACGGGTGAAATTGACGCTGGAGTGGTTTTTTACCGAGGCTGGTTCAGGCATTATTTCTTTGCCGGGTTATTGTTTTTATTTGTGATGGCCTCTTAACAGGTGTCCGCGGAGGCGTCTTCGGTTATTTCCGGAAAAAGCGGCGGGCCGGCGGGGTGGGTTAAAAAATTCCGCATGCTTGAGGACACAGCCCGGGAATCGCCGTTTTCTCCCCGGAGCCGGGACTTGTTGCGATTTCATCATTTGTCATTGTATCACAAAGTATTTGACCGTGGATCCCGCCTGGATCTATGCTATAATTATTGTGTTTTTATCGGTAAAAAATAATGCCTGATACCCTTGTCCTGACAAATTCTCTCTTCCTCGATCATGACCCCGGCCATGACCATGTGGAGAGCCCGGACCGCCTGCGGGCGATCATCTCCGGGCTCGATTCCGTCGCCATAAGCGGGTTGCGACGGGTGGAAGATTTTCCCGCCGCCGCCTTTGTTGATCTTGCCCGGGTTCATGAAAAAAGTCATATCGACCGCATCGCCGCCACTGCCGACAGTCCCTTTGAGTCCCTTGACCCCGACACCCGGACTTCGGCCTCCTCTTATGACGCGGCCCTGCTTGCCGCCGGGGCGGTAATCTTCAGTGTTGACGAGGTTATGGCCGGCCGGGCCCGCAACGCCTTCGCCCTGGTGCGGCCTCCGGGGCATCACGCCGAGCGCGACCGGGCCATGGGTTTCTGCCTGTTCAACAACATCGCCGTCGGCGCCGCCCATGCCCGGGCCCACGGCTGTGGCCGGGTTCTGGTGGTTGATTTTGATCTTCACCACGGTAACGGCACCCAGCAGGCATTTTACACCGATGACCGCGTCCTCTATTTTTCCACCCATCAATACCCCTGTTACCCCGGCACCGGGGCCATGAACGAAACCGGCCACGGCCGCGGCCAAGGCTACACCGTCAACGTCCCCCTCGGCGGCGGTCAGGGAGACGCGGCCTATGAGGATATTTACCGCGCCGTTCTCGTCCCGGTGGCACGGCAGTTCAAACCTGATCTCATCCTGGTTTCAGCCGGTTATGATATCTGTTTCCAGGACCCCCTCGGGGGGATGGCGGTCAGTAGCCGGGGCTTTGGAACCCTGGGTCGCATACTGCGGGATCTCGCCAATGAACTCTGCGACGGCCGGATGGTACTGAGCCTTGAGGGGGGGTACAGCCTTGAAGGCTTGCGGGACGGGGTTATCTCCACCTTGACGGAACTTGCGGTCAAGGGCGGCGGCGGGGACGTCTCTGACGAAAACAAAGAAATGCCCGTCGAGCTCCGGCCGCTTGCGCAAGTTTTAAGACCTTACTGGAACCTGGGAAAAGCATGAAAGAGAACGCAAAGATCCTCATTGCCGACGACGACGGCCTGGTACGCGAGGCGGTGGTCAAGATTCTTGAGATGTTCGGGCATAAGGTGGTGGCGGTGGAAGACGGCCGCAGCGCCCTTGAACAGGTGGACGCGACTTTTGACGTGGTCATCCTCGATATCAACATGCCGGAGATGGACGGTTTTGAGGTCATGGCCGCCCTTAATGAACGCAAGCTGGGGCTGCCGGTATTGTTTCTGACCGGCGCCGGCAGTATGGAATACGCGGTCAAGGCCATCAATCTCGGGGCCTATGATTTTATCTCAAAGCCCATTGAAGACCTCGATATCTTCAATGTCAAGGTTCGCCGCGCCCTGGAAAAGCGGATGTACGTCATCCAGGAAAAGGTATATAAAGACAACCTTGAACATGAAGTCCGGGCCAAGACCCGGGAACTTGAGGAGAAGAATCAGCTCCTGAAAGAGTACAGCGAGAACCTTGAAAACACTTCGTTCAGTACCATTGTTACCCTGCAGGTGGCACTGGAAGAAAAGGACCAGTACACTGCCGGCCATACCACCCGGGTTACCGAGTATTCCCGGATGATCGGCGACAGGATCGGCATTGACCTTGAAGACCTGGGGGTTCTTGACCGTGCCTGCCGCCTCCATGACATCGGTAAACTGGTCATCGATTTAAGCTGCATCCAGAAGGCCGGGCCCCTGAACGACGCAGAGTGGGAGCTGATCAAAAAACACCCGGAAATCGGCCAGAACATCATGAAACCCTTGGGCTTTCTTGATCGCGAGGGCGTTATTGTCCGTCATCATCATGAGCGTCTTGACGGCAAAGGCTATCCAGACGGCATCGGTGGTGACGAGATCGACATCCTCACCCGGATTATAACCGTTGCCGACAGCTATGATGCCATGACCTCTAAAAGGAGTTATAAGGTCAACATGAGCATGGAGGACGGTCTGGCCGAGCTTGAAAAATGCGCCGGCACTCAGTTTGATCCTGAAGTGGTCAAGGCCTTTGTCTCCGTCCTCCACGACCGCCGCGCCCAGCAACAGCAACGCGCATCCTTCCGTGATTATTAGGGCCACGGGAATTTCTTCGGCGGCTTTTTTTACTCAAACAAACACCCTCGTTGAAGCAGTTCGTGGCTTTTTTCCCCGCTGCACAACAAAAGTTCCGGCCGGTTTTTCGATTTTAACCCAGGTAAAATAGGCGGCGCATGTTCCTGTAAAAAATAATGGGATGGCATGGTTGATGAAGTCGTAACAATTCCCCGCTCCGGCTGAAAACGACGATTTTCGGGCCCCGGTCGGCGGGCTGCTAAAATCCCGAAATCGGGCTATGCCCTCAAACATGCGGGATTTTTTAACGCATCCCCCCGCCCGGTGCTTTTTCCGAAAATCGCCGAAGACGCCTCCGCGGGGAATTGTTACGAGACCGTCATGGTTAACGAATTCAATATAAAGGGGGTATTTTTGCGATAGAGGCCATGCCTCTGTCCTGCTCTCGAAGGTTCATGGATATAAGGTTAGAGAAAATTAATTTTTTCGGTACCTGGGACCGTATTTGTCCCAGGTGGGCGGTTAAAATAAAAAAAAGCGGATAGTGAATAATTGCCGCGAAAATGACAAATTCAGACAGTATCGGGAGGCAAAAATGAACAATGAAAACGGCTGGAGAAATCGTGACTATGTGATGGGTCGGGCGGAGGAGTATTGCCGTAACCGTAATTGCGGCTGGAAAATCAGCCGCGACAGCAGTAACGGCCTGGATGATTCAGGCCGCTGTCCGGTCTGCGGCGAGATTACCGACAGCGCGATTTCTTTCGGCGGCCTGACCGTCATCTAGAACCGGATAAAGGAAAATTTTACTCTGCGGAGTCCGTACCAGGAACGGTGCAGCGCCTATGTTGACAACGCCGACTGCACTGACACCATTCTTTTAATGCTCCGCCACTTTCCGTTTGAGCACTGGTGGGAGCCGAGGCGCAGAAAGGAGGAAGATGGATTATGAAAAACAGGAGCGCGGAACCGCGGGACTGCCCTGAAACCCATGATGCTCGGGACGAGGAGATCGGCAATGGTGCCGAACTTGTCCTGATCCGCGGCCTTCCCGGTTCCGGGAAGAGTACCATCGCCCGGGGCATGGAAGGCTACGTCCATATCGAGGCTGATATGTACCACATGAAGGACGGGGTATATTGTTTCGCCCCCTGTAACATTGGGGCCGCCCACGCGTGGTGTCAGGCCGAGACATTAAATTATCTTCGTCAGGGACGGAGCGTGGTAGTCGCCAATACCTTTGTCCGTGTGCGTGATATGGCGCCCTATTTTAAGATGGGTTTCCCCTGCCGGGTGATAACGGCAACGGATAAATTCCGTAATATCCATGAGGTCCCCCCGGAGATCATGGCGGACATGGCCGCGAGATTTGAGCCTTACGCGGATGGGGATGGATAACAGACCGTTCAAAAGCCATGGCCGGCTTTTTCAACGGTCTGTTAAGAGAATAGAAATATTTATGGCGTGGCAAAGATCCTGATCTCCTGGGTTTAGGGAGATACAACGTAGTCCACCCTGTCCGCGGTATCACAGGTCACTTGACGGTTAGTTTGATCGGTGTTTATCTGTTTTTACTGTGGAAATATTTCTGCCGATCTTTCCCTTTTTCCCCCTTAAAACAATAATTTTTCAAGGGGGGGTGGGTCACTGTTTGTCCCAGGTGGCCGGTTAACATGGAGAAAATAGTGCGGTATTGCCGCGCAAATGACAATTCCTTGAAAGAGAGGTGCAAAAATGAAAAATGAAGGCGATTGGAAACAGCGTGACTATGTGGTGGGTCGGGCAAAGGAGTATTGCCGTAACATTGATTGCGACTGGGAAATCAGGCGCGACAACATTGCCGGCCTGGATGATTCAGGCCGCTGTCCGGTCTGCGGCGAGGTGACCAACAGTATGATTACCTTCGGCGGCCTGATCGTCATCTATAACCGGGTGACGGAGAATTTTACCCTGAAGAGTCCGTACAACGAACGGGAGATCGCGTATGTCGACAACGCCGACTGTCCCGACGCTATCCTCTTCATGCTTCGTCACTTCCCGTTTGAACGCTGGTGGGAACCGAGGCGCAGGAGGGAGGGGGATGCCTGAAAATGAAAGCTGTTATTTTGACACCGGCGGTCATGGCAAAGATATACCGGATAAAAGGAAGAGTGATATTTTTTGAGGTTGATCAATGTATGGGTCAAGGGCGGGCGTGGAGCGTAAATATATTGCCGTTGATGTTGAGACGACAGGTCTGTCCCCCCGTTATGGGGCAAGAATTATAGAGATCGCTGCGGTGTCATTAACAGGCGGCACGGCGGAATTCCAGAGTCTGATTAATCCCGGGGTGGCCATTCCCGAGAACGCCCGGCGCGTGCATGGAATCAGCAACAATTCTCTCCGTGGTCAGCCGGGTCCGGATTATGTTTACGGTCAATTAAGGGAATTTATCGGTGACGGCACCCTCATCGCCCACAACGCCGGGTTTGACATGGTTTTTTTAAGAGCTGAATTTAAACGATGCGGCCTTGAACTGAGAAACCAGAGCGTCTGCACCCTGGCCTTAAGCCGTCGATGCCTGCCGGGTTTGCCGAACTATAAATTAGCCACGGTCTATAAAAAATTATTCGGGGAATTATCGTCAGCCAGGAGTCATCGCGCCTTGGCGGACGCCCGTATGGCCGCCCGTATCTGGCAGAAATTGATGGGGTTCAAGTAAAAACCGACGGATCTTGAATTGAGGATTATCAGAGTCGTCCATTAAGGAAGCTATGTCAGTAACCTGAATCCGTGACGGCTTAGTGGCAACCGAGTATGTATTTATCTGAATTCATGCGTTTTTTGCCTGATTTTCACTCCGGCGGAATTTTATCCCGCCGCCCTTCGGGCGTCCGGGAACGGCGCATCCGCGGTGTCGGCAAGCCGTTGATATACCGAAGTATAATCAACGTGCTTGCCTCCTTGCATCTGCACCGTTCCCGAACGTCACGGATACAGAAGTAAAAGAAAAAGTGATTTTTTGAGGTGGCCACAGTGTGGGCCGGGGTGGTGCTATTGTGGATTGTTGGATGTGTGAAGAAAAGGTCAGCGGTTTTCGCCGTCACATGAGGGGAAAAAATGGATGATTTCTCTCCGTCAGATTTAAAAACGATTCTGCACTCAAAGCGGGCCAATATGTATTACCTGGAGCATTGCCGGGTAATGCAGAAGGATGGTCGGGTTCTTTATCTCACCGAGGCCAGGAAAGATAAACAGTATTTTAATATTCCAATTGCCAATACCACCGTTATCCTCCTGGGGACTGGAACCTCAATCACCCAGGCGGCGGTGAGAATGCTGGCCCAGGCCGGGGTCTTGCTTGGTTTTTGTGGAGGTGGAGGTACGCCGCTGTACATGGGCAATGAAATTGAATGGCTGAGTCCACAGAGTGAGTATCGGCCCACCGAATACCTGCAAGGCTGGATGTCTTTCTGGTTTAACGATGAAAAACGCCTGCAGGCCGCAAAAACCTTGCAACATGCCCGCATTGGCTATTTGCGAAAAGTCTGGAGTCATGATCGGGAATTGATGCTGGCAGGTTTTGATACGGCAGATCCCTCAATTTCCGGGGCCTTGGATGCGTCTCTTGCTCAGATAGATAGTGCCGGCAAGACCACGTATCTGTTGGCAACGGAGGCAAAACTGACCAAGCAGTTATATAAATTTGCCGCCCGTCTGCATAAAATGGAAGGCTTTATCCGCACCAGGGAATCGACTGATGCCGCCAATGGTTTTCTTAATCACGGTAATTATCTTGCTTACGGACTGGCGGCCTCAACCCTCTGGGTGCTGGGGATACCGCACGCCTTTGCGGTAATGCACGGTAAAACCCGGCGCGGTGCTCTGGTTTTCGATGTCGCCGATCTGGTAAAAGACGCCATCGTGCTGCCCTGGGCCTTTATCTGTGCCGGAGAGAACGCCACCGAACAGGAGTTCCGTCAGCAGTGCCTGCGATCATTTGCCGATCATAAGGCGCTGGATTTCATGTTTGACCATGTGAAGATGCTGGCCCAAGGTCAACGGGAGAACAGGGAGACGAATTATGGTTGATACCGTTCCGATTGCCGCGACCAGCCCGTTGAAAAACGGGCTGGTCGCGGCGCATAGACGCGCCGCCGATTTTGCCGGGTTGAAAAACCCGGTGGAATCGAGAGGTTGGATGAAACTTGTTTTATCCAACCGGCGGTTGAAAAAGCCAGGACGGTTTTTTCAACACTCTGTTACGGAGCATGGGGCGGCGATATTGTCCAGCGTCCTGAACAGTGAAAGAGGCATTCGGTGCGATCCGGCAGTTGTCAGTCGAAGACGAAAAGCCAAAATGGAAGATCGGGTTTTGAGGAAAGGTGTTTCGTTATGATGGTAACTTTTATCTCCCAATGCGAGAAAAACGCCCTCAAAAAGACCCGTCGGGTGCTTGACGCCTTTGCCGACCGCATCGGCGACAACACCTGGCAAACCGTAATTACCCAGGAGGGCTTGAAAACGGTACAGAAGATGCTCCGCCAGACCGCCAGCAAATCCACCGCCGTTTCCTGCCACTGGATCAGGAGCAGGGCGAGGAGCCAGTTTCT
>JAJRZW010000057.1 GCA_024275015.1 Deltaproteobacteria bacterium | reverse complement strand
GCCGCATTTATATGGCTGCACCACAAGCCCCCGGGCCGAGAGGGCGGCCATGATCCCCAGGCTGACCGTGGTTTTGCCGCAGCCGGAATGGGTGCCGGCGATTATGAACGCCTTTGTTCCCGGGGTTCGGGTCGGTGATTTTTCACTCAATCCCATTATCTCTCCCCAACGGCCAGTCTTATCAGGGCGTTCACCGCCGCCACCGCCGCCGGGGTGCCGCCGCGGCGGCCCTGGACGGTGATCCAGGCGAGATCGCTTTCCTCGACGAGTTCCTTGCTCTCGGCGGCGTTGACAAAGCCCACCGGCATGGCGATAACCAGGTCGGGCCGTATGCCCTGCGCCGCCATCCTCACCACCTCCACCAGGGCGGTGGGGGCGTTACCGATGACCACGATGCCCGGATGCCGGGCAAGGCCCAGGCGTATGGCCGCCTCGCTTCGGGTGAGATGTCCTTCGGCGGCAAGGGCCGCGGTCTCGGGGGAGTTGAGGCGGCATTCCACCCGGGCTCCGAAGCGGGAGAGCAGGCCCCGGCTGGTCCCGGCCACGGCCATGGAGGTGTCGGTGAGCACGTCTTTGCCGGCCCTTATCGCCGCGATTCCCGCCGCCACTGCCCCGGGAGAGAACCTGACCCGCCCGGCCAGGGCGAGATCACCCGCGGCGTGGACCATTCTGCGCACCACCGGCCACTGCTCCTGGCTGAACCCATGGGTTCCGATCTCGGCCTCGATGATCCGGAAACTCTCGGCCTCGATCTCTTCCGGGGCTATTTTTTTTATCCGCTTCATATGATGAACTCGTAGTAAATATGTCGATGGCTATCAATAATTTCGATTACTGCGTCGTAGTTCATTGTTTGTTCGGCTCGATCCCGCCATGGCGGGATATGGTCCCGCTCACAAAAATACACTACTCATTGGTATATCGAATTTTTTGCTTAGCAATCTTCATTCTGCCGTTTTTCGGTAAAGGATGTTCCGGATCATCGCGATGCCGTCCAGCAGGCGCATGGTCGGTCGCGATACCAGTTCCTCGGGCACGAGAAACACCTTGCCTTCCCGCACCGCCCGGATGGCGGAGAACCCCGGTTCGTCCATGATCATTTTTCTGCTCACCCGGTTCATCCGTCCCTTCTGGGAGAGAAAGATTCCGATCCGGTCGGCAAGGGCGAGGATATGTTCCTTGCCGTAGGCGGCGATATTGGTGTTGCGGACACTCTTTGCGTCGGCGGCGAGGTTGATCCCGCCCGCGGTCTTGAGGCAGAAGAGGGCCATGGCCCCGGGGGCAAAGGTTTTCATCCGCCGGTGGATGGCCTCGAAATACACCTTTTTTTTCTTTTCCAGGGGAATTTTCCGCGTGAGTTCACGGAAGTGCTCAACCTTGTCCCTGAAGCGGGTGACCATTTGTTCGGCCTGCTTTTCCCGGCCGCAGAGCCGGCCCAGTTTTCGCCAGTAGGCAAACATTTCGTCAACATTGCGGGGCTGGAGCGACACTACTTTTATTCCCACCTGTTCGAGTTTGTCGATCAG
>JAJRZW010000056.1 GCA_024275015.1 Deltaproteobacteria bacterium | reverse complement strand
GGTTTCGCGATAGCGCCGGGTCATCTGCGGCAGCACCCCTTCAAAGGCGACCCGGTTCACCGTCCGACGCCGGCCGCGGTGAAAGTGAAACTCGATCAGCTCCCGGCCGCTGCCGAAGAGGATCTTTTTTCTTATTCGTTCAGGAATCTTTTTAAACGGAACATCAAGACTGAAGTCGTAATGGGCGGCAAGACTTTCAAGGGTCTGTTTATTGATCGAGTTCGCGGGCCAGCGGCCGCGGCGGACGCCCGGGGCGCCCCAGGGGGCGATGGCACCCTGGGTCAACGACAGGGACATATCCGGCACCACAAGCTCAGGGGCAAGGCGCTGCCTTACCCCGAGGCCGGAACATTCCGGGCAGGCACCCTTGGGGCTGTTAAAGGAAAAAAGGGCGGTGGAAAGCGGCGGCAGACTTATGCCGCAGCGTTTACAGGCCGCGTGTTCACTGAAGAGGATCTCAGCCTCTCCCGGCCGCTGCACCAGGACAAACCCGGCCCCAAGTTCCACCGCGGTGGCAATGGAGTCGGAAAGCCGCCGCCGCATCCCCTCCTTGACCACCAGGCGGTCAACCACCGCCTCAATGGTATGGCGTTTGTTCTTGTCAAGAGCGACCTCCCCGTCAAGGCCCCGCACCTCGCCGTTGATACGGGCCCGGACATATCCCTGGCGCCTGAGACTGTCAATAAGTTCACCATGGGAACCCTTGCGCAGGTTAACCAGCGGCGCCATGAGAATGATCTTCGTCCCCCCGGGCCAGGCGCTGATGGTCTCCACCATCTCCTCAATTGACTGGGGATGAATCTCGTCACCGCATTGAGGACAATGGGGGGTGCCGGCGCGGGCGAAGAGGAGACGGAGATGATCGTAAACTTCAGTGATGGTACCGACGGTGGAACGGGGATTACGGCTGGTGGTCCGCTGTTCGATGGATACCGCCGGGCTCAGACCCTCCAGCGATTCCACCTCGGGCTTGGCCATCTGGCCTAAAAATTGCCTGGCATAGGTGGAAAGGGACTCAACATAACGCCGCTGTCCCTCGGCGTAGAGGGTGTCAAAGGCGAGGGTCGATTTGCCGGAACCGGAAAGCCCGGTGAAGACCACCAGACGGTTACGGGGGATATCGACGTCGATATTTTTCAGATTATGCATCCGGGCCTTGCGGATGCGGATATATTTGGGTTCGTTCACGATTCAGGGTTCACGATTCAGGGGTTCAGGGGAAAATCCCGGCGCATCCGGGCGCAGAAAAAACCATCCAGGCCCATTTCGCCGGGCAGGGAAAGGAAAAAGCCGTCCCGCAGGCAGAGGGCGGCGGCAGGCGGCAGAAATTCCCCGGATCCTCAAGGGAGAACAACGGCCGGACGGCAAGAAAATCATTGATAAGCGCCACGGTCTCCTCGGGCTCAAAGCTGCAGGCGGCGTAAACCAGGTGGCCGCCAGGGCGGACAAGGGCGGCCGCCTGTCGCAATAACTCCTTCTGCCGCGCCGCGAGGGAAGCGATATCCCCCGGGTTACGGTTCCAGCGGATATCCGGATGACGACGGATGACCCCGAGACCGGAACAGGGGGCGTCAACCAGGACCAGGTCAAAGAGATTACCCCTTGCCGGGGCCAGATCGGCGATATGACCGCTTTTAGTCTTTATCCGCCCCCCAAGACCAAACCTTTTGATATTCGCCGTCAAAAGCTCCCTGCGGCTCACTTCGGGCTCAAGGGCGACCACCACGGCATCCGGCCCGCCGAGATCGGCGAGATGGCAGCTCTTGCCGCCGACCCCGGCGCAGGCGTCGAGAATATTCTTTGCCCCGGCCGCGCCTCCGGCAAGGGCGATCTCAGCCACCAGCTGCGCCGCCTCGTCCTGAACGCTGAATTCCCCCTCTTTATAACCGGGCAGGGTAAAAATCCGGCCGTTAAATCCGGCAAGTCTGACCCCGGCGGCGGCGATCCCGGTTGCCGCCGCGGAAAATCCGGCCGCGGCTAATTTCGCCATAAACTCAGGGCGGCGGCCCGGCCGCGCCCGCAGACATAAATCCGGGCGGCGATTATTTTCCGCCGCTATTTCCGCGGCCATGTCAGCGCCGCGATCCTTTTCCCAGCGGGCAAGCATCCAGCCGGGATGGCCGAGGGCAAGCCCTCTGTCCCCGGGGAGTTCGGGAAAACCGTCAGCAACGAAACCCCGCATGACGGCGTTAACAAACCCGGCCTGCCACTTCGGCGCCCCGGCCGCCTTTACCGCGGCCACGGTCTCGTTAACCACCCCGCCGCCCCGATCTTTACCCGGGCCATAAAGCTCGAAGATACCAAGCCTGAGCGCGGCCCGCACCTTTTTGTCAAGTCTGGCGAGCGGCCTTTCAGAACGGCGGGAGAGAAAAAAATCAATCCGGTTCAACTGCCGCATCAACCCGAATATGAGCATATTAACCAGGCCGCGGTCACGGGCGTCGGCCAGGGGGAAACGCCGGAACATCCGGTCGCGGACCACGGTCAGGGAAGCGCCGCTGCCTTCCCAGGCGGCAAGGATTTCTATCGCGGTGCGGCGGGGATTTTTCCGGGCCTTCATGAGATTATGCCGATAACCGAACCCTGGCGCCCGGTGAGATCACCATCGCGGCGATAGGAAAAAAAATCGCGGTCACAGACATTACAGTGATGAATGGAATCGATATTCTCCGGAATAATTCCGGCGCCAAGCAGTTGTCTGCGGGTAATCCGGGGAAAATCAAAAAAACACTCCCCCCGACGGAACTCCCACATCCAGCGGGGCAGGAGTTCACGGTAATCGCGGAACTCGGCGCAACAGGGACCGAGGGAAGGGCTGATCGCCACCAGCATCCGGGCCGGGGCGCACCCATAGGCGGCGGCCATTGCAGCCACCACTTTGGCGCAGATACCAGCGACATTGCCCCGCCAACCGCAATGGGCGATGCCGACCGCCGGGACCACGGGATCAAAAAGGAGCACCGCCTGACAATCGGCCTGCTGTATCATAAGCCCGATACCGGGTTCGGCGGTGATAATGGCGTCATAGCCCCGGGGGTCATCGTCCGCGGGCGGGGAAGAAACCCGCAACACCCGGTCGCCATGCGCCTGGGTGACCGCGGCAATCGCCGTCAATCCCAGCCGCCGCCTGACGAGATCACGATTTTCCCTTACATTTCGAGGATCATCGCCAACGCCGAAGGAAAGGTTGAGAGATTCAAACGGCGGCGGACTCACACCGCCGTTTGAAGCAAAAAAGCCATGCCCCACCCCGGAACGGTCAAGGATGGCGCTGCGACGGCATTTGAGCAATACTAAAATTCCAGTTCAAGGCCAACCCGGAAACCGTCGTCAACGGTGCGGTATCCCTTGTCCTTGATATCGGCCCTGACCTCGGAATAACTCACATAGGCCGCGGCCCGGGGGACGATCCTGTAACTGGCCCGGGCCTCAAACTCGGTGAGACGATCGGTGTCGAGACCGGAGAACACCTTGGGGCAATAAAAATACTCGGCGGCAAAGCCGACCCCGCGCAACGCCCCGGGCTCGTATTCGGCGATAAACCCCAGGCCGCCGGTAAGGATATCGTCCTTGTCGGTGTCGCCGATATAGCCCTTGACCCCGGCGCCGATATCAAGGCCCGGCACCGGATCGACCCCGCCCATGACGTTGACCCCGAAGGAACCGATGGCGGTGTTCTCGGGATCGGCATAGAGCCCGCGGAGATTCATCTCAACCTTGCCGTTGGCGTCTTCAACCGTGGTCTGGCTCAGCACCACCTGGGCCGCCTCGTCGTTGAAGCTGAAGTCAAGCCCGGTGGCCTGGGCCATGGAAGGCAAAGCCAGCATGGCCGCGGCAATCGCGATTAGTTTTCTGCTCATTGTTCTTCTCCAGTTTTAAAGGTTGATGGCGTCGTAATAATTTCGATCGACGTCGTCGTAGCGCATTACTCCTTGTATATAGAAATTTCTGCTTAGCCATCCCATGATTTGTTGCGAGTTCATCAATCCTGGATTCCGGCAAAAAGCATGCCGGAAAGACAAACCACAGTTTGCTTCATTGCTATAATATCCCTGAATCCGTAAGCGTTCGAGAGCGGGCCGGATGCAAGGAGGCGACCACGTTGATTATACTTCGGCATATCAACGGGTTGCCGACACAGCAGACGGCCCGCTATCGGACGCCCCGGAGGGCGGCGGGGTGAATCTGCCAACCGAACTGCAACTTCGCCAAAAACGCGCTTATTCAACCTGATGCGTCTCAACAAGCATCAAAGCCGTCACAGATTCAGGATATCCTGAAAATATCAACAAAACCCCAGGTCGGAAAGTTGAGACTTAAAGAATCAAGCCGAATTTTTCGCAGGCATAATATGACAATCAAAAACAAAAGGCAAAAGGTAAAAAACGCCCGTCCCCGGGAGTGGATAAATTTTCGCACAGCATGTTAATACGGTTGAGAATTTTTCCCAGATTTTTCAGGGAGGGGATGTCCCGTTATCGGACGTCCGAAGGGCGGCGGGGTGAAGCCGGCACCATAGTTTCAACCTGGCAAAAGACATTCGTATTCCTCACAAAGATTATAACGTCATAATGTCGAAAGACAAAAAAAACAGGGTGCCCCGAAGGACACCCCTAAGGAAGGAAGAAGGGTTTTTCTTCTTGTACAGCTCTTTTTAAACCCGGGACTCCGGACGTTTACCCGGAGTCCCGATGGCGGGAACAAGCCCTGCCGGTTAGAACCAGGCCTCAATCGAGAGGTAGACCCGGGTCATCTTGTCCACCGGGACGTTGAACTGGGCGTTCAACGGATCGTTGGCCAGGTCGCTGATCTTGACCGGCTCTCCTAACCAGAAACCGCTGCCGGTGTACTCGTAATCGTAGTACTGACCGCCCAGGCGGATAAAGGCCTTGGAGAATTTACTGATCTTCTCGCCGGCGGGAATGTTCCAGATGGTGTAAAGCTCGGCAACCGAACCGCGGGTGGCGAGCTTGGAGGCGTAGACCTCGTCATGACCCGGAGTAAAGGAGATCCAGTTTTTGGAACCGTAATTATACTCAAGACCGAAACGCCACTCGTCGCCCATGTCGTAGCGGACGCCGGTGTAGAACGAGTAACCGTCCTTGTCCTCGGGGTTGTTCCACCAGGAACCAAGGAGACTGGTGCCGAGCTCGTCCATGCCCCGGGCCTTGGTATGGCTCCAGCCGCCGACCAGGAAGTAATGCAGGTCATTGACCTTGCTCATATACACCGCCGAGGTGTGATAGATGTCACCGAGGTTGGCCCGGTTAAGCTTGAGATCCTTGGTGGGATCAAGGGGATCGTAATACTCCTCGGCATTGAGAGTAGAATCTTTTGCCGCCCGCTCCCACAAGGTGTACTCCAGTGGATTAACAAAGGTGATATTGTCCGGAACATTGAACATGTTGAAGGCGCCGAAGGACTGGAAGTTGAAAAAACGGTCGCCCTTCTTGAACACGTCCCAGGAGATGCCGCCGAAATCAACGTCGTTGAGGCCGTCGCCGTTCTCGGTGGGGCCGGACTCAAAACCGCGGCCGTAACAGAGCCGCACCCGGCCGGGAAGGTCCTCGATGCCAAAAAGGTTGTTATAGGCGTAACCGATGGAAAGACCGTCAAAGGCGTAGTTCATGTAGGCGGTCGGGGTGGCCATCTTTTTGTCGGCCCCGAGGCGGAGCTGACTCGGAGGACCATCGGTGACCGGACGGCGGCCGATGGAGAACCAGATCGGCATGTCGCCGATATTGTTCCAGTTCATGAAGGCCCGGTCCACCCTCAGGACGTTGTCCTGGGGCATGCGGGTGGAGGAACCGTCAAAGGCCATGGAGCTGTACATGAAAGGCCCACCGCCCATACCGTTGTTATAGCTGTAGTCAACCGCGTTATTCTGCATGCCCCAGATCTTGTACATCGCCAGCCGGCCCTTGAACTCCACGTTCTCGGTGGCCTTGGCCCGCATGTTGAGCCGGAAACGGTTGGTGTACAGGGTGTCGTTTTTATATTTGGTAGCCGCATCAGGGGTGTAGGCGTTTGTAAGGTTACCAAAAATACTCTTGCGGTCAGCCGCCGGGATCATCTTCATGAAGCTAACCAAATGCTGCGCATCGGCAAAGTATCCAGTTACATCACCAATAGTTGTGCCAACAGGCATCCCGCCTAATAAGGCCCCTACAGACGGATTATAAAATATCTCCGCAAGATCGTTTGCATGCTGCGGACTCAAACCCGCACCAGCAGCAGCCGCAAGAAAAGTTGCCTTGGGGGTAACGGCAAGAGCACTTGCAAAATTAGCCAGAGGATCTGTGGTTGTCATTCCAAATGCTGCGAGGAGAGGGGTCATATTGGTCGTTGAACCAGCCGCAAGAACATCATTAACTCCACGGGCGACATCCATGGCACCGTAAAAACTGGCCGCGTCCGCGGTCACATAATTGGCCATAAAACGGAAATCGCCATAAAATTTTATCCGGGAGGCGAGGTCCCAGTTCTCGGAGTTGTCCTC
>JAJRZW010000003.1 GCA_024275015.1 Deltaproteobacteria bacterium | reverse complement strand
TTCCGATCTACTGCGTCGTAGCGCATTTTTGTTCGCTCGACATACCATATGTATGGTCTCGCTCACAAAAATACACTACTCCTTGTATATCGAAATTCTTACTTAGCCATCCCGTGACTTATTACGAGTTCATCAAGGGTACGATGCAAGAATTGCTCCTGTTTGCCGGGGAATATTACCTGCGGCCATTTCTGTTTAATTTTATCTTTAATTCAAAGATGTTAGGTGGGTAAGCGGGGGCGGGGAGTCTGTGAACGTTTTTGTCGGCCCGGGTAAAAATGGTGGTTTTGTTGACAATTTTTGTCCATGGCCTTCACCCGCCGTCATCAGTCCTTTGGCTGTTATTCACATTCAAGACCTCCTGCTGTCCACATCCTGACCTCTTTTCCCCATTCGTCAAGGCCGCCCTTTACCAGGTCCTTTTCTCGTTTTTTAAAGGGGAGGCGGCCGCTTTTCTCCGTGGCCCCCTCGATACCCCAGAGGACGCGGGGATCAGTGAAGAGATGTCTTTCCACCTGGGCGGCGATTAATCTGTCGCTCTTGAACCTGGCGTGCAGCGCTTCCTTGATCTTTTTACAGGTCTGCCGGGGGCTCATTCCAGAGGTATAGAGCCCGGGCATGGCAAACCATTCTTCCGGGTGCTTGAAACCGGTGACCCCGGCGTTATGGCATTTGGGACAACGGTTGGGATCGAGACGTTTCCGGTGGGAGCTGAAGGCCAGCCCATTCCGGGTCCGCTCGTAAAAATCGTGGCAGACGGTGCAGGCCCTGGTCTGGAACTTGGGGTATAATCTGCGGCTGAATACATGGTCGCCGGCCCGGGCGCTCAGCGGGGCAAGGATGATGAGCAGCAGGGCGGGGGCGAATTTGATGATTCGGTTGTTCATTGTCTCCTCTTTGGTTGATGGTGGAGTCGTAACAAGTCCCCGATCCGGCCCTGAAACCATCACGGTTTCAGGAGGATGAAAAGGGGACGGCCAGCTGCAAGCAAAGCCGTAACAATGGTGGCGGCTACGGCCATCAGGATTATGGTGCGGCTGATGTCTTCCGCCACCGGGGGGCGCAGGTCGTCGCCCTGGCTTGGTTTATTGATGATTTTGCCGAAATAATTGCCCGGGCCGCCGAGACGGATACCAAGGGCCCCGGCAACCGCCGCCTCCGGGTGACCTCCGTTTGGGCTCTGGTGTTTGTTGCGGTCGCGGCTGAGGATCTTGAGCGATCTCAGCGGCGAGGCGGGAGAGAAAATGGCGGCAAACGGGATGACGGCGCCGGTGATCCGGGCCGGGATCAGGTTGACGAGGTCGTCGATCCGGGCGGGGAAAAAACCGAAATCGCGGTATTTTTCAGTTTTGTAGCCGAACATGGCGTCGCCGGTATTGATTGTCCGGTAGACCGCCGCCGCCACCGGGCCGAAACAGGCGGCCCAGAAAAGCGGCGCCGTTACCGCGTCCACCAGGTTTTCAGCCATGCTCTCCACCGTTGCCCGGATGATCGCTTCCCGGCCCATGGTTTCCGGGTCACGGCTAATGATCATTGCCACTTCTTTCCCGGCCCCGGTAAGGTCGTCCCGGGTCAGGGCCCTTTTCACTGCCATACCGTGCTCGGCGAGGTCGCGGAAGGCGATGGTGTAATAGATGATGACCGCCCCGGCCGCGGTATGGGCCGTTTCCCCGAAATGAGCGGCAACAAGGAGGATTCCGGTGGCGGTGGCGGCGGTGATGGTGATGAGGCAGAGCAGGGCGAACAGACCGGCAAGGCGTGGGTGGGCTGGGAATATCCACCGCCCGGCTTTTTCCGCCCGGCGGAAAAGGGCGCCGATTCCCCGCACCGGGTGGGGGAGGAAACGGGGATCGCCCAGAAGCAGATCAAGGGCGACGGCGATGAGGATCATGGCGGTCATTTTATTCCCAGTCCCTGGCGGATCGCGGTCATGTCCACCTGCCGCCGCGCCAGGTCGGCCAGGCGGTCGATGGCGGCGTCGATGCCGTATGGGGCCACGATCCGGCCCAGCTCCGCCATTCCCTTTTTTCCCCTGAGCCGGTCGATGAACCAGCGGCGGAACGGGTCTGAGTCAAAGATGCCGTGGACGTATGAGCCACTGACATTGCCGACGCTGATTCCGGCCGGGCCGTTTTCGGTCATAAGCCAGGGGGGGGCGTCGGAGTTGCTCAGGCCGTGGTGGATTTCATAACCGTGGACCGGCAGGCCGCTTTGGCGGTGGACGCCGATGACCCGGCAGAGGGATTTTTCCTCCGTCAGCAAGGTCTTCATCTTCACCAGCCCCAGGCCGGTGAAACTGCCGCCGCCCTCTTTTTCAAGGCCGCCGGGATCGTCGATGCTTTCGCCGGTGATCTGAAAGCCGCCGCAGATGCCGACCACTTCGCCGTCGGCGGCGAACTTTTTTATCTCCCGGTCAAGGCCCTGCTGCCGCAGCCAGTTCAGGTCGGCGTAGACGTTTTTGCTGCCGGGGATTATCAGCGTGTCCATGGCCGCGACCTGTTCCGGCTCGCGGATGATCTCCAGGTGGACGTCGGGCTCGGCCAGGAATGGCTCGATATCGGTGAAGTTTGACACATGCGGCAGGTCGATGACCCCGATGGCGACATGTTCTCCCGCGGGACGGGGATGGTCGAAGAGCCCGGATTTGAACCCCACCGAGTCCTCCTCCGGCAGACCGAGATCGGGGATGAAGTCGATGACTCCGAGGACCGGGATTCCGGTTCTCGCCTCGATGAAGTCGATGGCGTCGGTGAGGAGTTCGCGGCGGCCGCGGAATTTATTGATGATAAACCCGGCCACCAGGGCGCGGTCGGTTTCCGGCAGGATCTCCATGGTCCCCAGAAGCGAGGCAAAGACCCCGCCGCGGTCGATGTCGCCGGTGATCAGTACCCTTGCCCCGGCATAACGGGCCATGGCCATGTTGACGATGTCATGGCGCATGAGATTGACTTCAGCCGGACTCCCGGCCCCCTCAAGGACCATGACCTGGTTTTCCCCGGCCAGGGAGTCGTAGGCGGCGAATACCTCTTCCTGGATCGCCGCCTTGGCCCGGATATACTCTTCCACCTTCATGTTCGCCCGCGGCCTGCCGTTTACGATTACCTGGGCCCCGGTATCGCTCGATGGTTTAAGCAGCACCGGGTTCATCCGCACATCCGGGTCGCGCATTGCCGCCTGGGCCTGGACCACCTGGGCCCGCCCCATTTCGCCGCCGTCGCGGGTGACAAATGAATTAAGCGACATGTTCTGGGCCTTGAACGGCGCCACCCGAAGGCCGTCCTGGAGAAAGATACGGCAGAAGGCGGCGGCGAGCACGGATTTGCCCGAGTTTGAGCAGGTTCCCTGGATCATCAGGGCCGGGGTTTTTCTGTTCATAGCTTTTCAAAGATGACGAGGTTACGGCGGCGACCGTTTTGCGGCAGGGTGTAGCTCCTGGTTTCGCGGCAGCGGAAGGCGGCGGCAACCGGGGCCTGTCTGAAACGCTCAAGCTCGGCGCTGATGTCCTCCCCCTTGAGGGTGGCGGCAATGCCGCCCTTTTCGCACCGGGGCGCGGCCAGGGCGAGAAAATCCTTGATCTCCGCCAGGGCCCGGGAGGTGACAAGGGCAAACTCGCCGGCGCAGTCTTCGACCCTTTTTTCTTCAACGGTCAGGGCGGTCATACCGATGACCCGGGCGGCCTGCCGCAGAAACGCGGCCCGTTTGCCCCGGGGTTCGATCATGGTGACCGGAAGCCCCGGACGCAGGCACTTTATCACCATGGCCGGAAAGCCTGCGCCGCTGCCGATATCGGCCATGCCGGCCGCGGTCGCGGCAAGGTCGTTTACGAGCATGGAATCGAGAAAATGGAAGTCGATCCAGTTTTCCGGGGTATCGCGGCCCACCAGATTTATCTTCCGGTTCCAGCGTTCAAGCTCGGCGAAGTAGACGCACAGCCGCAGGACGGCACCGTCATCTGGTTCGGTGTTGAAGAGCCTGCGCCATCCGCGGGAGATAAGATCGGCAACCTCAGTCTGAGCGGATGGCGGCGGAGCGGGCATGGGCCGAGAGTCCCTCAAGGTTGGCCAGAAGCTGGATATGGTCGCTGTCGTTTTTCATCCCCTCGCGGGTATAGGCGATCAGGCTCGATTTTTTGACAAAGGTCTCGACCCCGAGGGCGGAGGAAAACCGGGCGGTACCCATGGTCGGGAGGACGTGGTTGGGACCGGCGACGTAATCGCCGGTTGATTCCGGCGCCTGGCCGCCAAGAAAGATGGCCCCGGCGTGGCGGATTTTTCCGAGAACGGCAAAGGGGTCGGCGATCATCAGCTCCAGGTGTTCGGCGCCGATGGTGTTGGCGAGCTCAAGGGCCTGGTCAAGGTCGGGCTCGACCAGGATCACCCCCCGGTCCGCGAGGGACTGCCTCGCGATCTCCTGTCGCTTGAGCCGGGGCAATTGTTTTTCCAGTTCAATTATGGTCTCTTCCCCGGTTTTGCGGGAAAGGCAGACCAGCATAGCCAGGGCCAGGGGGTCGTGCTCGGCCTGGGCCAGCATGTCGGCGGCGATATAGGCCGGATCGGCGTTCCCGTCGGCGACGATCAGGATCTCGCTCGGCCCGGCGATCATGTCGATTCCGACCCGGCCCGCGACCTGACGTTTGGCCTCGGTGACGAATTGATTCCCCGGGCCGACAATGACGTCCACCGGGGCGATGGATTCGGTGCCAAGGGCGAGGGCGGCGATGGCCCAGGCGGAGCCGGCCTTGTATATCTCGTGTATGCCGATGTGGTCCGCGGCCACCAGCAGGGCGGGGTTGACCCGGCCCTCGCGGTCGGGGGGGGTAAGCATCACCCGGCGGGGGACCCCGGCTATTCCCGCCGGTATACCGTTCATCAACACCGAACTCACCAGCGGGGTGGTGCCGCCGCGGCCGCCGGGGACGTAAAGACCGGCGGCGTCCACCGGGCGGACAATGCGGCCGGTGATCACCCCGTCGGCGCGGGTCTTGAACCACGATTTTTCCCTTTCTTCCCGGTGGAATTCCTCGATGCGTCCGGCGGCAAGGGTGAGGCTCTTGAGAAAATCGGGGTTAACCGCATTTTTCGCCTGCCGTATTTCCTCTTCACCGACCGGCAGCATCCCGGCGTTGAAGCCGGGAGCGTCGAATTCCCGGTTGTACTTCACCAGGGCGGCATCGCCGTTTTCCCGTACATCGGCGATGATCGCCGTCACCGTGTCCCGGCAGGAGTTGTCGGCCGGTTGGAAACGATTGCTCAGGCCGGTAATAATATTATTACCGGCCGCGGTCGCGGCAGCGATGATCTTGATCATTTTTCCCCTCTGCGGACATGATGGCCTCGCTCATAATAAGGACATCATGCCATTTATATCGAGATTATTGCTCAGCTGTCCCGGACAATATGAATTCATCAAGGTATGAGTTTGCATCAGTCACAACATAACTTGCCCGGCGGTCTTGTAAAGGGGGAAATCGGTTTACCGTTCGCGGCATATGGTTTACAGTCAGCACGGATAATGTTCTTCTCCTTGCCTCTGTCCATCAATCTTCAGCCCTGTAAAAAAATGTTTGCCGATATCGTTTCCTGGCTTGTCGCCGTCATTGGTCACTGGGGTTACCCCGGGATAGTGGTCCTGATGTTTCTTGAATCGTCGTTTTTCCCCTTCCCCAGCGAGGTGGTGGTGCCGCCGGCGGGATACCTTGCCGCCAGCGGCGAGATGTCGCTGGCCCTGGTGGTGTTGAGCGGGATCGGCGGCAGTCTCCTGGGATCGCTGTTTAATTATTATCTGGCGGTTATGGTCGGGCGTCCCTTTCTCCTCCGTTACGGCTCGTATCTGATGATTACTCCCCGTACCCTTGACCGGGCCGAGGTCTTTTTCGCCGATCACGGTCATATCAGCACCTTCATCGGCCGCCTCATCCCCGGGGTCCGCCAGTATATTTCGTTGCCGGCCGGGCTGGCGCGGATGAATCTTGCGGTTTTCACCGTCTTTACCGGTCTCGGGGCCGGGCTGTGGGTTCTGGTCCTCGCCCTGGCCGGGTACTTTTTCGGCAGGAACCAGGCGTTTCTTGTCGCCCACCTGCATCAGGCGGTGTTGGCGGCGCTGGGATTCTGTGTTTTGCTGGTGGTCGTCTATGTCCCGGTTCGCCGTCGTTTCGGCCGACGGTAAATATCAGTTGATTTTTCTTTTTTTTACCGCCTTTTTCCTGCTAAAATTATGTTGTTGCTTTAATGCCTCCATTGTCGGGGGATGAAATTTCTCGGGACGGTGGATCATTGAACTTTTCCCCCCGGATTTTTTTGATTTTTGTCTGTCTCGTTGTTGTGCCCGCTACCGCGGAGGCGGCGGCGAGAACGGTGCGGGTCGGAGTCTACGAGAATCCTCCCCTGGTTTTTGCCGACGCCGGGTCGGGTTATGACGGCTTTGCCATTGACATCCTGCGTCACGTGGCCGCGGCCGAGGGGTGGAAACTTGAATTTGTCCCCGGGAAATGGAGCCAATGTCTGCAAAGATTGAAGGCAGGGGAGGTTGATCTCCAGGTGGCCATTGCCTGGTCCGGGGAACGGGAAAGGCTTTATGACTTTTCCCGCGAGACCCTGATCAGTAACTGGGGGCGGATATTCGCCGCCCCGGGGGCGGCGATTGACAACATCCTCGATCTTGAGGGGAGAAGGATCGCGGTCCTGAAAGAGGATATTCATACCCGGGAGCTTGAAAGGGTTCTCGGGGCCTTTAATGTAAACTCTGAGCTTCGTTATTATCCGGATTATCCCGCGGTGCTGGCGGCGGTGGCGGCAAACGCCGCCGACGCCGGTCTGGTCAATCGTCTTTTTGCTCTGCGGAATGCTGGTCGTTACCGGGTGCATCGGACACCGATCCTCTTTAACCCCATCAGGATTCGTTATGCCGCCCCGAAAGGGAAAAGTGCCGCCGTTCTTGCCGCCGTTGATCGTTATCTCGTGGCGGCCAAGAAGGATAAATCTTCTTATAATGAGGCCGTTGAGCGCTGGATCGGGGTTGAACAGAAAGCGTTTCCTGCCTGGATATGGTTGGCTCTGGGCTCTCTCGGCCTTTTTGCCGCCGTCTGTCTGGTCTTTGTCTATGCCCTTCGGGGTCTGGTGCGCAGACGTACCGCCGAGCTTGAGATCGAGAAGGAAAAGTTGGCGGCCGAGCGCAGTCACAGCCAGGCGATCATCGCCGCCATCGGCCAGGGAATATCCATTCAGGACCGTGATTTCCGGATCACCTATCAGAATGCGGTTCATAAGGGAATAAGTGGTTCCCACCCGGATGAGTTCTGTTATCAGGCCTATGAAAACAACGATGCGGTCTGCGACGGATGCCCGGTGGCGGCGTCTTTTGCCGACGGCCGGGTTCACCGGGTCGAACGTCATGTGGATAACGGCCGGCGGAATTTATGGGTTGAGATTACCGCCTCCCCCATGTTCGGCCCTGACAGCGGGATCGTCGCCGTGGTTGAACTGGTGCAGGATATAACCGCCCGCAAGGAGGCGGAGGACAAGGAGCGGTTGCTGGCCGAACAATTGCGCCAGAGCCAGAAGATGGAGGCCATCGGCAGGCTTGCCGGAGGGGTGGCCCATGATTTCAACAACCTTCTGACCTCAATCCTCGGCTATTGTGAGCTGGGGCTGATGGAGATCAGTCCGGATCATCCCCTGTACGAGAACCTGGAGATCATAAAGAGCGCCGGCAACAAGGCCGCGCTCCTGACCCGGCAGTTGTTGGCTTACAGCCGCAAGCAGGTGATGGCCTTTGTCCCTCTTGATGTCAACCGGGTGGTGCGGTCGATGCTCGATATCATGCGCCGTACCCTGGGCGATGATATCGAGATCAAAACCGCGCTGGCCGCCGCGCTGCCTCTGGTTGAGGGAGACCAGTCCCAGGTTGAGCAGGTGCTTTTGAACCTGGCGATAAACAGTCGTGACGCCATGGCCGGCGGCGGCACCCTGTTGTTTGAGACCGCGGAGCGGTATTTTGACCGGGATTATTGCGAGAGGCACCCGGCCGCCCGTCCCGGTCACTACGTCATGCTGGCCATATCCGACAACGGCGAGGGCATGAGTTCCGAAGTGAAGGCGCGGATATTCGAACCGTTTTTTACCACCAAGGAACAGGGACGCGGCACCGGACTTGGTCTTGCCACGGTTTACGGGATAGTCAAGCAGCACCGGGGATATATCTGGGTCTACAGCGAGATCGGACGGGGCACCATCTTCAAGGTCTATCTTCCGGTCTCCGGGATTGAAAAAGAGTTGGCTACAGGTGCCGCGGTCGGGCGCGGCTTTGTCGATATCCCCGGTGGCAGTGAAACGGTACTGGTAGTGGACGACCAGGAAGAGGTGAGCCGTCTGGTGGTTGAAGTCCTTGAGAACAAGGGGTACCGGGTCCTGGGCGCATCCGGGGCCGAGGACGCGATGCGGATGGCTGCGGTGGAAAAGGTCGATCTCCTGCTGACCGATGTGGTCATGCCGGGGATGAACGGCCGTATGCTCGCCGATTGCCTGCGGAATCTGTTACCCGACATCCGGGTGGTGTTCATGTCCGGTTATACCGATAATCATATCGTTTTAAAGGAGTTGCGGGAGGAGGAAATTCCCTTTGTGCAGAAACCGCTGTCACCGCGGATGATCGCTTCCATCGTTCGCCGGGTTCTCGACAATGACCTGAATTCGTTACCGGACGCCCCGCAGGGCGGCGGGGCGAATCAGACATAAAAGCCACAAGGCGGGTGAGTCAAACGTTTGCGGGTAAAGGCGGTGATACCGCAAGCATGCGGTCGTCATGACCGTCGGCCCTTAATCGTCCGTTGAAAAACGGACTGTCAGGGGCGCATGGACGCGCCGTCGATTTTGCCGGGTTAAAAAAACCGGACGGCTTTTTCAGCAGTCTGTTAATCTTGTCCGCCGTTACAGTAAGAGGGAAATCAAGTCCGCGATTTTCCCGGCACGGGGAGCGAAGATAGGATTTGGCTGTAACCAGATGCTGAGCCGTTTTGTAGATAAACACTGGTCTCTGCAGAGGGCGATGCCGTCATCCGACAGTCTGGCAAGGGCATATCAACGATTGCGAGAATTGATGAACTCGTAACAAGTCCCCGCTCCGGCTGAAAACGACGATTTCCGGGCACCGGGCGGCGGGCTGCTGAAATCCCGAACTCGGGCTATGCCCTCAGACATGCGGGATTTTTTAACCCATCCCGCCGCCCGGCGCTTTTTCCGAAAATCGCCGAAGACGCCTCCGCGGGGACTTGTTACGAGACTGTCAGAACTGAGCGCCTGAAAAGAAGCGAAATCCGGAGAACCGAAGAGTACAAAATGGAATTGACCGAAAATGAAAAAGAGACGGGTCGTCCCCTCTTTTCGTATTTAGTGGCAATTAGCCGTTGACATATTTGTTACGAACTCAGCAACCATGCTATTTCTTCTTATTATTATCGTTCTCTTTCCCTTTGCCGCTACCAATTCTTCGGCGGCGGAGCTGCATTACCAGGGAACCCACATACTCACCTACGATACCATGAACCGCCTCGCCCAGGCCTTTACCGCCGAAAGCGGTATCAGTCTCACGGTCAGGGGCGGTGGCTGCGCCGACGGGGTGGCTATGGTGGTCAGTAACCGCCTGGAGATGGGCGGTCTTTGCTGCCCACTGAAAGAGGAAGAAATAAAAAATGATCAACTTGTGCCTCATCCGGTGGCCCGGGACATCAAAACCATCATCGTCAACCCGACCAATCCCATAAACAGCGTCAGCCGTGCCCAGCTCATCGCCATTCATAACGGCCGCATCAACAATTGGAAGGAACTCGGCTGGATCAATAAACCGATAGCGGTTATCTACCGGATCCACTGTCTCGATCGCAGGGAGCCGGTGCGGACATACCTCTGCCTTGACCGCCGCCTTGAAAAACTTACAGAAAAGGCGATCCGGGTGCGTACCGACAAGGAATTGATCGACCGGGTCAGCCAATTTCCGACCGCCATAGGGATCACCAGCCATGTCTTTGTTCAGGGCCGACCGGTAAAGTCGCTCGCCCTGAACGCAATCCTGCCGTCCGTCGCCAATGTCATGGCCGGCAAATATCCCTTTACCGCCACCCTGTTTATCGTCACTGACAAAACACCAACCCTTGAAACCAGAAGGTTTCTTGATTTTGCGATATCCGGACGGGGACAGATGATAATCATGAAAAACCTCGCCGGTCTGCCATGAAGTTCACCAATCTTTCCATCGCCAGAAAGATAATCCTTGTAATTGTCACGACCACGGTCATCGCCACCATAATTCTGGTGCCGGTCATGTTTATCACTTTGGAAAAGGGTCTGCAGAATCAGCGGCAACGACATCTTGTCGGCGTCAAACACTTGGTGGAGCGCCTCCTGCGTGATAATGAACAAGCGGTAAAAAACTATGCCATTCTCTTTGCCTCCGATCCCCAGATAAAGGACAACCTTTATTATTACGCCGAACTGGCCGGGGAACGAATTCATCCCTTGAATGCCATCAATCACTTGTCGGATACCTTTAACCTTAAGTTCATCGAACTTGGCGACCGTTACGGGCAAGTGGTTGCCAATGCTCTTCGTCCCACGCTGAACGACAAGGACCGTTCCGGGGAAATCCTGATTAAAAGGGGGTTGAACGGCAAAATAACCACCGGCATCGAACCCAACGGCAAGGGATTTCTTTTGAAATCGGTGGCGCCGGTGTACCACGACGAAAGCCAGCTCATCGGCACTATCAGCACCGGCATCCTCATGGACAACGATTTTCTCAAGATGATCAAGGGGCTGAGCGGAGTCGAACTGAGCATAATCAGCCCCAAAGGCGTAACCATCGCCACGACCATGACCGCAATCCCGGCCCGCCTGCAAGCCACCGCCGACCGTCTCCGCCTGCAAAATCGGAATTATCAGATCATGCGTCTCCCGCTTGAAGACAGCCGCGGCAAGGATATCGGCAATGTTCTGATCATGGCCAATGACAATTCAAAGGCCATACTCACCCGGACGACGATAAACGTCATCACCGTACTATGCGCAATTGCGGTGATGTCGATCATCGCCACCATTCTTTTGTTGCGGCGGGTACTTGCCCCGGTCAACGAACTCAAACGGGGAGCGGAGATAATTGGCAGCGGCCGATTCGCCCACCGTATCCCGGTAACTGCCGGTGATGAAATCGGTAGTCTTGCCGAAGTATTCAATAAAATGGCCGGCAACCTCCAGAAAAAAAGGATCGTGGAGGAAAAACTCAAACACGCTGAGCGTCTCGCCTCCATCGGCGAATTCACCGCTGCCACCGCGCATGAACTTAATAACCCCATAGCCAATATCATCGGCCTGTTGAAAGTCCTGCGACGGGAGGCAGACGAAAAATCGCCGATTATCGAAGACCTTGACCTTGTGATCTGCGAGGCCAACCGTTGCGGCTCCATTGCCCGTGACCTTCTGATGTACTCCCGCACCTCGCCGCCGAAAAGAAGGCCCACGTCCTTATCCGCGTTGACCAATGAAGCGGTTGAATCAATACGCCGGCGCCATCTTGAGCCCCAGGGTATCGTTACCGAAACAGTGGATGCGGGCGTGGAAATCATCGCCGATATTGATCGTGAGCAAGTGCTGCAGGTGCTGCGGAACATTCTTATCAACGCCGCCCAGTCCATTGATGACGATGGCCTGATATCCATCGCCATTACCATGGCCGATAGCGATACCGCCCGCATCGACATAAACGATAACGGTTGCGGTATCGTCCGGAAAGACTTTAGCCGCATCTTTTATCCCTTCTTCACCACCAAGAAGGCGGGCGAAGGCACCGGCCTCGGCCTTGCGGTATGCTTCACCATCATCCAGAGCCACGGCGGCGAGATCACGGTTGCAAGCAATGAGGGCGCGGGGAGTACCTTTTCAATATTTTTGCCGCTTACGGAGAATCGGTCATGAACAATAAAACAAACATCGTGGTCATCGACGACGAAGAAACCATGCTCCGTGTGATCGAACGCACATTGCGCAGTGATGGATTCACGGTACATACCTTCAGTGATCCCCGCGCCGGCATTGAGCGGATCAGGAGCGGCGGCATCGACCTGGTCATAACCGACCTGATGATGGACAGTATGAATGGATTTGCCGTGGTTAACGAGGCCATGACAATAAAAAAAGATGTCATGGTCATCGTGATCACCGCCTTTTCCTCAGTGGAATCAGCGGTAAAGGCGATGAAGCTCGGGGCCTATGACTTTATCCCCAAACCCTTTGATCCTGAACACCTGCTCCTGGTCGTCCGCCGCGGCCTTGACTCCATAAAACTGCGACAGGAAAATATCGTCCTCAAAAAAGAACTCAAAAAAAATGATCCATTTCAGGCGTTGACAGGGATCAGCCGACCGATGCAGGACCTTAAAAAATTGATAAACAAGGTGCGCTCGACCGACGGCACTGTCCTTATCACCGGCGAGTCAGGGGTAGGTAAAGAGCTTGTCGCCCGAGCAATCCATTTCGGCAGCGACCGCGGCGACAAGAGGTTTATACCTATCAATTGCGGCGCTCTTCCCGATGAACTCCTTGAGTCGGAACTCTTCGGCTACGAAAAAGGAGCTTTCTCCGGCGCTGTCGGCAACAAGAAAGGACTCCTCGAACTTGCCGACAGGGGTACTGTTTTTCTTGACGAAATGGAGAGCATAAGCCCGATGATGCAGGTCAAGCTCCTGCGTTTTCTCCAAGACCGCAGTTTTATCCGCCTGGGCGGCGGCCAGGTGATAACCGTCGATGTCCGGGTCATCAGCGCCACCAATGAAGACTTGACTGAGTGCATAAAGGCGGGCCGGTTTCGCAAGGACCTTTTCTACCGCCTGAATGTCATTCCTGTCCGGGTTCCTTCGCTGGCTGAACGAAACGATGACATCCTCCTGCTTGCCCGCTCCTTTATTGAAAAATACAACCGCAAGACCGGCAAAAAAATCTGCGGCCTGACTTCGGAGGCGGAAAAGATTCTCCTTGCCTCACGCTGGGAAGGCAATGTCCGGGAACTCGAGAACTGCATGGAACGGGCCGTCACGCTGGGAGAAAACGAGATGATCACCGCCGGAGACATTGCCGATAAAAGTGATGATCCGGACAACATCGATGGCTGTGGCTCATATTCAGAAGACATGAGCATGGCTGAGCTTGAACAATGGCACCTGGACAACGTCGTTGCGGCTTGCGACGGCAACAAATCCCAGGCGGCGAAGATATTGAAAATAGACTATACAACCCTGCTGCGTAAACTGAAAAAACATGAATTCATAACAGAGTGTTGAAAAAGCCGTCCTGGCTTTTTCAACCGCCGGTTGGATAAAACAAGTTTCATCCAACCTCTCGATTTCACCGGGTTTTTTCAACCCCGGCAAAATCGGCGGCGCGTCCATGCGCCGCTTGTCAGCCCGTTTTTCAACGGGCTGACAAGCGATCGAGAATTCAGACAAGCAAGTTCGAGATATGGTATTTTGCCATACCATGGCGCCGTTTTATGGCGTTTTGCTATAAAAACAGTTTCGTTCCCTTTCTTGTCCTCCTCCTTTTATTTTTGCTCTCGGGCTTCCCCCCCCTGCCCCGTTCGCGGCGCAAAGCCAGACGGGCAGAAAACGGCACGATTTCTGCACTATCCATATTTTATGACAAGCTCGTAAAAAGTCTGAATTTGTGCCACAACGTCATTCCAGCAAAGTCGGGCATGGCGGACCAAATGATTTTTTACGACTTCATCAATTGTAAAGGAGGAGGAATTTCATGAGACTACGTAACATCGTTATCGCGATCATCTGTTTTTTCATGGTTGGTATCTATTCCATGGCCTCATCGTCGGTAAGGGAGATCGTCATCAATCCAGGGAAGCAACTCTCCCTTGGCGGGATCAATAATGTTGTTGCCGCCTTTACCAAAAAGACCGGGATCAAGGTGACAATTCCCAAGGTAGGTGGCTGTGGCCTGTCAGTCAAGGGAGTCAAGCAAGGGGATCTCAACGTCGGTGTCATGTGCTGCCCCGCAACCAAGGATGAAACAGGCAAACTCGGATTTGTCGATTCCGCCGTGGCCCGCGACGCCATTGAGTTCGTGATCCCCAAAAGTAACCCAGTGAAAAATCTCTCCACCCGGCAAATCAGGAACATTTATCAGGGCAAGATCAGGAACTGGAAGGAAGTCGGCGGTATCGACATGCCCATTCATCCCTATGCCCACATAATGTGCGGCAACCGGGAAGAGGTAACGCGCCAGTATCTCACCGGCGAACGTAACCCAAAGACCGGAACTATCACCATTGACAATAAAAAATTCGCCCCTTGGGTAAGCAATATCAAAGATGAGGTCAACGTATGCAGGACCGTGGCTGCCGACCCCAACGGCATTGCCCCGGTAAGCAGATCAATGGTGGAAGACAATCTTAAGGTGATCTCTGTGGACGGAGTCATGCCGACAAAAAACACCATCGCCAACGAGACCTACCCCATAGTTCGCTACCTCCACATCGTCACCAAGGGGTACCCAACCGGTGCCACCCTGCAGTTCATAAACTATGTCAAAAGTCCGGAAGGCCAAGCGATCCTCGCCCGCCGAGGGAAGATAATCCCGCTCCCTTAACAGTCCGTTGAAAAACGGACTGTACGCGGCGCATGTCCGCGCCGCCGATTTTGCCGGGTTGAAAACCCCGGTGAAATCGAGAGGTTGGCCGGAGCTTGTTTTGGCCAACCGGAGAGAGAAAAAGTCATGGACGGCTTTTTCAACGGTCTGTTAAAGAACAGGCTGTCTTCCGCAACCCATCAGTAAAGACCGGAAATGCCCCCGGGCGGCAGTTATGTCTGTATTCTCGGTCCCGACCGGGGGCGGTTTACCGGGATCAGGTTCGCGCTTGACCCACCTTTCCGCAGAGGTTTATTTCCTTGATTTTGTTTGGGGGCGGCTCCAGCCTTTTTGAACCGGCCATCTCTTCTTGAAAGGGGGACAGGCGGTGTCGGGGCGATATTTTTTAAAGGCGCGGTCGTCCATCCTGTCTTTATGACAGCCAAGGCAGAGGCCGACCCGGAGGATGCGGCGCAGTTCTTCGCCGTTGAAGGGGCGCAGGTCGGGGCGGCTGGTTTTTTGCAGGGGGGTGCCGTCGATATTGACAAAACCGTCCAGGGGTGGGGTGATCCCGTCGGCGGTAAGCAGTCCCTGGTCAATCGGAGTGAAGGAGAAACTGCCGTCCGGGTTGCGTTGCACCGTGCCGCGGCCCAGGCCCAGGGTCTTGGGCGAGGTATGGCAGCCGGCGCAGCTTCTTCCTTTTGCCTGGGTGGTATGGGGTGAGAGGGCGGCAACGGTCAGGGAGGTGAACTGGCTTCCAGGCTCACCTTTTTCGTTTACCAGGGTGACAATGTCCTGGCAGCCAGGGGTAACGATGACCACATTCCCGGCCCACAGGGCCAGGGCCGGCTTTTCGTAGCGCAGGTACGAGCGCCCCTCTTCCCACCATCCCGGGGTTTCCTTTAATGACAGTTTGTCGAGATGGGTGTCGCCGGCGTCACGTTTCACATGGCAGCCGTAACACTGCGGCACCCAGGAGGCGTGGCAGGCCTCGCAGCCTACCCGGGCGTGGACCTTGCTGTCGCAGACCCCGGCCTTTGGCGGCAGTAACGGTCTGATGCGGCCGTCTATTTTGCCTTTAAGGACATAGCTGCCGTTTACGACGCTTACATTGTTGAGAGTCCGGCCCTTGTGGGTGGTTCCCGGGTTCGGGCCATGACAGCTGCGGCAGTCGATCTCTAGCTGCTCCTCGTAATGGGCGTACCGGTTGCCGTCGCCCATGATCTCTTCCCTGGTGTGACAGTCGATACAGGCCATGCCTTTTTTATAGTGTATATCCGGGGCCAGGCTCTGGTAGAAACGATCACCCGGGAGCCTCTTTTTACTCAGGCCGCCGTTTTCATAGGGGGTGCCGTAGCCCTCGGACTCGTATATCCCCTGATACGAGGTCCCGACCCGGCCGCTGCGGTTATGGCAGCGGACGCAGTTTTTTATCGGTACCTTTTTGGTCAGCAGGGGGTGTTTTCTCTCCTTTTGTTTCACAACATGGCAGGCGGAACAGCCGCCGCCTTTTTCGTTGAAGAACTCCGAGGCGTCGGGGAGGTCGTTTTTCTGTTTCCACAGGTGGCAGGTGGCGCAGAGCTTGCGATAATAGTCAAGCGCCAGCGAGGTGCGGCCTGAATCAATTAATTGCTTTACCGAGATGTTTTCGTATTGATTGCCGGCCTCACCCCAATAATAGAGCAGGGTGGAGATGATGCCGCGGTTGGTGGCCATGAGCGAGTTTTCCACCAGATGGCGGTCTTTGGCGTGGCATCCCTCGGTACCGCAGGTCTTCGGTACCGCCCGCAGGTCGCCGGGGTTGATAAACATGCCTTTATGGGCCTTTTTTTTATCAATGGCGAGGGGGTCGCCGCGATGACAGACGGCACAACCTATGGAACGGGGGCCGTGGGCCGGACCCGGGTCCTGGTCCCTGTGGCAGGAAAGGCACATGTCGATGCGACCGTCGTTGAGATGGTGCAGGGAGCCGGGGCGTTTGATCAGATCCTCGCGCACCGCTGCCGCCAGTATAACCAGGACGATTATCAGGAGATAGATTTTTTTATCTTTCATGGGGTCATCGTTTCCGGCCCGGATTCGTCATCCCTTCAGGTTTATCCCTGCCGATTTTTTCCCGATATCCCTGGGCAATGGGATAGCGGCGGCCGTAGCCGAAGGCCTTGCTGGTAATTTTGATCCCCGGGGCGGCCTGGGCCCTTTTGTGCTCATTGCTCATGATCCGGTCGATGACCCCGGCCGCGGTATCGGGGTCGTGACCGGCGGCGATTATTTCTTCAAGGGAACGGTTTTCCTCGACCCAGGCGGTGAGGATTGGATCGAGCTCGTCATAGGGGGGTAGGTCGTCGTCATCCCGTTGATCCGGGGCCAGTTCAGCGCTGGGAGGACGACGGATGATCCGGGAAGGGATGATTTCCTCCTCGCGGTTGATGTACCCGGCCAGACGGTAGACCATATGTTTGGGAACATCCGACAATACCGCAAGGCCGCCGTTCATGTCGCCGTAAAGGGTGCAGTATCCCACCGCCATTTCCGATTTATTGCCGGTGGTCAGCAGGATGCGGCCCTGGTGGTTGGCCACCGCCATCAGGAGCATGCCGCGGAGGCGGGCCTGGAGGTTCTGCTCGGTGGGGCTGCCCTCGAATTTTCCCAGGATCGGCCCCAGGCTGGCGGAGAAAACCGCCATCAGGCCGTCGATGGGGGTTTTGCTTATCTTGAATCCGAGGCGTTCGCTGAGCTTTTCCGCGTCAGCGGTACTCTCGGGGGCGGAATAACGCGACGGCATCGCCATCGCCATGACATTGTCGCTGCCCAGGGCCATGGTCGCGATCACCGCGCATACCGCCGAGTCAATGCCGCCGGAAAGTCCGAGAACTATTTTTTTGAAGCCGCATTTGCGGACATAGTCGCGGGTTCCGCAGGTGAGGGCGGTGAACACCATCGCGTCCTCGTCGCTTTCGGGATATTCCGGCCGGTCTTCGCTGGTTTCGGTATCTTCGCTGTCGACAATCAGAATATCCTCGGTAAAGGCGTCGGCAAGGGCGAATACCTCGCCGTCACGATTCATCGCCAGGCTGCGGCCGTCAAATACCAGGGCGTCCTGGCCCCCGGCCTGGTTGACGTAGAGCAGGGGCAGGTCATGTCGGCGGCAGAGTTTTTTGAAGATGTTTTTTTTGATCGCCGCCTTGCCGAGACGGAAGGGGGAGGCGGCGATATTGATCAGGATGTCCGGGCTGCCGTCCGGGTCGGCCATCATTTCGGCCACCGGATCAGCGTGATAGAGGCAATCAACGGCGTTTTTGTCGTTCCAGATGTCTTCGCAGATGGTGATTCCCAGGCGCAGCCCCTTGAAGCGGATAATCGACGAGCTCCTCCCGGCCTCGAAATAACGGCTTTCATCAAAGACGTCGTATGACGGCAGGAGTCTTTTGACCGCGGCGCCGCTGATTCTGCCGTTGTCGATGATAAGGGCGCCGTTGTACAGGGGTTTGCCGATTTTACCCTTGTTTTTAAGGGCGGCGCCGCAGATAATGCTGATACCGGCGGTTTTTTTTACCAAGGTTATCAGGGCCTCGTTCTGGGCGGCAATAAACTCCCGGCGTTCAAGGAGGTCGCGGGGCGGGTATCCGGACAGGGCAAGCTCGGGGAATATCGCCAGGTCGCAGCCCTGATCACGGGCCTTGGCGACAAGTTTGATCATCCTCGCGGTATTGCCGGTGAAGTCGCCGATAACGGGGTTGGTCTGGATCAGGGCTATTTTCATTGTTTTTATTTATCCGGGAGACCTTGAATGCGAATTTTCGCTTCAGGCGCGTGGTGATTGTCGGTAAAATCGATCCGAACCAATGTAAACCGTAAATCCGGCGGCGTAAACCGTAAACGCGAACGGTATTTTTTCTTGCTCTTGACGTCTTTTGCCACTAATCTCAAAGGGTTTTTATCCATATAATCTGATAAATGGTCGGTCTATGATTAAATATTTTGTTCTCGATACCAATGTTCTTCTGCATAACTCCGAGTCCATAAGCTCGTTCGCCGACAACACCGTGGTTATTCCCATGAGCGTTATCGAAGAGCTTGACCGTTTCAAGTCTCATAACGACGAGCTCGGTCGCAACGCCCGAATGGTCATCCGTACCCTTGATCGGCTGCGCAGCCGGGGGAAATTGGGGCAGGGGGTGGAAATGGACAATGGCGGCCGGCTGCAGATATATTACGAAAAGGACAGTATAACCGATCCCGGTCTTGATCTTTCCTTGCCCGATAACCGGATTCTGGCGGTGGCCTATACCCTGCACCAAGAGGGGAAGAAGGTGATTTTTGTCTCCAAGGACATCAATGCCCGTCTCAAGGGTGACGCCCTCGGTCTGGATGTGGTCGATTTCGAGAAGCAAAAGGTCAACTTTGATGAACTGTTCTGCGGCCAGTGCGAGATGGAGGTCGCCCCCGAGGTCATTGACCACTTTTTTGCCGAAAAGAGCCTGCGGATGGATGATTTTATCCCCCAGCCCAATGAGTTCGTGATGCTCATCGACAAGACCAATCCCAGGCATACCGCCCTGGCGCGGGCAAAGGAGGGAGGGGAACTGGTGCCGCTGGTGCCGGATTATTCCAAGGTCTGGGGCCTGAGTCCGCATAACAAAGAACAGCGCATGGCCCTTGAGCTGTTGATGTCTCCGGATGTCGCCCTGGTGACCATGGTCGGCCAGGCCGGAACCGGCAAGACCCTGCTCGCCCTGGCCGCCGCCCTTGAGGCGACTATCAATTATAAACGCTATGAGCGCATTCTGGTATCACGGCCGATTATTCCCATGGGCAAGGATATCGGTTATCTTCCCGGAGATAAGGACGAGAAACTTTTTATCTGGATGCAGCCGATTTTCGACAATCTTACCTATCTCCTCGGCGACGGCGAAAAGGGCACGGAGGTAAAAAAGGGCGAGGATAAAAACAGGGGCGCAGAGCCGGTGCGGAAGAAGATCGACAAGCTGATGCGTGACAATATCCTTGAGCTTGAGGCCCTTACCTATATCCGCGGACGTTCGATTCCCAATCAGTTCGTTATCGTTGACGAGGCCCAGAACCTCACCCCCCATGAGGTCAAGACCATCATCAGCCGCGCCGGAGAGGGTACCAAGATGGTCCTTACCGGTGATCCCTACCAGATCGACAACCCCTATCTTGATTCAAGCAGTAACGGCCTGACCTATACCAGTGAAAAACTCAAGGGCAAGGCGGTCCACGGTCATATAACCCTTACCCATAGTGAACGTTCCGATCTTTCAGCCCTGGCGGCGGATTTTTTATAAGTTAGTGACAGAATGACGGAGTGGGGGATGGGCCTTGGATGCTGTTGTGCTCGCCTTGCTAAAGAAAACGGAGACCAGTATGGAATTTGAACCGAAATGGATTGCCTGGGAGGTTACCAGGCACTGTAATCTGCGCTGCGTCCACTGTCGATCCTCGTCCGAACTCGCTATCCAGGGACACCCGGATTTTTCTCTGTCCGAGGCAAAGAGGATCCTGGACGACATCTCTTCCTACGCCAAGCCGGTGGTGGTCCTCTCCGGCGGTGAACCGCTTTTGCGCGAGGACGTGTTTGAGATCGCGGGTTACGGCACCGACAAGGGACTGCGGATGTGCATGGCCACCAACGGCATGCTGGTCACCGACGAGATTGCCGGTAAAATGAAGGACAGCGGGATCAAGATGTGTTCCCTGTCCCTTGACGGCGCCACCGCCGCGGTTCACGATGATTTTCGCAGCGTTCAGGGTGCCTTTGACGGGGTCATGCGCGCCGCCGAGGTCTTCCGCAATAACGGCATCAGCTTTCTGATCAACTCCTCGTTCACCAGGCGCAACCAGGAGGAGATTCCCAAGGTCTACGAATTAGCCAAAAAGATCGGTGCCACTGCCTGGTATATGTTCATGATCGTCCCCACCGGCCGCGGCGACGACCTGATGAACGAGCTGATCAGCAGCGAGGATTATGAAAACCTCCTCAACTGGCATTATGACATGGAAAAGCAGGAGGACGAACTCCTGGTCCGTCCCACCTGCGCCCCGAGTTATTACCGGGTTTTGCGGCAACGGGCAAAGGGCGACGCCGCCGCTCCTGAACGCCGCAATCTCAAATTTTCCACCGGTGGATCCAAGGGGTGTCTTGCCGGTCAGCTTATATGCCTGATCGACGTTGACGGCAACGTCCTTCCCTGTAGTTATTTTCCGCGTCCGGCGGGTAATATCCGCGAGCAGTCGTTCAGGGATATCTGGGAAGATTCGGAACTGTTCCACGACCTGCGGGACTTCAAGAGCTATAAGGGGCGTTGCGGCGCCTGCGAGTACGTCAATGTCTGCGGTGGTTGTCGGGCCCGGGCCTATGCGGTAAGCGGTGATTACATGGCCGAGGAACCTTTCTGTAGCCATGTCCCGTTCAAGATGAAGAAAGATTAGAATCTGAATCCGTGACGGCTTAGTGGCAACCGGGTATGTATTCATCTGAATTCATGCGTTTTTTGTCGGATTTTTAATCCGGCGGAAATTTCACCCCGCCGCCCGTCGGGTGTCCGGGAACGGCGCATCCGCGGTGTCGGCAAGCCGTTGATATACCGAAGTATAATCAACGTGCTTGCCTCCTTGCGCCTGCGCCGTTTCCGAACGTCACGGGCCAAGGTAAAAGAAAAAAATTTGAAGGACCGGCCGTCCGGTCCGGAAAGAAACGCCCTTCAGTCTGAACCCATTAAAGTAAAATTAAAGGTGAGACCATGAACGATACCTTTCTAAAGGCCTGCCGCGGCGATGCCACTGATTACACCCCGGTGTGGATTATGCGCCAGGCCGGACGTTATCTGCCGCAGTATCACGAGGTGCGCAATAAGGGCAGTTTTCTTGACCTGTGCAAGAATCCGGATCGGGCCGCTGAGGTAACCATCCAGCCGGTGGATTATATCGGGGTCGATGCCGCCATTCTTTTTTCTGATATCCTGGTGCCCATGGAGGCCATGGGATTAAAACTCGAGTTCATGGAAAATCGCGGCCCGGTCTTCCACGCTCCGGTGCGGGATCGGGCCGCGATTGATCGCCTCGGGATTCCTGATCCCGAGGACGATCTCGGCTATGTCATGGATACTATTCGTATCCTCCGCAGGGAGCTTGCCGATCGGGTGCCGCTCATCGGTTTTTCCGGCGCGCCATTTACCCTCTCCACCTACCTGATCGAGGGCGGCTCGTCGAAGAATTATCTCAACACCAAGAGGATGATGTATGAGGCCCCGGAACTCTACCACGCCCTGATGCGCAAGATCACTGACTGCACCATCAGCTATCTCGCCGGTCAGATCGCGGCCGGGGTTCAGGCGGTGCAGGTATTCGACTCCTGGGCCGGGGTTCTGGCCCCCTGTGATTACGTCGAGTTTTCCCTGCCGTATGTCAGGGAGATCGTCAGCGCGTTACAGGGAAAGGGGGTGCCGATTATCTACTTTGCCAATAACGGCGCATCCCTCCTTGATTTCAGCACCACCTGCGGTTCCGATGTCCTCGGGATCGACTGGCGTATCGGTCTTGACAAGGTGGTGGAAAAGATTGCCGGCCGGATGAGCGTTCAGGGAAACATGGACCCCATCGCCCTTTTTCTCCCGGAGGAGAAACTGGCGGCCCGGATTCGTCAGGTGCTTGAACAGGGGCGCGGGGCCCGGGGCCATATTTTCAACCTCGGTCATGGCATCGTCCCCGAGACCCCGCCGGAGCAGGCGCGGCTGGCGGTGGATCTGGTTCATTCCATCAGCCGGGAACTGCGGGGATGATCCCCGGGGTCGCCGGCTGCCTCTCGCTGATGGAAGAGGAGGGGATGCTCGCCAACATAAAGGCCCATTGTCTGGTGGTGGCCGGGGTGGCCGAGGGTCTGCGGCGGCAATTGTCCCGGATCGGGGTGATGATCCCCGCTGATCTCGTTGTCGCCGGCGGGCTGCTCCACGATATCGCCAAGACCCAGTGTCTTGAAGAACGCTGCAATCACGCCCGTATCGGCGCCGAGATCTGTCGGGAACATGGGTTCGACGCGGTGGCGGAGATCGTGGCCGAGCATGTCCGGCTTCCCAGGGTGCCTGCGGCTCCCACCGCCTCTACCCTGGTTTATTACGCCGATAAAAGGGTCAACCATGACCGGGTTGTCTCCCTTGAGGAACGCAAGCTCTATATTATCGGCAAGTACAGCAACGGGGAGGCGGCCCGGGCCGTGGCGATAAGGGCCAGGCTTGAGATCTGGCACCGGGTCGAAGAAATTATCTTTGCCGGACTCGACCTTGACCCCGTCGCCATTGATCAGGCATTTGCCGTTGATGTCACGGCGATACCGGATTTACCGTCAGGGGATAAGGCTCTGGCCGTTGCCGGAGGCGAGTGATGAAGCGGATCGGGGTGGTTCTTCTTAATCTCGGTGGTCCCGGCAGCCTTGACGAGGTCGAGCCCTTTCTTTTGAATCTTTTTTCCGACCGGGACATCATCCGTCTCGGCCCCCCGTTCATGCAGAAATTCATTGCCCGCCGTATTGCCGCGAAGCGGGCGCCGAAGAGCCGGGAGTCGTACCGTCTGATCGGCGGCGGCTCACCGTTGAACCGGATCACCTCAATGCTGGCCCGTGACCTTGAAAAGAAGCTGGAGGATCGGGGGGATTTCCGGGTCGACATGGCCATGCGTTACTGGCAGCCGCGTCCGGCTGAAACCCTTGAAAAAATGGAGGTCGGCCGTCTCGAAGGCCTGGTGGCCCTGACCCTTTACCCCCATTATTCCAGGGCCACCACCGGTTCATCCCTTGATGACCTCAGGCGGGAGCTTGGAGTCATGGCCCCTGAGCTTGAACTGGCAGTGGTGCGGAGCTGGCCTGACCACCCCGGTTACATCAGGAACCTGGCTGAGCGGGTTAAACGCGCCGCCGCGCCCCTGGCCCCCGGATTCAGCCTGATTTACAGTGCCCACAGCCTGCCGCAGAGGTTTATCGCCGAGGGCGATCCCTATGTCGATGACCTGAAAAAGACCATCGCCGTGCTTGAGGCCCAGACCGGCATTCGAGGCGAGCTTTGCTATCAGAGCCGCAGCGGCCCGGTGCGATGGCTTGCTCCCTCAACTCCGGATTTGCTTACCACCCTCGCCGCCGCCGGTACCCGCGATGTTTTGATCCTGCCGATCAGCTTTGTCTCCGACCACGTTGAGACCCTTTACGAGATTGATATCCTTTACCGCGATCAGGCCCGGGCGCTGGGAATGAGTCTGACCCGGGTCGAGTCGTTGAACGACGCCCCGGATTTTGTTGATACCCTTGCCGACCTGGTGAATTCCGTCTGCGTTAATAAAGGCTGGATCTGATTCCGCCTCTCGTCCTTTCCCGAATGTTGTTTTTTTAAACAGCCCGTTGAAAAATGGAATGTTACAGCAATCCCGGCGATCCGGCCATGAATTTTCGCATGCTGATATTCAACAGCAGGCCGATGGCGATCATCGTTGTTATCAGCGAGGAACCGCCGTAACTGAACATCGGCAGCGGCATTCCCACCACCGGCAGGAGTCCGAGGATCATGCCGATATTGATGAATCCCTGCCACAGGAGTAATGATCCGAGGCCGAAGGCCAGCATGAAGCCGAATTTGTCCCGGGCATTGGCGGCGATTTCGAAGATCAGGACGATCAGGCCGAAAAAGGCGATGATCACGAACAGGCTCCCTAAAAAGCCCCATTCCTCGGCCAGAACCGAAAAAATGAAGTCGGTATGGCGTTCGGGGAGAAAATTAAGGTGAACCTGGGTTCCGTGTATGTATCCCTTGCCGAAAAGCATGCCACTGCCGACGGCGATTTTGGACTGGATTATATGATAACCGGCACCATGGGCGTCCATTTCCGGATTAAACAGGGTCAGTATCCGGCGTTTTTGGTAGGGCTTAAGCAGCCACAGCCAGGCCACCGGCACCACCGCGAAGGCACTGCCGACGAGCAGGGTCACGGTCTGCCACTTGACCCGGATGAGAAAAGTCATGGAGCAGAAGATGAATATCAGCATCAGGGCGGTGCCGAGATCAGGCTGGAGGAGGATGAGTACGAAGGGGACCGCGGTCATGGCTATGGTGGGCAGGAGATCTTTGAGTCCGGTGGCCAGACAGCAGTCGCGGCGGCTGTAATAGGACGCGAGGCTGATTACCAGGGCCAGTTTGGCCAACTCCGAGGGCTGGAGGCGGAAGAAACCGAGGTCGATCCATCGCGAGGTCGCGGCGATCTGTTTGCCGCTTATCAAGGCAAAGGCGAGCAGCAGGATCACCGCAACGTAGGATATCCGGTTGATTGAGAGGAGAAAACGGTAGTCAACGCTGAGTATCAGGACGATGATACCTGTTCCGAGCCCGTAATATGCCAGTTGGTGCATGAAAATCTGGTGTCCGGCCCGCATTGATATCGTGGCACTGTAAAGATTTATCACCCCGAGTGCGGCGAGGAGCAGGCTGAGGGAGAGGACTCCCCAGTGAAGGCTGATAAAAAGACGGCGATCAAACTTGAACATTATTTTTACCCGGTCGGTTGATTAAGAGGTTTATTCTTGTCTCCAACTGTCGCAGCGGTACTCTTTCCCTTTGTCTTTTCGTTGAAATATTTTTGCAGAACTTTGTGAGCGATGGGGGCTGCGACCGAGCCGCCGTGACCTCCATGTTCTACCAGGACCGCCATTGCCACTTCGGGTTTGTCGGCCGGGGCGAAGCAGGCAAACCAGGCGTGATCGCGGTATTTTTTCGGGATATCTTTTGCCTTGAATCCTTCAAATCGGGATGTGTGAACCACCTGTGATGTCCCGGTTTTGCCGGCGACCGTGATGCCTGCGAGGGCGGCCCTGCCGCCGGTGCCGTGTTTGTCGTTAACCGCCTGGACCAAGGCCGCGCGGATGATTTTGAATACCCCGTCGGGATCGTCGAAACGGCCGATGGGTTCGGGGGTGAATTCCCTTACCGTCTTGCCGTTGGGGTTTACTATGCGCTCGACCAGCAGTGGACGGTAGAGAATACCTCCGTTGGCGATGGTGGCGTAAAGGCGGCAGATCTGGATCGGGGTCGTCTCGTTGAATCCCTGGCCGATGGCCACTGACAGGGTCTCGCCCCGTTGCCAGGATTCACCGGTTCTTTCTTTTTTCCACGCCGAGGTCGCCACCAGCCCCGCTTTTTCCTGTTCCATGCTGATGCCGGTAAGCTCTCCCAGGCCAAGGGCGCGGCTGTAGGCGGCCAGGGTGTCGATGTCAAGTTTCTCCGCCAGGATATAAAAGTAGACATCACAGGATTGGGCCAAGGCCTTTTCCAAGGTTACCTGGCCGTGGCCGCGGTGTTTCCAGCAACGGAATATGCGATTGCCGTAACGGATGGCACCGGTGCATTTTATCCGGGTTTCGGGGGTGATCAGTCCTTCATAGATACCGGCGATGGCGGTTACCACCTTGAAGGTGGATCCCGGAGGGTATTTCCCCTGAATGGCCCGGTTCATCGACGGATTTTTTTTGTCGTGTCTCAACGCGGCCCATTCGATTTCGTTCAGACCGCTGGAGAATCTTTCCAGGTCGCAGCTCGGGGTGCTGGCCAGGGCCAGAACCCTGCCGGTGTTTACCTCCATCATTACCACTGCCCCGGCATTATCGCCCAAGGCATCCTGGGCCGTTTTCTGCAGTTCAGCGTCTATGGTCAGGTAAACATCGCGACCGGGCAGGCTTTTGACCACCTCTTCCTGTTCCTTCAGAAAACCGCGGGAGTCGATTTCAAGGATCATATGGCCTTTCTCTCCCCGCAGGTCGTTTTCCAGCGTCCGTTCTATTCCAGATTTTCCGATCAGGTCGCCGCCTTTGTAATCTCCGGCGAATGACCGCAGGTCTTTAGCCCCTATCTCGCCCAGGTAGCCTATGAGGTGGAAGCCTAAGTCGGGATCGGCGAATCTGCGTTTGGGGATGACCTGGACTTTGATTCCGGGGAGGCTCAGGTTGTTGTTTTCGATATACACCAGGGTATGCCAGTCGATATCGTGGGCCAGGGTTACCGGGATATAACGACTCTGGTCGGCGGCGTTCCTGATCTTGTCCCGCAGGGTTCCGGTTTCCACCTGAAGGATTCCGGCCAGTTTTCTGATTGTCCGGTCGCTGTTCCGGCGATCGGGGCGGAGCCAGACGACGTTGAAACAGGGACGGTTGGAGACCAGGATCTTGCCGTTGCGATCAAGGATATTACCGCGGGGGGCGATGGTGCTGAGGAATTTGGTCCGATTGCTGTTTGATCTCTCGCGGAACCCGGTGCCGTTAAGGATCTGCAGATTCCACAGGCGGGCGGCGAGAATGAGGATCATGGCCAGGACGATATAATTGGCCACGTTTACTCGGCGTTTCATGAAGAAACGTTCCACCTCGTCCATCTTGTGAAGTCTGGTGATCGTGTGCTGAAAACGGTTACGGGACATGGCTTACAGGTACCTGTTTTTGTTGCGCCGACGCCGGCCCAGGCGGTCGATCAGGTCTTTTTCGTCAAATGGTTTAAGGATCAGGTCAAAAAGATGCATAATCGGGAACGATAGAATGGCCAGGGCGACAAGCTCGGGAATTGCCTGGTGCCAGGCAATCAGTGCCGGGTATGGGGTCAGGGCGGAGAAGAACCAGACGATCAGGTAGAAGACGACATAGGCCAAGGCTATCATTGCCGCCTGGTGGTTGTTGTCAAGGTTGAGGTGGTGGATGCTGCCGCGGATCATGACAAAGGTGAAGAGGTATGCCACCGGGTAGATACCGGGATTGACCCCGCTGATGACATTCAATATCAGGCCGAGGATGATAACCAGGATTATTTCCCGGATGGAGTCGAATCTGGTGGCAAGCCAGACCAGGAGGATAAAGAGGAGGTCGGGTCGGCCGAACCATGGCGGCAGTCTGACCAGGATAGTACTCTCAAGGGTGATGATTATCATCCCGCAGACAAGAACCGCAAGGCTGAACATGGGGTCAATCCTCGGTCAAGGGGTTTTTCCGCAACAGGATCATCACATATTCCAGCTGGTTGAAATTGACCACCGGTGCGACCTTGACTTCCTGAAACATTCCCCTTGGGGTATTGTTTACCCGGGTGACCCGGCCAACGGGAATTCCTTTGGGAAAGACTCCGCTCAGGCCCGAGGTGACGATGAGATCACCGTTGCGGATATCGAGGTTTTTCATCACATAATTGAAACGGTAATTATTGCCGTTACCGCGGATAATGCCCTGGGCCCGGCAGTGCTGAATAAGTCCGTCAACAGCGCTGTTGGGGTCGATACCCATCAGAACCTTGGCCCGGTCGGAGGAGACAAATAGAATCTGGCCGACAATGCCCTCAACCGTGATAACCGGCATGCCCTTGCGGATTCCGTCATTTTCGCCGCGGTCGATGATGATTGTCCGGAACCAGTCGGAGGGGTCGTGGCCGATTATCCGCGCCGTCAGCCGGGGGGATTTAACCCTTTTCTTAAGGCCAAGAAGCTTTTTGAGACGGACGTTCAGGGCCGCGGCCTCGCTGAAGTCGACAATCTCCCGGCGGCAGTCGGATAATGCCCTTTTCAGGCGGATGTTTTCATCTCTGACCCCGCGGAGATTTATGTAGTCGTTCCAGGTTTCGGTTATACCGGAGATAACTGCGGTTGCCGCCGACTGGCCGACGCCGATGATCTCGAGGGTGATTTTTCGGGGAATATCCGCCCCCCTCCGGGTGAAGACAGGCATGGTAATCAGGGCGACGAACCCCAGAATCAGAATCGTGACCGCAAGGTTCTTGATTTTTCTCCGTTGGCGGTTTCTTCTTCTCATGGGCAGGGGTTGATTTGTGGTTCTCTGGCGAGGCTGAGGCGGATTTTACGCTTAACAGACTGTTGAAAAAGCCGTCCTGGTTTTTTCAACTCCCGGTTGGTCAAAACAAGTTCCGACCACCCCCCCCGATTTTATTGATTTTTTTCAAACCAAATAAAATCGGCGGCGCGTCCATGCACCGCGACCAACCCGTTTTTTAACGGACTGTTAATCCTCTCGGAATTCACACGCCCCGCCGCCCGGTTGCCCGGAAATCGTCATTTTCAGCCGGAGCGGAGAGTTACGGCTTCATCAATGGATAGTGTTTGATATGACCAGGTGGAAAGTTGTTCTCCGGGGTGTGGGTTCAGGTGGTCATTACATCTTTGAGCTCATTGATGTTTTCCAGGGCCTTTCCGGATCCCAGAACCACCGAGCTCAGGGGATCGTCGGCGATGATGATCGGCAGGCCGGTGTCTTCTTTGAGGCGTTTGTCGAGGTTGCGCAGCAGGGCGCCGCCGCCGGTGAGGACTATGCCCTGGTCGACGATGTCGGCTGACAGTTCCGGCGGGGTCAGTTCAAGGGCCATTTTTACCGCCTCGATGATCGCATCAACCTGTTCACTGATCGCGGCCCGGATCTCGTTTGAGTCAATGGTGATGGTCTTGGGTACCCCGCTGATCAGGTCGCGGCCCTTGATGTCCATGGTTTCATACGGTGGTTCGGGCATGACGTCGCCTATGGTGGTTTTGATCATCTCGGCGGAGTGTTCGCCGATGGCGAGGTTATGCTTGCGCTTGATATAATGCATGATCCCGTCGTCCATCTTGTCGCCGGCGACCCGGACCGAGTTGGAATACACCACCCCGGAAAGGGAAATCACCGCCACCTCGGTGGTGCCGCCGCCGATGTCCACCACCATGTTGGCGGTGGGTTCGGTGATCGGCAGGCCCGAACCGATGGCCGCTGCCATCGGTTCATCGATGAGATACACCTCCCGGGCCCCGGCCGACTCGGCCGATTCCCGCACCGCCCGTTTCTCCACCTGGGTGATCCCCGAGGGAACGCTGACGATGATCCGCGGGTGGACCAGGGTCCGGCGGTTATGGACCTTGTCGATGAAGTAACGCAGCATCGCCTCGGTGACCTCGAAATCGGCGATTACCCCGTCACGGATGGGGCGGATGGCCTGGATATTCCCCGGGGTCCGTCCGAGCATCATCTTCGCCTCCTTGCCCACCGCCAGAACCTTGTTGGTCCGGGCGTCGCGCCGCACCGCTACCACCGAGGGTTCGCGGAGGACGATGCCCTTGCCTTTGGCAAAGACCAGGGTGTTGGCGGTCCCGAGATCAATGGCCAGGTCGTTTGACAGCCAGCCGAACAGAGAGTCAAAGGGGAAAAGCATGTGCACTCCTCGAAAGATAAAAAAAATACGGTTTTTACGCCTTCCGCAAGGGGGCAAGGCAGGGTATGAAAAATCCGGACAGCAACTGTTAGTTAATGGATATTTATATAAAACTCAAACAATTTATCAAAGGCTGGCCCGCGACGCAAGGGTGATTAAGGGACGATAACAGAGTGTTGAAAAAAACGTCCTGGCTTTTTCAACCGCCGGTTGGATAAAACTTGTTTTATCCAACCTCTCGATTTCACCGGGCTTTTCAACCCGGCAAAATCGGCGGCGCATCCATGCGTCGCGACCACCCCGTTTTTCAACGGACTGATAACCCGGCGGCAAAATAACTTGACACTGATCCCCGCCTGTTGTAAATGATGTTTTCCATAAAATGAGAGGGGCTATAGCTCAGCTGGGAGAGCGCTTGAATGGCATTCAAGAGGTCGGCGGTTCGATCCCGCCTAGCTCCACCACGAAACATATCCGGTTCCTGATCGGTGATTTTCTCAACCCGCTTTTCCGATAAAGGAAGCGGGTTTTTTGTTGTGACAATGTCCGGGACGTATGGGGCTGATTTAGCAACCGGTTGGGCGAAATAAGTTTCGTCCAGCCTCTCGAATTTACCGGATCTTTCAATATCGACAAATTCGGCGGCGCGGACATCAGCCGCGCGCAGTCCGTTTTTCAACGGACCGACAGGTGAAAATCTTTCGGGAGTGGCTGAAAGGGTTATTCTTGAAAGTCGGAACTCCCGCGGTTCTGAACTGGCCTTCTTTCCGCGGGGGTTCTTGTTTTTTTGGACTATTTCCAAGGAGGGGATATGGCTTCCGGTAAAAGTGTTTCCGATAAGGGTAAAGGGGTAAGCAATGAAACGGTGCTCAAGGTCTCCAAGGAGGTGGTGGTCAAGTTCATTGAGGTCGGCAGACTGTCTCCGGCCAATTTTTCCGAGACCTTCATCGAGGTTCACCGGGTGGTGCGTGAGGCCGCCGGGGTCGATAAGTGACGTTGATCCCCGCTGATTTTACCCCCCTTGATCCGGGGCTGAACCATGTTCCCGGGACGGTGGCTCGGGTTCATCTCATGGGGATATGCGGCACGGCCATGGCGGCGTTGGCGGCACTGCTTTCCGGGCAGGGGATTGAGGTCCGTGGCTCCGATGCCGGGGCGTATCCGCCTGTGAGCGATTTCCTCAGCGCTCGCGAAATTCCGGTTTTTGATGGCTATGGCGCCGGCAATCTGGCCTGGGGGCCGGACCTGGTGGTGGTGGGTAATGTCATCCGCCGCGACAACCCCGAGGTCCTGGCCCTGGCAATGGCGAAAACCCCCTTTGTTTCCATGCCCACGGCCCTGAGCCATTTCTTTGTTGCCGATGCCGTTTCCCTGGTGGTCTGCGGCACCCACGGCAAGACCACCACCGCCTCGATTCTGGCGTCAGCCCTTGATCATGCCGGTCTTGATCCCGGGTTTATGATCGGCGGGATCGTCAGGGGCTTTGAGGCCAATTATCGTCTCGGTGCCGGTCCCCACCGGGTTCTTGAGGGGGATGAATACGACACCGCCTTTTTTGACAAGGGGCCGAAGTTTCCCCATTACCGGCCGCAAATGGCCATCCTTACCAGTGTCGAATTTGACCACGCCGATATTTTTGCTGATTTTGCCGCGGTCAGGGCCGTCTTTTCCCGCCTGGCGGTGATTATTCCTCCGGACGGAATCCTGGTGGTTAATCATGATGATGCGGCGGCGGTTGAAATTGCCTCCCGGGCCGGCGGCGAGGTGATTTCCTATGGTTTCGGGGCCGGGGCGGACTGGCGTATCACCGGGATTTGTCCGACCCCGGCGGGGATGACATTTGTCCTTTGCGGCCCGGATCGGGAGATTCCCCTGACCGTGCCGATGCCGGGGGCCTATAATGCCGCCAACGCCGCGGCGGTGGCGGTGCTTCTTGTCCGTCTCGGTCTTGATGACGGGGAAATAGCCGCCGGGATCGCCGCCTTTGCCGGGGTTAAAAGGCGTCAGGAGGTGCGCGGCGAGGAAAACGGGATTATGGTGATCGATGATTTCGCCCACCATCCCACCGCGGTCGCCGCCACCCTCGCCGGTCTCCGGGAGCATTACCCCGGCCGGAGGCTGATCGCGGTCTTTGAGGCCCGGAGCAATACCAGCCGTCGCCGGCTTTTTCAATCGCGCTTTGTCGCCGCCTTTGATGCCGCTGATCTTGTCTGTGTCCGTGAACCCGAGCCCCTGCGCGGGATTGCGACGGATGAGCTTTTTTCCGCCGCTGATCTGGTCTGTGACCTGAAACGGCGGGGGATCGCGGCGTGTTATTTCGATTCGCCAGCGGCAATTGTCGCCTTTCTGCGCACCGGGGCCGTCGCCGGTGATGTTATCGCCGTCCTCTCCAACGGCGGCTTTGATGATATTCACGCTCATATCCTTTCCATGCTGCGCCGACGGTGAGATTCAGGCAGGAAAAAAGTATTTAATTTATCTCTGTATTATTACGCCATATCTTGCCGTTCTTCGTGGCTGAATTTATGAATGGTGATTCATATTCACTTGACACCTTACGCGCCATTACGCTAAAAATGATACCGTTTTGCTTGTCCCGGGAATTCGTCGCATATGGGCGGGGATTAAATCTGTCCGGGATGGTCAACTCAAACACCTTCGGGCCGCTCCGGTTCGACAACCTTTGGGAGGAGTTGTCGTGTCTCAGGAAGCTCTCCTCGATCTTTTTTACGTTGCCGCCTTTTTCGGCGGGGGGCTGTTTTTCGCCCTCGGGCCGTTTATTCTCGCCTTCTTCATGGCCCCCCGCAAGACCAGAAACCGTGTCGGTAAAACCGATCAGTTGATCGAGTGCGGCATGGTTCCCATCGGTGACGCCTGGATCCGTTTCGGGATCGTCTATTATCTGTACGCCTTGATATTTCTGGCCTTTGATGTTGATGTCCTCTTTCTATTCCCGGTGGCCATGGCCTATAACCGGGGATATGTCATTCGTGATCTGGTGGAGCTGGTGATTTTTGTTGCTATTCTGTCGCTGGCATTGGTCTATGCCTGGAAAAAGGGAGTGTTCGAGTGGGGAAAGAAAATATACCCGAGGCCATAGTCCGCTTTGCGCCTCTGGACAAACTTCTGGGCATCGGCCGGGCCAATTCCCTCTGGCCGATGACCTTCGGTCTCGCCTGCTGTGCCATTGAGATGATGGCCGCCGGCGCGGCCCGTTTTGATCTCGCCCGTTTCGGGGCCGAGGTCTTCCGTCCCTCGCCGCGGCAATGCGACGTGATGATAGTCGCCGGTACCATCAGCAAGAAGATGGCCCCGGCGGTGCAGACCCTCTACGATCAGATGCCTGAGCCCAAATGGGTGATCGCCATGGGTAATTGCGCCATTTCCGGCGGACCTTTTTCTTTTAAGGGACAATATGGCATTGTCGAGGGCGTTGACGAGCTTTTCCCGGTCGATATCTATATCCCCGGCTGCCCGCCCCGGCCCGAGGCCCTGATTGAGGGGATCCTTGAGCTTGAAGAAAAGATTACCGGCAATCGGCGCTGGCCACGGGTGGAGGCGTAAAACATGGAAAACCTGATCGCGCAATTCGAGGCCATTCCCGCCCTGGCGGTAAAAGAGGCCGATTACCCGGTTCGGGGGTATCATCTTGAGGTCACAGTGGCCCCGGAGGCGGTGGTTGCCGCCGCCGAGGTCATGGACGTCGCCGGCTATACCCTTGAGGCGATTACCGGGATTGACTGGCTCGGCGAGGAGGCCCGCCGTCGCGAGGCCGGGGTAAAGGCCAGAAACGCCGCCGCGGTCAAGGCCGCCAAAGAGGCGGAGGAAGAACCGCCGGAGCCGGAAACCGCCGATCTCTCCGGGATCACCGAGGAAATGGAGGTGGTTTACGACTATACCCATTACGATCATCTCTTCCGGGTAATGGTTCGTTGCCGGGTCGCCCGTGATAATCCCGGACTCCCCAGTATTCATCAGGTCTTTGCCGGTGCCGACTGGCACGAGAAGGAAACCCATGATTTTTTCGGTATTGTTTTTTCCGGCAACCCCGACCTCGTCCCCTTTATTCTCCCTGAAGACGCCGACTATCATCCCCTTTTGAAGGATTTCAGCACATGATTGATCTTGCCCTCAGTCAGAACAAGGAGATCTTTGTCTTAAACCTGGGGCCTCAGCATCCCGCCACCCATGGGGTTCTGCGGGTCAAGCTGCTCATGGACGGCGAATACATCGTCAGCGCCGAGCCGGTGCTGGGATATATCCACCGGATGCATGAAAAGATGGGCGAGAACCGCACCTGGGCCCAGTTCATGCCCAATACCGGCCGTCTCGATTATCTCGGCGCCCTTTCCTATAACCACGGTTACGCCCGGGTGGTGGAGCGGGCCGCCGGGATCGAGGTTCCGGAACGGGCCGAATACCTCCGGGTGATCACGGTTGAATTGAACCGCATCGCCAGCCATCTCCTCTGGTTCGGGGCCTTTGTCCTTGACCTTGGCGGTTTTACTCCTCTGCTTTATGCCTTTGACGACCGCGAGATGATCCTTGATCTCCTCGAATCGGTCACCGGCGCCCGGCTTACTTTCTGCTATTTTCGTTTCGGCGGGGTCTATAACGATATCGACGACAATTTTGTTCCCGGTACCCGCGCCTTTATCAAGCGGTTGCGTAAACGGATGCCGGAATACCATAACCTGGTGACCAAGAACATCATCATAATCAAGCGGCTGCGAGACGTCGGCCCAATCAGCGCCGGGATGTGCCGCCGCTACGGGGCCACCGGTCCGGTGGCCCGGGGAAGCGGTATCAATTACGATGTCCGCAAAAATGAGCCGTATTCGGTTTATCCCGAGTTTGATTTTGATATCCCGGTATATGAAGATGGCGATTCCATGGCCCGTTACATGGTGCGGATGGACGAGATTGAGCAGTCGATGCGGATCGTTGAGCAGGCCCTTGATCGCCTCCCCGACGGCCCGGTAATGGCCGAGAAGGTACCGAAGATCATCAAACCGAAGCCGGGGGATTATTACAGCGTGGTCGAGGCGGCCCGCGGTACCTTCGGGGTCCGGGTGGTCAGCGACGGGACCAACACCCCGTACCGGCTCAAACTCAGGTCGCCGACTTTTTCCAACCTTTCGCTTTACGGCGAGGCGGCCCGGGGGATGTTGCTAGCCGACGCCCTGGCGTTGATGGGAAGTCTTGACCTTGTCATTCCGGAAATCGACCGATAGGGGATCTCTATGAACGCGCACCCGGAAATATTGCGATTACTGGCCTTTCTTGCCGGTCTGATTATCTTCGCGGCCCTGAACGCCGCCTATCTTGTCTGGCTCGAGCGTAAGGTCTGCGGCCATATCCAGCGCCGTATCGGTCCCAAGGAGGTCGGCCCCTTCGGCCTGTTACAGCCGCTTGCCGACGGGATCAAATTGATGACCAAGCAGGTCCTGGTTCCGCCCCAGGTCGATCCGGTTCTCTTTCGTCTTGCCCCGGCCCTGGTACTGATCCCGGCGATTATGAGTTTTGTCGTTATCCCCTTTTCCGCAAATCTCGTCGCCCGTGAGATCAATATCGGTTTGTTGCTGGTCTTCGCCTTTGCCTCGGTCAATGTCCTCGGTCTTCTACTCGGCGGCTGGGGTTCGGCCAATAAGTACGCGGTTATCTCAGCGGCCCGCTGTGTGTCGCAGAACGTCGCCTATGAGATTCCGATGCTGATCACGGTCATCACCATGGTCATGATCACCGGGACCATGAACCTGAACGAAATCGTCCTGCAGCAGCCGGACATCAGTCAATGGTATGTCTTCCGCTTTACCGCCAGTCCGCTGATGCCGGTGGCCTTTCTTGTTTTCTTTATCTGTTCGCTGGCTGAGACCAACCGCGCCCCCTTTGATCTCGGCGAGGCCGAGAGCGAACTCATCGCCGGCTTCCATACCGAGTACTCGGGCATGGGCTTCGGTCTGTTCTTCATGGGCGAATACGCCAATATCGTCATCGGCGCGAGCCTGGCCACGGTCCTGTTCCTTGGCGGCTGGCAGAGTCCGGTCAGTTTTATTCCCGGGGGCTGGTGGTGGTTTCTCGCCAAGGTCTATTTCCTCATCTTCACCATCATGTGGATCCGCTGGACCTATCCCCGTACCACTTTATGGGGTCTGCTCAACCTGTCGTGGAAGGTTCTGATTCCCATTTCCCTGTTAAACCTTCTCGTAACCGGGGGGATGCTCAAGCTCATGCCCCTGATTTTCGGAGCCGGATGATTATGGGTACCTATTTCAAAGACCTGTTCGGCGGGACCTGGAGTCTGATTGTCGGCCTGGCAATCACTATCAAATATTTCTTTTATCCGGTGGTTACAGTGCAGTATCCCCGGGCCACTCTTAAGATGCCCCCCCGTTTCCGCGGCCATATCGACCTGGTCGCTGATCCCGGGACCGGGGCGCCTAAATGCGTGGTCTGCGGTATGTGTCAGCGTGGCTGCCCCTCCGGCTGCATCACCCTCAGCGGGGAAAAACCCGAGGGGGCGAAGAAGAAGATTCTTACCTCGTACCAGCTTGACTTTACCCATTGCAGTCTCTGCGGTCTCTGTGTTGAAAGTTGTAATTTCGGGGCCATTGACTTTTCCAAAGAATACAACCTTGCCGGTCCCAGCCGCGAGGCCTATGTGTTTGATCTCTTGACGCGATTGAAGGAGAGGACGACCAATGTCGATAATGACGCCTGAAGGTCTTGCCGGCCTGATCTTTCTGTTTCTGGCGGCGGTAACCCTTGCCGGAGCGCTGATTGCCGCATCCACTGTACGCCTGCCGCGGGCGGTGGCCGGGCTGGCCCTGAGTTTCACCGGCCTTGCCGGGATTTTTTATTTCCTTAACAGCCCCTTTGTTGCCCTGATGGAGATGCTGATTTATGTCGGTGCCGTCTGCGTTGCCATTGTCTTCGCGATCATGATGGCCGATCCCGGGGTGGAGAAGGGGGCCAGCTCCCGGGCCACGGCAATCCCGGCCGGATTCAGTGCCGCCCTTGGTGCTCTTTTTGCCGCCGGTTTGATCGTTCTTGCCCGCAATACCATGTGGCCGCCGCCGGCGGCGCGGCTGAACGACGGCAGTGTGATCCAGGTCGGCCACGGCCTTATCACCACTTACAGCATGGTTTTTGAGCTTATATCCATTGTCCTGTTAATGGCGATCATCGGCGCCCTGGTTCTGGCGCGTAAGGGGAGGGATCCGGAATGAATTTTTTAGCCCTGGCCAATCATATGGAGAGCTATCTTGTTCTTGGCGCCCTGCTTTTCGGGGTCGGCATCTACGGCATGATGCTCCGGCGGACCTTGATCGGGATGATGATCTCAGGCGAGTTGATCCTTGCCGCCGCTGCCCTTAATTTCATGACCTTCAGTCGTTTTCTCGCCCCTGATCCCGTTACCGGGCGGATATTCACCCTGTTTATCATGGGGATCGCCGCAGCCGAGGCGGCCATCGGCATGAGTATCATTATCGCCGTTTACCGTAATTATAAGAGTGTCGAAACCGATCAGGTTGCCGAGCTTAATGGATAGGCGAAGGGGTTTAACGATAGTCCCTGGATGTTGACCCGTAATAAGCAAAGGATGTTGATGAGATGGAGATAGAAAGCGCAAAATTACTGGTTGCGGTCATGATCCCTCTGGCCGCAGCGGTACTGGTGATGAACACCGGCAAACGACCGAACCTGCGTGAGGCCTGCTCCGCGGTTGCGGCACTGTTTCTGCTCGGGACGGTGCTTTCCATGGCCCCGGATATCTGGCATGGCGACCGCCTTATATATCACCTGTTTAATATCCTTCCCGGAGTCACGATCACCCTCCGGGCCGATGCTTTTTCCATGGTATTCGCCATTGTTGCCTCCTCCCTGTGGTGCGTGGCGGTATTTTATTCCATGGGATATATGCGGAGCCTTGAGGAACACGCCCAGACCCGATTCAATGCCTGCTTTGCCCTGGCGATCTTCGGGGCCGTGGGTGTTGCTTTTTCCGATAACCTCTTCACCATGTATCTCTTTTACGAGATCGTCTCGATCTGCACCTATCCCCTGGTCGCCCATCATCAGGACGACGAGGGCTATTTTGGGGCGAGGAAATATCTGGTGTATCTCACCGGTACCGCCAAGGGCATGATCCTGCCGGCGATGGTTTTGATTTACTTATTAACCGGCACCCTGGATTTTGCCGATAACATCCGTACCGGCATTTTCCCGGCCGATGTCAATTCCACCATGGTGGTGATTCTCTATATCCTCTGTCTCCTCGGTTTTGCCAAGAACGGGATCATGCCGCTGCATAACTGGCTTCCAAGCGCAATGGTCGCCCCGACTCCGGTCTCGGCTCTTCTGCATGCGGTGGCAGTGGTCAAGGTCGGTGTCTTCGCCACCACCCGGGTTATGCTCTACGTCTTTGGGGTCAATACCATGAGTGCGCTGAACCTCGGAACCCCGACCGCTTTTTTTGTCTCATTTACGATTATTGTCGCCTCGATCATTGCCCTGTCCAAGGATAACCTCAAGGCGCGGCTGGCCTATTCCACCATCAGTCAGCTGTCATATATCATCTTGGGGGTGGCGATGCTTACCCCGGACGGGATTCAGGGGGGGCTCGTCCATATCGTCAACCACGCCTTTTCCAAGATCACTCTCTTTTTCTGCGCCGGTGCCATCTTCGTTGCCTGCCGTAAGAAAAACGTCAGCGAGATGAGCGGTCTGGGGCGTGCCATGCCCTTTACCTTTGCCGCCTTCGGTATCGCGTCGCTGTCGATGATCGGGGCCCCGCCGGTGGCCGGGTTTGTCACCAAGTGGAAACTCCTGGTCGGGGCGATGGAGATGAGTTCCCATTCGCTGGCGATCATTCTTGTCCTTCTCGCCAGTACCCTGTTGAATGTCGCCTATTTTGCCCCGGTGACCTTCAATGCCTTCTTTGGCAAGACCCCGGAGGGGGAGAATTACGACACCATTAAGGAGGCGCCTCTGTCCATGGTTGTTCCCCTGATGATTACCGCGGTTATCTCGGTGATTATAGGTATCTATCCAGACTTCATGATGAGTTTTGTCAAGGCGGTGACCGGATGATTGTCAAGCTGATTGATTTTTTGCGTGACCGTTTACATACGGTTATAAGAATTTCCTATGTCGTCCTCGCCCTACTGGTTGTGAACGATGTCCTTGTCATCGACAAGCAGCACGCCCACACCAGGATCGAGCATTTCCCGGGTTTCTGGGCGATATTCGGCTTTGTCGCCTGTGTGGCCATAATCATAGTCTCAAAGTGGTATGGCCACCTTGGAATCATGACCAGGGAGGACTACTATGATCGGTAATGTCTGGATCCACCCGGCTCTGATCATGATCCTGGGGGCCATGGGGCTGCCGTTTGTCAAGAGGGGACAGATTCGCTCCCTTTACCTGGTCATGGTTCCGGTCCTGGCCTTCTTTGACGTCGCGGTCATTATGCAGCACGGGGTCTTCGGCCAGATTGATTTCTTGGACTGGCAGCTCACCTTTGGCCGGGTTGACCGCCTGAGCATAATCTTCGGCTACATCATGACCCTGATGGCGATCATCGGCACTATTTACGGCATGCGTGAGCAGGAGGACGGCCAGCACATCGCCGCCTGGCTCTATGTCGCCGGTGCGCTGGGGGCCATCTTTGCCGGTGATTATATCGTCGTTTTCCTCTTCTGGGAGATGATGGCCTTTACCTCGGTCTTTTTAATCTGGTTCCGGCGTGGTCCCGGCTCAACGGCCTGCGGCTACCGTTACATTATGGTTCATACCGTCGGTGGTCTTATCCTTCTTGCCGGGATCATTCTCCATTATAAGGAGACCGGCAGTCTTGCCTTTACCCATCTCAATGTCGACAACCCTTCTCCTGCCGATTATCTGATCATGACCGGTTTTATCCTTAACGCCGCAGTGCCGCCACTGCACGCCTGGCTTCCCGACGCCTACGGCGAGGCCACTGTCGGCGGTGCGGTGTTTCTGTGCGCCTTTACCACCAAGACCGCGATTTACACCCTGATCCGGAGTTGTGCCGGGATGGATATCCTCATTCCCCTTGGGGTGATTATGGCCCTCTACGGCGTGGTTTACGCGGTGCTTGAAAACGATGTCCGCAGACTGCTCGCCTATCACATCATCAGTCAGGTGGGGTATATGGTCGCCGGTTGCGGTCTTGGCACCGAGATGGCGATCAACGGTGCCGTTGCCCACGCCTTTGCCCATATACTTTACAAGGGGCTGCTGTTCATGGGGACCGGCTCGGTTCTCTACGTGACCGGAAAGAGCAAGTTCAGTGAGTTGGGCGGGTTATACAAGAAGATGCCGGGAACCTTTGTCTTTACCCTTATCGGCGGGCTTTCGATCTCCGCCTTTCCCTTCTTTTCCGGCTTTGTCACAAAGTCGATGGTCATTGCCGCCGGATTCGAGGAACATGTCTACTGGGTCGGATTCCTCCTGACCGTGGCCGCCGCCGGTACCTTTCTCCATACCGGTCTCAAGGTTCCGTATTACATCTGGTTCGGTAAGAATAATTGTTCAAAGGAGACCTGGGACAAGGCCGCCGACCCACCATTGAGCATGAGCGTAGCCATGGGGATCGCCGCCTTTTTCTGTATCTTCATCGGTTCCTATACGCCATATCTGTACAAGATGCTTCCGTATCCGGCGGTGGCGGCGGAGTTTCATCCCTATACCGCCTATCATATCTCCGAAACCATGCAGATCCTGTTGTTCACCGCCCTGGGATTTTTCTTCCTGCTCAAGAAGCTGACCCCGGAGCCGACCATCAGTATCGACCTCGACTGGTTTTATCGGTTCGGCGGTCGCGGTTTTTTCTGGCTGGCGAAGAAGCCGGTTCAGACCGTCGACGCCGAGGTCAGCGAGGCCTATAATTTCATGGGGCTCCGGCCTCTCATGACCATCTCTCTTTTCTGGTCCTGGTTTGACCGGCACGGAATCGACGGGGTGGTTGACGGACTGGCCCGGACGGTCCTGAAGACAAGCGGTCTCGTCCGTCGTCTCCAGGCGGGAAGGGTGCAGACCGGGATGTATTATGCCGCCGGAATCGTGGCTGTTTTACTCATCGCCTATGTGGTGCAATAACCAGAATTCCTGGATTAACCAGAGGGCCTGATTACAGGTTATAATTATGGATTTTCTCAGCCAATATCACGGGTTCCCCTTTCTGAGCGTCATTATTTTTCTGCCGCTCATCGGCGCCCTGGTGCAGATGTTTATCCGCGAAGACAACCTCGCCCGGATATGGGCCTTGCTGGTCACGGTAGTGGTAGCGGCCCTGTCGATTCCCATGTACCTGGGCTTTGACCTCAATTCTTCCAAATACCAGTTCGGTGAGCACCACGCCTGGATTCCGGCGCTCAATATCAATTATACCGTCGGAATTGACGGCATCAGTCTTCTCCTGATTCTGATGACCACCCTTATCATGCCGCTGTGTGTCCTTGGTTCCTGGCGTTATATTAAAAAACGGGTCACCGCCTTCATGGTCTGTCTTCTGATCATGGAAACCAGTATGATCGGGGTGTTCTGCGCCCTTGATTTCGTCCTTTTTTATATCCTGTGGGAGGCGATGCTGATACCCATGTATCTGTTGATCGCCATCTGGGGCGGGCCGCGCAGGAACTATGCCTCGATCAAGTTTTTTCTCTATACCCTTGCCGGTTCGGTTCTCCTGCTGGTGGCGATCATCGCCCTTTACTTCAAGACCGGGAGTTTCAGTATACCGGCGATGATGGGGCGGGATTATTCTCCCGTCTTTCAAATGTGGGTTTTTCTCGCCTTCTTTCTCGCCTTTGCCATCAAGGTGCCGATGTTCCCGTTCCATACCTGGCTGCCGGCAGCTCATGTCGAGGCACCCACTGCCGGCAGTGTTATTCTCGCCAGTATTCTGTTAAAGATGGGGACCTATGGTTTCCTTCGTTTTTGTCTGCCGATTACCCCGCTGGCAACGGTCCACTTCATGCCCTATATTCTCTGGCTCTCAGTCGCCGGGATACTTTACGGCGGTTTTACCGCTCTGGCCCAGCATGACATGAAGAAACTTATCGCCTACTCGAGTGTCGGGCATATGGGTTTTGTCACCCTGGGGATTTTTGTCTTAAATCCCCGGGGGATTGAGGGGGCGTTGCTGCAGATGGTCAACCACGGGGTCACCACCGGGGCGCTGTTCTTCTGTGTCGGGATGATCTACGAGCGCACCCATAGCCGCGAGATCCGCGATGCCACCGGGATCGGCAAGTTGATGCCCTGGTATGTCACCTTTCTCGCCTTTTCTCCCTGTCATCGTTGGCCTTCCCCGGCACCAATTCCTTTGTCGGCGAGTTTCTGATCCTTGTCGGGAGTTTTACCGCCAATAAACTGGTGGCATCCTTTGCCATCCCCGGGGCGATTCTGGCGGCCGCGTATATGCTTCGGCTGCTGCAGAAGGTGATCTGGGGCGGGACCGATAATCCCGGACATCAGGGGCTTTTCGACCTCAGCGTCCGCGAGATCGTGATCCTGGCGCCTTTGCTGGTCTTTGTCTTCTGGATCGGTTTATCTCCGGCGCCGTTTCTTGCCGTTATGCACTCAAGCGTCAGCCACCTTGTGGCCCAGGTCTCGGCCCAGGCCCCGGCGGCGCAGAGCCTTGCCGCCAATATGTTGCCGTAACCCGTGACTGATCACGTCGCTACCGTCCTTAACCGGAAACAAGGGAAGGAAAAATGCTCATCGTACCGGAATTAATTCTCCTCGGCGCCGCGCTTGTCCTCTTTTTCGTCAGTCTGGCTGATAATAATCACCGGATTGCCCAGGGGGTCGCGGTTATTACCGTTCTGGCCCTCATGGTCGCAAGTGTCGCCGCCCTTGGCCGTAGCGGTGAGATATTTGCCGCCTCATACCGGGTTGACCTCTTTTCTCAGGTCTTCAAGGTTCTGATCAGCTTCGGTCTGATGATAGTCGTGTTGTTCGGGCTCCGGCTCAAGGGCATTGCCGTTGATATCAGGGCTGAGTATTACATTTTTCTCTTCCTTGCCAGCCTCGGGTTGATGATGGTGGTTTCAAGCGTCGAACTTCTGACCCTCTTTGTCGCCCTTGAACTTTCTTCTTTCGCCCTTTATCTCCTGGTGCCGATGCGTACCGACAGCGGCGGTCTGCGGGGGCAGATGGAGGCCGCGGCCAAGTATCTCCTGTTCGGGGTCATGGTCACCGGAATCATGCTTTACGGCATGAGCTATGTTTTCGGCCTTGCCGGTTCCACCTACCTGGCGGATATCGTTCCCCGCCTGCATGGCATCGGTGCTGATCCGGCAGTGATCGTCGCCATTGCCATGATTCTCTGCGCTTTCTGTTTTAAACTGGGAATGTTTCCTTTTCACTTCTGGCTCCCCGATGTCTACCAGGGGGCGGCAAACGAAACCACCGCCTTTATCGCCACTGTTCCCAAGCTGGCGGCGGTGGCCCTGCTTCTCCGCGGGGTGGTGATGTTTTCTCCGGACGCGGAAAACATCGGTTACGTCCTCGGCATCCTGGCCGTATGCTCGATGTTTTACGGTAATCTCCTCGCCTTGGTACAGAAGGACATCAAGCGGATGCTCGGTTTTTCCGGTATTGCCCATGCCGGCTACGTTATGTTGGGTATCCTGATCATGAAGGAGTCGGGTTATGCCGCCTCCATGTTTTATATCACCGGTTACCTGGTGATGAACCTTGCCGCCTTCATGGTCATCTGCGCGGTGTCAAAGGAGGGCGAGAATCCGGAGATCACCGATTTCATCGGCCTGCACCAGCGGGCCCCGGTTCTTGCCATTACCCTGTCCTGTTCCATGTTTGCCCTTGCCGGGGTGCCGCCGTTTGTCGGCTTCATGGGTAAGTTTTTTCTGTTGGCCGACACCCTGACCAGCGGCTATCTCGTCCTGGTTATTTTAGCGGCGATCAATACCGCCATCTCTCTCTACTATTACCTGTCAGTGGTCCGGGTCGCTTATACCGCCGATCCCGAGGGCCGGGCCGGGGTAAGCGTCGGTCTGGTGCCGCAGATTATCGGCATCGGCCTTGTTCTGGTTATTATCGCCATGGGGGTTATGCCGCAGCGGGTTCTCGATATCGCGGCCCAGGTGGTCAGCCGGGTGGTTTAACCGTAAGCACTCCATGAACACCATCAGGCACGCGTTTTAACAGACTGTTGAGAAAGCCGTCCTGTTTTTTTCAACTTCCGGTTGGTCAAAACAAGTTCCGGCCAACCTCTCGTTTTTATTGGATTTTTCAAGTCAAATAAAAACGGCGGTGCGTCCATGCGCCGCGACCAGTCCGTTTTTCAACGGACTGGTAACCCTTTGTTACGGGTGAGGACACGTGGTTGCCGCTTTGTTTCGACTTCATCAGGGGCGGGTTAAATCTCAATCCTCATGTCTCACCCCCTCCTTGACTTTATTTCTCAAGTAATTTAAATAATGGGCTCACTGTCAGGGGTTGACTTGTAATTTCAGTCGGTTCCCGGTGTCGGGCGGGTATAGCTCAGTTGGTAGAGTACAAGCTTCCCAAGCTTGGGGTCGCGGGTTCGATCCCCGTTGCCCGCTCCAGTGATTGCCTGCGGTAAGATGGGTTCGCGGGGTTTATACTTTCTGTTTTATTTTCGGAAAGTGGGCAGTTAAAGCCCGCTTTTTTTTATTTTGAGAACCTGCGGGTTGAGCAATGGCGGTTGAGCCGGGTGACATTGAAGGACGTATCGCCGCGCTTGTCCGGCCGGTGGTTGATGATTTCGGGTTTGAGCTGGTTGAAATTGTTTTCCGCCGCGAGAATCATGGATGGATTCTGCGACTGGTGATCTTCAGTCCGACCGGGGTAACCCTTGACGATTGCGCCCGGGTCAGCCGGGAGGCGGGTTATCTCCTTGAGGTTGAAGACCTGGTGCCGGGGCGCTATCGTCTTGAGGTTTCATCGCCCGGGCTTGATCGTCCTTTGCGTAATGCGGCTGATTTTCGCCGTTATCCCGGTCACGCGGTACGTCTGGTTCTTATTGATGCGCCGGAGCCGGTGGTCGGCAGGATAGGCGAGGTTGATGAACAGCGGGTGGTGATTGAACTTGATGACCGCAGCATGGAGGTGCCCTATGCCCTTATCGTCAAGGCCCACCTTGTTATAGAGTTTTGATTGGATAAATTGGCCGGGGCCTTTGTTAATTGCCCCTTTTTTAGAAGATAACCTGAAATAATTGGGTGAACCCGGATGTTTTCGGACCTGAAAAGAATCATAGATCAAATCAGCAGGGATAAGGGCATTGACCGTAATCTTCTGATTGAGGCCCTTGAGGAAGCGGTATTAAGTGCCGCCCGACGTCATTACGGCAATCGTCGCGACCTTGAGGTCAGGTATAACGATGATCTTGGCGAGGTTGAGGTCTTTCAGTTCCAGACCGTGGTCGAGACCATAGAGGACGAGGATAACGAGATATCCATAAAGGATGCCCTTGCCCTTGACCCGGAAGTGCAGCCCGGTGATGATATCGGCATTAAGCTTGAACATATCGCCGATCTTGGCCGGATCGCGGCCCAGTCGGCCAAACAGGTTATCATCCAGAAGATGAAAGAGGCTGAGAACGATGTCATCTATGAGATGTATCGCGAGCGTGAGGGCGAGGTTGTAAACGGTATTGTCCAGCGTTTTGAGCGCGGCAATATGATCGTCAACCTCGGTCGTACCGACGCCATCCTCCCTTCAAGTCAGCAGATGCCGCGGCGCAGTTTTCGCCAGGGCGACCGTATTCGCGCCTATCTCCTTGAGGTCAGGAATACCAGTCGTTAATCGCAACTGGTTCTTTCCCGCACCGACAGTCGTTTTCTCGCGGAATTGTTTGCCATGGAGGTCCCGGAAATTTCTGAGGGGATTGTCAAAATAGTCGGGGTTGCCCGTTAACCGGGGTTTCGTTCCAAGATCGCGGTTAATTCCCTTGATAACGATGTTGATCCGGTGGGGGCCTGTGTCGGCATGAAGGGTTCCCGGGTCCAGAATGTGGTCCAGGAGCTGCAGGGGGAAAAGATTGATATCGTCCCCT
>JAJRZW010000055.1 GCA_024275015.1 Deltaproteobacteria bacterium | reverse complement strand
GGGTCCCTTTTTCGAGTACCGGGAAAATACGGCTCATCTCCTCGGCCTGGTCCGATAATCCGCGCAAGGGCGGGCCGTTTTATAAATGGCTGGATGAAAATCTCGACTGGGACCGTTTTGAATACACCTTTGTCGGCAGGGTAAAACAGCGATTCACCCATATTGACCATATCGAAGCCCAGGGGTCGAAGGGCCTGGCGGATCTGTTGCGCCGGCATGATATTTATATCACCGCGAGCCGGCACGAGCCCTGTTCCAACGCCCTGCTGGAGGCGCTGGCCTGCGGCCTGCCCGCTTTATACCGCAATGACGGCGGCAATCCGGAGTTGGTGGGCTACGGCGGCCTGCCGTTTGACGACGAGCGGGACGTTTTGCCGCGGCTGGATCGGCTTGTCGCCGGCTATAACTCCTTTCAGGCGATGATATCAATACGGAGCATGGATGAGATCGCCGGGAAATATATTGAATTGGCTGACAAAATGATGCGTCGGTAGAAATGAAAATAGCCTTTATCTATCTCCCCGGCAGAATCGCCCGTCTTGATGATTCCATCCGGGATGGCCGCTTGAACCGCTTGCGGTCATATGAGAAACATCATCCGTCCGAGTTTTTTTACGGCGCCTTCGAGCTGCGGGACCAGGGTCATGATATCGGTATTTTCGAAGTCATCGAACGGCCGCGGCGGAGCGTCCCCAAATTGTTGGCGGAGATCATAATACGAAAAAGATATCTTCCCGTGAAAACCTATGTCGGAATTATCGACGCGGTTTATTTTCTGCTGCCCGAATTGCAAAAGTACGATGCGGTTGTCGCCACCACCCCGGGAATTGCCTTCTCTTTGGGGATCTGGCAAGCCCTGGGTCGATTTGACCGGCCGATTGTTGCCATTCAATGCGGCATTTTGAATTATTCCTTAAACCGGATCAGGGTTTCTCTCACCGGCAAACTCATGAACCGGATGTCGACGCAGCTTTTCGGCATCGGCGAACTTGATGACATAAAGAAAATTTATCGTGTTGCGCCCGCGCAAATTGAAGTAAACTGTTTCGGTGTCGATACCGGTTTCTGGCAACCTGATCAGGCCACAGCGGCTGAGGGCTATATCCTGGCTGTCGGCAATGATGCCCTCCGCGACTTCGGCACCCTTATTAAGGCGGCAGAAGGTTTTGATACTCAGGTTATTATCATAACCAAGCGATCGATACCGGATCAGCTTCCCGAAAACGTCAAAATTATCCGCAGTGCCTGGAATTCGCAGGAACTGGACGACCTTGCCCTTCGGGATCTTTACCGAAAAGCCCTGGCCGTCGCTGTTCCCTTAAAGCCCAGCCTGCAACCCTCCGGACAGAGTGTCACTCTGCAGGCCATGGCCTGCGGCAAGCCGGTGATTTTGACGGAAACTCGGGGGTTGTGGGAGACAACGGCCCTGGAGCATGGCCGCAATGTCCTGCTGGTCCCGCCCGGTGATCCGGCGGCATGGATTAATACTATACGTAAGTTAAATGAAGATCCTGGGTGGCGGCTAGGTATCGGTGCGGCCGGGCGGGACTATGTCGTTGATAACGGCCGGATCGGTCAATTCGCCACGCGGATGGAACGGTTGTGCCTGAAAGTGAGCACGGGGACATGACGGAGTGAGCAAGAAAGAGGGGGCCGGGTCAAACGCTGCCGCGAGATTAAAAGAGGTCCGGAAGCGAGGATGGCTCGACGAACATCCGTATCCGGGGTACCGGTTGATGGGTTTATAATGTGAGACGTGTTTCACTTGATATCGTTGTTCGTTCGTTCTACCAGTCGCTCAAAATCCAGGATGTCTGGTTGGGGCGGCTGGCGTGCCGGGCCATGAAGTGGCGAGGATTTTCTCCGGTTGCGGTCCATCCGAAGCATCTCTTTGATGAGGATCGCGGCAGCATGCTCCATGAATTGCTGCAGTCGGGAATTAATTTTTTAGACCTGGATTCCGGGGTCGGTTCCGACTGTATTTTTGCCAAGCAACGCGGAGCCCGAAAAGTAGTGGGAGTTGAAGGTAATCAGCACAACATTGATAAGGCCGTTGTCCGGGCCGAAAAGGCCGGGGTCAGTTATGCCGAATAGCAAAATCATTGGCATTGTCCTGGTACGAAACGAAGATCGGTTTCTTGCCGCCGTTTTGCATAATATCAGCGAGTTCTGTGACCGGATCATCATCGCGGACCATCTCTCCGAAGATGGCACCGCCGAAATTGCCAGGCGGTTCTGTGCCGAGAATGCCAAGGGGACGTATCATCGCATTCGCCGGCCCGGAGTTTCTCATGATCTCATAAAAAAGTATGCCGGTGACAATGCCTGGGTCTTCGGGGTTGACGGCGATGAACTCTATGACCCCGAGGGTTTGGCGGTGCTGCGCCGGCAGCTGCTGTCCGGGCGCTATGACCGTTTCTGGTTGCTCTTTGGCAATGTCCTCAACTGTACCGGGGTTGATTATGCGGCCGGGACGGCTTGCGGCTATGCGGCGCCGCCCTG
>JAJRZW010000054.1 GCA_024275015.1 Deltaproteobacteria bacterium | reverse complement strand
AACCGGGGTTTCGTTCCAAGATCGCGGTTAATTCCCTTGATAACGATGTTGATCCGGTGGGGGCCTGTGTCGGCATGAAGGGTTCCCGGGTCCAGAATGTGGTCCAGGAGCTGCAGGGGGAAAAGATTGATATCGTCCCCTGGAGTCCTGACCCGGCCAAGTTCGTTTCCAATGCCTTGTCGCCGGCGCAGATATCAATGGTGGTGGTTGACGAGGACAACAAGACCCTGCTGGTTGTGACCCCGGACGACCAGTTATCGCTGGCCATCGGTCGCCAGGGGCAGAACGTGCGCCTGGCCTCGAGTCTCCTCGGCTGGAAGATCGACGTCAAGAGCGAGAGTCGTTACGCCCTTTATGATGATGTTGGGTTTCAGACCCTGCTTAGGGTGGAAGGGATGGAAGACCGGATGGCCGAGCGTCTGTATGAACAAGGAATTGCCAACGCCGTTGAGCTTGTCAAGGCTGAAAGTGAAACATTGATCGAGACCCTGAATATCGACGCCGATGTTGCCGCGTCTCTAATCACCGCTGCTGCGGCGGTGGAGATGCCGGAAGAGGCAACCGGGGAAGAAACCCCGGCCGGAGAAACGATCGCGCCTGTTGTCGGCGATGGTGATGAAGACGGGGAATAAGTCCGGCCGTGTGGAGCCGCGGCGGATGTGTCTGGTATGTCGCCGTCGTTTTTCTAAAAAGGATATGTTGCGTTTTGTCGCTGATGAAAAGGAGAGTTTGTGCCAGGATAGAAAATACCGGTTAAAGGGGCGGGGGGTATATTGCTGCCGCACCGAGGAATGTCTGGGTTGTTTTGCCAAACAGGCGCAGCGGTTGGCAAAGAGTTTGCGTTGCCCGGGGGTGAAAGTAGATATTGATTTTGCAGTGGAACTCTAATTGGTTAATTATGTCGAGGCTTTGTCGGTTTATTCCGGCGGAACCGGCGGATTTAAGGTAGAAGCCCTGCGAAGGCCTTTTCAGGAGTAGTTATGGCGAAGGTAAGAGTTTATGAGCTGGCCAAAGAGGCCGGTATTGACAGTAAAGAGATGGTCGATCGTCTGCACGGGATGGGGTATGAGATCAAGAGCCACAGCTCCAGCCTCGAAGAGGCGGATGCCGATGCGGTTAGGGCCCAGATGGGTCTTGTTGAGACCCGTACCGAACGCAAGCGTATCCAGGCCAAGGGCAGGACGACCATTATCCGGCGGCGGCGGACCGTGATCCACGAAGAGCCGTCGGTTGTCCCGGAGTCGGTGGAAGAGGAAGCGGCCCCGGTAGTTGATTCCGGGCCTGAGGAGGTTCCGATCCCGGCGGAGCCGGTGGCCGAAGTTCCTGAGATGGTAAGTGAAACGCTGCCGGAAGAGGTACATGAGGAAGCGGCGCCGGAAGAAAAACCGGCCGCGGTTCCCCCGGTTGAAGATGGCCCTGCTGCTCCCCCTGAGGCGGAATTCGTGCCGGAGGTAATCCCGGAGGAGGACGCCTCGGAAGCATCGGCACCTGCTGAAGAAGAAAAGCCGTCCCCGTCCCGTCCCGGCTATGCCAAGGTGATAAAGAGGGCGGCAATAAAGATTCCCGAAGATACCCGGGCGTCTCGTCCCCCCCGCCCGTCCGCTCGCCCGTCCGCCCGCCCGCCGCGGTCATCCCGTCCCCGCCCCGGAGATCCGGGAGCCATGCCTCCGATCGGGGCTGCACCCAAAAAGGGCAAGAAGGGTAAACGTTTCGTCAAGATTGTCCAGGATGATATGCCCAGGGGCAAAAGGGGCGGTAAAAATCGTCGCGGTCGTGTGGGTATTGATATCGAGGAAGTCGCTGATGTCGGCGGCCGGATACCGGGCGGTCTTTTTCGCGGCGGCAAGGGCAGAAAAAGTAAGAAGGGCGGAAAGGAACAGGGTCCGGTAGCGGCGGCGGCCGAGACCAGAGCGATCAAGAAGCGGATCACGATAATTGAAACCATCAGTGTCGGCGATCTCGCCCATCGTATGGGAATTAAGGTCAATGCCGTAATTGCCAAGCTCATGGGACTCGGGGTCATGGCCACTGTTAATCAGGCCCTTGATATCGATACCGCTGCTCTGATTGCGGCGGATTTTGATTACGAGGTCGAGCAGGGGGTCACCGAGGAGCAGGAAGTGCTGAACCTTGATGACGGGGATACCGATGGCGAGCAGGTGCCGCGTCCCCCGGTGGTCACGGTTATGGGGCATGTCGATCACGGCAAGACCAGTATTCTCGACGCTATCCGCAAGACCGACGTTGCCGGCGGGGAGGCCGGTGGTATCACCCAGCATATCGGGGCCCATTACGTCCGTTCGTCTCAGGGGGATATCGTCTTTCTCGATACCCCGGGGCATGAGGCCTTCACTGAAATGCGTTCCCGTGGAGCCCAGGTGACCGATGTCGTGGTTCTGGTGGTTGCTGCTGACGACGGGGTCATGGATCAGACCCGGGAGGCGATCAGTCATGCCAAGGCGGCCGGGGTCCCGATTGTGGTGGCGGTGAATAAAATTGACAAGGACAACGCCGATCCCATGCGGATCAGGAGCGAACTGGCTGAATTTGATCTTACCCCTGAAGACTGGGGCGGACAGACTATCTTCTGTGAGACCAGCGCCAAACAGAATGTCGGTATCGATGAATTGGTGGAGCAGATTATCCTCCAGGCGGAGATCCTTGAACTCAAGGCTGACCCGAAACGTCGCGCCAAGGGTTGGGTGGTTGAGGCCCAACTTCACAAGGGCCGTGGCCCGGTGGCCACTGTCCTTGTCGCCCAGGGAACCCTCAAGGTCGGCGATGCCTTTGTTGTCGGCGAACATCACGGCCGTATCCGTTCGATGAACAATGACAAGGGCGAAACGGTGGCCGAGGCGGGGCCGTCGATGCCGGTTGAGGTTCATGGTCTCGCCGGAGTACCCCGGGCCGGGGATGAGTTTATTGTCGTGCCGAATGAGAAGATGGCCAAGAACGTAAGCGCCCAGCGGCAGCAGAAGAACCGGGAGGCCGATCTCGCGGTGGGGAATAAGGTTTCCCTCGATAATATCTTTGACCGTCTGAATGATAACGAGCTCAAGGAATTGCGGGTGGTCCTTCGGGCTGATACCCAGGGTACCCTCGAGGCCTTCTGTTCCGCGATTGAGAAACTGAGTACCGAGGCGGTAAGGGTCAAGGTTCTGCATCAGGGGACCGGCGCGATCATTGAGGGAGATGTCCTCCTCGCCGGCGCGAGCGAGGCCCTGATCTTTGGTTTTAATGTCCGACCGGATGCAAAGACCGCCGAGATGGCCAAGAGTGATGGGGTGGATATCCGCTATTATGATGTCATTTACCACGCCCTTGATGACATAAGGCAGGCGATGACCGGTCTCCTCGAACCCACCTTCGAGGAAGATGTCATAGGCCGCATTGAGGTTCGGGAGATTTTTCATCACCCCAAGGCCGGAACCATTGCCGGTTGTTATGTAACCGACGGCCGGGTTGAACGCGGCGCCCGGATCCGGGTGGTTCGTGACGGGGTGGTGGTCTATACCGGTAATATCTCTTCGCTCAAACGTTTCAAGGATGACGCCCGTGAGGTGCAGTCCGGCTACGAATGCGGTCTGACCATTGAGAACTATAATGATATCAAGGTCGGCGATAACCTTGAGGCCTTTGTGTTCGAAGAGGTCGCGGGCGAGTTATAGCCTGCGGAGTAAGCGTGTCCTGAAACCCTTACAGAGTGCGTTTTTTTTGCATCAGGTATGGTTTTGATCGCTTCCCCTGCGGACTCAGGATGGGGACGGAATCGGTCCTGGTCGTAAATTTCATAGTGGGTTACAGGTAGATGGTGAAGCGCAAAAAGAGAAATTTTACCCTCCCCGAGGGGATGCGTCCTTCCGGGAGAATGCGGCCGTTGCGGGTGGCCGAGGCGATCAGAAACGAGCTCCTGCTTTTTTTTCAGCGTGAGGTTCGTGATCCCCGGTTGGCCGGGGTTCGGATAACCGGGGTCCGGATATCGCCGGATCTCAAACAGGCCCGGGTCTTTTATACCAGTGATCCCGGTGAGCGCGGCGGTGTCGTCCGCGGCCTTGAACGGGCCAGGGGCTTTGTCCGTTCACATCTGGCCCGGGTCTTGAACCTGCGTTATACCCCGGCGGTAAGCTTCACCCTTGATTCCAGGGCTGACGAGAACCTGCGGCTTGAGAAGCTCTTTCATGAGATCGGCAGCGACAATGAACACGGTTCCTGAAGATATAGCGCTGGCAGTCGAGAAGGGGAGATCCTTTCTCCTGGCCACCCATATCTACCCCGACGGAGATGCCCTGGGTTCACTCCTGGCCCTGGGCGATATCCTCAAGGTGATGGGGAAAGACGTGTTTCTCTATACTGAAGAGCCGGTCTCGCACCTTTATGAGTTTCTTCCCGGCAGTGATGGCCTTGGGGAGCGGTTGGGGGATGTGGCCCGTTTTGACTGCGCCATCGCTCTCGACTGCGGCGACCGTTTCCGCCTCGGCCGTCGGGCCGACCGGATTCTTACGGTAAAACCGACATTGATGATTGATCATCACGCCGGTCACAAGCTCTTTGGCGATCTCCAATGGGTTGAGCCCGGGCGCTCATCCACCGGCGAGATGGTTTTTGAACTAAGCCGTCGTCTCGGGGTAGGGTTGTCGAGGGACGCGGCCTTTTGTCTCTATGCCGCCATTGTCTCTGATACCGGTTCGTTCAAGTACAGCTGCACCAGCCCGCGGACTATGCGGATTGCCGCTGATCTCCTCGATGCCGGCGTTGATCCGGCCGAGGTTGCGGGCAAGCTTTTTGATAACTTTACCTTGAATCGTCTTCGTCTGCTGAAACGGGTCCTTGAGACCCTTGAAATGCACGCCGACGGCGGTATCGCCATAATCCTGGCGACCAGGGCGATGTTTGCCGATACCGGGACCCGCGGCGCGGACACGGAGAATTTCATCAATTATCCCCGTTCGCTTGCTACGGTCAGGGTGGCCGCTTTTTTAAAGGAGACCGATGAGTCCCTGGTTTCGGTGAGTCTGCGTTCCAAGGGGGAACACTGTAATGTCGCCCGGATCGCGGCCCTGTTCGGCGGCGGCGGCCACCGTAACGCCGCCGGGTTCAAGTGTCCCAATATATCGCTTGAGGAGGTCAGGGTTGGTCTCCTCGTCCGCCTGCGTGAACTTATGGCGACCGGGTGCGGCGGGGATGAGGCTCAGGGGAGATGACGGTTTCCCCCCGTGAGGCGGGCGTTTATCTGATTGACAAACCGGCGGGAATGACGTCTTTCGGGGCGGTTCGTCTGGTGCGCCGCGCCCTTGCGATCAAGAAGGTCGGTCATGCCGGTACCCTTGATCCTTTTGCCACCGGCCTTTTGATCATCTGCGCCGGCCGCCCCGCGACCCGGGAAATTTCCCGTTTCATGGCTGGCGGCAAAGTCTATTCCGCCGACATACGCCTGGGCCGGACCACCGAGACCGGTGACCCTGAAGGCCGGGTGGTGGAGGAAAGACCGGTTACGATCCCGGAAGAAGATGAATTGCGGACGATCCTTGCCGGTTTTACCGGCAAGATCATCCAGCGGGTACCACGCTATTCGGCCTTGAAACACAAAGGTAAACCGCTGTATTATTATGCCCGTCGGGGAATCGAGGTCGATAAACCGCCGCGGCCGGTGTCTATTGACGTCATTGATCTGGTGAGCCGGGGAGAAGAGACCTTGCGGATAAGGGTTTGCTGCGGCAAGGGGACCTACATCAGGATTCTGGCCGAGGATATCGGCGAGGTGATCGGTTGCGGCGCTCATCTTTCAGGTTTGAGGCGGCTTGAAATAGGGCCGTTTTCCGTTGCCCACGCGGTGCGGGGAGAGGATCTGGCCGATCGCGAAAGAGCGGCGGAGATTCTTGCCGGAAGCGGCATGAGCGTAAGCGAGGCCCTGTCCCGTCTGAAGGGAGAGTGAAAAGATTTTTTTTGTAGGGTGTCAGTGGTTCGGCCGGAAACGGTCCGGCCTTACTGCGATGCCCTGAATTTATCCATTTGGAGGATATAGACGTGAGCTTAACCCTGGAACAGAAGAAAGAGATTATCGCGAAGTTCGGCAAACATGAAGGTGACACCGGCTCCCCCGAGGTTCAGGTTGCCCTTCTGACTAATCGGATCACCTATCTTACCGAGCATTTTCAGACCCATAAAAAAGACCATCATTCCCGGCGCGGCCTTTTGAAACTGGTCGGTCATCGTCGTAGCCTGTTGAACTACCTCAAGGGTAAGGACGTGAACCTCTATCGTGAGTTGATCAAGGAGCTGGGGATCAGGAAGTAGTTTTTTAAAGGCGCTGCCATACATTGTCCATGCGGAATATTTCCGTTGGCGGCGCAAATTTTTTCGAGGATCATTTTATGATTAAACGCATTGAAAAACAGGTGGGAGACAGAACTCTCACCATTGAAACCGGTCGGATAGCCAAGCAGGCCGGAGGATCGGTCATGGTGACCTACGGCGATACCATGGTTCTGGTAACCGCCACCGCCGCGAATGACGCCAATCCTGATGTTGATTTTCTCCCCTTAACCGTTGAGTACCAGGAGCGTTTTTACGCCGTGGGGCGGATTCCGGGGAGTTTCTTCCGCCGTGAGATCGGTCGTCCCACCGAGAAGGAGACCCTTACCTGCCGTTTTATCGACCGCCCCCTGCGACCGCTTTTTCCCGCCGGATATCGTCATGAGACCCAGGTGATCGCCCAGGTGATGAGTATGGACCAGGAGAACGATCCCGATATTCTCGCGATTTCGGCGGCCTCAGCAGCCCTGTCGATCTCCAATATTCCTTTCCACGGTCCGGTTGCCGGGGTTCGGGTCGGATATGTCGACGGCACTTATGTCTTGAATCCGACCCACACCCAGCTGAGAGATTCCCGTCTTAACCTTATCGTTGCCGGCAGCCGTAACGCGGTGGTCATGGTCGAGGGTGGCGCTGATTCTCTGAGTGAAGGGGAGATCCTTGATGGGATTTTTTTCGGGCATCAGGGACTGCAGCCGATTCTTGACATGCAGGAGGAGATGGTCGCTGATTCCGGTAAGGAAAAGATGGCGTTCACCGTCCCCGAGATCGATGACTCCCTGCGGGTCAAGGTGGCCGAGATCGCCGCCGAAGGCATTGCCGAAGCAATCACCATTGCCGACAAGATGGAACGCGGTAATAAGGTGAACGGCACCAAAAAGAAGGTACTCGCGGCCCTGGAGGATTCGGGCGAATCAGCCAAAGTGATCAGCGGTCTGTTCAAGGATGAGCTGAAAAAGGCGATGCGGAAGAAGATCGTTGAAGAGAATACCCGTCTTGACGGCCGGGCCATGGATCAGGTACGGCCGATTTCCTGCGAGGTCGGGCTGCTGCCCCGGGCTCACGGCTCCGCCCTGTTCACCCGCGGTGAGACCCAGGCCATCGTTACCGCCACCCTCGGCAGCGGTGATGACGAGCAGCGGGTTGAGTCTCTTTATGGTATGGGTTTCCGTAATTTCATGCTTCACTATAATTTCCCCCCCTATTGTGTCGGCGAGGTTCGTTTCATGCGTGGTCCCAGTCGCCGAGACATCGGTCATGGCGCCCTGGCGACCCGGGCGGTACAGCAGGTATTGCCCGATAGCGACAGTTTTCCCTATACCCTGCGGGTGGTAAGCGAGGTCACCGAGTCCAACGGTTCTTCCTCCATGGCCACTGTCTGCGGTGCCAGTCTGTCGCTGATGGATGCCGGAGTGCCGATCAAGAATCCGGTCTCCGGGGTGGCGATGGGGTTGATCCAGGAAGGAGACAAGACCATCGTCCTTACCGATATCCTTGGCGACGAGGATCATCTCGGCGACATGGATTTTAAGGTCACCGGCAGTGCCAGGGGGATCACCGCTCTGCAGATGGACATCAAGATCGAGGGCGTCACCCGTGATATCATGGGGCGGGCCCTTGAGCAGGCAAAGGTCGGCCGTCTGCATATTTTAGAGGAGATGAAACAGGCGATAAGCGATCCCCGGAAAGAGCTTTCCGAGTACGCCCCCAAGATTCTCACCATTAAGATCAATCCCGACAAGATCCGTGATCTCATTGGTCCCGGCGGTAAGGTCATCCGCAGTCTGTCGGCTGAGTTCGGGGTCAAGATTGATGTTGACGATGACGGGGTGGTCAAGGTCTTTGCCCCGGATGGCGCGGTGGCGCGGGCGGCGGAGGAGCAGATCAAGGCGATCACCGAGGAGCCCGAGATCGGCAAGATATATAACGGCAAAGTGGTACGGATCATGGAATTCGGCGCTTTTGTCCAGATCATGCCCGGCACCGACGGACTCGTCCATATCTCCGAACTTGAGCATCGTCGGGTTGAAAAGGTCACCGATGTCCTGAACGAGGGCGATGAGGTCCAGGTCAAGGTCCTCGATGTTGATCAGCGCGGCAAGATCAGGCTTTCACGTAAGGCTTGTCTTTAGCAGAGGGTTGAAAAAACCGTCCTGACTTTTTCAACCCGGCAGAATCGGTGGCGTAAAGACAGATGACAGATGATGACGGGAATCGGCTACCGGTACCGATTTCCGTCGGTGTCAATACCGCTGCCGGCAGGGACAATTTGGGTTGGGCAATGGATAAGGTTCGGGTTGAGATAAAGAGAGTGAAGGGGGCGGACGCGGATATCGCTCTGCCCCGGTACCATTCCGAACTCGCAAGCGGCATGGACGTCCGGGCGGTGGTGGTTGATGCCCTGACCATCGCCCCGGGCGCGATTGTCATGATCGAGACCGGTCTGGCAGTGGCCGTTCCTCCCGGCTACGAGATTCAGGTGCGGCCAAGGAGCGGACTTGCGATCAAACACGGGGTGACCGTGGTCAACGCCCCCGGAACCATTGACGCCGACTACCGTGGCGAGATCAAGATCGGCCTGGTCAACCTCGGTCGTGAATCATTTACGGTCAACCGCGGCGACCGGGTGGCCCAGTTGGTACTGGCGCCGGTGGTACAGGCGGAATTGTTTGAGGTTGATGACCTTTCCGAAACCGCGAGAAACGACGGCGGCTTCGGCCACACCGGCAGGAATTGAACCGGTGAAGTTCAACCCCGTGTCAGAGATCGATTGGCGATATGATTCGATCAATCACCATCCTCCCCGTATTTCCGGCGGCTGCCGGACGGATCAGGTGGATGGCATAGCCCGGCGCGCGGCCATGACGCGGTCGCCGGCTGTCTTCCGGGTTCTGTTCCCGGTATTCTGACATGCGTTTCTGCGTCCTCGGCAGCGGCAGCGGCGGCAATGCCACCTTTATCGAGGGGGATTCCACCGCCATCCTCATTGACGCCGGGTTTTCCGGCAGGGAGATCGAGCGCCGTCTTGAAATTGTCGGGGTGAAGCCGGGAAATATCTCGGCCATCCTGGTAACCCATGAACACGGCGACCATATCCGCGGGGTGGGGATCCTTGCCCGGCGTTACAAGCTCCCGGTTTATATCGCCTCAGCCACTCTTGCCGTTGCGGCAAAGGCCCTGGGAGAACTCCCCGAGGTTCGCGAGATCACCTCGGGGCTGAATTTTTGCCATCAGAGCCTTGAGATCCACCCCTTTTCCATCTCCCATGATGTCGCCGATCCCCTTGGTTATGTTGTCAGTCATAAGGGAATATCGGTGGGTTACTGCACCGACACCGGCTATGTGTCAAAGCTGATCAGGCATCGTCTCGCCGTCTGCCACGGCCTTGTGCTTGAGGCCAACCATGATCCGGATATGCTCAGGAACGGTCCCTATTCTCCGGCACTGAAACAAAGAATTGCCTCAAGGAGCGGTCACCTGGCCAACCACGAGGCCGCGGGTCTGATTAATGAGCTGGTCGTGGCCGCCAACCTCTCCCATGTTGTTCTGGCCCATTTAAGCGGCGACAATAATCATCCCGACAAGGTGATGGAATGCGCCCGGGAGATCATCGGTAATAACGGTCCTGTCCTCTATCTCGCCCTCCAGGATCGGGTAGGCGAGATGATCGAGATCTGATTTATCCTGTGGTGAGGTGGCTGGACGGGGAGCGGGGAGTTACGAGGCCCTTAATTGTCGAGGACTCGCAAATGTCCCGGTTTATGTTCACTGCTCTGTCCATAACATATGGAACGAATGTCAGTTCAGGAAGGTTCCGGTGGGGGGATACAGGTCACCGGCCTGAACCGGACTTCATTCCCGAGCCGGTTCTTTTTTCATTGGCCCGCCAGTTATATCTTTGCCTTTTCCCGCCTTTTTTACCGCCTCGGCGATGATTCCGGCCGGGCCTTCTTCCCCTTCACTTTTGCCGAGGATGAGGTCACTGATCTCGGTAAGCGGTATTCTGTTCTTCGGGGCCGTGGGATAGAAGCGTTTTTTTTCCCGCACCAGGAGACCGTGGGCGTGGAGGAGGTCAACTATTTCCCTCACCTCGCCGTCTTGAGCCCCGGTGGCGTGGATGATCTCATATGGTCTCAGACCTTTTCTCTCGGCAAAGGCGCATGTGGCGTGGTTCATGATATCGACGGCCAGTTTAAGCCGTGAAAGAGGGGTCGAGGGTCTGCTGTGCCAGTGGTAGGTTCCGTGGTTCTGAACCGCGAAGCTGACTTCGGCCCCGGCGAGGAAGATCATCCAGCCGACGTAGAGCCAGAGAAAGAAAAGAGGCAGGGTGGCAAATGACCCGTAGATGGCGTTATAGCGGGCGACACCAAATTGCAGCTTGAGGTAGACGGCCTGGAAGGCGAGCCAGCTGATGGAGCCGATTACCCCCCCGGTAAAGGCCGCGGTTTTTGTTACCCGGGTGTTGGGAAGAAAGGCATACATGGTGGTAAAGGTGATTATCAGCAGGGCCACCGGCAGCAGACTTAATATCCGTGACAGAATTACCGGGTCAGGGACGATAATCAACAGGTAAGCCCTGATTTTTGAGCTGTTCATCGCGGTCATCGCCGCGAGACCGATATTGATTGACAGCGGCATGAGCATGGTCAGGGCGAGGTAGTCGATGATCTTGCGGAATATGTTGCGCTGTCTCGCGGTGTGCCAGATGACGTTCATCGCCCGCTCGATGTTGCCTAACACGCTGAGAGCGGCCCAGATGACGCCGATGATCCCGAAGGTTCCCAGGGTGGCGAAGTTGGTCCGGTCGACATAGGTGAATATCTGGTCCACGGCCCGGTGCATCTGTTCAGTGAGGGTGGCGGGAGTATCTTCTCCACCCTTGGTCAGACGCGGCGGGCCAATCTCGGCCTGGATCCGGTTGATCAGCTGATGGGCGGTGGTGCGGAGGTGGCCGGCGCCGCCAAACCCCTTCATCACCGAGGTGCCGAGGGCCAGCACCGGAACCAGGGAAAGGAGGACGGTAAAAGCCAGGGCTCCGGAACGCAGGGGGATCTGGTCGCGCCGGAATTCGTGACTGACGATTAGCAGGATCCGGAAGAATTTCTTGCCGGTCATGGTTGCCGGTCCATGGCTGCCGTTATTGGTCCATGGCCAGGCCAGAATTTTATTGATTACGGTCATTTATGATGATCCTGGAAAAAGTAATGGGATGGATGAGGAAAAGTTCTATATCCAAGGAGTGGGGTTTTTTGCGAATGAGGTCATATCCCGCCATGGCGGGATCGAACAAGCAAAAATTGCCCACAACGCAATAGATCGATTTTTTTAAGACTTCATCATTAGTTATTGGCCTCGCAATAAATTGCGGGCCAACGGCAATTGCGCTTCTGACTTATTGAAATTACGTAGACCCGCTTCTGTTGGAGATACTTGTTACGAGTCCATCATCATTCATCCGTCCGTTGAAAACGCCGTCCATGATTTTTCAACGGACTGTTATTTGCCGCCAAAGAGACCGTTTAACAGCGAATCGGCGGCGCCGCGGACCAGATCGGCCCCGGGCTTGTTGCCAAGCTCTTTATTGATCAGCTTTGCCGCCTCATCGGTGGCCCGTTTTTTCACCCGGGTTCCGGCCGCCTTTTTCAACATCTTTTTATCAAGCGTTATTTTCGGTTTTTCCGCAATTCCTCCGACCTTGAGTGTAAGTTCGACCCGTCCCTGGTCATCGGCCATTATCTTTCTTATCTCCGGGCTGATCTTTGCCGCGGTTTTCGCCGGCAGGAGCACTTTTACCGGGAAATCGAGGTCAGTGGCCGCAAGGCCTATGGAGCCGTTGGTCTTAAGGCTGATCTCCTTTGCCGTCAGTCTGCCGCTTAGAAACAAGCGGCCTTTTTTGACCTCAAAGGCACCCTTAATGTCGTCGGCCGACAGTTCGGCAAGCCCTGGATCTTTCAGGACCATGGCCAGTAACTCGGTATAGGGGTTGCGGCTGATACGGGCCCGGGTGAGGTTGTATGTCCCCCGGGACGTTAATTGATCGGCTAACCGCGGCCAGGCGGTGCCGTGGCCGGAGAAGGTCGCCTCAATGTTTGCCTCGCCGTCGGCAATGCCGCCGCCGCTTTGCCGCAGCCCCTTGCGGAGGGCGGCGATGGAGATATTTTTTATGGCCGCGTTACCCTTGTAAGCCGGGGTGGCGCTCAGGGTGAGGGTGACTTTGCCTCTGACGTCGCCACCGGCGGTTTGAAGATTGAGGCGGTCTAAAATGATTTTATCGTTGTCACTGTGGAGATCGGCGTTGATATTGTTTATTCGCAGATCCTGGTATATGGCCCTGGCTATTCTTATCCTGCCTTTGATCGGCGGCAATTGCGGTGGAGCGGCAACTGCGGCGGCCCGGGTGGTTTTGTCAGTCGTTTCTGCCCCGTTTTCTGCCGGCGGCAGTTTTGTGCTTAAGCCCGCGAGTTTATCGAGGTTGAGCTGGTTTGATTCAAGGAGAAAATCAATCACCGGCGCGGTCTGGTAATCTTTCACCGTGGCGGTGAGTTTTATCTTCTGGCCATCAAGGGCGAGGTCGCAGAGGGACTGGAGCTGATCCTGGTCAAAGTTGATCTTCAGTTTCAGCTCCGGGTGGATGGCGCCGTAACTGCTTTTGACCAGGATATTTCCCTCGCCCTTGAACCTTGGCGTTTCCCCTTTCAGCTCAAGGTTCAGACCGATATCGCAGTTGATCTCGGTGGTCGGAATTTCGCCGGTCCGGTCGTTGAGAAACAGGCGGCCGTCTTCAATGGCGATCCGGTCAACGCTCACCGCCGGCGGTGGCCCGTTCTTGCCCGGTGGGCCCGCTTCTGCCGTACTTGCCTCTTTTGTCCCGGCCGTGAGCAGGGCGAGGGAGGAAAAATTGAATTTACCTTTTCGGTCGCGGTTGATGTGGATTTGCGGTTTTTTGAGGATGATCCGGTCGATGGCGATTTTCTTTCTCAGCAGGGGCAGAAGACGGTATTTGAGGATAAAGGCGTCAATGTGGACAAAGACGTTCTTGTTGTCAGCCTCGGCCACGGTCAGGTCGCGGATTTTGATGCCGCTGAACAGCGATACCGATATGTCGCTGATCTCTACTTTGCGGCCGAGGGCCTTCTCCGCCGGCGGGATGACCAGGGCCTTTATTCTCGCGTCGGTCAGGTAGAGGCGGACTGCGACGGTGGCGCCGATGAGGATAATGACGGCGATGGCGGCGGTGATGATCAGGGCTTTTTTCATCGTCTGGGCCTTGTTTTTTAGAGTATTGCCCCTTTGGGGAGGCAGGGGTATGGTTTAAGTTCCAGGTCTTAACAGACTGTTGAAAAAGCCGTCCTGGCTTTTTCAACTCCCGGTTGGCCAAAACAGGCTCCGGCCAACCTCTCGATTTTATTGGACTTTTCAAACCCAATAAAATCAACGGTGCGTTCATGCGCCGCATATAGCCCGTTTTCAATGGTCTGTTAAACTGCAGATTGCGGACATGCACATGAGGCCGGAAACCTTAATGATAAATAAGGGGAGATTGATATGTCACGGTTTTTTGTTCGTCGCTCATGGCTTTTGCTGGTATTTGTCCTGTTTTTTCTCTACGGCTGCGCTTCCCATCAGGGGAAAGAACATCCCGGTGTGGAACGGGTGGTAAAGACCCTGGGCACCCGTCTCGGCCGTGACGACCGGGTTTTTTTCCTCGGCTTAAGCGGCGCCGACGGCCGGGAAGATCGCCTGGCGGCCCGGGTTTACGCCTACCTCGCCCCTATGCTCGTTCGGGTCTGCCGAAAAAACAAGGCGGCAGCGGTGGCCCCGGAGAGCCTGGCCCAGATCCTTGAACTCTGGCGCATGGATCTGGCCGGGATCGGCCGCCATGATCCCGGCGCCGCCTTTCTCACCGGGGTAAACATCGTTGTCCGCGGCACGGTGGTGGCCGAGGGCGATGAGATCCGGGTCTTTCTCCGCGCCGATGATATCAAGAGCGGCAGGGTGGTCCTTGCCGACAGCGAAGGCTGGCTCGAGTCCCGGCGGCTGCCGGTAAAGGCCCGGATCCAGCCGTATTATGGTTCGTCTCCATATCGGGCCAAGAGCGGGGACGGCCGCCTTGAGCTGTGGAGTTCTTCCCCTGCCTATGATCCCGGCAGTGACATGCATTTTTTCTTCAAGGTCGGCCGGAAGAGTTATGTCACTCTGTTTGAGGTAAACTCCATTGGCGAAAAACGGTTGTTGTACCCCAATACCTTTCAGCCCCGGGTCCGCTGCCGTCCCGGCCCGGCCTATCAGGTCCCGGCAGCTGAGGTGCCGTTGTCGCTGTCAGCCACCGGCCCGGCGGGGACAAGTAGAATCGTCGCGGTGATGACCTGGCGGCCGGGAATCGAAGAGATCGGGATGCGGGAACAGGGCCCGGGCTTCAGTGAGACCCTGATTCAGGGGGGTATGTCCCGGGTAGCGATAAGAGTACGGATAGAATAGCCGGTTATCGCTTCATGAAATGCTCCTGCTGATCAATTTCAGATGGCAGACTGTTGAAAAAGCCGTCCTGTTTTTTTTCAAACCCGGCAAAATCGGGAGGTGCGGATATCAGCCGCGTACAGTCCGTTTTTTAACGGACTGTTAAAACCTCCTGTTTAAGCAGGCAGCAGGAGATTCGGTGGACCGGCCGTCCGTTGGGCAGGTATTTGATGTTGCCGGGCTGGAGCAGGCGGTTCATTACGCAGCCTTCGGGGATGTTGAGCTTGAATAATTGCTCTTCGGTCAGGCCTTGACGGCTTGACAGCTTATCTCCTTTTATTTCGAGGGAGTGAATTGGGAAGTCTTCGCACAGGGGGCAGCGGTAGACCCTGCGGTTGGGAAAGAGGAAGTAATTGTCAGCGACGATCCCGGCGCACTGGAACCCTTCTCCATCATCTAAGTACACCTTGGGATAATTCACCCTGATTCCAGCCTTTGCCGCCCGCTTCGCTACTGGTATCACCTTGTCAAACCATTCGTCCGGGCTTAACTGCAGTGGGGATTCTTCAGTGGCACCGCGTCCCCTGAGGCCGATTATCTGGATGAAAAAACGGTAAACGCCCAGGTCTTGTAACAGCGGCAGCATCTGTTCAAGATGATCGATGTTCATCCGGCTTACGGTGTAGATCAGGCTTACGGCAAAGCCTTTTGCCACCGCTTTTCTGAGGTTGCCGGTACATACCGCGAATGAACCTTCTCCGCGGATGGGGTCGTTGACCGCGGCGGCGGGGCCGTCGAGACTGAAGCTTAGCACCGCGTCCGCCGGGGTTATATTGTCGAGAATGTCGTGGAACAGGTAGCCGTTGGAGTCAACGGTTACCGAGGCATAGCCGATCTCTCCCGCCTTTTTTATCGCGAAAGCCAGATCCGGGTGCATGGTCGGTTCGCCACCGAGGAAGATGACGTTGGTCTTTTTTTGTGGATCGAAAAAGAGTTTGAGCCATTTTTTGATATATTCCCGGCTGACCATCGTGGCCCCGTGTTGTTCCGGGTTGATGTAGCAGTGACGGCATTTGAGGTTGCAGGCGGTGAGGAGGTGGAAGAAGAGGTTTTTTTCTCCGGCCTTGAAGCCCACGGTTTTGGTTTCAGCCTTCATTACCCGCCTCTTCCAGGGTGTAACGGGCGAGTTGGCTGCCCTGCCAGTAATCGTTGTCCGGGTCGCGGAAAAATCGGGCAAAGAGATCGAGGCTTTCCCGCCGCCTTATTCCGGGGATTATTTTTACCACGGCGTCGCGGTAAAGGGGGGCGCTTCGGCCAAGGTCGGTGGCGGTGCCGCCGCCCATCAGGTCTTCATAGGCGTAAACCACCCGGGGTATCCGGTTGAGGATGATGGTCGCGTAACACATCAGGCAGGGTTCCATGGTCGAGTAGAGGGTCAGGCCCCGGCGGCGGTCAATGGGGATGGTGAGGCCGCGGATGGCGGTGATCTCGGCGTGGTCCAGCTCGTTTGTCTCCTGTCCACGGCTGTGGTCGCGTTTCCCCCGGCTTATTACCCTGCCGTCCGCGGCAATTACGCAGCCGACCGGGAACTGACGTCGGGCGAGAGCGGCCCCGGCCATCTCAAGGGCGATACCCATGAATTTATAATCCGCATTTTCCATGCTTCACGGTTTTATCCGGTCTTTTCGGGCTTTGCAAGGATGATGGTCTCGTAACAAGTCTCCGCGGAGGCGTATTCGGCGATTTTCGGAAAAAGTGCCGGGCGGAGCGGGGCCTTGTTACGACTCCATCAAGGATGGGTTTGATTTTCCTGGCAAAGGGGATTAACTATTGTCTGCTGATTAACAGCCTGTTGAAAAATGGGCTGGTAGCGGCGCATGGACGCGCCGTCGATTTTGTCGAGTTTGAAAAAACCGGGACGGCTTTTTCAACGGGCTGATTATGGGGGGCGATGAACAGGGAACAGATTCGCAGTTTAACAGGGGTGGTCCTGTCCGGGGTGATAAGTTTTGACGGTCAGAGTTGAAATAGAGGAGAGGGAAAGACAATTTCTTTCGTCCCATGCATCACTGAGCAGTCAGTCCCGCGGCCGGCTGAGGTCGGAAGAGCCCTGTCGTCTGCGCAGCGTCTATCAGCGTGACCGTGACCGGATTGTTTATTCCAAGGCATTTCGTCGTCTCAAACACAAGACCCAGGTCTTTCTTACCCCTACCCGTGATCATTGCCGGACCCGTCTCACCCATACCCTTGAGGTATCTGAAATCGGTCGGACCATCGCCAGGGCCATGTGTCTCAATGAAGACCTGGTCGAGGCCATCGCCCTTGGTCATGATCTTGGTCATACTCCCTTCGGCCATGCCGGGGAATCGGTATTGAACGAGCTGGTCAGCGGCGGTTTTTCCCATTACCGCCAGAGTCTGCGAGTGGTGGATGTGCTGGAGGAGGACGGCCGGGGGATGAACCTGACCTGGGAAGTCCGGGACGGGATTCTCAACCATTCCAAGGGATACGGCGAGGTGATTCCCCGCAGTCGCAAGGGCCTGCCCGGAACCGCTGAGGGATGCGTGGTACGTTATGCCGATATCATCGCCTATCTGAGCCATGATCTTGACGACGCCATCCGCAGTGACATAATCGTTGAGGAAGATGTCCCGGAATTATGCCATCGGGTCATGGGGCACTCCCATTCCCAGCGGATCATGAGTATGGTCGAGGCGGTGATCGAGGCCACGGTGCCGGAGAAGCGGGGCAACGCCGGCTGCGGCGGCCTGGCCTTCGGGGTTCCGGACCGGATGGGGGAGGCGATGCGGGTTTTGCGTGAATTTCTCTTCCATAACGTCTACCGTGCCCCGGTGGTTCATAACGAGTTTATCAAGGCGAGCAAGATGCTGCGGGAGATTTTTTTATATTGCATTGAACATCCAGATTTTGTCGCCGGGGGCATGGGTGATTTCGGTCGCAGTATTTCGCCTGAGCGGCGGGTATGCGATTTTGTCGCCAGTATGACCGATACCTTTGCCCGTAACCTTTACCAGAGTCTTTTCCTTCCGGGGAGAACTTAGCAACCCGCTGTCCGGAAATCGCCGTTTCAGCCGGGGCGGGGAGTTACGGGTTCATCAGATATTGTAGATATTGAGGATAAAAAAAATGAGTGACGAGAAGTTTATGCCCTATGAAAAGGCCCGCAAGGTGGTGGCCAGGGTCATGGAAGAAGAGCATCTCCAAGACCCCAATCGCCGGGTGTTGACGGTGTATGATGTTAAAGACCGGGAACTGTGCTGGTTTGACGCCGATGACCTGGTGGCCGAGCTTGGTCTTGACCCTAAAAAGGCCGAGACCAGAGAGGCGGTGGTGGAGTATATCTTCCACCATATTCCCCAATGGGCCCTGAGCCAGTTCGACGAGTGACCCGCGGGGCCGGGTCAGGTGCCGGGTGGGCGGTCGACCCCGGCGGGCATTGGCGGTATTCGTGATTCTCCAAGGCAGAATCCGCCGTCAAGCCTGATGACGCTGCCGGTCATGTAGGCGGCGTCACGGATGAGAAAAAACACGGTTTTGATAAAGTCATCGGCCAGGCCGCTGCGGCCGAGCAGGATCCGGGCGATGATTGCCTCGCGCTGATCCCTGTTTAAAAGTCCCCATCCCCTGGTGTTCTCCCCGTGTCTGTCGGCGAATATCCCCAACATTATTTCGTTTACCCTGACCTCCGGGGCCGCGAGCCTGGCCCAGGTTTCGGTAAACGATGATACCGCCCGGTTGGCGGCGGCGTAACCGTCGTTGAATACCAGCCCTGTCGGGCCGGATCGGCCGGTTATCCCCGCCACCGACGAGACGTTGATCACCACCCCGCCGTTTTTTTTCAAAAGCGGCAGGTGGGAGTTGAACACCCACCACTTGGCCTTGAGGGTGGTGGCCATCTCCAGATCCCACTGTTCCGGGACGTATTGCCCATGAACCACCGGCATGCCGCCGCGTTCGATATTGTTGACGAGGATGTCGAGGCTGCCGTAGCGGGAGGCGATGGCGCGGGCCAGGGCTGAAACCTCTTCCGCTTCCCGCAGGTCGACCCGGACGGCGAGATGTTCATCGCCTACGGCGGCAAGTTCCTTCCGCATCGTTGCCGACTCTTTGGGCCAGTCAAACCAGGTCATGATTACCTTTGCCCCGGCCCGTGCCAGGGCGAGGCCGGTTTCCCTCCCGATCCCCTTGCCGCCGCCGAGAACGAGGGCGGTCTTTCCCCTGATCTGCATAATAATCCCCCGGGTCAGGCGTCAAGGTCGCCGGCGATCTTGAGCACGAGAAGGCGGCCGGGGTATATGGTATTACCGGCAATATCATTCCATTGCCTAATCTTTTCCGGGGTGACCTGGAAGTGCCGGGCAATCTTCCACAGGGTGTCGCCGCTGCGGACTCTGTAGTAGGTGGGGTCGCCGCCGGTCGCGCTCGCGCTTCGGTTGTCGGATATATCTGATGCGGTAACTGTTTTGGCGATAAGGGCTGTGGTGCGGGTGGTGTCTTTGTTCAGATCGCCCAGGAAGAGGGCGAGGCGTTCACCCGCTTTTATCCGGGTCGGGTCTTTGAGGTTATTCCATGAGACGATGAGGTGGGGGGGGATATTATAGCGTCTGGCGATACTCCAGACCGACTCACCCGGTTTGATCCGGTGCAGGATGAGGTCGCGGTTGCCTCCGGCTTCGGCTCGCATCCGGTCGAGATCAACCGGCGACAGTTTATAGGTTGTGTGCTGAAAAGGGATTCGCAGTCGTTGACCGATCCGCAGCCTCCTGCTGGTCAGGTCGTTGGCCTTGAGCAGGGTAGTGCGGCTGATTCGGTAGCGGCGGCAGATGCGGCCGATGGTCTCGCGCCTTTTGACTACATGGGTTCGGAACCTCGTGCTGACGGTGGCGTAGACCCGGTTGATGTTCTCCTTTATTTTTGTCGCCGTCCCCACCGGCACCCGGACCGGGTATGGCCGTGGACCCGGTGGGGTTATGCCCCGACGCAGGTGACGGTTAAGCGTTTTTAAGACGGCAAATTTAATATCGCCGGCAACCGCCACTGCCCGCAGCGAGGTCCATGGGGGAACATCAACGCTTTCAAACTCCAGGGGAGAGTATGGGGTTATATCGTTAAATCCGTAAGTTTGCGGATTTTTGGCAATCATTATTGCCGCGATCAGCCGGGGAACGTAATTCCTGGTCTCACGTTTAAGAAAGCGGCGCCGGACAAGCTCCCAGAAATCTTTGGTCCTAGCCCTTTTTACTGCCCGTCCCACCCGGCCGATACCGCCGTTGTAGGCCGCCACCGCAAGTGACCAGTCGCCCAGGTCTTCATAGAGGTCTTTGAGGAATCGAATCGCGGCAGCAGTGGCTTTGACCGGGTCGCGGCGTTCGTCGACAAAGTTGTCGACCCGGAGACCGTACATCCTCGCGGTTGAACGGAGAAACTGCCAGGGGCCGACGGCCCGGGCCCGGGAATAGGCGGTGAGGCTGTAACCGCTTTCGATCAGCGGCAGCCAGGTGAGGTCAAGGGGCAGCCCGGCTTTGGCTAATTGAGCGGTGATCATCGGGTTGTATCTTCCGGCCCGGGCCAGCCATAATTTGAAGGTTTTGCGGTCACGGTGTTGAAATATATCCAGGTGATAATCAACATAGCGGTTCTGCGCCATGGGAAAATCATACTTCGGCTCCTCGACCCCGGGTGTCGCCGCAACCGGCGCGTCTGCGGCAAGTACAGCAGGTGGCTCTTCGGGGGATGGGAGGGGCGCTAACTCGACGTTTAATGGTGCCTTCGGCATGGCCGGCGGGGTTGAGACGGCAGCCATGAGCGCGGATGGCGGCATGATGTCTTCCGCGCGGTCGGCGCTTAAGGGGGCGCAGGCAGTGATGAGGAAAAAAAATGCGATCACTGTCCCGGCAGGCCTGAAACTTGTTTTATGGCGCAAGGGATTCATGGGTAGGGGGTCCGGAGTTCTCTCCGGAATTTTATAAAAAGCCCTATCTTGATAACTTATGTCAGTGTTTTTGGCAAATTAATTTAATGAACCGGTAATAAATCGGCACAGGTTCCCTGAAGTTGCTCCCACGTAAGATCAATGCTATAAATTCATGTGGGTGCGGTTTTTAGCGCGAATCAGGATCTGTCCCGGGTATATCAAATTATATTAGTCCCCAATGGCTTTGCCAAGCGGATAAAACTTCGGTATTATCCTCCTTCACCCCGTTTACGTGCGGATTTAATCGTTAGCTTTCCAGACCCCGGAGTACCCGGGTACGGATGTGGATTTATGTTTAGACGACTTGCTGCCCTGATCATTGCCTCCTGCGTCGGCGTCTTTGTCCTTATGGTCATCCTGTTTTATTCCCTGGTGGTCTTCGGTTCCGGCGATGATATCAGCCAGGCCAATATCGAGAAGATCCTCGCGGTTGAGAGCCCGGTCTATTATGCCGACGGGATCAGCAAGGTCGGGGTTTTTTTTGAGAGCGCCCACCGCCAGTACATCCCCTTTCAGAAGATTCCCAGGGACTTCGTCAACGCCATTGTCTCGGCTGAGGACCGTAATTTTTTCTATCATCACGGTGTTGACGTCATGGGAATTCTGCGGGCGATGGTGGTAAACCTGCGGGCCGGACGTATAGTCCAGGGCGGCAGCACCATAACCCAGCAGACCGCCAAGAATCTGTTCAAGCGCAAGGATCGCTCTCTCGTCGCCAAGATCAAAGAACTGGTTTACGCCTTCCGGCTTGAATATCATTATCCCAAGGAAAAAATTCTCGAGTTTTATGCCAACCAGTTTTATGTCAGCGGTAACGGTCGGGGGCTGGGGGTTGCGGGACGCTATTATTTTGATAAGGACGCCAGCGATCTGAACCTCATTGAATGCGCTTTTATCGCCGGCAGCGTAAAGAAACCCAATTTTTACAACCCGTTTATAAAAAACAGTCCTGAGGCCAAGGCCCGGGCCCGGGAGAAATCACGCCTCCGGGTTGCCTATGTCCTGCGACAGATGTTTCGTAACCGGCTCATAGATAAGGCGACCCTTGACGCCAGCCTGGGGAAGGAGATTCCCTTCCGTCAGGGGAAAATGACCTATTCCCTTAACACGGTAATGGATATGGTCAAACGGTCTCTGGCTGATCCGGCGATGGAGGATATCCTTAAACGTCACGGTATCGACAACGTTGCCACTTCCGGAATAAGGGTCATCACCAGCATTGAGAAGGGGCTGCAGGGAAAAACCCTTTACGCCCTGCGTAAGGATCTCTCCCGTCTGAGCGTCCGTCTGGCCGGTTATGACCGTAAGGCATTGCAGGAGAAGTATGCCGTCATGCCCTTTGGTGCTGACGATCCGGGGGTGGATGATTTTGTCCTTGCCCGGGTGACGGCGGTTGATCCGGCAACGCCTGCGATCGGAGTTTCCCTTTCCGCCGGCGAGGTGGCGGACGGGGACATCGACCGCCGGGGGATACTTAATGTTCTTTCTCCACTGGTTAAATATGAGCGGGAACTGTGGTCAACCCCTGGTGCCGCCGATCTGGCGCGCTTTGTTAAGTCCTTCCGTCCCGGAGATCTGGTATATGTAAGCGTTCGGAACAAGGGTAAGGACCCGGGAAAGATGAAATTCGACCTTGAAAAGTATCCCGGAATCCAGGGGGCCGCTCTGGTCTATAAGGAAGGGGCCATCCGGGCCATGGCCGGGGGGGTTGAAAACCGTTTTTTCAACCGCGCCATCTATGCCCGTCGCCCCATGGGCTCGGTGATGAAGCCCCTGGTTTATGCCGCCGCGATCCAGTTGGGCTGGAATTCAATCGACAGCCTTGACAACCGTCGCAACGTCTTTGTTTTTCAGGGGCGGCCTTATTTCCCCCGTCCCGACCATGCAAGTCCTTTCCCCGGGGTATCCATGAGCTGGGCCGGGGTCCATTCAGAGAATGTCGCTACCGTCTGGCTCCTATATCACCTCTGTGATCATCTGTCGCCGGCGCAGTTTCGTGAGGTTCTTGATGCCCTTGGTCTTGAACGGCTTGTCGGTGAGGAACAGGCCGATTATCGCGCCCGTATCCGCGACGCCTTCGGTATCGTGGTCGACAAGTCAAAGCTTTATCGGATCGCCTTTACCAAGGCGGTGACAAGCATTGAACCCGATCTCATTTTTTCCGGGCTTCTGGACGAATATGATTTTATCCGTACCATGCATTACGGCTATGGTTTTGACCGTTTTGACGAAACCGTGGACAAGGATCTCGGTCTTGATAGTTTTGAGATGGAAGATCTCAGCCACCGGGAAGAGCTTGAGCGCAAAAAGAAGGAGGCGGAAGCTGAGACCAGGCATGAGATCCTGAGACGTAATTTCCTGAGATTTTCAGATCTTTATCGACAATTAATCTCTCTTCGTGACGGTGATATACTTGCCGCCGGCCAGGCGGATGACGTGGTTCTTTTTAACGATAAGCGGAGCGGGAGCTTCTTTATCAGTGACCGGGAAGAGATTGACTCCGCCGTCCCCCTGACCCGGGTCGAACTCGCCATGCGGCTTGATCTTATGGATGCCGACGCCCGCAAGGTATTCTGGAACGGGGTCAAGATTGATAACGCCATCAGCATTTCGACCTTTGAAATCCTGACAGCGGCGGTTGAGACGGAGTATGAGAAGCTTGCCGGTCTCGACCCCTATTCCCCAGAAGTTCTTTATCAGGTGAGGGATTTCCGGGTAATGGCCTCGCTTTTGTACCTGACCGGCCTCTGTCGTGAGATCGGTATCGAAAGCAAGCTTGACCCGGTCCTGTCTTTTCCGTTGGGGTCAAATGTCATCACTCCTCTTGAGGTGGCCCGTGCCTATGAGGCCTTGGCCACCGGTGAGGTGGTGACCCAGTCCGGCAGCGCCTTTTCCGATGGCCTTGCCATTATCAAAAGAATTGAGGATAGTGATGGGGATGTGATTTACGATGCCGTCCCGGAACGAAAAAGGGTTATTTCGCCGGAGATATCCCTTGAGATAATTGATATTCTCCGCAATGTCATAAAGTATGGCACCGGCCGCTATGCCAACCGCAATGTCAGGCTGAGGAGTTCCGATCCTGAGAAAAATCGTCAGCTTGCCGACCTTGACCTCAAGGTTCCGGTGGCGGGCAAAACCGGCACCGCTAACCGCTTTACCAATGCCAGCTTTGCGGGTATCATACCCGGAATCGACCACGGTAATATGTTCAGTCTGGCCAGTGGTTATGTGGTGGCAACCTATGTCGGTTATGATGATAATAAACCCATGGTGAGGACTTCTTCGCATATTACCGGTGCAGCCGGGGCCCTGCCCATGTGGTCGAGGATTGCCAATACCATCCTCCTTGAAAAAAAATACGCCGACAAACTTGATCTTGTCGACCTTACCTTTTCCGGGCTTTCTACTCTGCCCCTGTCGCATGTCGGCAGCGGCTATATTGAGGTCCCGGTGGAGGTGAAACACGGCGGCCTGCCTGCTTCCGTGACGACCGGGGTAAAGATTTTGACTTATGGTGAAAAGGTATCAGGCGACCGGGTCAAGCCGACAAGATTTTTTAAACCTTATTGGCGGGTTGAAGGAAAAAATAATGAACCTGAAGTGCAGGAATAATAACCGCAATTTTTCTTTTTTCCGGATGTTGCCGGCGCTGGCGGTGATCTTCGTTTGTCTGTCAGTCGCCTCCTGCGCCCCGGTCAAGGTCAATGGCGGTCAGGTGATCCGTGAATTGCCGCCGCGGCCGATGCCGTCTGATGCCGTCGATATGGTTTCATCGCCGGTGGAGCTGGATGTACCGGCATCGGTTGCGGAGCCGGAACCGGCGAAGATTCCGGTCGTTGCCGAAGCGCCACCCGCGCCGTCCCGGTTGGTCAGGGTCCTGGTGCTGCCTGATTCATCCCGGGTTGACTCAAGACTGGGAGTGTATGCCGACAAACTGAAAAACTGGAAACTCCTTGAGGAACAGATTGTTTCCCTCGGCCTCGAGGATCGCCGTCCCGAGGCGTGGTCCGCCTGTCGGGCCGATCTCGAGGATATTTTCGCCGGCTACAGCCGTTTGATGGAGCTTGTTCTCAAACAGTCGACCCCGTCGGACAAACTTGATCCGGTGGATTTTGATCTCTGGGGGGTGTATTACCGGGATATGGCTTTCCTCGAAGGAGATTGTGACCGGGTATTCAAGGATGGAGCGTCCCTGGTCAAGGGTTGGCTGGACCGTTTTTCCTCCCAGGCACGCGAGGAAGCCGAAGCGGCGGTGGAGCGTTATGCCGATGGCGGCAAGTATGAAGAGGCGATTCTGGCCTATAATAATCTCTTGAGCAGTTATCCCGGACGTTTGTTGAGCGTTGCCGCCAGACGGGCATACGCCATGGCCCTGCTGAAAACCGGACGCCTGAGCGAGGCGGTTGACGCCCTGCAGGATTCGGTGCAGCAGCTTTCACCGTCTCCGGAGCAGCGGTCGCTCATGCGGCTCATCGCCGATATCCTTTTAAGTCTCGGCCGGGTTGATGAGGCAAAGGATTATTATCAGAAACTGGCTGATTTTTATAATTCGCGCAAGGGCGATGATGTATGGGTAAAGGATCAGCTGTCGGTGCTCAGCCGCGCTGATTTAAGCAGCGGCGCCTATGTCATGTACCAGGAGGTCATGCGTTACAACCTCTCTTTTGACGGTCGCAAGGTCCCGGATGGGATGGAGAAAATGGTGCGGCAGATGGAGGAACAGTTTCCTTCCAGTCCTTTCACCATTCGGGCCCGGGAAAATCTGCGTGAGGTGCTGGATTCGGCCCGGGGTTGGTTTGAGGGGCGGATGGCGGCGGTAGACCGTCTGGTCGAAGCCGGTGACTTTGACCGCGCCCGCGGGGTTGTCGATGCGCTTCTTTCCCGGAATTTGTCCGCCGCGACCATGGAGATGGTTCAGCATACCCGGGAGGAGATTGACCGGGCGGAAAAGGCCGAAGTTGAAAAACAGCAGCATCTTCTCCAGCAGACCCGGGAATCGCAGTGGCAGGAGGCGGAAAAATTGCTGGATCAGCGCGATTACGATGGCGCGATCAAGGTTTATCACCTCCTTTACGATACCGAATACGATCAGAAGGCCAGAACGAAAGTGGTTATGGCTTCCGACCAGGCCGCCTCCGATCTGCGCCGGCGGGCGGCTAATATCTTTGTCAAGGCCCGGCGTTCCGGGGATTACGACAGTAAAAGGAAGTATTTTGTCGATTCGTGGAAACTCCTTGCCTCCATTCTCGTAAAATATCCCGACTCGACCCTGCTCGATAAGGTCAGGCAGAATCAGGCGATTCTGTCCGGGCAGATCAAAAAGCTTGATCCTGATCTCTTTGCCAGTCTCAATAATCCCCCGGGTGCCGGGGGAAGCTCAGAAGATTCGGCTCCATCCGGCCCTGCTGCCTCCGGGGCCGCCGTATCAGACGAATTAAATGTAAGCGTTCCTTGAAACCCTTAACAGACCGTTGAAAAAGCCGTCCATGGCTTTTTCAACTCCGGTTGACCAAAACAAGTTCCGGCCAACCTCTCGATTTCACCGGGGTTTTCAACCCGGCAAAATCGGCGGCGCGGACATCAGCCGCGTACAGTCCGTTTTT
>JAJRZW010000053.1 GCA_024275015.1 Deltaproteobacteria bacterium | reverse complement strand
GGCGCCGATGCGTTTCACCTGGCCGGTGACCAGGGTGCTGAGCGACACCACCTGGATCGGCGATATTCTTATCCCGGCCCGGGTTGACCAGGCCGCCGGTACTTCCCTGAAGATCAGTCCCGGAACCACGGTCAGGTTTGCCCGTGGCCGCGGGATATGGAGTAACGGCGGAATAATCGCCATCGGTAAACCGGAACGGCGGATAACCTTTACCGGTCGTGAGGCGGCAACCGGTGAGTACTGGCATCAGATCATGATTGAAAAGGGAAGGGGCGACTTCGCCTTTTGTGATTTCCGCAACGCCCGTACCGCCATCCATGCCCATGATTCCAGGATCATGATCCGGGCCTCGAGTTTTGTCGCCAACAAGACCGGAATGATGTTCAAGGGTGGTCCGGTAACGATAATCGGCAGCCGGTTTGTTGACAACTCAGTGGCGATCATTCCCAATTATGGTCAAGGGACGGTGCGCACTTGTCTTATTCGCGGCAATGATACCGGGGTTATGATTCGGGCGGAAAAGGGGTTGGGGATGAGAATAAACGGCAACGATATATACGGGAACCATCGCCATGACGCGGCCATGGGAGATTTTAATCCTGGTTCTGACGCCGATTTCCGCGGCAATTACTGGGGGGGGGGGAGATCCGGCGGCGGCAATATATGACGCCGGGCAACAGCCTGGCATCGGCAGGATAATCTACCGCCCGTTTCTGGCCTCGAGCGCCCTTGCTCTCTACGGACCGAACCGGTAAAAAACGGACGTCTCAATAATCCTGGTATGGCGGCATATTGGTCGCCCTGGCCATTTTCCGCAGAATATCGAAATCTGAATCAACGGCCCGGGAGAAGCCGTCAAGCCCGGCCTGTTCCAGAACTCTGAGCCTCTCTCCCTTGAACTCGATCGTGTCCTCGGGGCGGAGCGAGAGCAGGGCGGCGCGGAATTTTTCCGCAAGGCCTGCCGGGACCTTCTGGGTAACCGCGAAATTGCAGTATGGGACCAGGGGCCCCCGGGCGATTATTCTGAAGTCGTCACGGTTTATCTTGCCCTGCTTTTCCATGAGTTCGAAGTCATACCAAGGGAATGCGCCGGCGTCGAATTTGCCGAAATATACCCCGTAGATCACCTTTTCATGCTTGAACGTGCCGGTGGGAATGGTGGAAAAGGCGAGTTGCTCGTCCGGGTCGAACCCCTGTTCCTTCATGGCGTAAATCTGACTCATGTATCCGGTCGGGGCAAGCATGGGGCCGAAGACCATTCTTTTTCCCCTGAGTCCGGCGAGGTTTTTTATTCCGCTTTTTTTCAGCACCGCCACAATTCCCCGGGACCGGTCTCCGAGTTCGCCCCGTTTTTCCACCGCAAGGATGTCAAGGCCGTAATAGCGGTGGAACATGATATAGAGCAGGGAGTTGGTGTGGGTGAAATGGAGTCCATTTATCTTGTCGGAAAATCTTACCGTGTCAATGGGGACGGCCTTTAATCTTACCTTGAGCCGCTGCGCGAGCCAGGCGGTAAGCGGTTCAAAACGATGCATGGTCTCGGCGGTGGAGTTGCAGATCATGTAGCCGACCTTGTAGAGCGGCAGTCGTTCTGTTTTACTGTTGTCACCGCAGGAAGAGGTGAAAAGCGTGGCAATGGACACCAGAATCAGGATAATCAGACGGTTTTTTTTCTTTAACATCAATGGTCTCATGGCAGTGAATAAAGGAACAGGGGAGCGGTATGATCGTGCGTGAAAACGATGGGTTCCGGCCGCGATTACCTCCTTGTTGGGAAACGGAAGTTCCTGTATCTTGTAAAGATTATTGTTAATAATTACCTTGAAGGTATATTAATTTCAAATCTTTAACTGCGGTCGGGTCAAATTTTGTCGCGCCTGTCCCGTTCCGGCCGTTTTTAACGGGCTTAATTCATGACAGGAGAGATCACTTTATGAAAAAGTCAGTGTTGTTCTTTGTGTCATTATGTTTGTTTTTTTCGGTCCGGGTGGTATTCGCCCAGCCCCGGGTTACTGATGACACTGCAGCGGACAAAGAGATCGGCAGGATTTCCGGGACGGTTGTCGACGATTCCAACAGGATTATTTCCCCCGGTTTTGTCGCCCTGTTCAAAAGTGATAAATACGAACCCCATGATTATGGTTCCACCCGCCGTTCGCCGGAGATGATCGCCTTTCTGCGTGACGACGGCAAGTTCAGCGCCCCGGTGGCCCCTGGAAACTATTATCTCGGCGTTATCCCGCGCAGACTGGGACAGCGGCCGGGGCCGCCGAAAAAGGGGGAAAAACGGCTTTCGGCCTTTACCCCGGATGGGAAATACCGGATTTTCCATATTCGCAAGGGTGAGTCCGTTGATGTCGGCCGGGTGACGGTAAAGGCCCCTGGGGGCTTCAGGGAACTATCCCGTTTCTTTGTCGTCGTCGGCAGGGTCCTTGATGATAAAGGAGTCGGGATTGACGGTGCCCTGGTGATGGCGAAGAAAAATTACGATGATCCCAGGCCGCAGTTTATTTCCGATCCGGCGGTTAAAGGCTCCTATAAGTTGAAATTACCGCCGGGAAAATATTATTTCATCGCCCGGAAATCGCTTACCATGGCCGGACGGCCTGATCCCGGCAGTCCCATGGGAGTACTCGGGCAGACAAAGGCGGTGGGGATCGGTGGCAAAAATGACGAGCCTCCGGCCTTCATTGTCGGTCGTCCCGGCGACAGGTTTGACAATGTTGATATCGTCATGTTCAAGATTCCCAAACCCGAGGAACGCCGCCGTCAGGTTGAGGCCGATGTCAAGGCCAATCGGATCGACAAGGGCAGCCTGCCGTCAAGTCTGCCGTTGCAACCGAGAGGAATCAGACGCTGATGTGTAGGGGCGGTCCCTGACCCCCTTAACAGAGTGCGATTGTTTTTGCATTGGGTGTGGTTAATTGATCGCCAGTGCTGATGTTGTTTCCACCCGATTTTTTACTCCGGGGGGATTGCGGAACAAACCCTGACCAGGTCGGGGGCCACGGCTTAGAATCAATGCGGAACAGAAAAAGAAATTTTATATATTATCTTCCCTGCCCTTCCCTGCTTCGGCCTGAGCGCGACAGATTATTTCCCACCTCACGATCATACCGGATACTTTCCCTGATCGCTCTGTTCCTCGTTTTCCTCCCCACCCCCGTTCCGGCCATGGTGATCAGTAAAGACACGATATGGCAGGGACGGGTTGATCTTGCCGACGACCTTCTTGTTGCTCCCGGCGCCGTCCTCACCCTGCGGCCGGGGACCGAGGTTGTTATCCTGCCTTCGGCGAGCAACAGGGTCGCCCCGGAATTCATCTCTCCGATGAACGAGATTATAGTCCGGGGGCGGCTGCGGGCGATGGGAAGCGAATCAGACCCGGTCGTTTTTCATTCCGTCGGCCCGGGAGGTGAGTGGGGCGGAATCATTATCGACGCCTCCGCCTCCGTCTCCCTGCGGCACACCGTTGTCGGCAACGCCAGCACCGCGGTTATGATTTTAAGCGGCCGCCTTGTGGCCGTGGATTCATCCTTTACTTCCGGGCGTTACGGTGTGGCGGGATTCGGCCGGGGAGCCGAGGCCCGGCTTGAACGTTGTCTTGTCAGTGGTAACGATTACGGCATAATGCGTTTTTCCGGGGCTGTGATCGATACCGCGACAAGTCAGGTGCGCGATAACCGCAGGGCCGACGAGTCAGCCGTCGACCTTCCCGGGATCGTTGCCGATGTTGCCGCCCCCGTTATTCCCCCTCTCGCCCGGGGAGTCCGGCGGATCTCATATAAAAATGAGGTGCTTACCGGCGACACCGTCTGGCAGGGGGTCGTACGGGTCGCGGGTCTGCTTCGGGTCGCCGCTGACTCCCGACTGATTATCCTTCCCGGTACCGTGGTTGAGTTTTCCCGTATTGATCGTAATAACGATGGCCTAGGCGAGGCCGGCATCCAGGTATTGGGGACGCTTATCGCCAAGGGTACTCCGAAGAAAAATATTGTTTTCAGGTCAGGAGAAAAAGAGAAAAAACCCGGTGATTGGGACGCGGTCAATATCCTCGGCAGCGACCGGGGCCGCAACTTGATTGAATACTGCCGGATTGAAAACGCCTGTCGCGGTCTTCAACTGCGTCACGCCAATGTCGGCGTTAGCCACTGCCGTTTTGTCGATAATTTTCGCGGGATCCAGTTACAGGATTCTCTGGCGCGTATTGACCATGTTGTTTTTTTTCATAACTCGAGCGCGGTTCAGGCCCGGGATTCCGAGGTGGAATTCATCGCCAACCGGATTCTGGACAACGTCAACGGCGCCAATTTTTTTCGTCTTAACCTCAAGGCCGGGGGAAATGTCTTCGCCAATAACCTTTTAAACGGTCTGCGGATCAGGGAGGGAACTTCCCTGATCAGTAATAATCGAATCAGCGCCAATCGTTTCGGAATGACCATTGTCAATTGTTATTCCGCCCGTTTCAGGGCCAATGTCATCACCGGCAACCTTGAGGCCGGAATCAGCTGCCGCAGGGTTGATAATATCGAAATCATCGGCAATTTTATCAGCGCGAACGGGATTGACGGCCTGCGGATGGTCGATTCCCGGGCAATGATCAGTGGTAACCTGATTAACGCCAATGGTGCGCGGGGATTGCGACTTGACCGTTTCAGCGGCATTATAACCGGCAATAACATCGTCCTTAACCGCAGATATCAGGTCGGGGTCGATGGCCCGGTGGCGGTGGACGCGCGGGGCAACTGGTGGGGCGGCGGTGATCTCGACCAGGAGATATATGACGGTCACGACCGGGGCGGTGTCGGCATGGTTGATACCTCATCGCCCCTTGATACCCCTGTCGTCATTACCTGGCCCCTTGGTGATATTCTGGCAAAGGTCATCTGGGCCGGGAGGATAAATATTGCCGCCGGAGTGGGGCCGCTGACCGTGGTGAAGGGAGCGGCCCTGGAACTCGTTCCGGGGACTACGGTCGGCTTTGCCGCCGGGGCGGGGCTCAAGGTTTACGGTGACATCACCGCCGCGGGGCTCCCCGGGAAGCGGATTACTTTTACCTCGGCCGGAGATAAGAAGGCCATGTCCTGGGACGAGGTCGGCATTGAGAGGAGCATGGGCAGCAGGATTGAAAATTGTGACTTTGAGTATGGCACCTGGGGGCTGCACTGTCATTTTGTCCCGATTACCGTCCGCGGCTGCCGGTTTGTCCATAACGACGGCGGTATCCGCTTTCGTAGTGGTCCCATGGATATTAACGGCAACCTTTTTCGCGATAACCGCATCGGTATCAGGGGGTTTATGCCGGAGGCGAAGATCCGCGGTAATGAATTCCTCCGCAACGAGATCGCGATTTTTGTTCGTCAGGGAGGGCATGGAATGACAATTCGGGACAATAATTTTCTCGGAACTAAACGCTATGATATCCGTCTGGGCGATTTTAACACCGAAGACGTTGCCGCGGAGGAAAACTGGTGGAGCTCTACTCCTCTCATTTTTGACGCCCTGCGGGAGCCGGGGATCGGCCGGGCACTGGTAAAACCGCGTCGGGAAATCAAGGTCAGGGTGGGACCATGGCCTTGAAGGTAGTTGGGTCCTGGCTGTTGAAAATGATGTCCATAACCCGACGATCTGTTGTCCCGGACCGGGGTGAGCTGTATTCTTCTCCTGTTCCGGGGAAGCTGTTATCCCGGCGTATATCTTGGCTTTCCGCCGTCGAGGGGGTATTTTGGGAAATGAAGATTTTTGTCTTGGGCCGGGGCATGAGCAAGATTAAAAACTGCGGTTCCCGCCATGGTGGAAAGACAATTTTTCAAGGGCCCCTTCCCTTGATTTGATGGTCCCGGAAAGGGACATGGACTCCGGAGATAACAATATTGGAAGATATCCCCTCCCGGGAAGGTGATGCCTGCCGGATAGCCGTTGCAAAAGATCCCGTCGTTGGCCTTGACCTGAAAAGACTTGACCGCCTTGATCGTTTGTCACTGCTGGTCGTGATCCTGCTCGCCATGACAATGGTGGTGGTGGTACACCTGGCGCCGCCGGTGAAAAAGAACGCTGTCGTCCGGCGCCGGGTGGTGGTGTTAAATCCCGGCCTTGACCGTAAACTCTCCCTGGTGGAGAGAATTCTGGCCAGTGACAACCCCAGGGCCGCGCACAAACTCCTGCTTGGTCTCAAGAAGAATTTTTCTTATGATGGTCGGGTGTTCATGCTCCTCGGTGATTATCACTTACGGGTTCAGAACCCTGTCGCCGCCATGCATAATTACCGTCAGGCGGTGGATCTGAATCCGGATTTTCTGGACAAGAATACCGAACTTTTTCAGGGTAGAAAGATCAAAGGGGTACTGGCCGAGGTCGCGAATATTATCGCGGTCAGGGCTGATCCGGCGGTTCGTAAGGAATTGCTGTACATGCGTCGTAAGGTCGCTGGCGGCTGTGGTTGACGCTCTGTTGAAAAACGAACTGTACGCGGCGCATGGACGGTGCCGTTGATTTTGTCGGGTTTAAAAAACCGGTGAAATCGAGAGGTTGGCCGGAACTTGTTTTGGCCAACGGTCTGGTAAAGGGGCTTGCGGCCCCGGGTAAGCGTCGGTGGGGCGTGTTTGGTTAGTGCTTTGGGTTTTCGGGATTGAGTGATTTTTCGCGTATTTGGTATTTAACAGTGGGGCCTGGTTTTGAAAAAGTACTGGTTTGTGATCATGGGGGCGGTGATCGGGATCGGGGCGGTCTGGCTTTCCTTTGCCGGTAATCCCGCCAATACCGGGATCTGCGCCTCGTGTTTTCTTGAAAACGTTGCCGGCGCCCTGCGTCTGCACGACAATATCCGCATGCAATATTTGCGGCCTGAGATCATCGGTTTTGTCCTTGGTGCCTTTGCCCTTTCCCTGGCGCGGCGGGAATTTGTCTCAAGCGGCGGCAGTTCGCCGCTCCTGCGTTTTTTTATCGGCGCTCTTTTGATCGTCGGTTGTTCGGTGTTTATCGGTTGTCCGGTGAAGATGGTCCTGCGCCTTGCCGCCGGTGACCTGAACGCGGTGGTTGGTTTTTTGGGTCTGGTGGCCGGGATATATATCGGCCTGGCCTTTGTTGAAAACGGTTTCCGTCTCGGCGAGGCCCGGCCGCTGCCCGCGGCCGCGGGGCTGCTTCTTCCCGGATTCATGTTTTTTCTCCTCATCGCCGCGATCATAAAACCGGAATTTATTGCCGTGAGCAGCAAGGGGGCCGGGGCCGAACACGCGCCCATTTATCTTTCGCTCGCCATTGGTCTCGCGGTGGGCGGTTTTGCCCAGGCGACCCAGTTCTGCATCACCGGCGGCATTGCCCGGGTGTTTCTATGGGGGCCGCGGGAGGTGATGAACTGTCCCCGGTCTACCGGGTTGTTGATCAGCCTGGCCTCGTTTTTCGTCTTTGCTCTGGTGGCCTCGATGCTCACCGGCCAGTTTCATCTCGGAATTGAGGCCCAGCCCAGTTCCAACGCCAGTTACGGCTGGTCGTTTTTGGGCATGACCCTGGTTGGTTTCGGCTCAATCCTTATCCGTGGATGTCCCCTGCGGCAGCTTGTGGCCTCGGGTCAGGGCGACAACGATGCCGGGGCCGCGGTAATGGGTATGCTGGTCGGCGCCGCCACGGTCCAGAACTGGGGCATTGCCGGGGATTCCTCCGGTACTCCGGTGGCGGGGCAGGTGGCGGTGCTTTTCGGGTTGATCTTTTTATTTGTCGTCGCCCTGGTCAATCGTCGTCGCGGTTACGGCATCGCGCCCGAGTTTCAGGCCGGGCTTGATTGATGGCGGCGCAAAAAAAGGGTATCTTGGGAAATGGTCATTTTGCCCAATCCCGGCGTCATGAACAAAATGAAGAATGCTCATTTTTGATGGTCTTGTAACAAGTCCCCGCGGAGGCGTCTTTGTCGATTTTTCCGGAAATCGCCGTTTTCAGCCGGATCGGGGATTTGTTACGGCCTCATTATTTTTCAATACATCCGAAAGTTGTTTGCGGTATCAGGAGCGAATTTCGTCATCGCGGTGTGGTCTGGTTCGCCGCATTATCAGGTAATAATTTACAGGTGAGTTTATGAACAGCGGGAAAATATCTTTCCTTATGGCGGCGGTCACGGCTTCCATTTTTATTTCCGCCTGTGTCCGAACCCCCGAGACCGTGGTCAATAAGGGGATAATCAAGAAGGACACCACCTGGCATGGACGGGTGATTGTTACCGGCGACGTCATGGTTGCCAAAAGGGTTACCCTCACCGTTGCCCCCGGCACCGAGGTCCGTTTTCGCCGTATTGATGAAAACAGTCCGGAAAATATGTTCACGGTTGAATCGCCGTATTATCCGGCGGCGGAACTTATCATCCGCGGGCGGTTGATCGCAAAGGGCAGGCCCGGCAAGGAAATAATTTTCACCTCCGACGCCGTTGACGCCCGTCCCGCCGACTGGGGGGCGCTGAACTTCCTCGGTTCCGACGGCAACGTGGTCGAATACGCCCGGATTCTCTGCGCCTATAATGGTATCCACGCCCACGGTTCAAGTGTTACCGTGCGTCATTGCCAGTTCGTGAAAAACGGGGTCGGCATCAGTTTCAAGGCCGAGCAGGAGGTCAAGACCGCCCCCTGGTACGGCAGACGGTCAAAACTTGTGATCACTGATAATATCCTTGCCCGCAATAAGGGGGGGATCGGTATGCGTAACTCCGATGCCGAAATCCGCTATAACGAGATCCGCGACAATAAGTTCTTCGGCATCTGGCCCAAGGAAGACTGCCGGGCTGTGATTGAAAATAATGAGATCACTGGCAATATGAAGGGCGTCTTTCTGTATCAGACCCGGGGGGTGATTTTTAAAAACAATAATATCTACGATAACCGCAGATATAATGTCGCCTGCGCTGATGCCCAGGATTTTCCGGTTGATATGAGCAATAACTGGTTCGGAACCATCAACCGGAAAAAGATAACTGATCTGATCTTTGATCACGAGGAGGATCCGGATCTGGCAAAGATCACCTTTGAACCGTTTTTGAGAAAGGCGGTCGCGTATCGTCGGTGAACCGCGGAACCATCAGACCTCCTCGATAATTACGGAACCATCAACCCATTAATCCCTTTAAACCTGTGACCGCCTATCCATGGACTCTCAATCACGTAAACTTACCTGGGTTGCCGGGTTTTCTCATTTCATTACCCACGGTTTCATGACCTTGCTGCCGGCGATTCTGGTGGTTATCACTGCCGAACAGTCGATCAGTTTTACCGAAATCGGGATCATTGCCAATGTCGGTTATTTTCTCTATGGCCTGGGTTCATTTCCGGCCGGTTTTCTCGCCGATCGTCTTGGCAGCAAGCGGGTTCTTACCGTCGGTCTCATGGGGATGGCGATAAGTTCTATCCTGGTCGGGTTGTCACAGGGCCTGTGGAATTTCGCCCTGGCCTACAGTCTCCTTGGTCTTTCGGCCAGCATCCATCACCCCGCCGGGCTGTCGCTTATCGCCCGCCGGGTGACCGAACATAAGGGCCGGGCCCTGGGACTCCACGGGGTCATGGGTAATGTCGGTCTCTTTTTCACCCCGCTGGTGGCGGGTCTGGCGGTGAAATATCTTCACTCCTGGCGGGCGGCATACCTGATCTACGGCGGCATCGGCATCATCTTCAGCAGCATTCTCTACCGCTCCCGGATTGAGGGAGAGGAAGATCTCCATTTTCGCGATCTCGGCCGTTTTTTTATCCTCCTGTGGCAGGGATCGCGGGAGAAGAAAGAGAAAAAGGCGGCAACCGATCGCCTGACCGTTCTGCCGGTAGCCCTGATATTTCTCTATTTTGGCAGTATTCTTTCCGGGTTTATCTTCCGGGGGTCGCTGACTTTTCTCCCGACTCTATTCAAGAATGAGATCGATTTTATCATTGCCGCCGATCAGCCGGTGGTCATCGCCGCCTATGTCACTACTGGTGTTCTTTTGTTAGGGTTGTTCGGCGCTTGGTATGGCGGCTATATCAACGATAAGCTTAAAAGGCCTGAGCTTTTTCCAGCCTTCCTTTTTGTTGTCGTCGCGCCGCTGCTTTACGGCCTTGGTACCTTTGTTGATACGAAACTTCTGGTTACCGCCTGTTTTTTCAGTCTTATTTATTACGCCTGGCAGCCGGCGCAGAATTACCTTATCGCCCGCTATACCCGCAAGGCCTCCCACGGAATGGGTTTCGGGGTCAATTTCTTTCTTATCTTTGGTCTCGGTTCGATGGCGACTTCAAGCGGGGGATATGTTACCGATAACTTCGGGGTCGATCGTTTTTACCTGCTCCTGGCCGCGGTGGGGGCGGCGGCGATATTCGCCGCAGTGGCTGTTTATCTGAGCCGGCGGCAGATGCTTAAATTCACCTGGCGGCTTGAACGGGAAGATGCCTGAAGCCATGACGGCTTCGTGCCGCCTTTGCCGGTTTGAAAAACCCGGTGAAATCGAGTTGAAAAAGACAGGACGGCTTTTTCAACAGTCTGTTAAGCGGAATCAACGCTGTTTTTTATGTTTTTCAACTCCCATTCGATAAACTTCGCCATCCTTTCCCGGGTGTTGGCGTCAATGTCGACGAATTGACAGCCGAAACCGACAAAATCAACCACGCCGTGGTTTTCGACCCGGCGGACCTCAAGGATTATGTTGGCGGTCAGGTTGAAGTCGTCTCCGGTCTTAAATTCGTTGAGGATAATGGCGTCGTTGGCGTTGAAGAGAAGAGGGGAGCTGCGTTTAAGGGTGAAGTAGAGGCCGCCGAGGCTGAGGTTAAGGATCGGCACGGTAATGGTCTCTTCCGGGGCATCGATGAGACCGAAACTGCCGTTGACCCCATGGCCGGGGGGGAAGTAAACCCTTTCATGCCGCCTTTTTTCCACCCCGTTGAAGTTCATGTCCCCACCCCTGATTGCGTTTGCGTTGATGTCGCTCAGGCAGATTTTCTGCCCCTCTTACATACCGTGACATTATAGCACGGGGGTGGTGTTGAGCGTTGTCAGACTTTATGATAGCCCGGGGGGGGAACATGAGTCAAAGATTTTTGTCAGGCATGGGCTTCGCGGAAATTAAAAAAAAAGCCGACAGCACCCAGACCGTTTTGGAATGATTTTAAATCCTGATAATTTCGTAAAACACCCTTTTCCCCGTCGTTCCGGCGAAGGCCGGAATCCATAATGTGTTGCATCACAGGATTCCGGCTAAAAGCAGGCCGGGAAAACGAATTACAGCTTGATTTATTGTTATAATATCCTGAAAATATTAACAAAACCACAAATCGAAAAGTTGAATTAATAATTGAAACGTCTCTTGAAATTTAAGGAGATACTACTCATATAGCCGCCGCCCATCTGGGCGTTTTCGGCCATTCCGGCGCGATAGTGGTTCATGTCCTCGTAGACGGGAACGCCGTAGGTACCCTTGGCCGAGAAGTTGCCGCCAAGGGCGGTGAGGAATTTCCAGCTGGCGATGGCGGTGGCAAAGGCCCTGAACCCGCCGGTATTGTCCTGCTTTACTCCCCGGTACTCGTTTTTGCTCCACCAGTTGGCGTCGATCTCAACCCCGACGAGGGTGTTGTAATTGGGGGTGTAGTGGAGAGCGGCCGCGGTCCGGGTCAGATCGCCGAATTGATAGTCGTCGCTGTTCTCCAGGAAATGTTTATAGCTGAGGGACGAATGGAGCCAGAAGTCTCCCATCCTCTGGGAGTACAGCATCCCGGCAGTGGCGGCAAGAGCGCCGTGACCGGTCTGCATCCCCGGAGAGGCGACAAAGGCCGGATCAAAATCTCCGGTGGGCAGGTTGATGGCGGCGGTGGCGGTGAGGAAACGACTGTGGAATGTGTTTCTCCACAGGCCGTGACGCAGGCTCAGTTCGATGTCACCAATGCCGCTGTTCTTTTTGGTGCTCACCCCCATGCCGCCCATGGTGTACATTTCCATCTCTTTCTTGAGATTGACGATCCGGATCGCGATGTTGTCGCTATCGCTTACCGAGTGGGAGGCCATGAACATGTCCGCCTCCGAGGTCATCTTCTTTGCCCCCATCATCTGCATCGGCCGGCTGATGAACTCGGCCGGGTCGATGGAATCACTGCCGAGGGCGATTTCATCCATCACCATTTTCATATGGCCGATTCCGGCCATGGTCGCGCCACGGCCCGGAATCGTCGCGGCTTTCAGCCGGGCCGGCATGGTCATCGCCATTGGTGAAATCGAGAGCAGGGCCTGAGAAAAACTGATTACCTTGCCGCCATGGTCCCGGGCAAAGGCCCGGGCGTCTTCCCCGCCGGCAAAGGCGATAATATTGGGAAGCATGTCGGGAACGGTGTCGCTGCCGATGACGAATGCGGCCCCGGCGGCATCGATCATGGTTCCGTTGTTGAAGTCTTTTACCTTCATGTCCCCAAAGGCCTCGGGACCGCCGGCGTCGACGATGAAACGGATCAGATCGGTGACCCCGCAGGTTCCGCTTTCATGGCCGTCCTTGTCGACCAGATGGGCGGCGGTCTGTCGGTAGACGTCAAGGTACATGCCGCAGACCCGACATGATTCGCGGGCCCTGGCCGACCGGGGTGAGATGAACAGAAGTCCGGCCAGGATTAATATCGTCAGTGACAGTGACAAGGTCATTTTTTTCATACGTTCCCCCTGTATTTATTTCAGTTAATTCAGGGCGATGACCATGATATCCGGTTACCACCCCTAATATGAATATTCAAGAGAACATTGACAGGATGGGATGGCAATATGGCGAATTGTCGCAGGCAGACGGGTTGTCAGTCCGTTGAAAAACGGACTGTACGCGGCCCATGAATGCGCCGCCGATTTTACCGGGTCGAACAGCCCGGTGAAATCGAGAGGTTGGCTGAAATTTGTTTTAGCTAACCGGGGTGATAAAAAGCCATGGACGGCTTTTATCCCGGACCTGTTATTGCGGTGGCGGAAACTTCTGTAATTTGCGCTGCAGGGTACGGCGGTGGAGTCCGAGGCGTCGGGCCGCTTTGCTGACGTTGTTGTCGCAGTCGGCCATGACCCGGTTTATGTGTTCCCATTCAAGGCGGGCGAGGCTCGGAGGGGGGAAGTCCTGCGCCGGTTTTTTTTCTCCATCGCCGGTGAAGGCGTTGAGAATCTCGTCGGCATCGGCGGGTTTGGTGAGATAGGAGGTTGCCCCGGCCTTTACCGCCTCAATGGCGGTGGCAATGGATCCGTAGCCGGTCAGGACCACCACCCGGCTCTCCGGGGATACTTCAAGCCCGGCAACAAGTAATTCCAGGCCGCTTTTGCCGGGCATTCTGAGATCAAGAACCGCCATTTCCGGACGCAGGTCGGCGAAGACGCGCAGACCGGCGGTAAAATCGGCCGCGGCCACGGTTGTGTATCCCCGTCGTTCAAGGGCGCGGCAGAGGCGTTCGCGGAAGCGCTGATCATCGTCAACCACCAGGATTCTTTTGTTTTCAGGCATCTCTTTTCTCCGGGATGATAATCCTTACCGTGGTTCCCCGGTCTTTTCCGGAGCTGATTTCAAGCCTGCCGGCAAGATGTTCGCTAAGGGTCCGGGCCAGATATAGCCCCAGCCCCATTCCCATTCCGGCTTCTTTGGTGGTGAAAAAAGGTTCCATGGCCCGATCGAGGGTCGCGGGAGTCATACCGCGACCGTTGTCGCTGACGCTGAAGATCAGCATTTCATCCTGCTGCCGCAAACCAAGATCGATTTCGGTGGCGTCGGCATCGACACAGTTTTTGATCAAGGCCCTCAATGTGCGTCCTATCGCGCCTTCCGGGATCAGCAGCACCATTTCTGCCTCAGGGATATCAACCGTGACCTTTGTCGGGGCGGGGATGGCGCTTTTTTTGATGACCGTCTCAAACAGTAATCCGGCCTTTATCGACCGTAGCGCCTCCCCCGGGGTCTCACCGGCGTCATGGCTCATCTGGGCGAGGATCTCCTTGCATTTTTTTACCTCGGTCCGGATCAGGCCGGCGTCGTCCCGCAGTTCATCGCCGCCGTTTAATTCCGCCAGTTCCTCTTCAAGCTCGGCCGCGGCCACGGCAATGGTCGCCAGGGGAGTGGACAGCTCATGGGCGCAGCCCGCGGCCAGGGTGGCCAGGGATGCCAGTTTTTCGCTTCGCCCCTGTTCTTCCCGCAATATTTCGATGGTGCGGCGGTGTTCGTTCAGTCTTTCCCTTATCCGGCTGGCAAGAAAGATTACCGCCATGGCGGTAACCGCAAACGCCAGCCACATTCCCTTGAGGTGCAGGATCATTGCCGGAGTGGCGGCGGGAATATGACAGGACGGCTGAAAAGTAACGGTATTGAGGTCCGGAACAAGAAAGAGCAGGGCGTAGCCGCCGATGGCGCACAGGGAAAGAAACCCGGCGGTTACCGGCGGCATGAGCATCGCGCCGATGGTGAGATGGACCAGGTAGAAGAAGGTAAAGGGGTTCATGGGGCCGCCGGTATAGGCGAGGACCAGGGTGAAGAGAATCACGTCAATGAACATTGCCGCGGTAAACACCACTCCGGCCGCTTTTTCGTTACGGGACAGGGCAATGAGGATAAAATTACCCGCCCCCTGAAAAACGAGGAGGAGGATGAGCGGCAGGAGGGGGAGGTTGAAGTTGACGGTAAAGCGGATGATCAGGACCATCAGGGCCTGGGTTGCCACCGATCCCCATCGCAGTCGCATGATCCAGGGGAGGATAACGCTGTGGGGTTGTATCCCGGTCTGATCTTTGAAGTGTTTTGAAGGCATGTGGGAAAAATGCCATCCGCGGCGGGAAAAGACAATGTTTTTGCCGGCCATGGCCGGAGTGTGCGACATTTTACCACATTTAAATCAGGCTTGATCGCTTTAGAGTGGATTCACCCTTCTTCATAGCCCCCCTGTCGGATCGTTCGGTCCGGCAGGGGGGTATTTTTGTGAGCGGGACCATGATATTAGCAGTCCGTTAAAAAAAGGACTGTACGCGGCTGATGTCCGCGTCGTTGATTTCACCGGGTTGAAAAACCCGGTGAAATCGAGAGGTTGGCCGGAAATTGTTTTGGTCAACCGAAGTTGAAAAATCCATGGACGGCTTTTCCAACACTCTGTTAAGGGGTTCAGGGCGGTGTTCATGGAGCGCTTACCAAAAATGCGCTACGGTGCCATCATCTTTTGCAAAGGCTTTTTTATTTAAGTAAACTTATCCCGGTGATTGTCAATCCTTTGAACAACCTGTTGGTGATGGCGTCGTGAAAAAAGTCGCAAATCATCATTTTTGTCATTCCGGATTTGATCCGGAATCCTGTGATGAAACACATTATGGATTCCGGCCTTCGCCGGAATGACGGAAAGAGGGGGGCGAAATCATCACTTGCTGGCGTATGGATGCGCCGGGGGGATATCCCCTGTTCAAGCCGCGGACCCTTGAGTTCATATTGACTCTTGGGTAACTGCTGCACCAGATAACGGGAGAATATATGGACGTCTTTTGCGATAAATGCAATAAAACCGTGGGACGGGTTGATGACCGCAAGATTATCCCCGGGCGCAGGCTTACAGTTACCTGCCCCCACTGCGGCGAAAAGGTCGCCCTTGGCAGCGATGCCGTAACTCCGGAACTTGAACCGGTTGCGGCGGCGGATTCTGCCCCGGGCGTGGCCGCCCCGGTTGCCGGGGTGCCGCCACGGGGTGCCGCCGGCAGTTATTTGAGCATTGGCCGGATTCTCGATGAGTCCTGGAGACGTACCCGGGGGCTCAAGGGACCGGTCTGGGGGGCGTATCTTCTTATCCTGCTGGTGATCGGAGTTTTTAACGGGCTGGTCGGGATGACTGTCGGGGCTATGGGCCATGGGGCCGTTGCGGTCGGATTCGCGGTGGCGGCCCAGATAAGCGTTTCCCTGCTGTTCTATCCGTTCATGGCCGGGATTATGATGATGGGGGTCTATCGCGCGGTTGACCTTCCTGTCTCCTGTAAAATGGCCTTCGGCTTCTTAGGTTTTGTGGTTCCGGTTCTTCTGGCCTCGTTTCTGGTCGGCGTCTTTACCGTGATCGGGTTCATGCTCCTGGTTATTCCCGGGATATATCTCTCGGTCGCCTATCTCTGTGTCCTGCCGCTGATTATTGATAAGAAGATGGGGGTATGGGAGGCGATGGAGACCTCGAGAAAGGGGGTGTCGGAGCATTGGTTCACCGTTTTTCTGGTTTATCTGATCATTGGTTTTATCGTCATGATCAGCGCCATTCCCATGGGTATCGGGCTGATCTGGACGGTGCCGATGATGGTTGCCGCAGGCGGCATTGTTTACCGTGATATCTTCGGGGTGGATGAAACGAGGTGAAAGCTTCGAGGTATGAGATCTCCGGGGTGAGTTTCCTCTCCCGGGAATTTGTCGCCTCCCTGCCCGCGGGGCCCGGGGTTTACCTCTTTCGTGACCGCGTCTCCGAGGTGGTTTATATCGGCAAGGCCGCCAATCTCAGGAATCGGGTTGTCTCTTATCGGGCCCCGGCCACGGCCCTGCCACGAAAGACCGTGGTCATGCTCGGCCGCGCCGCGGCCCTTGAGACCATCGTCACCGCCACCGAAAAAGAGGCCCTGCTTCTCGAGGCCTCGCTGATAAAGAAGTATCGCCCCCGCTATAATGTAATCCTTCGGGATGACAAGAATTATCCCTGGCTCAAACTTACCGTGAATGAGGCGTGGCCCCGCCTGCTCGTAAGCCGGAAACGGCGGGCGGACGGGGCGCGATATTTCGGCCCCTTTGCCTCCGCCGGGGCTCTGCGGCAGAGTATGCGCCTTCTCGGGCGGGTGTTCCCCCTGCGTAAATGCCGTGACCCGGTGTTTAACAACCAGGACCGTCCCTGCCTTGATTATCAGATCGGCCGTTGTTCCGGGCCATGCTGCGACCTTGTCGATGCCGGGGAATACCGGCGGACGGTTGCCGATCTGATTGACGTGCTCGAGGGACGTAACCGCCGGGTTGAAAGGCGGCTTGAACAAGAGATGCGGGCCGCGGCCGCGGCCCTTGAGTTTGAAAAGGCGGCCGTCTTTCGTGATCGTATTGCCGCCTTGGAAAAGACCCTTGAAAAACAGGCGGTAATAACCTCGGCCCGGGCCGCTTTTGATATCTTCGCCCTTGCCGGTGACCAGGGCCGTAGTGTGGCCGCTCTCATCATGGTCCGCGGGGGGATGATCACCGGCCGGATTGACTTTTACCTCCCCGACGCCGCCGGTGACCGCGGCGAGATCATCTCCCAGGTTATCCGCCGTTTTTACGGTGAAAAACGGGAAATACCGCCGGAGGTCCTTCTCTCCGACAAACCTGATGATTTTTCCGCCCTTGAGGAATGGCTCGGCGGGAGAAGGGGAGGGCGGCTGCGATTGAGCGTCCCGGTTCGGGGCGACCGCCGCCGTCTGCTTGAGATGGCGGCCGGAAACGCCGCCCGGGTAATGGCCGACCGTATCGCCGCCGCCGGCGACTGGCGCAAGCTATCGGGCCGTATTGCCGCGGTCCTTGGTCTTGCCGCTGCTCCTGAACGGATTGAATGCGTTGACATCTCCAATACCGGCGATCGGCAGGCGGTCGGTTCCCTGGTCTGTTTTACCGCCGGGATTGCCGATAAAGGCAATTATCGCCATTACAATATTCGCTCCGGCGACCGGCCGGATGATTACCGGATGATGCGCGAGGTCGTGGAACGCCGTCTTTCCGGTGAACGCCAATGGCCGGACCTCCTTGTTCTTGACGGCGGCCGCGGCCAACTGGGGGTTGTCTCCTCATTGTTGGCGGAAACAGGGGCAACGGCCGAATTGCCGGTTTGCGCCATTGCCAAGGGTCGGGGCCGGGGACCGGACCGGATATTTGTCTCCGGCCGCGATACCCCGGTTGAACTTGAGCCCGGCTCGGCAGTGCTTCTTTTTTTTATGCGTCTTCGGGACGAGGCCCATCGATTCGGGATATCCCGTCATCGCCGCCGCCGTGATCAGGTCTCCATGGCCTCCCGTCTCGACCGGATAAAAGGGCTGGGACCGGTGAAGAAAAAGGCCCTCCTCGGCGTCTTTGCCGACGTTGCCGCGATTGCCGCCGCTGATGTTGACGAAATCGCCGGGGTCAGAGGGATCAACCGGGAGCTTGCCGGAAAAATTATCGCCGGGCTTTGCCGATAATAATCTTGCAAAAAGGCGGCGTAAATCTTACTTATAGCAGGATAAATTTCTTGTTATCGGTGAAATTGAGAGGTTGGCCGAAACAAAGTTTTGCCCAACCGGAGTTGAAAAAGCCACGGACGGCTTTTTAAAAAGAATCTGTTAAACGATGCCGGATGCACCTCACGGCATTCTTTCATTACCCATTCTGAATCCCTGTGGAGTAAAACGATGTGGGAGTATACCGATAAAGTTAAGGAGCATTTTTTAAACCCGCGCAACGTCGGCACGATTGAAAACGCCGACGGCACCGGCGAGGTCGGCTCGCTTGCCTGCGGTGACGCCCTGACTCTGACCCTGAAGATCGACGACGAAGTTATTACCGATGCCAGGTTCAAGACCTTTGGCTGCGCCTCGGCCATTGCCTCCTCCTCGGCCCTGACCGAGATGATCAAGGGCAAGACCGTCGCTGAGGCGGAAAAGATCACCAACGAGGATATCGCTGATTTTCTGGGCGGTCTGCCCAAAGAGAAGATGCACTGCTCGGTCATGGGTCGGGAAGCGCTTGAGGCGGCGATTGCCAATTATCGCGGGGTGGTCCTCCCCATGGCCGAGGGTGAGGTGGTGTGTGAGTGTTTCGGGGTCACCGACCTTGAAATCATCCGGGCGATCAAGGAGAGCAACCTCCGCTCAGTGGAGGAGATCACCAATTTTACCAAGGCCGGCGGCGGTTGCGGCAAATGTCAGGATCGTCTTGAAGAGATCCTCCGCGCCACCCATGCCAAGAGCCTGACTCAGATCAAGGCCCCGGAAAAAACCAGACGACTGACCAATATCCAGAAGATAAAACTTATCGAAGACGCGCTCGAACGCGAGATCCGTCCGGCCCTGCGCAAGGACGGCGGTGATATCGAGCTGGTTGATGTTGACGGGGATTTCGTCATTGTTTCACTCCGGGGCGCCTGCGGATCGTGCAAAAAATCCCAGACCACCCTCAAGGAATATGTTGAAAAGAAATTACGCGAACAGGTGCTTGACACCCTGATCGTCGAGGAGGGGAAATAATGGCGGCAGAGGTCATCTATATGGACAACAACGCCACCACCCGGGTGGCGCCCGAGGTTTTTGAGGAGATGCGCCCTTATTTCTGCGATCTCTACGGTAATCCCTCAAGCATGCACGCCTTCGGCGGTCAGGTGGGGCGCAAACTCGCCGAGGCCCGGGGACGGGTCGCATCTCTCCTGAACGTCGAACCCGATGAACTTGTCTTTACCAGTTGCGGCACCGAGAGTGATTCCACCGCCATCCTTTCCGCCCTTGAGGCCTTTCCGGAAAAACGTCACATCATTACCACCCGGGTAGAGCATCCGGCGGTCAAGAATCTCTGTGAGCGGATGCAGAGCCGTACCGGCCATAAGTATCGTCTTACCCGTCTCAGTGTTGACCGTCAGGGAATGCTTGATCTTGATGAGTATGAAAAGGCCCTGGCCGACGATACCGCCATCGTCAGCGTCATGTGGGCCAATAACGAGACCGGGGTTGTTTTCCCGGTTGAAAAAATGGCGGCAATGGCGAAAGAACACGGCATTCTCTTTCACACCGACGCGGTTCAGGCGGTGGGTAAGATCGCCATTGACCTTGAAAAGGCGCCGGTTGACTTTCTTTCCCTTTCCGGTCACAAGCTCCACGCCCCCAAGGGCGTCGGGGTGTTGTACGTCCGTAAGGGTACCCCGTATGTTCCTTTTCTGATCGGAGGCCACCAGGAACGTGGCCGTCGCGGCGGCACCGAAAATGTTGCCTCGGTTATCGGTCTCGGCAAGGCCTGTGAACTGGCGGGGCGGATGATGGCGGAGGAAAACACCCGGGTCAAGGCCCTGCGTGACCGCCTGGAGGCGGGTCTTCTGGCCGCCATTCCCCATGCCATCTTGAACGGTCATCCCGACCATCGTCTGCCCAACACCAGTAATATCAGCTTTGAATACGTCGAGGGCGAGGCCATTCTCCTCCATCTCGACCGTTACGGCATCTGCGCTTCATCCGGTTCCGCCTGCACCTCGGGTTCGCTTGAGCCCTCGCATGTCATGCGGGCCATGGGGGTGCCGTTTACCGCCGCCCATGGTTCCATTCGTTTTTCCCTGAGTATTTACAATACCGAAAAAGAGGTGGACTTTATTCTTGAACATCTACCAGGAATCATCAGCAATCTCAGGGAATTGTCGCCGTTCTGGCAGAATATGAACAAGTGATTTTATGATGGCGTTGCCAAAAGTCGTGAATCATTGTTTTTGTCATTCCGGACCTGATTCGAAATCCTGTGATGAAACACATTATCGATTCCGGCCTTCGCCGGAAGGACGGGATAAGAAATCCCGAATGTTTGAGGGTATAGCCAGAGCCCGGGATTTCAGCGTCCCATCGCCCGGTGCCCGAAAATTGTCGTTTTCAGCCGGAGCGGGGACTTGTTACGACTTTATCATTTATCGTCCATTTAAAAACGGACTGTGTTCGGCGCATGGATGCGTCGTCGTGGGTCAAGAAGGCAATTTGCAGGGTTCTCAACAGAGGGGTTTCGTTCATGCGGGTAATTGATCCGTCCTATATTATCCTTTCCGATCTTGATAATGTCTCGCTGGTTGAGCGGATCGAGTCCTGCGGCCGTATCTGCTACAAGAGTGAAGACAGGATCGCGACAGGATCGGCCGAGGCCTTTGTCCGCAAGGTTATCCTTAACGGTCACAACTCCGTGGCTGAGATGGGGGTCGCCACACTTGAAGTCGAGGTTGATCTTGAATCCACCCTGAACGATTTTTTCGCCTGTCTGCCGAAGTTTTTCCAGATTGACCGGATCGGGAAGAAGAAGATCCTCATCAGCGGCAGCGTCCGGGCCTGGCGCGAACTCTTTGTCGATAGTTCCAGTAATAAAATGGTTAAGTCGATGGTTGCCTTTCTTGCCGCCCGTGAGCCCATTCTTTTTGAGGATATCACCCCCCAAAGCGGCTGGCACTCCCAGACCGGGGTGGCGGTGGAGAAATTGTCTCTGGCCGCGGTCGAGGCGCTTGATGCCGGGCTGGTTGCCAAACATCGCCATATCGCGGTTAAGTTTTTCGTCAATCGTGCCGTCACCCATGAGATCGTTCGCCATCGGCCCTGTTCCTTTCTTCAGGAAAGCCAGCGTTATTGCCGTTACAGCGAGGATAAATTTGGCAGTGAAGTTACCTTTATCCGTCCCATGTTTTATCAAGAGGGAAGTGAAGAATACGCCCTGTGGGAAGAGGCGATGACCAGGACCGAGGCCATTTATCTGGAGCTCCTTAAAAGCTCAACCCCGCAGGCGGCCCGGACCGTGCTCCCTAATTCATGCAAGACCGAGCTGATTGTCTACGCTAATCTTCTTGAATGGATCCATATCTTGCGTCTTCGTTGTTCCCGGGCGGCAGAGCCATCAATGCGCGAGGTGATGATTCCCCTGCTGGCTGATTTCAAGGACATATTTCCCCGGGTTTTCGGCGATCTCGTGGTTCAGTAGCAGACCGTTGTAAAGTAAGTGCTTTATGAACGCCACCCTGCACGCGATTTAACCCTTTGATATACCTGGCAGCCCGTTGAAAAAAACCGGTATAATCGAGAGGTTGAATGAGCTTGTTTTATCCAGCCGGCGGTTTAAAAAGCCAGGACGGCTTTTTAAACACTCTGATGGAGACGACAGGATGCGGATCGTTTGTCCCTTGCCGGTATGCATGTTGCCAAAACAAAAAATTCCGATTAAAAAGTCAGTTCGCTGTGTTTAAAATGGATTCATAAAATAAAGTCGGTACATAGGTTCGCGACTGAAAGTCGCTCCCACAACAATTAAGGGGATAAATTCCTGTGGAAGCGGCGTTAGCCATGAATTTTGACGGATAACTGTATAAATTAAAAAGAGCAACAGGAGGTTGACGATGGTTCTCGATCCCACCAAACACGCAGACTGGGAGATTGCGGAAGAGGCAGAAAGCCGGATGAAAACGGTTTATGAGCTTGGAGAAAAGCTCGGCCTTGACAAGGAAGAACTCCTGCCCCATGGCCATTACGTTGCCAAGGTTGACTACCGTAAGGTCCTTGACCGTTTAAAAGACAAACCCGACGGCAAGTATGTCGATGTCACCGCCATCAGCCCGACCCCGTTGGGCGAGGGCAAGTCCACCTGCGCCATGGGGCTGGTTCAGGGATTGGGCCGACGCGGCAAGAGCGTTATCGGCGCCATCCGTCAGCCCTCCGGCGGCCCGACCATGAACATCAAGGGCTCGGCGGCCGGCGGCGGTCTGGCCCAGTGTATCCCCCTGACTCCGTTTTCTCTTGGGCTTACCGGTGATATCAACGCGATCATGAACGCCCATAACCTCGGCATGGTCGCCCTGACCGCGAGGATGCAGCATGAATCCAATTATACCGATGAGCAACTGGCCAAACGTAATCTGAAACGGCTTGATATCCATCCCAAGAAGGTGGAGTTCGGCTGGATCATCGACTTCTGCGCCCAGTCCCTGCGTAATATCACCATCGGTATCGGCGGTAAGATGGATGGTTTTACCATGCAGAGCAAGTTCGCCATCGCGGTTTCCTCCGAGATCATGGCTATCCTTGCGGTGGCCAATGATCTTAAAGATATGCGTGAGCGCATCGGTAAAATCGTGGTCGCCTATAACAAACAGGATCGGCCGATCACCACCGCCGATCTTGAGGTCGACGGCGCCATGACCGCATGGATGGTTGAAGCCATAAATCCCAACCTCCTCCAGACCCTGGAAGGTCAGCCGGTCATGGTCCATGCCGGGCCTTTTGCCAATATCGCCATCGGTCAGTCCTCGGTCATCGCCGACCGGGTCGCCCTCAAACTTGCCGATTACAACGTCACCGAGTCCGGCTTTGGTGCTGATATCGGCTTTGAGAAGTTCTGGAATCTTAAATGCCGTTACTCAGGCCTTAAACCCAATTGTGCCGTGGTCGTGGCCACCATCCGGGCACTTAAGTGTCACGGCGGCGCTCCGATTCCGGTTCCGGGCAGGCCGATGCCGGAAGGTTACAGCAAAGAGAATGTCGGCTGGGTCGAGGAGGGATGCAAAAATCTGATCCACCATATTGAGACGGTCAAAAAGGCCGGAATTAATCCGGTGGTCTGCATCAACGCCTTCTATAGCGATACTGACAATGAAATCAAGGCGGTGCGCCGTATCTGTGAGGCGTCCGGGGCCAGGGTCGCGTTGTCGCGGCACTGGGAACATGGTGGCGACGGAGCGCTGGAATTTGCCGACGCGGTGGTTGACGCCTGTGAAGAGCCCAACGATTTTAAGTTTCTCTATGACCTCGACACCCCGCTGTCGGATCGCATTGATCTCATCGCCAAAGAGGTTTACGGCGCCGACGGGGTCAGTTATTCTCCCGAGGCCGCCGCCAAACTGAAACGGATGGAAGCTGATCCGGAGATGAAGAATCTGGGGACCTGTATGGTAAAAACCCATCTATCCCTGTCCCATGATCCCAAACTTAAAGGGGTTCCCGAGGGGTGGACCCTGCCGGTTCAGGATATCCTTACCTACAAGGGAGCCGGTTTTGTGGTCCCGGTGGCAGGCGCCATCAGCCTCATGCCCGGTACCGCCTCTGATCCCGCCTATCGTCGCATCGACGTTGACGTTCAGACCGGCAAGGTAAAGGGCGTTTTTTAATTCGGCCTCTGCCATAAATATCCGTCTTTGCTGAAAAGGCGGCCCGTCATCCGGCGGGCCGCCTTTTTTTGTAAGCGCTTCATCAAACACCATGCTTATGTATTTAACAGCCCGTTGAAAAAGCCGTCCTGGTTTTTTCAACGGGCTGATATCTTTCGAGATGTTAGAAAACCAAGAGTGTGGTTTGTTGAGTGCTTGCTTTTTTGTCTTGCGCATCAGTTCCCGGCTGCGATAGATTTAATCTTGGCATCCATTACTTTTTACGGACCATTATTCCTTAATAATCAGCAAGAATTCGAGTGACTATGGTGATAGGCAAGGGGGCAAAGAACACCAAAGCCGGGGGCGGGACAAAAAAGTCAAGCCTTGCCGCTTCGATAAAGGATCAGTCCGGTGCCGGTAAACTTCGTATTGGTGAACTGTTGCGCAAGGAGGGGCAGATATCACAGAGGCAACTGGATGAGGCCCTGGCTCTGCAGAAGAAGAGCAACCGCAAGCTCGGTTCAATTCTTATGCAGCTTGGATATATCGATGAGGAGACAGTTCTTAACGTTCTTTCCCGGATCTACAATTTCCCCGCAGTCTTCATCAGTCGTGAGCCACCCAAACCTGAGGCCATTGAAAAAATATCCTTTGAAATCGCACGCAAGTACATGGCCTTTCCGCTTAGGATAATCGGCAAGAGCCTGCAGGTGACCATGAGTGAGCCCACCGATACCCAGGCGGTGGAAGGCCTGCAGATGGAAATCAAGATGCCGCTTACGGTTTGCGTCTCATCGGAAAAGGACATTATTGACGCCTATCGTAAGTATTACAAGCTCAGTGATGAGGATTTTGTCCGTTATTTCGGTGCGGATGCCGTCGGCGTTGATGAAGAGGAGGACGATGCCGTCCTTGAGATTGATGACTTCGGGGCTCTGGCCAGTGAGGCGGCCGAAGATTATGAACTTGCCAGTGATGACGACGAGGAAGACGATGACGGCCAATACTCGGCGTCTGACGCCCCGATTATCAAGCTGGTCAATGGTATTCTGATCAAGGCGGTGCGGGACGGCATCAGTGATATTCATATCGAACCCTTTGAAAAGTCTCTCCAGGTTCGCTACCGTATTGACGGCTCCCTGTTCAAAACCATGAACCTGCCGCTGTCGATCAAAAATGCCCTTAACTCCAGGATCAAGATCATGGCCAATCTTGATATTACCGAGAGAAGGGTGCCCCAGGACGGGAGAATAAAAATAATGATCGGCCGCCGTAAGGCGGTGGACTTCCGGGTTTCGAGCCTGCCGACCCTGTTCGGCGAGTCTATTGTCATGCGTATTCTTGACAAATCCTCCCTTAATGTCGATCTGACCAAGCTCGGCTTTGAGGTCGAGACCTTTGAGATGCTCAAGCGCTGCATCAATCGGCCCCAAGGGCTGCTGCTGGTAACCGGACCCACCGGTAGCGGCAAGACCGTTACCCTTTATTCGGCTCTTAATTCGCTTAATAAGGAAAATACCAAGATCCTCACCGCCGAGGACCCGGTGGAGTTCAACTTCAAGGGGATCAATCAGGTAAACGTCAAAAATGACGTGGGGATGACTTTTGCCGCGGCACTCAAGGCATTCCTGCGCCAGGATCCGGACATCATCATGGTCGGCGAGATTCGCGACATGGAGACCGCCGGAATCGCGATCAAGGCGGCGATGACCGGGCATCTTGTCTTCTCCACCCTTCATACCAACGACAGTCCCTCAACCATCGGCCGGATGGTTGATATCGGTATCCCTTCTTATATGCTGGCCTCATCGGTATCTATGGTTCTGTCGCAGCGTCTGGCCCGGCGTCTTTGTCCCAAGTGCAAGCATGATGTTACTGACCAGCATAAGCCTGAAGACCTTATCGCCATGGGTTTCCGAGAGGAGGAACTTGCAGGTCTGACCATCTACGGCCCGGGCGGCTGTTCGCTATGTAAGGGCGGCGGTTATAAGGGGAGGGTGGGGCTTTTTGAGTTAATGGAGGTTACCGATGAGGTCGCCAAGGCGATTAACGCTCAGGTGCCTGAAGACCAATTACGCAAGATCGCAATCCAGGAGGGGATGACCCCCCTGCGCCGGGCCGGGATAAAGAAGATTATCCAGGGCCAGACAAGTGTGGAGGAGGTGGTACGGCGGACGATTATCAACGAGGAGAGCCTGCCCGCCTATCTGGTCAACCCCGATCTCGAATATTACGAGGACGGTGATTACATCATCCGCGAAGGGAATAATGACAAGGATTTTTTTAAACTGGTCACCGGCGCCCTGATGGTTGTTCGCGACGGCAAGAAGATCGCTGAGATCAGCGAGCCTGATGAGTTTTTCGGCGAGATGGCCGCAATCTCAGATGAACCCCGGTCGGCGAGCATTGTCGCCAGGGGCAGGGCGACGGTTAAACGTTTCCCCGGCGACAAGATCATGGAACTGATTGAAAAATATCCCGATGTCAGCCGTCACCTCTTCAAGACCGTTATCTCAAGGCTGGAGAAGGCCAACAACATGGTGGTCAAGCTGGCCCAGTCCCGGATTCAGAATCGCTGACAAATTTTCATCCTTACCCGGCAGACCGCTGAAAAAAATCGTCCACAGATTTTTTCCCCTGTCCGCCCGGCCAAAATTCTGTTCCGGCCAACCTCTTGATTTTATCCGGCTTTTTAATCCGCTGGCAGTCAGTTTTTACCGGAAATCGCCGAAGGCGCCTCCGCGGGGACTGTCAGCGGATGACGTTCAGTCTTTTTTGGGCCAGGTCTGCTTCCGGTTTCCCGGAGTATAGTTTCAACAGTTTCAGATAGACGATTTTCGCGGTTTTTTTATCGGCCAGCTTTTCAAAGGCCAATCCCTGTTTTAAGAGCGCGGCCGGCCTTTTCGGGTGGTTTTTATAGTCGTCAACTACCTTCTGGTATTCGAGGATGGCGAGGGCGAATTCGTTTTGTTGGTAGAGGCAGTCTCCTAACCAAAAACGAGAGTTGCCGGCCAGTCTGCTCTTGGGGTATTTCTCGAGATAGGTGGAAAATTTGCTGTAGGCGTCCCGGTATTTGCCGGCCTTGAACGCCGTCTGGCCCTGATTGTACAGAATGGCGGCCGCGTTGGTGGCCGTGGCATTCCCTGTTGTCCCGGCGGTTTTCGCTGCCGGGGATATTGTTTTTTTCGCACCGGTTTTATTGCCGGGTTTTTTCTTGCTTTTGCGCGGTGAGATATTTTTCGGCGTTTTTGCCTGCCTTGCGCGTTCTTCCGCCTCCCGGGCGGCCCTTGCCGCGGCCAGGGCTTTTTCTCTTGCCGCTTCTTCTTCTTTTTTCTGTATCCGCTCGCGGATGGCGGCGCTTTCTTCTCCTAACCTTTTAAGGGCCTTGTTTATAGCGGTAAAACGGCTGTTTAATTGTTCGGCAAGAGAGTTTATCGCCTTTTCAATCGCACTGACCCGTTTTTCAACCCCGCTGTTACGGTCGGTAAGGGATTTTACCTGTTCCTCTATTTTACCCAGCCGCTGGCCGAGATCATTGATATAGTCCTGGTTTTCTTCCCGGTTAATGGTTGAGCGGTGCGCCACCTCTTCCATATTGCCTTTTAGTTTAAGGATCTCCGAACGCAGTCGTTCGAGGTCGGCGGTGCTGCGGGCGAGATTTTTCTGTAGAGATTCAACCGAGTTTTTTTTAGCACGGGTGGTAGTCTGCTGCCGCAGATCACCCAGGTCACGATCAACGTTGTCGAGGCGGTTGTCCATGGTCCGCAGTCTCAGATCCAGGGTCCTGACATCTTGCTGTGAGGCGATACATCCCCCGGTTAACATGAGGGCGAGGATGAGGAACAGGGACGGATAACGATAACATGCGGCTCTGTCTGCTCTTGTCAGGCGCTTGTGGTTCATTTTCGGAATACTCCCTCTGGCTTTTATTTTATTCGTGGTGACCATTGTGGAAAGGCCTCGTTACCGGTGAAATTAAATATCTTACGATAATTTGAGCCGTTTCGCATCACCATATACAGTCCGGTTTCACCATCGATTCGTCTTGAAAAGGCGATCTGACGACCGTCAGGGCTCCAGGAAGGGGACTCATGCTCCCCGGTCTCGTTTGTCAGTCGTATCGGCCGACCGCCGTCGGGGCTGATGATGTATATCTGGTACTGTCCCTCATAGCGGCCGGAGTAGGCGATCCAGTCGCCCTTGGGGGACCATGACGGGGTGGTATTGTATTTACCGAGATATGTCAGCCGTCTTACCCCCCTGGTGGCAAGGTCCATGATATATATCTGCGGGGTGCCGCTGCGGTCGGAGACAAAGGCGATCCGACTGCCGTCGGGGCTGAAGGTCGGGGAGACATTGAGACCTTCGTTGTTGGTCAGGCGATCAAGTATTTTCCCCCCGGAATCAATAAGGTAGAGGTCGGGGTTGCCGTCCTTGCTCAAGGTAATGACCATGGTTGTACCGTCCGGAGACCAGGCCGGGGCCATGTTTAATCCGTGGCGGTATGATATCGGGGTGGTGGTCTTGTTTTGGGAGAGGTCGGTTACATAGAGGTCGGGGTTGCCGCGATGATAAGAGGTATAGGCAAGAAATCTGCCGTCAGGGGAAAAACGGGGCGAAACCGTGATCCCCTTGTGGCGGGTAATCTGTCGCAGGTTGTCGCCGAGGACATCGGCGATATAGACCTCTTTGTAACCGTCACGGTCGGAGACAAATGCAATACTGGTCCGGCTGATTCCCTTTTCGCCGGTCAGACGGCCAATGGTTTCATCGCAGAACTTTAGCAACATGATTCGGGCCTGGTCAGCGGTGCCGTTATAACGCAGTCCGAGAATCATGCTGCCGGTGGTTATATCAATAAAACGCATTTCAATGGTGAGACGACCTTCTTTGAACCGGTATTTACCGATGATGACGAAGTCGGCGTTCAGGGCGAACCAGTCATTTTTCTGGCCGCCGCCATAGCGTCCCGGATGGATAATGTTGATGAATCCGTGGAATTTTAGCCCCCGGGATAGAAGGCGGGCCATGTTTTTGCCGGTATCAGCCGGGACGTCATCTTCGTTGTCGGTCATGGGGGTGAACCATGGCACGGCGATATTGATTTTGCTCAAGCGGGCCGAGGTGATATCCAGGTAGAGGGTGGCCCGGGATGAGGCCGGGACAAGAAGTAGAAAAAAGGCCGTCAGGGTGACGATTGTCGCATTGCGGGACGCGCGTGGCGAAAGACAGGGGGGGAAAAGCATAACTATAGTCCTTGCGCTCACAAATGTGAGTTTGTTTTTTTGGGTGTGACGCGGAAATCGGACCAAAAGATCATTTATGGACAGTCACTATCTTACTTCCTCGGGGGTAAAGGTCAAGACGATCTGACCTGCCTCGGCGGCAATTTCCGGCGGTGGCGGCGGAAAGGGCGCGCTTTTGCGTAATGCCTTTTCCGCCTGAACGTTGAAGCGGAAGTCCCGGGCCCTTTTGAGAAATGCGAGGGCCTTTATCCGGCCATCCGGGGTCAGGGTTATTTTTATCCTTGCCTGCATGTCTTGCGGCCATTTCTTCTGCAGATCCGGTAGTACCCAATGGCGCTGAATCAGAGCCCCTAAACGGGCCAGATATCCGGCACTGAGGACATTGATTACCCCGTGGTCATTACCCGGGTCGGCGGTGGAGGACGGCCGGGTTTTCTCCCCTCTGTCACTGTCGCCCGTGGGTGGTTCCGTGATTTTTTGATCCTTGGTACTCTGTTCCTGGCCATCGAGGATGCGGGCCAGGTTTTTTACCGCGCGCGCGGCCTCGTCCCGGGCCTTTTGTCGCATCTCTTCCGCTTCCGCGTCGATTTGGATTCTGGCCAGGCGGGCGGCGAGCTGGCGCTGATCGGCTTCCTCCAGATTGCGGGATTCATTTAAAAGCCGGTTTCTTATGGGGTTGAGAGAGACCGCCTTGTGGCTGATCACCACCGTCCGCGGCCGGGTTGTGACCTTTACCTTGACCGGTTTTGCGGCTACGGTGGTTGTTTGTGTCCGGGTCTGGTAATCGGTGACGTTGACCAGTTCTACCTGATAGATTTCGGGAAGTATCGGAGTGTGGGAGCCGATGAACGGTGAGATAAGGACCAGGACGACCACGAGGAGGTGAACCCCGGCGGAAAAAATGATCGCCGCCCGGGACCGCTGCTCGTCGGGCCATCCGGCAATCCGGGTCGTCGGGGAATTGAATTGTTGAATCCACCGGATAAATAAGAAGGGGTTCGCGATCATTTTTTTGCTTTATTGTAGCCCGCTTCAGTTACCATCCCGAGTTTCTTTATTCCGGCCCGGCGGATATCGGCCATTATCGTCACCACCTTGCCGTAGGCGACCCGGCGGTCGGCCTTCAGCAGAATCTGCGGATTTCCGCCAAGACGGGCGAGACGGCGCATTTTTTGACGCAGCATGGCCCTTTTCGCCTTGACGCCGTTGATATATATATTGCCTTTGCGGGTCAGGGTGATGACCGTGGGCGTGGTTTTCTGCGGCAGGGGCTGGGCCGTGGTCTGGGGCAGGTCGACGTTCACACCCTGAGTGAGCATAGGGGCGGTGACCATGAAAATGATCAACAGGACCAGCATCACGTCAACCATGGGGGTGACGTTGATCTCCGACATTATCGGATCGTGGCGGTCTCGGTGGTTGAAGGCCATGATTGTTATTCCCCGGCGGCGATCATTTCCCGTTCGACCAGGTTCAGGAAGTCGCTGATGAAACTGCGGGTATCGTTTTCCTGGTCAAGAATCAGGTGGGAAAAATAATTATAAAAGATGACCGCCGGGATGGCGACAAAGAGCCCGGCTGCGGTGGCGACCAGGGCCTCGGAAATGCCAGGTGCTACTACCGCAAGCGATGCCGAGCCGGAGAAGCCGATCTCGTGGAACGAGGTCATGATCCCCCAGACCGTGCCAAACAGGCCGATAAACGGGGCCGAACTGCCAGTGGTGGCCAGAAAGGGCAGGGAGCGGCGAAACCGGGCTGATACCTGGGCCTCGGCCCGGTTCATTGCCCGTTCCAGGTTCTCAAGCCCGACGATCCGTCCGGGAATGGTCGCCGCTTTGATTTCGCTGCGGCTCGTATTGATTTTTTTCAGCTCGTTATAACCCTGAATAAAAACCAGGGCCTCCGGGCTGGTGGTTTCTTTCGGGGTTTTCCCCTTTGCCTCACGGAAGTCTTTTGAATGCCAGAACATCTCGAGAAATTCCATTGACTCCCGGCGGCTTGTTTTCAGGAGAAGGAACTTCTGGTAAACGATGTACCATGAGTAGCCGGAAAAGGTGAGCAGGAGTAGAAGGACCATCTTCACCGTAACTCCGGCGTTCCAGAATATGGTGAATATATTAAAATCAAGCATGGCGGTTAAGGATCCCGGGTAGATTATTGGCAGTTTGCATGAGGTGCGTCTTGATGGTTATGTCGCAACGGGACGGGAATGCGGTCGATCTCTGCCGGTTTCGCGGGCTGTTCCGTTCCGAACCGTTTTGGCAGCCTGCTATAATTAAAGTTTTTTCCGGGGAATGTCAAAGAGATGATGAGTTCGTAACAAAAACCAGATGATTCATCAAGATCGTCTAAGCCGTTACTGATTCGGGGACACCCTTCGCGCGGTTTGTGGGGCTTCGGCTGTCAAGCCAGCAATTCTTTGACAAGCACCGGCAAAGACGTTATTTCTTTTTTCCTGATTCAGCCGCGAACTGCGGTTTTTTCATTGTAAATATATTCAGGTGGATTGCTAAATGAGGCAGATAAAAGTTGGGTTGATCGGTTTCGGCACCGTCGGCAGCGGTACCGCCAAAGTCATGGTCGAACAGGCGGAAAGGCTCAAACGCAAGACCGGGGCGGATATTATTTTAAAGACCGTGGCCGACCTGCGTACCGAAACTCTGCCGGATCATCTGGCCGGAGTCGCCCTGGTGAAGGACGCCGCCGCCCTGATCGGGGATCCAGAGATCGATGTTGTCGTCGAACTTATCGGCGGCATTGAACCGGCCCGGACCTTTATCCTCGACGCCATTGGCGCCGGCAAGCATGTGGTTACCGCCAACAAGGCCCTGATTTCCCAGCACGGCAAAGAAATTTTCGAGGCGGCCGCGGTACGCAACGTCGAGGTCGGTTTTGAGGCCTCGGTCGGCGGTGGAATCCCGGTGATCAAGGCCTTGAAGGAAGGCCTTGCCGCCAACCGGATCAACACCATCATGGGGATCATGAACGGCACAGCCAATTATATCCTCCACCGGATGACCAATGAAGGCGTCGGCTTTGCCGAGGTTTTGCGGGACGCCCAGGAACTCGGCTTTGCCGAGGCTGATCCCACCTACGATATCGATGGTATCGATACCGCCCATAAGCTTGTGATTCTGATGAGCATGGCCTACGGCATCAACGCCCGCCTTGATGAAGTCAGCATCGAGGGGATCAGTGCCATCGAGCCCATTGATATCGAGTTCGCCCGCGAGTTCGGTTATCGGATCAAGCTCCTGGCCATCAGCGTCAACCATGGTGACCATGTCGAGGCCCGGGTCCATCCTGCCATGGTCCCGGAAGAACATATGCTGGCCAATATATCCGGGGCCTACAACGGCATTCATTTTAACGGTGACATGGTCGGCAATGTCCTCTTTTACGGACTTGGCGCCGGTCAGGTACCCACCGGTTCGGCGGTGGTGGCGGACATCGTCGATATATCCCGCAACATTCTCCATGACAGCATCAATCGGGTGCCGCCGCTTTCCTATCGTCCCGATGAACTCAGGCCGAGTGCGATTACCCCGATGGAGAAGATCAGCTCGCCGCATTATTTTCGTATTCCGGTAAAGGACAGGCCCGGGGTGTTATCAAAGATATCCGGGATCCTCGCCGCCCACGATATCAGCATAGAAAGTGTGATCCAGAAGGGCCGGGATGATACCGGCGTGGTGCCAGTGGTCATTCGGACCTATGAGGCCAGTGACGCCGCGGTGGGTGCGGCCATGGCCGAAATCGAGGCCCTTGATGCCTGCGCCGGGACAATAGTCAAGATCAGGATTCTGGCCAATGAGCTCAGCGAGTAGGAGGAAAACCGTTATCCTCGTCGGCGACGGCATGGGCGATTTTCCCTGCCCCGAGCTTGACGGCCTTACCCCGCTTGAGAAGGCGGCCACCCCGGCCATGGACCGGGTTGCCTCCCGGGGCCGGGTTTTTCAACTCCGCACGGTTCCCGGAGAGATGGAACCGGGCAGCGATGTCGCCAACCTCTCTTTGTTAGGCTATCGGCCGCAGGAGTTCTATACCGGCCGCGCTCCCCTTGAGGCCGCAAGCATGGGGGTGGAGCTTGCCGCGGGCGAGATCGCCTTCCGCTGCAACCTGGTAAATCTTGATTTCAGTGAGAACACGGTGCGGATGGTCGATTATTCCGCCGGCCATATTTCCACCACAGAGGCCCGGGAACTCATCACCGCCCTTGAACGGGAAGGCGGCGGGGTAGGGCATTTTTATCCCGGAGTGAGTTATCGCCATCTCTTTGTTGGTAAAAGGCCGGATCACTGGCCCCATACCGTCCCCCCCCACGATTATACCGGTCGCGATGTCGGCGGCTACTGGCAGGGATACCTTGATTGCGGCCTGGCCGGGCTGATCCGGAAGGCAGGCAGGGTGCTTGCCGACCACCCGGTCAACCGGCGTCGGATCGCGGCGGGGGAAAAACCGGCCAACGCCATTTGGCTCTGGGGCGAGGGGCCGATGCCGGAGATGGCGAAGATCACCGATACCCATCATATCTCCGGCGGCCTGATCTCGGCGGTTGATCTTTTGAAGGGAATAGGGATCTGCGCCGGACTTGAAGTCATCGAGGTCTCCGGGGCCACCGGCTATATCGACACCAATTACCAGGGCAAGGTCGATGCCGCCATCGCCGCCCTGGATCGTCACGATCTGGTCTTTGTCCATGTCGAGGCCCCGGATGAGACCGGTCACCAGGGGAAAACCGAACTCAAGGTAAAGGCGATCAAAGACTTCGATGCCCAGGTGGTGGCCCCGATTGTGGCCGCTCTTGAAGGACGGGATGATCGGTTTCGCCTGGTGGTGGCCATGGATCATTTTACCCCGGTCGCCACCATGACCCATGACCGCACCCCGGTACCGCTGGCGATATATGCCGGGGAAGGGGAGGACAGGGAACGGAGGTTCTGTGAGAAGACAGGGGCCGATGCCCCGCTCCTGGCGGATGGAGAGGAGTTCTTCACTCTTCTTTTCGGAGACGATAATAATTGATGGCGTCGTAATAATTCCGATCTACTGCGTTGTAGCGCATTTTTACACAAACAACACAAAGTCGTCACGGATTCAGGTATTTGTCCGGCCTGAGTAATTGCTTACAGGGGGATCATGATTGAATCGTTGGACAGTGGGTGCCACCGAACGGAAGTCCGGGTTCTTTATGGCGATACCGATGCCGGAAATGTGGTTTATTACGCCAATTATTTCCGTTTTTTCGAGTCCGGCCGGACTGAGTTTATCCGTGATCTCGGGGCAAGCTACCGCAGCCTTGAAGAACGCGGGTTTATCATGCCGGTGATTGAAAGCCACGCCCGTTATAAATCACCTGCCTTCTACGACGACCTTCTGGTCATCGAAACCAGTCTCACTGCGGTAAAGAAGGTCAGCTGCCGTTTTGACCACCGTATCTTCCGCCATGGTGAGAATCAGCTTCTGGTCAAAGGTTATACCGTTAACGCTATTATCGACAATAACGGTCGCCTCACTCGCTTCCCGGAAGATTTTCTCCAGATGCTGTGCCGGGGTTGCGGACAATAATTGTTTTATCCATGCCTGGCTTGATAGCTTCGCAAAAAAACTTCTTTCTGTCATTTCGGCGAAGGCCGGAATCCATAATGTGTTTCATCACAGGATTCCGGATCAAGTCCGGAATGACAAAAATGATGATTTGCGACTTTTTACGGCGTCATCATGCTTACCTGTTGACAATAAACGTTCCCGATGTATTATGTCTTCCATCGTGACGCGGGGTGGAGCAGTCCGGTAGCTCGTCGGGCTCATAACCCGAAGGTCGGAGGTTCGAATCCTCCCCCCGCCACCAAGGGAAATCAAGGACTTACGGCTTAATGGCTGTAAGTCCTTTTTTGGTATTGCGCCCCTATTGCGCCCCTTCAGCGTAGTTCCTGCGCGACTTTTTCCCTTTCCTGGTGATGGTGACGCCACTCCCCTTGCGATATTACAAGGGGGCAGATAGAATGAGAAAATTGAAAAATGGGGAAATGATGAAACTTTAAGGCGACTTTACTTAGCCCTTATGCGGACTTGCTGCGGATTTGAGGGCGAGCGGAGTGAGAGAATTAAAAGTTGAGAAAATTTGTGTTTTGGCTTCAAATTCAAGTATTTTTTGCAGATAAAATAAGAATTTTTCTTCTACTGCGTCATCTTCTAAAACTCCAGAGATTCTTCGTCGTTGTAATAAAAATTGTTTTCACCGCGAGGGCACCCTTCTCTCAACATTGCAAGGCATCGTTTAATGCTTTTATCGCTGTCGCCGAAGCTCATGGTGGTTTCGCCACATTTTCCGCATTCGGCGTAAGTGCACTCCACTTCGTACCCGTCTTCATTTTCTGGCTCCTCGACGTTTCGAGTGGATTTGGTCAAAATATACCAAATCCACTCGAAACGTCGAGGAGCCCCTTTTTCGGTGGAAAAATAATGTTCTTTGATCTCTTTCAGGGTGCGGTCGCGTAATCGTTTTGCCGTTCTGATTTCCTTCTGGCTCTTGACCTCTTCACCATGACGGGCGGCCCTTATTCTTTTAGCCCTGATTTCCGCCGCGTGTTGTGCCGTATAGCCTTATGACTTCCAGCCTATTTTTTCCCATTTGGTTTTTCCGTCAATCTTAAACCGTATATAGAAACATTGGTCAGGCCGACCTTCATGGCGACGTTCTTTAGATTCATAAAAGTATATTCCTTTTAGCCTGGTTTTTTGTCTTACAGGCATTTTATGCCTCTCGTATCGTATGTTAGTCTTTACAATTTTTTTGCGCCCCTATTGCGCCCCTTCTGCGTAAAATAATGGGTAAAACAGCGAAAAAGGCAGGCTTTATTAAACGCTTTCCTTATCATAGTCCGAGTTCTGGCTTCCAGCAGTCCGCCGCCCCGGGTTGTTGCTTTACCCCGGGCTAATGGTTAATATCTCTTTTTCCCTTTCAGGTTTGTTGTCGGCGGGGTTATCAGTCTGTAGAAAAATTGACTGTACGCGGACGCATGGACGCGCCGCCGATTTCACCGGGTTTAAAAACCCGGTGAAATCGAGAGGTTGGCCGAAGCTTGTTTCGGTCAACCGGAGAAAGTAAAGGCCCTGGACGACTTTTTAAACGGTCTGCCATGTCCCGCCTGTTTTTGTATGGAGATTTTAATCGGATGAAAGTTGTTCTGGCCCGTAATGCCGGGTTCTGCATGGGGGTGCGGCGCGCGGTTGAGACCACCCTTGACATGGTCCGGGGGGCGGACGGTCCCATTGCCACTTATGGGCCTTTGATTCATAACCCACAGGTGCTTGATATTCTTGGCGAGCGCGGGGTTACGGTCCTCGATCGGGTGCCGGAGGGAAATGCCCCGGCCACGGTAATTATCCGGGCTCACGGGATTCCGCCGGGGGAAAAAGAGGCCATTGTCGCAAGCGGCGCCGGGGTCAAGGATGCCACCTGTCCCCGGGTACAGAAGGTGCAGGCTATCATCCGTCGTCACCTTGGGGATGGGGCAACAGCGGCTGTTATCATCGGTGACCGCAATCACGCCGAAGTTGACGGTCTCATGGGCCATGCGGGTGATTGCGGAGTGGTGGTAAGCAATGAAGAGGATGTTGCCGGGCTTGACCTTGCCGCGCCCTATATCATCGTCAGTCAGACCACCCAGGATCAGCCGACCTTTGACCGTTTAAGCACCATGATTCTTGAGCGTTTCCCCGGTGGACGGGTCTTTTCGACCATCTGTGATTCAACCCACAAACGCCAGAGTGCGGTACTTGATCTATGTGACCAGGTGGAGGCGATGGTCGTGGTCGGGGGGCGTACCAGCGCTAACACCAAACGTCTGGGCGAGATCGTCGCCGGTCGGGATATACCGGTATTCGTGGTCGAAAGTGAGAGGGAACTTGATCCCGGGGAACTGCGTTCCTTCCGCCGGGTCGGGGTCACCGCCGGGGCCTCGACCCCGTCGTGGATAATTGAGCGGGTGATTCGTTGTCTTGAATTGATTCCCGGCGCAGGTGAAAATATTTTCATCGCCACGGTCAAACTCGGGATCGCCGGTACGGTATCGCTGTCACTTTATGCCGCCATGGGTGCCGGACTCATGACCCTGGCTCTTGACCATATTCGGGGGATCCCCCCGCTTGCGGCCCATTTTTTTATCGCCTTTGCCTATATATTTTCCATCTACAACTTAAACCGTCTGATGTCGCGGCCGCGACCGCAGTACATTGACCCTCTGCGTTATTTTTCATTAATCGTTGCCGGCCGTTGTTGTGGACCCTTTCCCTTGCCGGTATTGCCGTCGCCTTGTTCATGGCCTGGGAAAATAACCGCCAGGGGGCGATGATCCTTGCCCTGATGGTGGCGGTTGGCGCGGTATATAACATCCCTCTCATGCCTGGTTTTGTTGGCCGATCCTTTCATTTCCGCCGTCTGCGGGAGATTCCCGGATCAAAAACAATTTTTTCCGCTGCCGCCTGGGTGATGGTCATGGTGGTGGTCATCGGCGGCCGATGGGTAGAGGACATGCCGTTGATGGTGGTGCTTTTAATGCTTCTTTTTGTCCGTAACGGCTTTTATGACCTCATGGACATGCAGGGTGACCGGATTATGGGGATCGAGACCCTGCCGGTATTCATGGGCGAGGCTGCCGCGGTACGCCTTCTCTGGATATTGATGGGAACAGGAAGCGTGATTTCCATTGTTTTCCCCATGACCCTTCATGCCGTTCGCGGTAATTATGCCCTGAGCGGCGCCTGGATCTTTCTAACCCTGGTATATTACCTTTTTCGATCCGGCCGGATAAAGCCGGGTTTTGTCCTTGAACTAACGGTTGACGCGGTATTCCTTCTGGTATGGCTTCTGGTGACCGGTCCTCTCGCCTGAGCCTCCCAAGTATATAATATAATGGAGTAAGTAATATGTTCGGCTGGTTTAAACGCAAAAAAAAGACGGAAGAAAACAGTCATGAGGCGGCAAGGTCCCTGCGGCAGCGGCTGCGGGAACGCCTGTCCCGGACCCGGGATACCCTGGTGAATGGTATTGACCGTATTTTTTTCGCCCGGGGCAGTTTTGACCAGGGACTTCTCGACGATCTTGAAGATCTGTTGATCACCGCTGATCTCGGGGTTTCAACCACCCACGATATTCTTGACCACCTGAAAGCGGCCCCGGCGGATGAAACTGATACCCCGGAAGGGATCAGGCATATCATCCGGGCCCGTATTCTGTCATATCTCGATCATGTTGACAATGGGGGAGGGGAGACTGCCGGCGATGAATTTTTGCCGCGGGTCATTATGGTCCTCGGGGTGAACGGGGTCGGCAAGACTACTACCATCGGCAAGCTGGCGCATAAATTTGTCG
>JAJRZW010000052.1 GCA_024275015.1 Deltaproteobacteria bacterium | reverse complement strand
GGATGTCTTTATCGGCGGTGAAACTTGCGCTGTTGTCGGCGAGATTGACTTCGGCTCCTGTTACTCCGGGTAATTTGTTCAGGGCTTCGGTTACCGAGGCGACACAGTGCTGGCAGCGCATTCCCTTGATTTTTATGGTCGGCATTTTTTTGTTCCCTGTGGATAATTTGTTGACGGAGTCGTAAATAATTCGCAAATGAAGTCGTGAATTATTTACTTGAATTACGGCACCATCGGGATTTTATCAGGCTGAATAATCGTAAACCGTAAACCATAAACTGTAAACCGGTAAAACAGATGACTGAACCTGTGATGACAGACGAAATAATGGCGGTAAGGGGGATGCATTGCGCCGCCTGTGCCGCCCGGATTGAAAAGGTGGTCGGGGCCATGGCCGGGGTCGTAAGGGTCGAGGTTAACCTCGCCACCGAGGAGGCCAGGATTGTTTATGACCCGGAAGTGGTTACCCTGGCCGGGATCGTATCCCGGGTCGCTCCCCTTGGTTTTGAGCTCATCCGGGCTCCGGAGACGGAGACCCTTGCCCTTGATATCGCCGGGATGAGCTGCGCCTCCTGCTCGGCCCGGATTGAAAAGGTGTTGCGACAGGCAGACGGGATCACTGCGGTTACGGTCAATCTCGCCGCCAACAGCGCCAGGGTTGAATATGACCCGGAGCGGACCAGTGCCCGGTCCATCCGTGAGCGGATCGGCCGCCTTGGTTTCACCGCCACCGTATCCGACGGCGGTGACGGCGGTGACGGCGGCACCCGGCGGGCGCGGGAGGCCCTTGCCCGCCGCCGGGATGAGCTGGTTCCGGCCCTGATTTTTGCCGCCCTTCTCCTGTTTGTCTCCATGGGCGAGATGCTGGGGCTGGGGTTGCCGGGCTTTATCGCTCCGGCGGTAAATCCGCCGGGATTCGCCATAACCCAGTTTGTCCTCGTGGTTCCGCTTCTTTATATCGGCCGGCGTTTTTACCTTAACGGGTTTCCGGCCCTGTTTCGCGGCAGCGCCAATATGGATTCACTGATCGCGGTCGGTACCGGCGCCGCGTTTATCTATTCCAGTTGGAACCTGATTGAGATTGTTCTCGGTATCGACCCCTTTGTTCATGTCCGCGACCTCTATTTCGAGTCCGCCGGGGTGATTATCGCCCTGGTGTCCCTGGGGAAATATTTCGAGGCCCGGGCCAGGATAAAAACCTCCGACGCCATTCGTCAGCTCATGGACCTGGCCCCGGAACGGGCCACCCTTATTCACTCCGACGGCGGGACCGAAGAGATCATGGCCGCCGAGATCGAGTCCGGCGACCTTCTTCTCCTCCGTCCCGGGGAACGGATCGCGGTGGACGGGGTGGTGGAAGAGGGGGAAAGCAGTGTTGACGAGTCGATGCTCACCGGCGAGAGCATGCCGGTGGGCAAGGGGCCCGGCGACCGGGTGGTGGGGGGGACGCTTAATCATAACGGCGTCCTTAAAGTCAGGGCCGACAAGGTCGGCCGCGACACCGTCCTTGCCCGGATTGTCGCCCTGGTCCGCGTCGCCCAGGGGTCAAAGCCGCCCATTGCCAATCTTGCCGACCGTATCAGTCTCTATTTTGTCCCCACGGTGATGAGCATTGCCCTTGTCGCCGCCATGGCCTGGTATTTTATCGCCGGTGCCGGTTTCCCTTTCAGTCTGCGGATATTTATCGCGGTTATGGTGATTGCCTGTCCCTGCGCCATGGGTCTTGCCACCCCGACCTCGATTATGGTCGGCACCGGCCGCGGGGCTCAATTGGGGATATTGATCAAGGACGGCAGCGCCCTTGAACTCTTGCAGCATGTCGATACCGTGGTTTTTGACAAGACCGGAACCCTTACCCACGGTCGTCCCGAGATGGAGGAACTTGTTCTCCTGGGCGATATCGGCCGGGAAAGGCTTCTGGCCCTCGCGGCCTCGACTGAAAAGATGAGTGAACATCCCCTGGCCGCGGCCGTGGTCCGGGCGGCGGTCGATGCGGGGGCGGGGCTGTTTGAACCCCGCGCTTTCGCGGCCGTCACCGGGCTTGGCGTTTGCGCCGAAGTTGACGGCGTTGCGGTGCGGATGGGTAATTTTGAGTTTATGACCCGGGAGGGAACAGCGGTAAGCGACCGGGCCCGTCGGCGCGCCGATGACCTTTCCGATCAGGGGGCGACGGTGATGTATATTGCCGTGGCCGGCGAGCTTGCCGGGCTCATGGCCATTGCCGACCGGGTAAAGGAAGAGGCCCCGCCGGTGGTGGCGGCCCTGAAAAGGATGGGAATTGAACCGCTGCTGGTCACCGGCGACCATGAGCGTACCGCCCACGCCGTCGGGGTAAAGGTGGGGATCGAAAGGGTCCTGGCCCGGGTACTGCCCGAGGGCAAGGCCGACCGGGTCGCGGCTTTACAGAAAGAGGGCAGGAAACTGGCGATGATCGGTGACGGGGTAAATGACGCCCCGGCCCTGGCCCGGGCCGATGTCGGTATTGCCATGGGAACCGGTATTGACGTGGCGGTGGAGAGCGGCGATATCGTCCTTTTGCGGGGTGAGCTTTCCGGACTCATCGCCGCGATCGAATTGTCCCGGGCGGTGATGCGGAACATCAGGCAGAACCTGTTCTGGGCCTTTGCCTATAATGTGGTCGGGATCCCGGTCGCGGCCGGAGTGCTTTTTATCTTTGGCGGCCCGACCCTGAACCCGATGATTGCCGGGGCGGCGATGGCCATGAGCTCGGTATCGGTGGTTTCAAATGCCCTGCGGCTGAAGTTTTTCGCTCCGGTTACGCCGGCAAAGCGCTGAAGGAGCCTCATTTATCAATCCGTTGAAAAACAGGCTGGTTGCGGCGTATGGACGCGTCGCCTATTTTACCGGATTGAAAAATCCAGTAAAATAGGGAGGTTGGCCGAAACTTGTTTTGGCCAACCGGGGAGAGAAAAAGCCATGGACGGCTTTTTTAACGGTCTGTTATGGACAGACACTATAGAACGAAAAGATAATAGAGAATTCCGAGAATGGAAATTACCCCCATTAATAAAATGGAGTAGAATTGACTGTCGGTGCGACGTCGGCTGCGAATCCTGCGCAGGCTGAGGCCGGTGATACTGAGCAAAAGTCCGACAATCATCAGGTAGAAAATTACCTTGGCGGTATTGAGATCCCAGCCGTTCCTGGTGATGATGTTGTATCTGCTTTCAAGGCTGGTATGTATTTCGGGGCGGGCCTTATTGCCCATGATCAGAATAAGAAAGAACAACAGCCATGAACCGAGTCCGAGCCAGCTTAACAATTGCCCGGCAAGGTCGGGCTTTTCCTGTCTGCGACGATCCGGGGTGACCCCGGGGATGTAACGTGCCATTTTTTCCTCCTTTCTTCTTTCTCATTTATTATGAAGTCGTAACAAGTCCCCCGCTCCGGCTGAAAACGACGATTTTCGGGTGCCGGGCGTCGGGCTGCTAAAATCCCGAACTCGGGCTATCCCCTTAAACATGCGGGATTTTTTAACCCATCCCGCCGCCCGGCGCTTTTTCCGAAAATCGCCGAAGACGCCTCCGCGGGGACTTTTTACGAGACCATCATTTATATGATGGACTTGGAAAAGCGCATTGTGCCGTTAAGACCGGTGAAATCGGCGGCGCGTCCATGGGCCGCATAGCCGTTCATTTTTTAACGGACTGTTATGCGGTTTGAAAAAGTGTGGCACAGGAAGTGGGTGGGTGTCAAGTATTCGTTATAAGCGAATTTTCCCAGATTCAGAAATCGGTATTAAAGTCGAATTTCCCCCCGGACTTTTTATCCGGGGAGAGGCGGCGGTCCACCGGCACTCTTGCCAGTCTCAGACCGCTGTCGGCATACTGACCCATGGGTTCATGCTTATAGCGGGTGGCACTTCTGACGTTACCGGCAAAGCGGAACCAGGAGCCCCCGCGCATGACCCGGTCGCTGCCGTGATCAGGGCCGGGGGGGTTGTTATCCGGGCTGTCCTGGTAATAATCGTGGTCATACCAGTCGTTGCACCATTCCCAGACATTGCCGTACATATCGTAGAGACCGAAGGGGTTGGGGGCGAAGCTGCCCACCACCATCGGGCCTTTGCGGTATTCCCCCTTCGGTGACAGGCCGAACTCATAATTACCGTTGAAATTGGCCTGGTCGGTGGTGATTTCATCGCCGGTATAGAACATGGTCCCGGTGCCGCCGCGGGAGGCGTATTCCCATTCCGCCTCGCTGGGGAGGCGGAGGATGAATTTTCCCCCTCCCGCTTTTTCAAGGCCGCGATTGAGACTTTTGATAAAGTCCTGGCTGTCCTCCCACGAGACCATGTCCACCGGTTTTTTCAAGTTGTCGTTGAAGTGGGCCGGGTTTGACCCCATTATCTTGAGCCACTGGCCCTGGGTGACCTCGTATTTCGCCATCCAGAAATCAGAGACGCAGACTTCGTGGCGGGGTAGTTCGTCGGTGTACAGATTGCTGTAATTTTCTTCCCCGACCGATTTGATCAGGAATCGTTTCGTGTCCCGCAACTGTCCCATCATGAAACAGCCACCCTTGATGAAGACAAACTCCATCCCGGTGGCCGGTTCGGTCCATTCCGCCGGTTTTTGTCTGTTGTCGTGGTCTTTTTTATCCGCCCCGATTCCGGGAGATGGGAAAAAAACAAGACCGGCGATGATGATCGCCGGGAACAATATTTTATAGACACAGGTACACATTACCTGAAAATAACACCTTGCCGTCTGCCTGGCAATCAGGAGATTATCCGGGCCAAAAAAATGTTTCCCTCTGTCTGCCCGGGGTTGAAAAAGCCAGAACTGTTTTTTCAACCCTCAGTTACGGATTCAGAAATCCCCGTAGATCAGCAGCATCGGTTTGTGACATCGCCGGGCCACGTCACTTGCCAGGGAGCCGAACACATAACGTTTCAGGCTGTTTGATCCGGCGTTCATGACGATAAAGTCATGATCCACCGCCATTTCGTCTATCGCCTCCACCCGGGCGTCGGTGGCCAGGGCCCGGCATCGGACCGGGCTTGTCAGGTCCGCATCCCGGGTCCAGAGTTCGAGTTTGGCCTCAATCTTTTTGATTATCCGGTCGCCGGCGTCGGAACGCAGGAGCCTGACAATACTGATCCGGTGGTCGCCGACCGCGGCGAGAGCGGCAATAATTTCCCTGAGGTCTTCAAGTTCCTCCATGCCGGTTACCGGCACCAGGATTTTTTCAGTGTGCAGAGTACCGCTGAAGCGGATGACCACGATGCGGAAATCCGCCTTTGCCGCTACCTGGTCCACCACCTTCTGGAAACCGCTGGCCGTGCCTTCAAGGGGACAGCCAAGCACCAGCATCCGGCTTTTTTTCTCCCGGGCGCAGGCTATCAGTCCTTCGGCGACCGCGGCGGCGGGCCAGGTTATGGTTTCAACGGGATAATTGATTTCAGCGGCAGCGTTTTCAGCCAGGTTGAATATGGTTTCGGTATTATTGTTTTCCGTGCCGCCGGTATGGATATGGGCGCAGGTAAGGCGCAGGCGGCGGTGGTGGGCGAACAGGGCCGCCATCCGCGTCAGCCCGGCAATGGTGGCGGTATGGGATGCTCCCACCAGCACACTTCCTTTAACCGGATTTACCGGCGACAGCCTTGGCCAGCGCCAGGGGACCAGGGCGCAGCTTATACCGTTTTCAAGGTCGCAGTTGGAGTGAATTATCGAGGCCTTTTTTTTCTCTTCGTCGCCGGTGTCGGCCTCACCGCTCCGGCGTATCGCCATTCTGGTGCATGTCGGTCCGAAAAGTTCGGCCAGAAGAACTCCGGAGAGGACGATGGGGGTGATAATCCGGGCGACGGCATCAAGGGACGGGTCTGACTCAATCAGGACCAGAAGTCCGATGGCCAGGCCGGCCTGGGGTATGAGCGATATTCCCAGGGACTGTCGTAATCGTGTTTTTTCTCCGGCAATGGCGGCGCCGATAAAGGCGCCGCAGCCCTTGCCCGCCACCCGGGTGATGAAATAGACAATTCCCAGCCAGCCCGCGATTTTTAACGATTCGAGGTTCAGGTGGCAGCCGGCGAGGGTGAAGAACAGGACGTATATCGGCGGTTCAAAGGCGTTTAAAGAACGGAAGAGACGGACATCGCGGCGGTCGCGGTTGACAATGGCGCAGCCGGCGGCCATGCCGCATAAAAGCGGCGACAGACCGGTGAACCTCGCGGTCTCGCCGCTAAGGAGGAGAAGGGCGATGCCGATGGTCAGCATGTCGCCGCGGCGTTTCAAGCCGTGGACAAGGGCGTCGATTATGAGCCCGGTCACTCCGCCGAGGAGCAGGGCGAGAACAACGCGGCTGATGATCACCGCGATCACCGGCAGCAGGGGCATGTTCGCCCCGGAAAGCTGTCCGGCGGCGGCCTGGGAGAATCCAAAGAGGATCAGGGCGCAGACATTGTCCATCGCCACCACCTGGAGGATGGTGGCGGAAAGTCGGCCGCCGGCCTTGAGTTCGGCGATAACGTGCATGGTCGCGGCCGGGGCGGTGGCCACCGCGATCGCCGCCAGCAGCAGGGCGGTGGCGGTAATGCCGCCGGGGATATCGCCAACCCCGTTGGCGGAAAATTGCAGGGCCGCAAAGGTCCCGAACCCGACCGCGGTGGCGGTGGCGATTATCTCGCCTGCGGCCACGGTCAATACCAGGCGGGCCCGGGAGCGCAGTCTTTTTATCTCAAGGTGTTCACCGATACCGAAGGCGATGAGCATCAGGGCGAGCTGGTTGAAGTGTTCAAGTCGGACGCCCAGGCCCTGGTGGTCGATGAGGCCGAGTCCCATGGGGCCTAGGGTAATCCCGGCGGCGATATAGCCGGTGACCGCCGGGAGTTTTATCAACCTTCCAAGCCGGGCGGCAAAGAAGCCGCTGCTGAGTATGACCGCGAGGGCGAGAGTGGTGTCCATTTTAATCAAGAAGACATGGTTACGGAGTGCCGGACAGGGCGTCGGCCCTGATCTGTCGCGGCGGCTGAATAATTTTCGCGTATGTGTTCAAACCGTTATGTTGGTTAACGGTCCGGAGTCGTCATGGTTTTTGTCCTGATTGCCGTCGTATTTTTTTATTACCGTGAGGAAGGCGGCACCATAGGTGTCAAGTTTGTGGCTGCCGACTCCATTGATCCGCAACATTTCTTCCGGGGTCTTCGGGGTCATTGCCGCCATCTCGATCAGGGCTTTGTCACCGAAAACCACGAACGGCGGCTTGCCGATGTCGTCGGCGATCTCTTTGCGCAGTCGGCGCAGTTGTTCAAAGAGTTTATGGTCGTAGACGATATCCGCCTGCGGCATGGGTTTTTCCCTGCTTTTCTTTGCCGCCGGTTTTCGGGGCATTGCCATTTCTACTTTCTTCTCTCCTTTGAGGACCGGCGCCGCCGTCGGGGTGAGTTTGATCACTGAATAATTGTCCTCGTCCTGAACGAGAAAGCCCTGGTGGATCAGGTGACGGATAAGGGCGGACCAGAACTTTTTGTCATGGTCGGCGCCGATGCCCCAGGTGGAGAGGTGGTGGTGGCCGAAGTTTTTTATCCGCTGGTTGTTCGATCCCCGGAGAACGTCGATTACATACATCATCCCGAATTTTTCTTTCAGACGGTAGACGCAGGAGAGGGCCTTCCTCGCCTCCAGGGTGACATCGGCAAGCTCGGGCGGGTCAAGACAGATGTCGCAATTGCCGCAATCCTCCCGGCGCTCATCACCGAAATAGTTTAGCAGGATCCGTCTGCGGCAGCTACGGGCCTCGCCGTAGGCGGCGATGGCCGAGAGTTTGTTGATTTCGATCCGTTTGCGTTCTTCGCTGTTGCCCTGTTCGATCAGCCCCCGGATCATGGCCAGGTCTTGATAGCCGAAGAGCATCATGGCGGTGGCGGCAAGACCGTCGCGGCCGGCGCGGCCGGTTTCCTGGTAATAGCTTTCGATGTTTTTCGGCACGTCGTAATGAAACACGAAGCGGACGTCGGGCTTGTCGATCCCCATTCCGAAGGCGACGGTGGCGACGACGATGTCGACATTGTCGCGGATAAAGTCTTCCTGGGTCTTCCGGCGTTCGTCATCAGTCAGTCCGGCGTGGTAGGGCGCGGCCCGGTAACCCTCGCGCGCAAGTCGGGCCGCAACCTGTTCCACCCGTTTGCGGCTCAGGGCGTAGACAATGCCGGATTTTTCCTGGTAACTTTTTAAAAAGCGGCTGAGCTGGTCACCGGGAGAGCTCTTCATTTCAACGAGGTAGCGGATGTTGGGACGGTCATAGCCGGTGCGGAACACCCTGGCGTCTTCGATATCCAGGCGGCGGATGATATCTTTGCCGGTCTGGCGCGCGGCAGTGGCGGTAAGGGCCAGCATCGGTACCTGGGCAAAGAGTTTGCGCAGGCGGCCGAGTCTGGTGTACTCGGGGCGGAAATCATGGCCCCACTGGGAAACGCAATGGGCCTCGTCAATGGCGAACAGGCTGATTTCGATCTCGTTTATGCGGGAGAGGAAGTTGTCGCTCATCAATCGTTCCGGGGCGACATAGAGCAGGTCGAGTTCGCCCGCGTGGAGGCGGGCCAGTACCTGTCTGGCATCCCGGGCTCCAAGGGAGGAATTATAACAGGCGGCCCGGACCCCGTTGGCAATCAGGGCGTCAACCTGGTCCTTCATCAGCGAGATGAGCGGTGAGACCACGATGCCGCAGCCGGGACGGACGATTGCCGGAATCTGGTAGCACAGGGATTTGCCGCCGCCGGTGGGCATGAGGACAAAGGCCGACTCACCGGCGACCACGGTATTGATTATCTCCTCCTGGGCCGGACGGAACTCTTTGTAACCGAAGACCCGGGATAATATCTCCTGTGGCGGAATTTCCATTTTATCCTTCCGGGATGTCAATGGTGAAGGTCGAGCCCCGGCCGGGGCTCGATTCGGC
>JAJRZW010000051.1 GCA_024275015.1 Deltaproteobacteria bacterium | reverse complement strand
TACCGGCGGCAATCCGAAGAGTGGCGCCGGCCTTAACCAGAACATCGCCGCTGAGGATAATCTCACCGGACCAGGTGGTATCACTATGTATCACCGTTATCGCGGCGGAACTTTTAACAACTGAAAAAAGGAGAGAAAAAATTAGGAAGGCAACAAAGATGACACGATTCACGAACTGATTACCCCTGGAAATGACCTCTCTGCCCGGCCAAGGCAAAAAAGACCCGTATTTGCAACCAACGGATAATTTAAGCCCAAGCTGCCTGAAAATCCAGTCAGCCTGGGCTGTTTTTAACCGATAAAGCCTGAAAATCCGTGACTGCTTCTGACCATTAATCAGAAGAAAATAAAAAACAAGACAAAAACGTGTTCAGTATAGCGAGCCCTTAGCCCGGGGAGGCCGCCACACGACAGACTGTTTACACCTCAACTGTCGCCATGTGTCCAGGTCAGATCAATCGGCGCTGTTACCTCGAACCGGCCAGACAAAGGCGTTGACCATCTTACTGCTACCGAGCCAGTAACCATAATTCATCTGTACCCGCCAGGCGTGCTCAAGATGATTGGCCCGGGTGGTTGAGGACCAGTAATTATAGCCCTGTACATTCTCGAACCCTTGACGATTAAGCCAGGCTGCGGAGTCGGCCTTTTCCTTGTTGGGGAGAAGACCGAGTTCAACGATATTGGGTACCCGCCAGTCAGTATAACCACAGAGACCGCCGTCCTTGTTAAGTTTGGCGACATACTTGAAAGCATCTTCCCATTTCATCGGCGCACCGGCCATATTGGCGTCACGGGCCCAAGTAAGCCCGGTCAGGTTATCGGTTACGCAGGCGCCGGCCACGGTAAAACGGGGTTCCGGCCACGGAGTACCGGTAAGGGTTTCGCCATTCTGCCCACTACCTTTACAGTCGATAATTCCACCGTAATTATCGTAACAGGTTGTCTGTCCGCTCATGGGCAGATTGATGGCCCCGCCAGCCCAAGCCGTAGCGCTCATAGCCAGAGAAATAACCGCCGCCGCAATCGTAACTTTTAACATTCTCATCTCAGCCCCCCTGTAAACAAAAATCCAAATCAGACCCGGTGCATATTCACCTGGCCTTAAACCATTTCAGGGCAAACCACCCTGAATACAAAACTCAATTAAATTATAAACCAATAAAACAACGAAAAAAGAGCATATCTTTAGCAAGATTAATGACGTCATAATTCAGACCTACGGTGCCATGGCGATCGATTGTTCGCTCGAGCCGCCATGGCGAATATGCCCCGCTGACCCAAAAAAGGACACCACTAATTTTAGTATATCAAAATATTACTTAACAGTCTCGTAACAATTCCCCACGGAGGCGTCTTCGGCGATTTTCGAAAAAAGCGCGGGGCGGCGCATCCATGCACCGCAACCAGTCTGTTTTTTTCAACGGACTGGCAAATTAAAACACCCTATTTCAAGATACCCTGCCGTCCCCACCTTTGTCAACCGACGAAAACAAGTGAAGCGAAAAATTCAATCGTTTCGAGTAGATTTGGTTATTTTGGACAAATACCTCGAAACGTCGCGGAGCCAAATATTCATCATCGCTTCCGGAACGGTTCGGCTCCATCCAGAATGCGCGGGCATCATGCCAGCAGTCTTCCCATTGGTACAACTCCGCCCACAAGCATACCGTCATTGCCTTGATGACGCCTAAGATGGTCCATTACGGCCAGGCCGAAAAAATCCAGGCACAGCGTGCGGCGGTGCTTGAACCAGCTTTCAAGGAACCTGCTACCTTTCAACTGTTTTACCTTCCTGGAACTGCGGGGCGTCATCCTCCAGGGGTTTCTTCTTGCTTAATTTACGCAGTCTTTTTTCTTCTTTCTTTTTCTGTTTGGCCAGTTCCTTCTGGCGTTTTTCGTAGGAATAATTGGTTCTTTTGACCATTGGCGGGTCCTTGCTTGAATTACAGCCGCTGCCTTAACCCCGGTAAACGGCACAAAAAAAGCCCCGCCGAAGCGGGGCCTTAAGATCGCTTATATAAATAAACAGATCCTACTGCTGAACAACATTGTCAGCCGCCGGACCCTTGGGGCCTTCGACAACATCAAAAGTTACACGGGCACCTTCCTGAAGGGATTTAAACCCCTCGGCCCTGATGGCGGTATGATGAACAAATACGTCACCACCATTGTCCTGTTCGATAAAGCCGAACCCTTTAGCATCATTAAACCATTTTACAGTTCCTTCAGACATCTTCACTACTCCTGAGTACCTGGCCCTATTCAGAGCCACTTGATAAATGTGGAAAACCACCACACGGCGGCCCTCCGATGGCATGTCCACTCATAACAAAAAAACACACAATTAAATAGCGATTGCGCAGGATACTCTCCAGCCTTTTTATTATTCGCAAACAAATACCACCTGACTTAAATTACTTTTTTAACACGACCGTATTAAAAAAGTAAAGTATTTAAATTCACATTTTGAATAAAAAATAAACGACGGTGATTACCGCGAATACCAGGGAGAGAGAAATCATGGCTTAACTCAACCGGCGGCAGCTTTTTTCAACGCCCATCTTTGTTGACAGACTCGTAACAATTCCCCGCGTAGGCGTCTTCGGCGATTTCCGGAAAAAGCGGCGGACGGCGGGGTGGGTCAAGAAATCCCGCCCTGACGCGTTAACGATAGCGGCAACAATGGCGCACGAGCAGATTGGCTGCCAGTTCGCCGTCAAGGGCGAGCCGTGATTCCCCCGCAGCCACGATCACCGGGCCGCCGGTGCTTGAACTCAACACCTCGATGTCAGTCCCGCTGACCAGCCCCATGGCCACCAACCGCTGTCTGGCCGCGTCCGGGCAGGCAACGGCATAACCACATACCCTCACCATCTCCCCCACTGCGGCCATTGCCAGCCCCTGTTTCGGCGCCCGCTTTGCCATGCACTCTTCACACAGACCGTATATCTCCATCCGGTGCTGAAGGGGATGAAAACCATAACATGCCGCCATCGCCACCTGTTCCTCTTCAATCTCAGGACTGATAAACTCCTCAATACGGCCACAGCCGGTGCAGATAAGGTGGTCATGATGCTGCCCCAGATGCTGGTGCTCGTAGGTGGTTTCCCGGCCTTCAAAATCACGACGGAAGGCAAAGCCGCAGGCGCAAAAAAGGTCCATGGTCTCAACCAGAAAGTCCCGGTCACACAGAGTGGAATCGACCTCTGCAACGATCCCGGCAATTTCGGTAATGGTCAAATGTTTTTCAGTGGAAAGGAAGGCGTCAAGAACCTTGATACGGTCATCAATCATTGTGGCCCGCATGGTTGACAGCACCATCTCGAACTGCTCGCGTTCAAGACGATGACGAAATTTCTGGTCAACGAGCATGGACTTCTTTAATCCACGGCCATGCCGCCGGAAATGCCGGCCCCGGCCCTTACGCAGCCGCCTTGCCGCCCGCAGGTCTTTCAAAAAAGGTAAACGATCAAGCATTGTTACAGATCCGGGGGTTAAAATTGGAGGTTATTGGTAAAGGAGATATGGCTGACGCCGGACGATAAAATCATCCAGCCCCGCCTGCCATTCCCGCTCAAGGGCCAGGACGTCGGCGCCGTTGAGCAGAGCGCGACGGATATCGCGATCACCGATGATCAGATCAAGGGGAAGAAGGTCAAACTCATATTCATAGGGTGGTTCCTTGAGGGTAAACTCGGGACATGACGAGGCCACTGCCGCCAGAACTGCCAGGGAAAGACGCCAGGCCATGAACACCCCGGGATCGGTGACGTGGATCTGAAAACCACGGCATCGCTCCCCGGCCCATTTGCCGCTCACCGGTTCAAAAACCAGCGGACGAAGGACGCAACCGCGACATACCTCCGGCACCAGACGGGACAAAATCGCCTCCGGATTAATAAACGGAGCCCCGAAAAGTTCAAACGGCAGCGTCGTGCCCCGTCCTTCGGAGACATTGGTCCCCTCCCAGATCACCTGGCCGGGATAAACCAGGGCGGCGGCGGCGGTTGGCAGATTCGGCGAGGGGAATATCCAGTCAAGACCGGTATCGGCAAAAAACATCTCCCGCTGCCAGCCCTGCATGGCAATAACCTCGAGATCGGCATCGATCCCGGCCTGGTGATTGATCAAAAACGCCAGCTCGCCCATGGTCATTCCGTGCCTCATGGGAAGAGAAAAAATCCCGACAAAGGAGGACAATTGCGGATCAAGGACATTGCCCTCGACTATTCTGCCGGACACCGGGTTGGGACGGTCAAGGATTACCACCTTTATCCCGGCCGAGGCTGCCGCTTCTAGACAGTAGACCACCGTGCTGATAAAGGTGTAAACCCGGGTACCGACATCCTGAAGGTCGATCAGGATAAAATCAATATCGTTCATCATGGCCGCGGTCGGCCGCCGGCTCTCGCCATAAAGTGAATAAACCGGGATTCCGCCTCGGTCACAATCATGATCCGATTCGACCATATTGTCCTGCTTTTCGGAAAAAAATCCGTGCTGGGGCGAAAACAGACAGCGCAGATCAAGATGGGCGGCGACAATGTCCCGGGCGTGACGAAAATTACGGTCAAGCGAGGCCTGGTTACATAAAAGCCCGGCCCGGACCCCGGCAAGGACCGGGGGGAACGAGGCGGCGATGATATCAAGACCGGTTTTGACCATTAATTCAGGATTCCGGAAAAAACATGGACGGGAAACACTGACAGCAATGTGTTATGGGTATCTTGAAAAATGAGGATTTTCGTCCGAGTCCAAGGAATGAGCAAAATTAAAAAGCGCAGCATATCGAGAATATGTGAGTATTTTTCATTTTACTCATGACGCCGGGATCGAGCGAAAAGACCATTTTTCAAGATACCCTTATATCAGGCGCTTGACCACACCACAACCGCTTATTAGTGGTAACACTGACAAATAAGGCTGAAAAACGCCCAAATCACATGAGGACAGAAAAATGAAAATAGCCATCAGCGGTAAAGGCGGAGTCGGCAAAACCACGATCCTGGCGATGCTGGCAATCCGTCTGCGGGACCTGGGGGGACAGGTCCTGGTGATCGATGCCGACTCAAGCCCCCACATGGCCCAGACCCTGGGAGTGACCGAACCGGAAAAAATTATCCCCATCGCTGAAATGAGAGAGATGCTGATCGAACGTAGCGGCAAGACCGATGGCTCACCATTTTACAATATCAATCCCCGGGTGAACGATCTCATGTCCCGTTTCATGGTCGAACACGAGGGGATGAACCTGATGGTCCTGGGGGCGATCGAGACCGGAGATTCCGGCTGCGCCTGCGCTGAAAACACAGTCCTGCGACGACTGCTGACTACCCTGCTGCTCAAGGACAATCAATACGTCCTCATCGACATGGAGGCCGGGGTGGAACACCTGGGACGCGGCACCGTTGCCGGGGTCGACCACCTGCTGGTGGTAAGCCTTCCGTCCCGTTCCGGAATCAGGACCGCGAAAAAAATAAAAAAGCTGGCCACCGATGTCGGAATAAAAAACATTCATTACCTCGGCAACCGAGTGGAAAACACGGACGACCGGGACTTTCTCAGTCAGGGACTTGACCAAACCCCAATCGCCTTTTTTCCCGACTCCGCCAGGGTGAGAAAACTTGAACGCAAGGGTGAGCCGACCGGCAAGGCCCTGGAAGAAACCGTGGCCGAAATCAACCGGATACTCACGGCCCTGAGTGCCTTCCCCTGACAATTTCCTGAACCCCTGTCAGGTTCAGGTGCCGCCTTTACCCGCAAACGATATGATTACTCGTGCGCTTTACGGCTTGATGCCTGATCCCGCCGCCCTGCGAGAGGCCCGGTAACGGGCCATCTGCTTTGTCAGTTAACCGTTGATATACCGAAGTATAATCAACGCGCCCGCCCCTCGCATCCGGCCAGTTCCAGAAAGCTCACGGATCCAGGAACCCTTACAAAACTACCGCTATTCCTTCTTCCTGCTGAAGGCCATGGGATGAGCCCTGTCGTAAACCCCGGCGAGATGCTCCATGTTCAGATGAGTATAACGCTGGGTGGTTGAAAGAGATGCATGTCCCAGAAGTTCCTGCACTGTCCGCAGGTCAGCACCCATTTCAAGGAGATGAGTGGCAAAAGAATGCCGCAGACTGTGGGGAGTAACCCGCACCGCCAATCCCAACCGGGATGAGTACTGTTCCACCAGGCGTTCAACACTCCTGGTCGTCAGTCGACCGCCACGCAAATTAAGGAACAACGCGCCCTCAGCCACCTCCCCCCCCCGGGCCACGCCGCGACGCAAAATAGAAATCCGTTCCGGCAGCCATGCCGCCACACTCTCAACCGCGGCCCGGCCCATGGGCACCAGACGCTCCTTCTTCCCCTTGCCCAATACCCTAATCATACCGTCAGCGAGATCAATCCGGACAAGATCAAGATCGACAAGCTCGGCCACCCGAAGGCCGGCGCCGTAAAGAACCTCCATAATCGCCCGGTCCCGTCGCCAGAAACGATCTTCGGGGTTCGGGGCCTCAAGGAGGGCAAAAGTTTCGTCAACAGTGAGGAAGGCGGGCATGTAATGGTCCCGTTTGGGCATTGATATTACTGCCACCGGGTCGATATCAACCACCTTGTTGCGGACAAGAAAACGAAAAAAACTTCTCAGGGCCGACAGCTCACGGGCCACCGAGGCCGGGCTGTTTCTGCTGTGAATGGAATAAACAAAGCCCCGGACCATGGCGACATCAATGGTTCTTACCCCGGGAAATCCGGCAAATTCAGCAAATTCGGCAAGGTCACGGCCATAAGAGATGACGGTGTTGACGGAATACCCCTTTTCCTCTTCAAGCCAGCGCAAAAAACGCCGCGAATATGAATCAAACTCACCCTCAGGCATCAGTACCCATCCTTATCAAGCAGCAGGACCTGTTTATTGAAAACAAACAAACAACCTGTTATTGTCATGGTTTGGATTTTACCTTGATCCGTGGCTTCGGGGTGAAATTTCCGCCGGAGTGAAAATCCAGCAAGAAACGCATGAATTCAGATGAATACATACTTGGTTGCCACTAAGCCGTCACGAACTCAGGTTTTAATCAATCATTAGAAAGCTGTGAGTTCAGGCTGATTTCCCTGATAAAACCGTAAAAAAACAAAAATGGCCAAAAAAACTTTTGAAGATTCCCTTGCCCGACTCGAGGAGATCACCAGACAATTAGAAGATGGCAAGATCAGTCTTGACCAGTCTCTGAAAATCTTCGACGAGGGAGTAAATCTGGCCCGTTTCTGTCAGGAAAAACTGGACAGTGCCCAGGAAAAGGTCGATCTACTCCTGAAAAAAAACGGGGTCCTCACTCCGACTCCCTTTGATTCCGACACCGACAACCGTGGAGACCTCGACGGTGAGTGACCTGAGCGAATACCTGCAGCAGGGCCGGGAGCGGATCGAACGCGGCCTTGAACAACACCTGCCCCTGGTCAGCGGTCCCCTTGCCGCTCATGTGGAGACCATGCGCTACAGCCTCATGGCCGGAGGCAAACGGGTACGACCGATCCTGACCCTGGCCGCCTTCGCGACCGTGAGCGGTGAAGAAATGGACGACGATCTCCTGCCGCTGGCACTGGCCCTTGAGTGCATCCACACCTATTCCCTGATCCATGACGATCTTCCGGCCATGGATGACGACGACCTCCGCCGCGGCCAGGCGACCAGCCACATAAAATTCGGCGAGGCCGGAGCCATACTTGCAGGTGACGGCCTGCTGACCTTTGCCTTTGAGCTGGCAAGCCGCCCCACCACGCTCACGGCAGCGGCGCAATTACGGATCATCAACATCATCGCCCGCGCCGCTGGTTCATTCGGCATGGTCGGAGGCCAATGCCTCGATATAGAAGCCGAAGGCCGGGACACCGACCTCGGCTCCCTGAAACAGATCCACGCATTGAAGACCGGAGCCCTGATCACCGCCGCCCTCCAGGTCGGAGCAGTGGCAGCCGGTGCCGATGACCGCCTGTTCGCCGCCATAACCCGCTACGGCCGGGCCATCGGCCTTGCCTTTCAGATCGCCGACGACCTTCTCAACGTCGAATCAACCGCGTCCGAGCTCGGCAAGGCTGCCGGCAGTGATGCGGCCCGGGGCAAGGCCACCTACCCCGCCATCCTTGGGCTTTGCGAAACAAGAAAACAGGCCCGCGCCTGCGTGGACAATGCCCTGACGGCAATGGAAATCTTCCCGGATACCGGCGCGAACCTCAAGGCTCTGGCGCAGTATATAATAGAAAGAAAAAGCTAACGAACTCGTAATTATCGGGATGGCTGATAATTACGAATATACGGGGTTGCAGGGTATCAGGCGAACAGCAGCCGACGTACCTGGTCAACAAAAAAGATTAGACGAGGTATGCGGCATGCTTTCTCCCAACGCAAGCCCCCTGAAGATAAACGAGACCATGGAAATACTACCGACGATCAATTCTCCCGATGACCTCCGGGCTCTGCCCATAAGTTCCCTGGCAAAACTGGGCGGAGAGATCCGGCAGGAAATCATCAGGACCGTGGCTAAAAACGGCGGCCACCTGGCCCCCTGTCTCGGGGTGGTGGAATTGACCATGGCCCTGCATTACGTCTTCAACACCCCGGAGGATAAAATCATCTGGGATGTCGGCCACCAGACCTATGCCCATAAACTCCTGACCGGACGCCGGGAACAATTTCACACCCTGCGGCAATATCAGGGAATAAGCGGCTTTCCTAAACGCGAGGAAAGCCCCTATGACGCCTTTGACACCGGCCACAGCTCCACCTCGATCTCAGCCAGTCTCGGCATAAGCCTCGGTAAATACCTCAAGGGTGACGACAAACGGATAATAGCAGTAATCGGCGACGGCTCAATGACCGGCGGCATGGCCTTTGAGGCCTTAAACCAGGCCGGCCACTTAAACCGCAACCTCATCGTGATCTTAAACGACAACGAGATGTCCATCTCCCCCAACGTCGGCGCCCTTTCGAGTTTCCTCTCCCGCAAGCTGACCGGACGCACGGTTATGCGCTTTAAAAAAGAGATGGAACAGTTCCTTAAAAATTTTTCCGGTGTCGGAGAAAACATCTTCAATCTGCTCCGCAAGAGCGAGGAGAGCATCAAGGGTTTTTTTACCCCGGGGATGCTCTTTGAGGCCTTGAAATTTGAATACGTCGGCCCGATCCCCGGCCATAAAACCGAGGGTTTGATCGAGACCCTGAAAAACGTCCGCGATTACAGTGAAGGGCCGGTGCTGGTTCATGTCCTGACCACCAAGGGCAAGGGGTACGAACCGGCGGAGGGCAACCCCGGGGCTTACCACGGCCTCGGCCCATTTGACATCAGCACCGGGGCGGCGATCAAAAGCACTACCCCGTCCCCGCCGAGCTATACCAAGGTCTTCGGCGACACCATCACCCATATGGCGGAAAAAGATCACCGGGTGGTGGCGATCACCGCCGCCATGACCGCCGGTACCGGTCTTGGCCGTTTTGCTAAACGTTTCCCGGAAAGATTTTTCGACGTCGGCATCGCCGAACAGCATGCGGTTACCTTTGCCGCCGGCCTGGCCACCGAAGGACTATTGCCGGTGGTGGCCATATATTCCACCTTCCTTCAGCGGGCCATGGACCAGATCATCCACGACGTCTGCCTGCAGAACCTGCCGGTAACCTTTGCCATCGACCGGGGCGGAGTGGTAGGCGATGACGGCCCCACCCATCACGGGGTCTTTGACCTCTCCTTTCTCCGTTTCATCCCCAACCTGACGATCATGGCCCCCAAGGATGAGAATGAACTCCAGCACATGCTCTACACCGCCATCAATCACCCCGGGCCAACCGCGGTTCGCTACCCCAGAGGCAGCGGGGTCGGCGTAAAACTGGCGCAAGAGTTAAACAAAATCCCCTATGGTTGCGGCGAGGTAATCCGCGAGGGCGGCGAACTCCTGATCCTGCCGGTGGGAAACCGGGTGTACCCGGCAATGGAGGCGGTGGATGGGTTAAAAAAAATGGGGATTGACGCCGCGGTCATCAACCCCAGGTTCATCAAACCGCTGGACAGCAAACTCATAATCGAATGGGCCCGAAAGACCGGCCGGGTCCTAACCGTTGAAGACAATTGCCGTAAAGGCGGGTTCGGCAGTTCGGTCCTCGAAATGCTGGCCCGGCATGAGATCATGCCCAGGGTAAAAATAAAAAACCTCGGCTACCCGGATCGTTTCATGCCCCACGCCTCCCAGGAGATCCTGTTCAAGGAGGGAAAGGTTGACCAGGCAGGTATCGTTGCCGCCGCCCTGGCAATAATGCAGGAATAACGGCTTGCTCATCGGCGGATTTATTACGACTTCATCCGACCTCCGTCTTCTTTTCCGCCAAAACAAAAACCCGGCGCAGAAGGTCCAGGGTTACCGGCGACAATTCATCGAATATAAACGATGCCCGCATTGCCGCCGCCTTCCCATGTGGGTCACGGCCCATGACCTTCATCAGAGACAACCTTGCGGTCAACCCGACCGCGGCCATGATCTCGCCGCTGCCGTTACCGGAAAATTCAATGGTCGCCACCACCGGTTCAGACCAGATAAAACCTTCTTGGCAGTCAAATTCACAGAGCATTCCCCCTTCACTCACGTTAACGACCACGGCGACAAAACTGCAGCGGCCCTGATCAATGCGGACCATGGTCCCAGGGATATTATAACGTTTGCTCATCCTCAGGCTCACCGGATTACATAAACGATTAACCAGATCCGCCATATCACGACCATCACAGGGTATTTCGAGGAACTCGAAACCCGGAGCCAGGGCCGCGGCCTCTTCGTGACCGGAATCACTGCCCAATAACGCGCAACGGCAACCGCTATCCCCCTGGTGTTTAAACCAGGGCCTGATCCGGGGCCATTGATCCCGTACGCTCTCCCATCCCATCATGGCAACATGAACCCCGCCAGCGGCAATTTTGTCCCCGGCCGCGTCAGGATCGGCAACCACCTCGACAACGACATCGTTGATATTGGCCAGAAGCATTGATTCAATGATCCGGCTCATGATCAAAGAAGACTCTATGACCATAATATTTCTCGCCATGACCTCCTCCCCGGGTAATCCCCGTAAGACCCCCTCAGGATAGGATATAATGGCAAAGGACCGACGGACAAGATAAAAAAACCGCCGGGCGCAAAAAGGCCGGGCGGTTTTTTCGGGGGCAAAAGGATATTTTATTTTTTAGCGGTAGCGGAAAAACGTTTATTCATCGCCGCAATCGCCTTGTCGGTTATATTATTACGCTCCCCGGCAAACAGCAGCGTCCTGGAATCAAGGATATAATCGTAATCACCACTGTGGCCCAACTCAACGATAACCTTGTTTAATTCGTCGATAACCGGCGAAAGCTTCTCTTTCTGCAACTCCTTCATATCCTTGGAGGCGTATTTTGACTCAAGGTCAAGTTCCTGGATCTTGCGGTCAAGACTCCTCTCCTGGGAACGAATTGCATCGGCATTACCCACGGTTTTAAGGCTGGCCAGTTTTTTCTTCATCGCGTCAAGCTTGACCTTTGCCGCGGAAAATTTCTTTTTATAATCCTGAGCCCGGGCCTCAATAACCTTGTTTGCCGCCTGCCCCTGGCTTGAAGAGACCAGCACCTGCTGCACATCTATCCAGCCGACCTTAAAGTCAGCGGCAACAGAAGGAACGGCAGAAAGGGCCACCAACGCCAAAACAATTACCGGCAGAAAACGGGACAATATTTTCACTCTCACGACCTCCAAAGATATAAAAACGCTACGATGGACTTGTTTCAGGCCCATCCTGCTCTAAAAACAAGACCGGGCCGGAATACAACTCTTCCGGCCCGGCTTAAGACATACTGAAAAACAGGACCGGACTCCTACTCAATCACAAAATCATCACGACGGTTCTGGGACCAGGACAACTCGTCATGGCCATGATTTATCGGCTTCTCCTCGCCGTAACTGATAGTACTCATCCGGGAAGGATCAACTCCGAGATTTTCAATATATCTCTTGCCGCTCTGGGCCCGGCGTTCACCAAGGGCCATATTGTACTCATTAGTACCCCGCTCATCACAATTACCCTCAATCCTGATATTGACCCCGGGGTTGTTCTTTAGCACTGCGGCGTCAGCCTCAATGGCGGCGATCTGATCAGGACGAATTGCAGAGCTGTCAAAGTCAAAATAAACCGGCACAAAAGGAGCGGAAGTCCGGCCTTCAAGGGGAGCGGTGACCTGGGAGGTGTTGTTTCCGGTGTCGTCAAGGGATTCCGTCTGCCCCGCGGTCGAATTATTTTCGGAAATTTCCGAAGCACTCACATCCTCTTCACCGCCGGCAGTTTCTTCTTCCGCGGCAGATGTTTCACCGACCTCAACCGCCTGCACTTTTTCTTCTCCTGCGGTCGACTTGACGGTCTTGGTACCGCAACCGGCCGACAACAAAGCAAAAACAGAGAAAATCGCGAACATCAGAAAAAACTTTCTGCTTTCGTTCCTCATAATCAATTCTCCTTTAGCTGATTAGTATCTCGCAGACCGGAACCTTGCCGGCATGATGCTCTTACCATAAAAAAGCGTCAGTTAACAGAGGATAAAGGAATATACTATTACCACCCCCTAACATCCGGAGCAAACGTTAAAGAAAACCACGGATAAATTCAATCTTTTTTTCATTGAAAATCCATCCCGCAGTTTAAACTTTATCAATTTTCTTGTAAATCTGACCTCCATAATCGTACTCTTTAAAATCATGATGGCCTCGTAACAATTTCCCGCGAAGGCGTCTTCGACGATTTCCGGAAAAAGCTCCGTTTCAAGCCGGATCGGGGATTTGTTACGATTTCATCAAACATCCGGCAAACACATTCACTATGATATCCGGTCCAATTCATCCCTGCCCCTGACATAAAAGGCCCGCATGACAGAAACAGAAGATTTTTTCGACAGTAAAGATATTACCAGATCAATGACCTGCCGATCCCGGTTCGGTGATTTCTTCGGGGTCAGCCAGGAAATTTTCGACTGCGTATGGAAAAAGCTCTGCAACCATGAAGACACCTCCACCCTCTATGTCTCCATGGAGATCGGCGCTGATCCCGATGTCTTCAACCCGGTTCGGGATCTCCTGGTGGACAAAGGAATAAAACACAACGATAATCCCCGAATCGCGGCAGACATTGACAAACACTTGAACGGCCCCGGCAAAATCCCGAATTACGGCGGCGGCCTTGGCGTTCTGGCCGGGGATACCCTGAAAAGTCTTGCCGACTGCCGAATCCCGGTTTCCGCCATATCCCTTCTCTACCGCAAGGGTTATTTCTCCCAGGTCGTTGACTCCGAACTGGGACAGATAAACTGGTCGCAACCGTGGGAACCGGAAAAAACACCGGGGCTTTACCTGCTTCACGCACCGAACAAACCCGATGAAATCCTTACGATTGAAGTACCATTCTATGATGAACATGACCAGGAAATCTCAACCTTTGCCAGGGTATGGATGAAATTGGAGATCAATTCCAGACTCGATTTTTTCGTCCCCCAATTTCTTCTCGACTTTGACATTGAGCCCTCACCGCAATGGATCCGGGAGGGGGCACAAAACCTCTACGACAGTTCCTCGCAGAAAATGAAAATCATCCAGCGGCGCATGCTTGGCGGCGGCATCATCCCCACCTGCCGCGCCCTCGGCCTTACGCCGACAACCGTCCACCTCAACGAGCAACACGGGGTGGCGGTGGCCCTGCTGCAGATAGTTGATATCCTCAAAGAGAACCTGGGCGATAATTACGCCCGAAAAGCTACCGACGCCGACATCATCGCTGCCGCAAACCGGGTGGCGAAACGGATTGTCTACACCATCCATACCCCGGTAAAGGCCGGCCATGACATCTTCGAATCACAAGATTACCGGGCCGTGGGACACTCCTTCTGCCAAAGGATTCTCAAGACCATGGGAACCCAGGAATCCGGCAGTGACGCCTTCAATATGACCCGGCTGGCGATGAAGGTAAACCGCAGTACCAACAGTGTCAGTCGCCTCCACCGCGACGTCACCCGGAAACAATTTCCCGCCTATGCCGACAAGATCACCGCGATCACCAACGGCGTTCATCACCTCACCTGGATAAGTAAAAACCGTGGCGAACTATTTGATTCATTCCAGGAATTCAACGGCTGGCGCCGGGATCCGGGGGTATTTGCCGGGGCGATAAAACTTGCCGACAATAAAAAATTCCACACCTATCTTGAAGAAGCCTGGGGCAAAGACAACCTCCGCCTGATCGATTCCGTCAATAAAATGCTGCGGACCCACCGCAACCAGATGGAAAACACCTGGATCATCCCCCCCAATTACCTATCCCTCCTTGATGGCGACAACTCCCTTCTTGTTCCCAATGCCCTCACCATCGGCTTTGCCCGGCGTTTTTCAACCTATAAACGGGCTGATCTGATCTTTGAAGACCTTGACCTTCTCCTGGCCCCGATAATACGATATTCCCGTCCGGTAAACTTTATCTTTGCCGGCAAGGCCCATCCCCAGGACGAGGCCGGAAAAAAATTGATCAAGGCTGTTCTTGACTGCCAGGAGGAACTGTATATAAAAAGCCGGGGACTCGCCCGTCTGGTATTTATTCCCGGCTATGACATGTCAGTGGCAAAACTTATGGTCGCCGGAGCCCACGTCTGGCTTAACAGCCCTAAAAGGCCCCTTGAAGCCAGCGGCACCAGCGGGATGAAGGCCGCCCTCAACGGCGTCCCAAACCTCTCCATTATTGATGGCTGGTGGGCCGAAGGATACCACGACGGACAAACCGGGTGGAAATTCGGCTATGAGGGCCCGGTCGACGCGGAAAAACTCAGTGAAGAAAGGAAGGCGCTGCTGTATAAACAGGATTCGCAATCATTTTATCAGGTCTTTCCCGAGGTGATGGCGATCTTTCATGACCCTGAAAAAAGATCAGCGTTCTTGAGGATGGCGGTGATGAATCTGGCCTTGAACGGCCCTAAATTCAACACCAGCCGGGTAGTGGCGGAATATGTCCCCCGTTATTGCCTCAACCTCCCGCAGAGTACGGCCAACAAACTTGAAAAATTGCGGCAGATCTATCGCAGCGACCCGGATTTCAACCTGGAATCATACCCGAACAAATAGGGTCTCAGACCAACCGGCGCAAAAACAAAAAAAACGATTAAACAGGAGTATTGAAAATGGCTGAAACCGTAGATGAGATAACGATCAACTACGAGGAGGACGGGGTCGTCCTGGTTAAGGAAATAGACCGGTCCGTGCTCTCTAAAGGGGCCTGGACCACCATTATTTTCCGTTATCGGCAATGGGATAGGGGGAAAAATGATTACAGCCCCGACCGCTACACCATCCGCCGCTACCAGAAGGTAAAGGGATCATATATCCCCAAATCCAAGTTCAATATCTCAAGCGCGGCCCAGGCAGAGAGGATAATCGCCGCCTTAAAAGGCTGGCTCTGAGCGGGGGCGTTCATGGAGCGCTTACCATTTTTCAACGGCCCGCTGAACTCACGGCCACTGCGACGCACCGGTCATACCGGACGGAACGATAACTCCGGCAAGAGATCAAACCACAACCTGACGCAAAAAATCGCACTCTGTAATGGTTTCAGGGACGCCGCCATGGACGCGATACCCCCTTTTGATTATACTTGGGTATATCATAAAAGGGTTAAATCACGTGCAGGGTGATGTTCATGGAACGATTACAAACGCCCGGTGCCCCCCCCACCCTGATCAACGCAGCAGGGAATCATCTTCGGCCACCCGCCGGACCAATTTTCGATAATCCTGGGCTCCGGGTGAACCGGGGGCGTATTCGTATATGGTCTGGCCGTAACCGGGGGCCTCGGAGAGGGAAGCGTTATAGCAAATCGGATCGCAGAGAATCGGCTTGTATAACTCTTGCAACCGGTCAAGGACATCCATGGACTTGGTGACCCGGTCGTCCTTGAAGGTCGGCACCAGATATTTCAATGTCACCTCCTTGCGGTACTTCTGGATTGAGGCAATGCTCTTGAGAAATTCCACCAACCCCTGCATGGTCATGACCTCAAGGGAGACCGGGGCCATAAGCTCTTCCACGTAGAAGAGGACATTCACCGTCAACGGATCCCAGCCGGGAGAAGTGTCGATGACCACATAATCGTATTGTTTGTCAATTTCGGCCAGAGACTCGGCCAGGGTCAGTTCACCACCGAAATCCTTGCGGTCGATCACCCGTTTAAGCCCTGCGAGTGACTTCCCGCCGGCAAGAAGCCACAGCTTGTCCCGAGCCTGCACCAATGCCTCTTCGGGTTTAACCTCGCCGGTGACCATCTCGGTGAGCCCCGCCCTGGGCTTGACCCCCAACATGAAGCTATCCTGCCCCTGGGTATCAGTGTCGACCAGCAGGACCTTGAACCCGGCCAGGGCAAGACCTGAGGCGAGGTTGACCGCGGTGGTCGACTTCCCCACCCCACCCTTGCTGAGCGACACCCCGATCTTACGGGTTCCGGGGGTCTTCTTGCGGGCTCCGACGGCATAGTCAGGCAGCACCTCAACCGTCCCCGAAGGCTTAAGCTTAAACGGCTTACCGCAGGAACGGCACTTGGCCATCTTCACATTGGCAGGAATCCGTTTTTCATCAATATCGTGATGTTTCCTGCAATGCGGACAGATCAGAAGCATCTATTCACTCCCTGAAAGACAGGCTTAAAGGTATTAACCAGACACCAAATATCATGATGGCGTCGCAAAAGTCACCAACTGCGGCGTTATGCGCGAATTGTCTCGTGACGGCGACGCACCTGGGTATGCCGCGGTCCTGAAAATTCGCACGCCTTGCATTTGCTGATTTTTGCTTGGCCATCCCTTTGATGGATTTTTCACGAGTCCATAATATACCAGAAAAAATTCTATCATCTGTATGCAGTTATAGCAAATTCAAGTTTTTTGTAACTGCTCACAGGGTACCGAATCTGCCGCGCTATCGCCCTGCTTATGTACGCTACGCAGAACGATCCTTGCATCTCCGGTACCCTTGCAAGCAGTTACAACCCCGGAGGTTACGTCAAGTGAGTTGCCCTGGGGGTTGAGTAGTTACGTTTTTTTAAAGCCACCAAAAGAACGTTTTCAGTCCGTCCCTGCGCTTTTGTGTTCACGGACCATAAGGCAATAATACCCCCCCGGTCCTCGGATTACTTCAAACGGGCGTAATCATCCTCACCCGGATACCACTTTATCTCCCCGACCAGATTCATGAGACATCCCTACGATAATTAATATCTTCTCTCAAGAGAGATATGGTACAAAAAACCACCGCAAGCCCATAACAGTCCGTTGAAAAACGGGCTGGTCGCGGCGCATGGACGCGCCGCCGATTTTATTGGGCTTGAAAAAAACCAATAAAGTCGAGAGATTGGCCGGAACTTGTTTTGGCCAACCGGGGGTTGAAAAAGTCAGGACGGCCTTTTCAACAGTCTGATAAGCATTGCGGCGGTTGTTTTAAACAAGATATCAACCCACCAGCTGTTTAAGTACCAAGGGTTCAATACGGGTAAGCTCCATCTTCACCATCGCCGAATTACCATCGGTTGAGGTAATAACCATGATATGAAAATGAATCGGCGCATCGACACCGGAACACCGCATCACCACCGCCCCCTCCGGGGTCATGATAGTGGCCTCTATACAGGCATCAAGACCGATCTTGGATGAGGCCTCGTGGGCGGAACGGAAGATGTTATTAAAAATGATTCCAACCTCGTCAAGATCAATATTGGCATCAACCGTATCCTGAACCAGCAATTCACCGGTAAAAGTCATGATCGCCGCCGCCTTATACCCCTTAAGTCCTTTAATCCGTTCAAGAAGAGAGCCGAGGGCCTGCTGTTCTTCCTCCATGGGGTCAACCATGGGTACTATTTTTTTCACCGCCTTAGCCATTACCGCATGCTCCTGTTCTGTACCACCGGTTTAATCGTCAACTGAAAAAACAACCGTTAACAGTCCGTTGAAAAACGGGCTGGTCGCGGCGCATGGACGCGCCGCCAATTTTATTGGGTTTGAAAAAACCAATAAAATCGAGAGATTGGCCGGAACTTGTTTTGGCCAACCGGGGGTTAAAAAAGCCAGGACGGCTTTTTCAACAGTCTGTTAACCGAGTTCTTCCATAATCAGGGGAACCAGTTTCTCCAATTCCATCTTCGCCAGGGCAAGGTTCCCGTCCTTGTCAAGAATAATGATCATATGATAATGGACCTTGGCCTTGACCCCGGAACAGCGCATGATGATCTGGCCGTTGGGGGTATTTATAGTCGTTTCTTTGCAGGCCTTGAGCCCGATCTTTTCCGATGCCTCATGGGCTGAACGAAAAATATCGTTAAAGGTTGCCCCGACCAGAGCCAGATCAATATTAACGTCGGTGGAATCGCTGGCCAGAACCTCGCCGGTAAAGGTCATGATTCCGGAAGCCTTGTAGCCGTTTATTGACTTGAAGCGATCGAGAAATTTTTCCAGTGCCATAAGTTGTTCCTCCTGTGTTTGGGATTGCGCTTCAGGCGCCTTGTCAGTGCTGTCATCACCGTCTGCCGGCTGTTTTTCATCCTCGTCGTCATCAGCAAGGGTAAAAAGATCCAGCAGCGCGGTTATGTCCTTATTAATTTCTTTCTTAACATTCCTTCTGGGAAGGGGCTCGAAAACGATGTCGGCGTTTTCCCAGAACAGGATCTCCGCCGCGGCATCCTCACCTTTGAGGGAACCGGTGGAGGCCTGATACAGTTCGCCGTTAACAAACACGATCCGGCCGCCGACCCCGGAAGTCAGGGTCACCTTGACCACGCCACTGCGCTTTTCCATTTCGATCAGGCGCAGCAGGTTCACCATCGAGAGCTCAGAGACAACCGTGTCGTCTAAAGGACTGTCAAGGCTCTTAATTACCGTCGGCGGTAGCTCATCGAGATCAAGAGGATTGTTAAGCAACCTTAGCGAACCCAGGGACTCAAGGCTCTCCTTCACCTCGGGATTTGAGTAGGCACTCATCACCACCACCGGCATGGCGGGATAATGTCTGGTAATAAAGGAAAGAGTATCAAACCCCGCCATATCTTCCATGCAAAGGTCGATAACCACCAGATCCGCCCCCTTTACCGCCAGGATATTCTTGACCTCGGCGGGGGAATCGACACAACGGCAGGTCAGGTCATCCCCGAATTCCCCAAAACAGATGGCCAGACTCGGGAGATAACCGTTATCACTGTCTTCAAGAATCAGGATCCGTTTCCCCGCTGCCGCCGGAACGTTTTTCCCGGCCCCGGGGGACACGCCGACGGACACACCAATGGCGTTGATCTCGTCAATATCGGCGGAGCCACTCTCCTGATCATCGAGGAGTGATTCAAGAACACTTCTGCGTGAGCCTTCGTTACCCATGAAAAAATGCCGTCTCCGAGAATAACATCAGCCCCTGGAAACGAAGTAAATATTACGATGTTGTTGCAGGAAAGACTGCAGACGGGCCTCGGTTGCGTCATCCAGACCCTTAAGGGCGATCCCGCATACCGTCAGTTCCTTCTCCCGGGTCACATGGATCACCTTGCCCTTCATGATCAACTTATCATCACCGATGATAATCACCACATGCGCCAGAAATTCCCCTCTGACAAAACGGTCGGGATCGGAAAGCTGGATGCCGATACCGCGGGAACCAATGTCAAGGAGCGGAAAGGACTCACCGTCAACCACCGCCCTTACCTCATGCTCATCCGCCAGAGGCATACGGAAAGAATCCCGGGGACGACCATCGCCGCCGGAGACATAGTCGCTATTGGAATAGTACGCCCGGGAGAGGTCAAGCAGATCTTTTTTATCATCAATGCTGTCAGTCATGATTTTTTCCGATTTAAAATTGCGCTTACAGCCAGCCAGAGACATCGCCCAATAATTATTTTGCCTCAAACAGAAAAAAAAAGCATAGAAATTTCTTTTCAGGAAAGAACACGAGGAAGAAACAAGCGTCCACAAAGCCATGACTCCCACAAAGATATACAATCGGAGACTGGCATTTCCCCTGAAAAAAACATTTTCGATAAACTGGATATAATAACTACATCTACACCCAATCATTACATAAAGTCAAGTAGATAGAAAGCAGAGGGAACCCGGCACGGTTATGTGCCTTACATACAGCATGGCGTCCCTGAAACGCTTACAGGAACACTCTCAGGGGATTTGAACCCATAACCGGCGGTTGAATACAACAAGTTTCATCCAACCTCTCGATTTCACCGGGTTTTTCAACGGTATGACAAGCTCACGCCTGTACCGGGAGTACACAAACAAAGCAAGATTCCTCGCAATCTGTTGACTCATTCTGGTGCAGATTCAAGTGGACATGCGCTTGTTAATGTCTATCGGTAGCTGTACCTTATCTCAGTCGAAATCCTCCCAGAGGACATCGAATTTCTCGATGTGCATATCTTGCTTGGGAATAATGGTAATCCTCTTACCGGTCTTCTCCTCAAGGTCGTGAAGGGTGGCGGCCTCTTCATTCATCATCATTGTCGCCACATGGGGGTTGGCGCTGACGGAGACACAGCCGGCCTTTACCTTGGACGCCTGACGGTCGATACGGCGGAAGATCTCATAACAGACGGTGCGCTTTGACTTGATGATCCCGTCCCCCTTGCAGTAGGGACATGGTTCGCAGAGCATATTGGCGAGATTTTCCGAGCTGCGTTTACGGGTCATCTGCACCAGGCCAAACTCGCTCACCTTGAGAATATTGACCCGGCTTTTATCCTGCTTGACCGCCTCGCGCAGGGTAGCGACGATCTCGTCACGATGGCCTTCTATCTCCATGTCGATGAAATCAATGATGATGATCCCACCGATATTGCGGAGGCGGAGCTGGTAGGCGATCTCCTTGACCGCCTCAATATTGGTCTTGAAAATCGTCTCCTCCAGATCATTCTTGCCCACATAACGGCCGGTGTTGACGTCGACCACGGTCAGGGCCTCGGTGGTGTCGATGATTATGTAACCGCCGCATCGAAGCCAGATCTTCTTGTCAAGGGCACGGTTGATCTCCATCTCAATACCATAGGAATCAAACAGGGGCAGGTCGCCGTCAAAGTAATCCACCCGCTCTTTCAACCTTGGGGCAAAGGTCTCGATAAAACGGCTGACCCGGGCGTGAACTTCGGGATCATCAACCACGATCCGCTCCACCACCGGGGTAACGATATCACGGACCGAGCGCAGGGAAATATCGAGATCCTGATAGACCATGGCCGGGGCCTTTACTGCGGCGTTATTGTCACGGATTTCGTCCCAGAGGTGCATGAGAAACTCCATGTCGGCCTCAAGGTCTTCACGGGTGGCGTTTTCTCCAACCGTACGGACGATGAATCCGGTATCGGCCGGGCGCAACTCTTCGATATCGCGGCGAATGCGCTGCCGTACATCCTCGTCCTCAATCCGGCGGGAGATACCAATATGGTCGGTCAGGGGCATAAAGACCAGGTTTCGGCACGGCAGGGTAATATTGCAGGTAAGCCTGGCCCCCTTGGTGCCGATGGGGTCCTTGCATATCTGAACCAGGATATCCTGACCCTCGACCAGCATGTCCTCAATATTCATCCCGGCGTCACGGCGGGTGGGGGTATCGGCGGATCCGTTGAGACAGCAACCGCCGACCCCGTCGCTGCCGCTGCCGCTGCCGCTGCAGTTTACCTGACCATTTTCCATCCGCTGCTGATCAATATTAACGTCATCAACATAGAGAAAGCCGGTGCGTTCAAGGCCGATATCAACAAAGGCGGCCTGCATCCCCGGCAGCACCCTCTTCACCACCCCCTTGTAGATATTACTGACCAGGCCCTTTTCCTCCGGCCGTTCCTGGTGCAGTTCCACGAGATTGCCGTATTCGACCAAGGCAACCCGGACCTCAAAGCTGGTTGCATTTATCAAAAGTTCAGTGGCCATAGCCTACTCCGTGTCCATAGTCGGCCAATCGCACCAGGTTTTGGTGATCCTGATCGCCTCAGTTTTATCTTGATCAAGGGCGAACACCGTCCGCACCAGTTCTTCAGGCCGCACCCCGGCCCTGCTGCTTTGAAGAACGGCCTCAAGTTCAAGGAGGTCATCCCCGGCAAGGGCAAAACGCCGCACCATCGGCCGGAGATCGACCTCCGTGACTCTGCCCTTGCGCCGCCGTTTGACAATAAAAGAGGCGGCCTCATTAAAGGCGGCCAAGGCAGCGGGATCAGGTGCGATGGGCAGTTTTATCAGGTAACGACAGATAATCTTATCAGGCATCTTCGCTGCCGCAATCCTGATACTGTTACCGACAATCCCCGAAGGCATGGTTGCGTTTATCTGCGCCAGCAGTCTCCCGGGATCGCCGATAGGGACGGTAGTCTCAAAGATAATAAACTCGACCATGCTCTCCATACCCAGGGGCAGGGCCGGGCCGAACGACACATGAGGAATGGGGTTAAAACCACGGCTGAACCGTAGGGGCAGCCGGGACCGGCGAAGAATACGGTAAAACAGCTGGATAATATCTAGGTGACCCAAAAAACGGGCCGGACCGGTACGGCTATAGGTCATGACATAGGAAAATTTCCGTTCATCTTCCCCCGGAGTTAACGGAGCAGCCGCTTTTATCGTCGCGGCGGGAGGATCATCCTCCCGGGCCGC
>JAJRZW010000050.1 GCA_024275015.1 Deltaproteobacteria bacterium | reverse complement strand
TGTTGCTATAGAAGTTAAAGACGATTAGCAATTAATTGCTTTGATCTCAAGGGCGGTGTAAAGCTGACGATGGCCCCTCATAACCCGGTATCCCTTACGTCTTTTCTTCTTGAAAACCAAAACCTTCTTGGCCTTGCCCTGTGCCCTGATAGTGGCGGTAACCCTGGCGCCGTCAACCCGTGGCTGACCGACCTGAACGTCCATGTCTTCGGCCACCAGCAGCACATCTTCGAGCTCAACCGTGTCACCAACCTCACCGGCAAGCTTCTCCACTCTCAAAATATCGCCGGGGGCAACCTGATATTGCTTGCCTCCGGTCTTGATAACCGCATACATGATAAATTCCTCCGGAAACCTCTAAAAAATTAGCCCTGCCTATTTACAATGAAGATGGTCTCGCAATAAGGCCCCATGCGTCTGTCGGCAAAGACGACCTCGTGAAGCGGATACTAATACCATAGCCGCCTTTTTTGTCAAGGGCTTAATCAACCATTGTAAACAATTCATGAACTGAGTTGCTTTTGCCTGCATACTGCCGATCTGACCCACCAAGTTAATAAACATTCATTCCCTGCTCTTCATTCTCCAGCTATGGATCAGACGGTCCAGCAGGCACCAAATCTCCAGTGTTACAGTAGAGATAATGCTCTATCAGACCGTTAAAAAAATCATCCATGGCTTTTTCTCTCTCCGGTTAACCAAAACAAGTTCCGGCCAACATCTCGGTTTCACCAGGGTTTTCAACCCGGCAAACTCGACGGTGCGGACATCAGCCCCCAGCAGTCCGTTTTTCAACGGACTGCTGCTCCCCCGAACGTCCCCGGTATCGATAAGGATGACAACCACGCGGGGTAACGGTATAATAGATTCTGTATTTCCACCTTAACCTCCGTGAACCACCGCTTATACACAACTCAAAATTCTTATATGGAACAGGAAATAGACGCCCCCGCGGTTCTCAAGGAACTTGACGAAGACGGCAATACCATCAGGGTATGGCCGCTCAAGGATAGTAATAACTATCGCATCGGCCGGGCGCCCACCAACGACATCAGCCTCCCCTACTCCTGGGTGTCGCGCAAGCACACCATGATCCAGGTGGAAACAAGCGGGATCTATAATATCATTGATCTGGGCAGCTCCAACGGTACCTTTATCAACGGTCGCCGTCTCCTTGCCACCCTGCCCTTGAACAGCGGTGACCATGTCTCCATCGGCAAAACAGTCATGCTCTTTCAGCAGAACCTTGACACCATCCCGATGTTCATTGAACACGACGCCACCATGGACCGGACCGTCGCCTTTCTGCAGAAAGAAATGGTTACCGTCCTGGTCTGCGATCTGCACGATTTCACCCGTATTTCAGAAACTCTGGGGGCCCAGATGGTCTCTAAACTCCTGCAGCACTGGAGCAAGAAAAGCAGCAGTATAATCTCCGCCAATAACGGCAATGTCGACAAATTCATCGGTGACGCGGTCATGGCCACCTGGATCGGCGGCAACATTGCCGACAATGTCAGAGGTGGGCTGAAAGCGGCCCTGGAAATTGAAAAACTGAGCAATAAAATGAGCGAAAAGATCCGCGAGATAAGAAAACCGATGCACATCGGTGCCGCCCTTAACACCGGCGAGGCGGTGGTGGGCAATATCGGCGTTGACGGCCACCGCGACTTCACCGCGGTGGGTGATGTGGTCAACGTTGCCTTCCGTCTTGAAGAACTTACCGCCGGCGAGGGCTTTGACATCATGCTCGGTCCGGAAACCGGAAGACTGGTCAGCGATGCCGACCAGTGGTTCAGCCGTAAAAGATACGAGATAAAAGGGAAGCAGGAACCGATCGTCGCCTACGGCACCAATTTCTGGAAGCTGAAGAAGATGTTAGGCTGATACCAGGTTTGTCAACGGGCTGTCAAGGACGGGAGCCGAATATCGCGGTGCCGACCCGCACCAGGGTCGCGCCTTCTTCCACCGCCACCTCAAAATCATGGCTCATCCCCATGGACAATTCCAGCCCTGCCGGAGAAATACCCCCCCGGTCAACACATTGTTCCGCCAACAGCCGGAGTCCGGCAAAGAATCCCCGCGCCTCCTCCGCCTCGCCCACCCGGGGCGGCATGGTCATCAGCCCCCTGACCTCTATGCCGGCAATCCCTTTAATCTCAAGCAGTAACGAAAAAAGGTCCTCCGGCATAATCCCGTATTTCTGTTCCTCCCGGCTGACGTTCACCTGCACCAGCACAGCCTGGACTATTCCAAGTTCCACTGCCCTTGCCCCGATCCTGCGGGCGACCTTGAGCCGGTCAACGCTATGAATGAGCGAAAAAAGCCCACAGGCGTCCCGGGCCTTGTTTGACTGGAGATGACCGATAAAATGAAACTCCGCCCGCGGCAGGGCCGCGACCTTGTCCCGCGCCTCCTGAAAATAATTTTCGCCGAAAAGATTATGCCCGGCGGCAAGAGCGGCGGCTATCGCGCTTCCCGGCTGACGCTTACTCACCGCGAGCAGACGGACCCTGGAGGGATCACGCCCGGCCCGCGCCGCTGCCGCCGCGATCCTGGCCTTGATCTCCGCGAGGTTATGGCCGACGTTCATCAACGTTCTCCAGACGCAGGAGATCAACCACGTTTTTCGTGGTCTCCCGGGCGACACAGGCCAGATCAACCCCCTTGATCTTCGCGACCATGGCGGCGGTGAAGAGCATGTGCCCCGGTTCATTGCGCCTGCCCCGCAGGGGAACAGGCGACAGGTAAGGACCGTCAGTTTCAAGCAACATGCGTTCAAGGGGCATTTCCCTTACCACTTCCACAAGTGTCCCGGCTCTGGGAAAGGTGACCACCCCGGGAATCGAAATATAGAAACCAAGGGCGATGGATCGCCGCGCCAGTTCAGGATCACCGGAGAAACAATGCATCACCCCGCCGTAACGGAAGGGAGCGAATCGGTCCAGGATAGCGAATACCTGTTCATGGGCCTCACGGTCGTGGATAATCACCGGCAGGGAAAGATCCCGCGCCAGGCCCATCTGATCGGCAAAACCACGGGCCTGGGTGTCGGCGTCGACCCGGCTCCTGACCATGTCCATGCCGATCTCACCGATGGCCACTACCTCCGGGGCCGCGGCAATATCCGCCAGGGCGGCAATATCGGCCCGGCCCAGACCTTCGACATAATGGGGATGAACCCCGGCAGTGGCGGCAACCCCCTGCTCCCGGGCCGCGATCTCCACCGCCGCCGCTGAACTTTTAATGTCAATGCCGATGCTGACCACCCGCCGTACCCCGAGGGACGCGGCCCGGTCAAGAACCGCGCCAATCTCGCCGTGGTAATCGTCCATGTCAAGGTGGCAATGACTGTCAACCAGACTCACCTCCCCGGACAGCTGCGGGAACTCCACCTTTTTTTTCTTTGCCATATTAACCTCCGGTCCTTCATATAACGGATACAGGCCTGTTCGACAACCGGCCGATCAGGACAAGACGTTGAAAACCGACTGATAACCTTCCGGTATTTTTGGCTTTTTACCTTTGACTTTTGCCTTCATATTCGTAACAATCCCCAGAATAAAATTATGAACCTGTAATATTACGAGGTCATCATGCACCACGTCCGTGACGCGATAAAAAAACGGCGCAGTATAAGAAAATTTACCCGGGAACCGGTAAGCGAAAACGACCTTGCTGAGATCGTCACCGCCGGGTCATGGGCACCATCCGGGCTCAATAATCAACCCTGGCGTTTCGTCACCATCATCAGCGGGAAAATCCTCGATCGCCTGGGCGAACTGACCCGCTACGGCCATATCCTTAAAAACGCCCCTGCCGCCATCGCGGTTTTCATTGACCACGAAGCCATGTATAATGAGCGCAAAGATTGCCAGGCCGCCGGCGCCTGTATCCAGAACATGCTTCTGGCCACCGAAGAACTCGGTCTCGGCGCGGTCTGGCTGGGGGAGATCCTTAATCAGGCCGAAGCGGTAAACCGGGTTCTTGACCTCCCGGAGCGTTACCTGTTGATGGCGGTCATCGCCCTTGGCCATCCGGCCGATAACGACCAGACTTCAGAAAGAAAAGATATTAACACCCTGATTCTCAAAAAATTATAAGGAGAAAAGAATGCGTAAATCAATCATGATCCTTGTTATCGGTCTCAGCTGGGCGGCGTTCTCCGCCTGCACCACCCTGTCAATGAACGCCGACAACGGCGATGCCGCCGCGTCACAGACCACCCAGGCCCAGGATACCGGCCCCGCCTACGAGCCCTATCACCCGGCCGATTTCAACGAAATTCTCATCCCCGGCGAGCTTAACTGGAACCGGGAAGAAAGCATGACCATAAATACCGATTCCTTTGCCGGCGGCATCCTCAAATTCAGCGGCAGGGTCGAAGTCAACTCGCTGACCGATTTCTTTGTCAACACCATGAAAAAGAACGGCTGGACCCTTAAAGGCTCGGTCAAGAGTGACGATGTCCTCCTCGCCTTCACCCGCGAGGGCGGCACCTGCATGATCAAAATCCTCGCCGGCGGCATTGCCAAGGCGACCAGCGTCTTCGTCTATATCAACCGGACCGCCGGTTAATGCTTGACGGCCGGAATATAATCCTCGGGATAAGCGGCGGCATTGCCGCCTATAAAGCGGCGGGATGGATCCGCGACCTGAAACGGGAAGGTGCCGAGGTCACGGTGATCATGACCCGCAGTGCCACCGAATTCATCGCCCCGCTTACCTGTTCGGCCCTGTCGGGCAACAGGGTTCACCGCGATATGTTCGCCAGGGAGGCCGCCCACGAGATTCCCCATATAAATCTCGCCGCCAACGCCGATCTCATCATCATCGCCCCGGCCACCGCCAACACCATTGCCCGCCTGGCCCACGGCATGGCCGACGACCTCCTCTGCGCCGTGGTCCTGGCGGCAAGATGCCCGGTAATAGTCTGCCCGGCGATGAACGACAAGATGTACCGCCACCCGGCGACCCGGGACAATCTCGCCACCATCGGGAGCCGGGGAACAATCGTGGTCGATCCCGGCGAAGGAAGCCTCGCCTGCCGCGGCAACGGCCCGGGAAGACTGCCGGAATTCGTCGAGGTCAGGGAATTCGTCCTTGCCGCCCTCTCAAACCAGGACCTGGCCGGGGTAAAAATAATGGTTACCGCCGGTCCCACCGTTGAGCCTCTGGACCAGGTAAGATTCCTGGGGAACCGGGCTACCGGCCGCATGGGCTACGCCATCGCCGCCACCGCCCGTCGCCGGGGGGCGGATGTCACCCTGATAAGCGGCCCCACCTCCCTTGCCCCCCCAACCGGGGTCAATATCGTAAACGTCAGCACCGCCCTTGAAATGCGTCACGCGGTCATGGCCGGGATCAACGAGGCCGAGGTGGTGGTAAAGGCGGCCGCGGTTTCAGATTTCAGACCCGCGGTCAGCGTTGACGGCAAGATAAAAAAGGCCGCTTCCGGACTTGATCTGCAACTTACGGCCAACCCCGATATCCTCATGGAACTCGGACGGATAAAAGGCAAGGCTGAAAAACCGCTGCTGATTGGATTTGCCGCCGAGGCCGGCGAGAAACTCGGGGAAGGCCAGCGGAAATTAAAGGAAAAAAATTGCGATATGATGGTGGTGAACAACATCTCCGATCCTGACGCCGGTTTTGCCGGAGAATCAAACCGGGTGGTGATCCTATACCGAAATGGCGGCGAAGAAAGACTGCCGTTGTTAAAAAAAGACGAAGTCGCGGACCGCATCTGGGACCGGATCGTCCGCCTCCGTCGCCGCGAGTGAATCGCCCTACCAGCCCGTTGAAAAACGGGCTGGTAGCGGCTGATGTCCGCGCCGCCGATTTCACCGGTTTGAAAAACCCGGTGAAATCAAGAGGTTGGATGAAACTTGTTTTATCCAACCATTAATCAAGCAAGCGCAGGGTTCATGGAGCGCTTACGTTAACAATACCCATTACCCCTTGAGTCCGGAAAATGTGGACATCAAAAGACATCTATTACATCTCCGACTCCACTGGAATCATGATCACCAACCTCGGTCAGGCCCTGGTCTGCCAGTTCCCGGAGATCAACTTCAACGAAGAACAATTTCCCTATATCAGGACAAAAGAAGAGGCGGAAAAGACCCTCAGCTATATCCTGGAAAAATCCCGGGGCAGACGGCCGATCATCTTCAGCACCATCATGGACAATAAGGTCAGGGACATCTTCCGGGCCTCGGAGGTGGAATTTTTTGACGCCTTTGATTTTTTTCTCGAACCACTGGAAGAATGCCTTGAGGCAAAGGCCCTGCGGGTACCGGGTTTTTCCCGCCACTTCGATGACGTCCACATGGCCCGGAGGGTCGAGGCGATCCACTACACCCTCGACCACGACGACGGCACCAGAACAGAGGAACTCAACGAGGCCGAGGTGATCCTGGTCGGGGTTTCACGATCGGGCAAAACTCCGGTTTCCGTTTACATGGCCACCCACATGGGGCTTAAGGTGGCAAACTTTCCCCTCACCAACGAATATCTGCATAAATCCCACATTCATACCGATGTACGGCGGAACCTGAAAAAGGCCATCGGGCTGACCACCACCCCGGAACTGTTAAAAAACATGCGGGAAAAGCGCTATCCCGGCAGCGACTACGCCTCTATATCCACCTGCCGGGCCGAACTGTCCCTGGCTGAAATAATTTTCAAACAAAACAATATCCCGATAATATCAACCGCCGGTAAATCAATCGAAGAAATGGCCACTCAGGTAAGCCAGGAAATGGGCCTGGCGAGGAAAATCATGAGGCCATGACGACTCCGTGTACCCCCCCTGATCCTCTTCTCCTTCACAGCGTCACTGCGTTGTGGTATAAAATATCCGTCGATTAACGGACTGTTAAGATCACCCCGTCTGATGACGCAGATGGAATCCAGAATGTCCGCCCCGGGAGATTGCAAAAAACATGAAAGAAAAAATCGCCGCCGGCGGCGCCGTGACCTCGGCCGTCGCCTATTCCCTCTGTTGACAGCTTCCCCTTATCCTGGCCGGTTTCGGCTTGGGAAGTTTTACCTTCTCGGCATGGTTCAATCACTACCGCTGGCTGTTCATGCTCTTAAGCCTTGTCTTTCTGGCCTTTGCCTATTCCATAACCTTCCGCAACCGGAAAAAGACCGCCCCCCTTACCTGGTGGATCCTGCACGCCACCAGCGCCCTGAGCCTGGGCCTGATTACCTGGACCATGTTTTTCAAATGATGGCGGCGTAGCTCATTTTTGTTCGCTCGCAAAAATACACTATTTATTGTAAATCGAAATTCTTACTTGATGATCTCGCAACAAGTGTCCGCGGAGGCGTCTTCGACGATTTTCGGAAAAAGCGGCAGGCGGCGGGATTGGTTAAAAAAATACCGCATGCTTGAGGACATAGCCCGAGTTCAGAATTTCAGCAGCCCGGCCCCGGAAATCGCCGTCTCAAGCCGGAGCGGGGACTTGTTGCAAGATCATCAACAGGGTTAACAGTCCGTTGAAAAACAGACTGTACGCGGCGCATGGACGCGCCGCCGATTTTGCCGGGTTGAAAACCCCGGTGAAATCGAGAGGTTGGCCGGAACCTGTTTTGGTCAACCGGAGTTGAAAAAGCCATGGACGGCTTTTTCAACAGTCTGTCAAGAAAAACAACAAAAAAACCCTTAAACATGACAGAAGGAACCGACAATGACCAACCGTACCATGTTTCTGATCCTCCCCCTGATGTTCTCGTTGATATCCCCCGCCGTTGCGGCCACGGATTCGCAGCAACTGGTCCTCGGCTGAAAGAGAATTCCCATCGCCCAGGTGGGCGAGATAAAGAGCGATTACTTCGGTACCGGCAACAACGGCGGAGAAATAGATTATTACCAGGTGAAAAAATCAGACCTGCGCGACAGCTTCAACATGCGCCGCCGCCTGGTCAATCTGTTTAAACCGACTTATATGGGGGAAGACGGAAATATCAACTTCAACCACTGGCTTGCCCTGCCGGAAAAAGGCTATTGTTTTGCCCCCTCCCCGCCCCGATCCGGGGCCAGGGGCATGGTTATGGATGTCATAAGCCGGGACGGATTCATCAGGGGGATAGTGGTCGGGGTGACCCGGTCGTGCGCCGGGGCGAAGGTGGATAAAGACTTCAAGGCCAGGTTCCCGCGGACAAAAGCAAGCTCATACAGCGGGGGTGGCTGCTGAACCGGGGAAGACGGGGTTCGGTTTAAGGAAGGGTTCCAGTAACACCACCGCACACACTTTACCCCTCTGATATACCTGTTAAACTCGTAACAAAACAGGTCCCGCACATCCGGGAACAGAAGGAAAGGCAGCGGGCGTCCTTTCCGGGCAGACATTCATCTGATCAGCCCCAGGGCCAGTGACACCCGCACTGCCTTGTCCTTGTCGATTTTGGGGAGTATTTTCGCCACCGCCTCACTCTTCATCGCCCGAAGGATCTTGACCACCTTGCTATCCTCCATCAGGTCGAGAAGCGGCGCCACCTTGGACGGGCTCATGGCACTGTAGGTCTTGATCAGATTTTTAAAATTTTTGTCACGGATCTGTTTCAGCTCTTTGAGTTCGACCTCGACCCTCTCCTGCAGGGCAATTAGGCGCTTCAATTTACCGGAGACCCGTTTCTCCGCCTCAGCCAGATCCTTTTCCCTCTCGACAAAATCCTTTTCCCTGATTTTGATCGCCAGCTCCCGGGCCGCAATTTTCGGAGCCACGGCGATATCAAGAGCCGAGGCCCTGACCGGCGTTATCTCCCGGGCCTGAAGGCGGCACGGGGATACCGGAATCAAAGCAAAACCAACAAGAAAAAATGAGAAAAAAACCTTCATCCGGGTGTCTTGGGAAATGAAAAAAGTTAGAAGAGCCGTCCCGCCATGGCGGGATAAGCATTTTTCATTTTGCTCATGACGATGGTCCACGACGCCATCATTTTTCAGGATACCCATCCGAACAAACCTCATGCCGACTTTTTATAGCGCAGGACCGCCATCTCGTCATTTTCCTTCAACTCCGCGGCCATCCGGGCCGCGAGGTACTTGCGGTAATCCCGTTCCCGGGCCTTTTCCATCACCTTACGCTGCCGCACCCTTTCAATAAGGGCCGTGGTCGCGGCGTCTACCTCCGCCTTTTTCCGCTCCACCACCGCCGCTGCCGCCGCGATCATCTGTTCCTGTTGCCGCAGGGAATCCATGAACCAGGCAAAACGGACCGGCAGCATAGGCCTTTTTTTCCGCTGTTCAAACTCGTCAACCGTGGCCAGCCTGCGAGCTCCGGCCTGTTCCAGGGCCATTTCCGCAACTTTAAGATCGCCCTTGACCGTGGCCAGGTGCTGCAGGGCCACCTCTTCAAGATTACGACGATAATTCAGCAGGGCCTCGAGCTTAAACCGGTATGCCGCCATTTCCCCTTATCCTCCCGCAAGCCCAAGCCCCTTGAGGGCGGCAAAACTTTCCCCCAGAGTAACCCTTTCCTCCACTCCCTGACACAAAAAAGAATTCAAGGCGTCGATCATCGCCAGGGCCCGATCAATCTTCGGGTTGGAACCCTGGGCATAGGCACCGATATTTACCAGGTCCTCGGCCTTGCGGTACACCGACATAATTTCGATGAAATCCCGCGCCAGCGCAGTCTGTTCCCCTGGCACCACGTCGCTCATGCAGCGGCTGATACTACCGAGGACATCGATCGAGGGATAATGCCCCTGACTCGCAAGATCACGACTCAAGACAATATGACCGTCAACAATGGAACGAATGGCATCGGCGATGGGCTCGTTCATGTCGTCACCCTCGACGAGAACGGTGTAAATACCGCTGATACTCCCCTTGCCGACACAAGTGCCGGAACGTTCAAGGAGTTTGGGCAGCTGGGCGAACACCGACGGGGTATAGCCCCGCGAAGTCGGAGGTTCGCCCACCGCCAGCCCCACCTCACGACTGGCCATGGCAAACCTTGTAACCGAATCCATCATCAACACCACGTCGCGGCCCTGGTCGCGAAAATACTCCGCCACCGCCATCGCGTGGTAGGCGCCGCGCATCCGGATAAGCGGCGGCTGGTCACTGGTGGCGACCACCACCACCGAACGTGCCAGGCCATCCGGGCCGAGATCACGTTCGATAAAGTCCTTCAACTCCCGCCCCCGCTCACCGATCAGGGCGATAACACTGATATCGGCGGCGGTATGGCGGGCGACCATCCCCAGAAGGGTAGATTTACCAACGCCGCTACCGGCCATGATCCCAATCCGCTGTCCCTTGCCTAAAGTCAAAAGACCGTTAATCGCCCGGACCCCGACATCCACCGGTTCAGTGATCCGCTCCCGTTCCATGGGATTTAACGGCTCGGCGTAGAGGGGATAATGGATCGAACCGTCAACCGGGCCGAGACCGTCCATGGGATTACCAAGACCATCGAGAACCCGACCCAGAAGACCGTCACCCACCAGGACCCGGGCCTCGTCTTCAAGCATGCGGATCTGCGCCCCGGGCTCGACCCCGCGCATCTCACCCAGGGGCATGAGAAGAATACGGTTGTTACGAAACCCCACCACCTCCGCCGGTGTCGGTTCCCGGGCCGCCTTACCGTAGATCTCGCACAGGCTCCCCACCGGAATCGCCGGACCCTCGCCCTCGATCACCATCCCGATCACCTGGCTGACGCGGCCACGGACATTGACTGTCGGCGCCAGCCGGGCCAGATTTATGGCCCGGCTGAGATCAATCGTCGATCCCATCGCCTTCATCCTCCCGGGCCACCGCCTCAATAAACGCCTCTTCCACCGCCTGATAAAGATTGGCCCGCCGGGTCTCAATCGTGGCGTCAACCTCGCCAAAACCGCTTTCCACCAGGCATCCGCCCGGGGAAACGCCGTCGTCTTCAACGATCCGCACCCGGTCACCGGCGCCGAGGACCGCCCGGGGATCATCCCCCTGCTGAAGAAGATCAAAATCACGGGGACTTACCTTAATGGTTACCTCGCCCCGGTCCACCACATGATCCAGGGCGGTGGCGACCACCCGCTGGATCACCGCCGGACTCCGACTTATTTCGCCCAGACATAAACGCTCAACCATGGCCCGCACCAACTCAAACAGATCCCTCCCCTGCTTCCGCAGGAGTTCACCGCGATGAGAAGAAATCTCAACAAGGAGATCAGCCATGGCCTTGATCCGAGCGGAAAATTCATCATGCCCCGCGGTCCTGCCCGCGGCCAGGCCGTTGTTCTCTCCCGCGATCCGGGCCTCATCCCTTATGATTTCGGCCTCTTTTTCCGCCGCGGCAACGATACTCTCCGCCTCACGGTGGGCCGCCTCAATGGTCGCGGCCCGGGCATCAACTCCGTCACCGCGGTCGAGGCTGACGAATCCCGGATCGATAACCGGCGAATCCGGCTCAACTACGCCAGCAGCACCGATATCAACCGCCTTGATGACCTTAGACAAATTCATCCTCACCGCCGCCGGCCATGAGCTGGATCTTGCCCTCCTGCTCCAGGCGTTTGGCTACCTTGATGATCGACTGCTGCGCCGCCTCGACATCCTTTATCCGCGTCGGACCCATAATTTCCATGTCTTCTTTCAGCATCTCCACCGCCCGGGAACTCATGTTCCTGCAAATCTTTTCCTTCAGCTCCTCGGTGGCGGTGCGGAGGGCGAGTTTGAGATCATCGGTACTGACCTCCTTCAAAACCGCCATAATGCCGCGATCATCAACCCCGACCATGTCCTCGAAGACAAACATCAGCTTCCTTATCTCATCGGCCAGGCTTTCCCGCTGTTCCTCGACCCCCTCAAGAATCGCCGCCTCGAGGGAACGATCGGCGTTGTTGAGGATCTCGGCCACGGTTTCAACCCCGCCGAGACGCTGCCCCTCCATGCCCTCGACGCTCAAAAGCTCTTCCTGCAGAACCCGGTCGACCTCGACCAGGACATCAGGACTTACCTTGTCAAGCTCGGCCATCCGCATGATCACCTCAACCTGGGTCTCTTCCTTCAGTTCCGAAAGAATCTCTGCGGACTGGGTGTTATCAAGAACCGAAAGCAGGAGGGCAATGGTCTGGGGATGCTCGTTACGAAGAAAGTTTACCATGATCTTAGGCTCCAGCTTGCGCGCCTTCTGAAACAGGGTCAGTTTCCAGTCGGAACGGATCTCATCTAAAATCTCGTTGGCCTTGTCGCTGCTCATGGCCCTTCTCAGGGCCGACTCCATCATATCGTCACCGGAAAGGAAGATATCATGATCGCCGGAATCGCTTTTGAACTCGCTTAAAAGGGCGGAGATGTCCTCGCGGTCAACCTTGTCGATCTTGGCCATGTGGCGACCGACGGCCTTGATCTCGTCATCGTCAAGAAGCTTGAACACCTCGGAGGAAAAATCCTCGCCCAGGGTAAGGAGGAAAATCGCCGCCTTTTCCGGGCCGGTGAGATTATCGGCAGAACCTTCTCGCTTGCGTCCCATGGATTAACCCTCTTCCCTCAACCACTTTCGGACCAGATCAGCGGCCCGGCTGGGATCACTCTGGGCAAGACGAAAGATACGCTCCTTATCGGTCAACCCCTTTGGGGCCAGCCCCAGTTCCTCCTCTTCGACCATGGTGCCGGTCATGTCCCCCGGCCGACTGCCGGCGGGCAGAGACGCTGCGCCGCCGCCAGTCGGCAGGTTGGCCAGAAAACGGAAAAAAGGCCGGATGATCAGGAGCATGACCCCGAAGCCCAGTAAGAGATATACCATGGGCATGAACAATTCCCGGGCCCAGTCACGCCATACCGCTATCTTGTCCACCTCGACCTCGGGCGAGGTCGAGGCGGCAAAGGCCATGGAGACCACCTCGACCTGATCGCCCCGGTCTTCACTGTATCCCATGGCCTTTTTGACCAGGCTCTCAAACCAACGCAATTCCTCGGGACTCCGGGCAACGTATTCTTTCCCGCCTTTTTTCCCATCTTTATAGGTCCCGTCGATCATCACCGCCACCGACAGACGCTTAAGACTGCCCACCGCCTCGTGGGTCCTGCGGGTGGTATGGGAAATCTCAAAATTACGGGTGGAACTTTTCTTCTGAAAACCGCCGACCGCCGCGCTGGTGCCGCCGGCACCGGCGGTGGCCAGCTTACCCTTGACCCCGGGTATACCTTCGGGATCGGCGCCGCCCTTGGTATCAAACTCGGAGCTCACCTGTTCACTGCGCATGACCCGACCGTCGGGATCATAACTTTCCTGGGTAACGTCAACCTGTTTGAAATCAATATCAGCAGTAACCCTTACCCGGACCCGACCAACACCGACGACCTCTTCGATCATACTCTCGATCTTGCGGGTCATATCCTTTTCAATACTTTTCTGGTACTCAAGCTGGGTCGAGCTCATCATCTCCTCATCACTGCCGCCACCACGAAAAAGGAGATGACCGTTGGTATCAACAAGGGTGATATTATCCGCGGTAAGTCCGGGAACGGCACTGGCGACAAGGTTTACGATACTCTGAATCTCGCTCTTGCCGAGACCGCTTTTATTCTTGAGCTTGACACTGATGGAGGCGGTTACCGGTTTTTTGTCTTCAACAAATACCGACTCCCTGGGGGTGGCGATGTGGACCCGGGCCTCAAGTACCTGGCGAAACTGGCGGATGGTACGGGACAGCTCTCCCTGTATGGCCCGCTGATAATTCAGGCGTTGAACAAAATCGGTGGTGGAATATGAGGTCTTGTCGAAAATCTCAAAACCGACGCCTCCCCCCCGGGGGAGGCCCTGCCCGGCCAGGGACAATCGAGTCTCGTAAACCTTATCGACCGGAACCAGCACCGCGGAGCCGCCGCCGGAAAGTTTATAGGGAATCCGGTCAATCTTGAGCTGTTCAACCACCGCTGCCGCGTCTTCCTGGCTCAGGCTGGCAAAGAGGACATTATAATCGGCCCCGCTCCCCCTGAAGGCAGAAAACAAAAGCCCGGCAATAATCACCGCCATCAGAGTAAGCCCCAGTCCCTTCTGCCATCCGGGCAGGCCCTTGATACTTGAGCTCACCTGATCGAATGTCTCACCCAAAGCAGCCATCTTTATTCCCTTGGAAAATTTTCAGTTCAGCTTCCCGCCGTTAACCCGAAAACCACTACCAGGCCATTGAAAAAACCGTCCATGGCTTTTTCCTCTCCCCGGTTGCCTAACAACTTCAGCCAACCTCTCGATTTCACCGGGTTTTTCAACGGGCGGTTAACCCATCCCGCTGCCCGGCTCTTTTTCCGAAAAGCGCCGAAAACGCCTCCGCGGGGACTTGTTACGAGGCCATCATAACTGCAACCTCATAATCTCCTGATAGGCCGCCACCGCCTTGCTCTGAACCTTGGTCAGAAGCCGGAAGGAAATATTGGCCTTCTCAATCGCGATCATGGTTTCATGAATATTACCATTCTTGCCGTCCACCAGGGCGGCGGCAGCCACGTCGGCCGTGACCAGGCGGGTATTAACCTCGTCAACCATCCCCTTGAGGGTATCGGCAAACCCCGGAGCCGCCTTCTCTCCGGCACCGGAGAGGGGGGCGGCTCCGGAAACAGAAGTTGTGTCTATTCTGACCATATTTTATATCCCTCCGGAAACGGTAAGATGCCTGCAAACACGGATAAGATTATCTGCTTATATCAAGGGCCTTCAAGGCCATACTCTTCACCGCCTCCAATGCGGTAACATTGGCCTCGTACGCGCGGCGGGCACTCATTATATCCACCACCTGTTCCAGGGGGTTGACATTGGGCATCCTGACAATGCCGTTCACGTCGGCGTCCGGATTTGAAGGATCATAGACCTCGCGAAACGGGGCCTGATCTTCCACTATCTTCACCACCTCGACCTTGCGCAGAGTAGCATTCATCCGGTCAAGGTGGGAAGCGAAAGACCGGTCAACGGGACGGGCGGCGAAAACCACTGATTTGGCGCGGTATGGACCGCCCTCAATGGTCCGGGTGGTATTGGCGTTGGCCAGGTTTGTCGCACTGATATTGATCCTGGTCCTCTCGGCCGAAAGCGCCGAAGCACTTATGTCCATGGCGGTCAGAAAATCCATTATTTACCTCCCTCATCAATGGCGTATCTAAGACCTTCAAAACGCTTGGCCGCGAGACGGGTGGCGATCTCATACATCAACTGGTTTTCTGAAATCGCCAGCATCTCCTCGTCAAGATCAACGGGACGGTTTTGACGCCGAACCCCGGAGGCAAGGTCCATCCCCTCTTCCGGAGGCGACATATGCCCCGGATTGGTCCGGGCCAGAGTTGCGCCGCCCCCCATGCTCTTTTCCATCATCGCGGCAAAATCAAGATCATGACGGCGATATCCCGGAGTCTCCATATTGGCGATATTGCTCTGCAGCACCCCCTGACGCGCCTGGCGAATATCAAGGGCCTTTTCAATCAGGGGCAGGGGGCCACCAAAAAGGCTGTTATCCATCATTTCTCCTCGCAGAAAATATTAACAGTTCTCCTCCAGGGGCGTACACATGCAAAACAGATACCAACCTGACAACAAAGCCACCGGGAGCAGACGAGCACCCTCCGGCGTCCGCCCCTGAAGGCAAGCGGCCAAAGGGACGGCACAGTATATTTTGCAGAGTAAAATAAAGGGGTTACGAAGAAAACAGAAAAAATCAGTCCGCCAGGCCGTGCTGACGATACTCATGGAGTTTATTTCTCAGGGTACGGACACTGACTCCAAGTATCTTTGCCGCCCGGGTGCGATTATTGTCAGTTTTTTGAAGGGCATGCAGGATCATTTGACGCTCCATCTCCTTCAGGGTGGTGACATCGGGAGGGAGGGCCGCCGCCATACGCCTCTCCGTCCCCACGACTGAGGAAACCACCGCCACCGGTACCGCCTCGTCAACCCAGAAATCATGGACCTCAAGTTTTTCCCCATTACTCAGGAGTACCGCTCTCTCGACCAGATTTTCCATTTCACGAACGTTTCCCGGCCACTTATAGGCCAGAAAACGCCTCCGGGCCTCGGGGCTCATCTGTTTTTCCACCCGGTTATACTGCCGGGAATACTTGGCAATAAAATGATCGGCAAGGAGCATGATATCACCGGGCCTTTCCTTAAGCGACGGCAGGCGCAGAGGAACGACATTGAGGCGATAATAGAGGTCCTCACGAAAATTCCCTTCGCTGACCGCTGTCTCAAGGGAACGGTTAGTGGTAGCCAGCACATGAACATCAACCCTTATCGGACTCTTGCCCCCGAGACGATCAACCTCCTCCTCCTGCAGGACCCGCAGAAGTTTAGCCTGCATATGCAGAGGAATCTCGCCAATCTCGTCAAGCAGCAGAATACCACCGCTGGCAAGTTCAAACTTGCCCTTCTTACTGGTCACCGCGCCGGTAAAAGCCCCCTTCTCGTGGCCGAACAGCTCACTCTCAAGCAGGGTATCCGGCAGGGCGGCACAGTTAAGGGCGACAAACGGCCCCTTAACGCGGTCGCTGTGCTGGTGGATATAACGGGCGAAGACCTCCTTGCCGGTACCGGATTCTCCAAGGATCAGGACCGTGGCCTTACTCTTTGCCACCGTTCGGGCCCGATCCATCAGGAGCGCGAGTTTAGGGTCCTCACCGATCAGAGGACGTTTTTTATCCCGCCGCCGGCCCTCGCAATTAGCCCCAGGCACCACGGCGGCACAACCATTAAATGACCTCTTTACAGAGTCTTCGATTATGTCAAGGGAAAAAGGCTTAACCAGATAATCACAGGCCCCTCCCTTCATCGCCGCCACCGCGGTCTCGATTGAAGCGTGACCGGTAATCACCAGCACCGGCAGATGCGGCCAGCCCTGACGAATTTTACCCAGCAGAGAAATACCGTCCATCTCCGGCATGCCGATATCGGTGATCACCATATCAGGCGGAGCACGGCGAACCATTTCCAGGGCCATACGGCCGCTCTCGGCCACCGAGGCCTCATAACCGCCGCGGCTCATGGTCTCAAACAGGGCAATACGCATATTCTGGTCGTCATCGACGATCAATATTTTACGGGCTCGTTCCATATTTTAATGATCCACCTGGTATTCTGGGTGATCGGGAAATACTCCGGCACGCGGAATCAGGACCACAAACCCGGCTCCGCCGCCACTGACATTATCACCGTTTATCATGCCGCCGTGGGCCTCGACAATGGCGTTACAGACCGTAAGCCCAAGCCCCATGGCCTCTTCAACCGTTGAAAAGAACGGGTCAAACATCCGTTCTTTTACTCCTGGAGACAGTCCCTGACCATGATCACGCACCTGTATTCTGATAAAATCAATACCCGCGGATACCGCCGGGCCGACCCCGACAACAAGCGGCAGGGCGCCATGTTCAATACCGTTAAATCCAAGATTCAAGAGGAGCTGCCCGATCATCCCGCGGTCGGCGCGAATATCGGGGACACCAACGTCAACCTCAACCTCGATCCCGCCATGACCACCATTGATAAGAGCAAGACGGGCAACCGTCTCGGCAACTAGATCGGCAATGGCAAAGGAGGTTGGCCGTGGCTCGGGCAGAGTGGCAAAACTGCTGAAATTATCAAAGGCCGGAGTCAGGGTGTGGACTACATCGGAAATCCTCCCGGCCAGGGCCTCGTTTTCATCATCACCGGCCAGAGACCGCCGCAGCAGGGAGGCGTAAAGCTCGATTGAGGCCAGGCCTTCCCGGGCAACAACCTCCATCCTGGTCGCCAGACCCCGCATAGCCTGATAACGATTACGACGATCCTCCTGTCCCCGGAGCATCTGTTCAAGGCCGAGTTCGACAAATTGCAGAATAAACCCACTGACGCCGATAAAGGGGCTGCTGAGATCATTTCTGGTGATCAGGTAACGATCAGCCCCGGTGCCGGCCACCACCCGGCCGCGGCCGGACATCAGGAGTGAAAGGTCAGAATCGACAAGGGAGAAGCTCTCCTTTAATAATTGCCGACAATTCCGTCCCCGGACGCTGCGACCGGTGAGGCCGCAAACACGCGCCGCTACCTGATTGGCGGCCATAAGGCCGCCGGAGGCGTCAACCAGAATCAGGCCCCCGGGCAGGGTTTCCAGAAGAGAAAAAAAGATCTCCTGCGAATTTTCATTAACGGCTGATGTTTCCAGAATTTCCCCCTGTGCTGAACCGGTTTTTCCACCCCTGCAAAAGAGACGACAAGGCTGGATAACAGAAGTCTATCACCGGTTGACGGGGGGAGAAAAGCAATTTTTCTTTTTTTGTTCAACCTTGTTGGATTCGAATCCATTGAATGGATAAGCAAAACCGCTGTACTATGGCCGGGGTTTTCGGCCGAAAATCGAGACATCGGCGCAATCCCGCTTCTGACGCGGGTTTCGCTTGGCACAATTTTTTCGCGTGCGCCTACGTCATTGCACCTGTTTTCTGCGCTTGCGGAATCCCGAAAACCCGCTTGGGGGGGGGCGGGATTCCGAGAGATTTGAGCAGCCCGGCAGCCCCGCCGGGCAGCTCGTTTAATTGGTAAAAAATATGGTCGGATGCTACGAACTCCGTGGCCTGAATACGGGACAGGATCGAGTGGATCCGGAACCAGGGCCTGCCGCTCTGGTGCTCCATCACGCGCTCCAGCAACAAAACCAGGACGCAAATTTCACATGGGCCTCGATACGCCGGGGAAGCCAGTGGTAGACCGGCATGGTCTTCAGCTGCGTACGCTTGACAGACTATTGAAAAACTACTGCGCTCGATGATACCGCGTCATAATCCGGCTCAGAATGATCATTTACACCAGTAAACTGCGCTTCTTCGCCGGATTATTCCTTGTCTCATCTTCGCTCGCTACCTTTTTCAACGGACTGTTAATACTGCCGCATGCGGCAGAGGCTGACCTCCTGCCGACATGGATGTGCCGCAAGAAAGGTCAACGGCAGACTTGACCCCTTTCTACGAACGGATAAATTTATTCAATTCGGCCTCGGTCGCCTGACTGTCTTTGGCTGGTATGGAGAAAAACTTATATTGCAGTGGCATCTTTATATGTCTTTAAAATTTGTTGCGAGTGCTGCGCACGCTATTCCGCCGTTGTGGTTACGGCGGCCTGCTTCGCTACGGCGCCCCGTAACCACAACGGCTCCATTTCCATGGCCTCCGGCCCTTTCGCTACCGCTCTCCTACTGACCTGGGGGCAGGACAAGGCGGAATCCGAGGGAGTTGTTGCGAAAGCCAGGCGAGCGCCTGAAGCGATTAGCAGAGCGCACGTACCTCGGCCCGCCGCGCCAGGAGCCGCCGCGATCGACGCGGAACGAGCCGGATGAAGGCCCCTTGGGATTACTCTCGGGACTATTCGTGTAATAACCCTTGTCAAACCAGTCACCAGTCCATTCCCAAACATTACCGGACATGTCGTAAAGGCCGAGTTTATTGGGCTTGAACCTGCCCACCGGCGCGGTTACGGCATAACCGTCGTCACAGTTATGTGTCCAGCCTGACCACTCTCTTTTCGCTGTCAGATCGGCAACATTGGCGTACCCACACGCATCATCAGGATCATCTCCCCAGAAACGCGCCGTCCGCGTCCCGGCCCGGGCCGCGTACTCCCATTCCGCCTCGGTGGGCAGGCGGAATCTTTTTCCGCTTCTGCGGTTCAGCCATTTGATGAACTTCTGCGCGTCATTCCAGCTCACCTCCACCACCGGCTGGTCGTCGCCGTTTAAGGAATAGCGTTTAGCCCAAAAGAAATGACCTTTATTATAACCCCCGCTGTCATGGGATGAATCAAAAAGCCGGTACTGGCGGTTGGTCACTTCGTATTTGCCCATATAAAAACCATCGACACAAACCTTGTGAACCGGACCCTCGTTGTCATCGCGGCCCTTTTCCGAACCAGGGCTGCCCATCTGGAAACAGCCGCCGGGCACGAAAACAAATTCCATGCCGGTCACCTCGTCGGTGAAGCCGCTGCCGAAAACCGCGCCGCCACCGGCAGAGGAGACCCCGGGAAT
>JAJRZW010000049.1 GCA_024275015.1 Deltaproteobacteria bacterium | reverse complement strand
TGAAAAACGGACTGTACGCGGCTGATGTCCGCGCCGCCGATTTTGCCGGGTTGAAAACCCCGGTGAAATCGAGAGGTTGGCCGGAACTTGTTTTGGTCAACCGGAGTTGAAAAAGCCATGGACGGCTTTTTCAACGGTCTGATAAGGAGTAGTATATTTTTGCGAGCGAGGCCATACATCGTAAGCGGTCACAGGGCGCACCTGCTGCGAACGATCGGCAAGGCTTATGTAGCACCAGTACATGGCGCCTTACCGCTCGTCCACATCAGCCACACCCCGTAACCACTTACAGTTTTTTCTTGATATTCAGGTAAGTTGCCCACCCCGTGAGTGGTTATCATACATCAGGTATGTCGAGGGAACAAAAATGCGCTGCGACGCCATCAATCATGATTACGGACTAGATATGAATCTGACTGAAGCGGACATGGAAGGGAACGGCTATCATGAACTGGTGGTTAACGGCAAGGCCCTCGCCGTACCTGCGGCAAGGGTGGCGATAATCCGTGACCTCCCGTCCAGACGGCGCAGAGGGATAATCAGGGAAAGCCGGGTGCGCCTGGGGGAACTCTTTTCTTTCTTCACCGATCCGTCTGCCCTTTTCAAAGGGCCGCTGGCCGGAGTAAAGGGGGGATTGCTGCGGAGTCTCCATCTCCCGGTGATGGTGCCGGCGGGCGATGGCATTGTCGAATATATCGATGAACTGGCAAGCCTCGTGGTTGTGATATATGATGGATGGTGGAATGGGGTAATACTCTGTTCCGAGGTGGGGCCGGCGCCGGTGCCTCTGTCATCGTACACAAAAGCTCCCAGCGGTGATATAACCGGTAGCGCCGAGTGGGTGGACGGTCGGGGACGATGTCTGGTCCTCGATACCGGGAAGCTCCTGCGTCGGGAAGGGTTTCTGGTGGTTGTCTGAGCCGGTCCTGTCAGAGTGTTGAAAAATCCGTCCTGGCTTTTTTAACGGACTGTTAGATAAGGAGGGAAAATGGCTTTTGAACAGAGGCGTAATACCAGAGTCAGTTTTCAGACCATTGTTGACCTTGACTGCGGCGGTAAGACTTTCACTGCCTGCGAGACCAGGGACCTGAGTCTCAAAGGGGTTTTTCTCGCCGGGATCATCGGCCCCGCTGCCGGTGATGGCTGCGATCTTACCATTAACCTTTCCGGTGGCTCAAGTGATCTCAGGTTCAGGGTAAAGGGTGAGGTGGTCCGGGTTGATGCGGACGGGGTGGGGATAATATTTGTCGAGATTGATCTCGACAGTTTCTATCATTTGAAAAATATTGTTTACTACAATTCCGGCGACCCTGATCGTCTTGCCGATGAGTTCATCTCCCAGATCAGATAGGAGACGTTTATGGAAGCAAACAAGCAGGACCGCCGTCGGGACGTCCGGGTCACTTTTCAGTCAAAGGCGAAGCTGGTCTTTGGAGACAAGGTGTTTGACGATTGTGAAACCAGGAATATAAGCGTAAGCGGCGTTTTTGTTTCCGGGGTCGACGGGGTTGGCTATGGTGCCAGGTGCGCGGTTGAATTTCGTCTGGTCGGCCGGACCAGCACCTTGGTGATGGATATGAGCGGTGAAGTGGTCCGGGTTGAAGATGGGGGCGTTGGCTTGCAGTTTTTTGATGTCGACCGTGATAGTTTCTGTCACCTGAAGAATATCGTCTACTTTAATTACAAGAATCCGGTCGAGCTTGGCGATGAGTACAGCACCGAGGCTGTCGATGATGCCTCGGCCTACCTCTCGCCGCTTGACATCTCCGAGTTCCTCGCCCCGGAAGATAATAATGACGATGAATATAGCTTTAACGATGCCGATGACATTGACCTTGACCTGGTAAGCCGGGCGCGCAAGGCCGAAGACGACGATATCTTTGACTGAAGGGTATCTTGAGAATGAGGATTTTCGTCCGAGGCCAAGGAGTGAGTAAAATTAGAAAGCGCAGTCCTGTCAGGGCGGGATGAGCATTTTCCATTTTGCTCATGTCCCCGGGATCGTATGCAAAGACCATTTTAACAGCCCGTTGAACAACGGGCTGGTCGCGGCGCGTGGACGCCGCCGATTTTATTTGGTTTGAAAAATCCAATAAAATCGAGAGGTTGTTCGGAACTTGTTTTGTCCAACCGGGAGTTGAAAAAGCCAGGACGGCTTTTTCAACACTCTGTTAAAGATACCCTGAAGGTGAGAATCATGGCCCTTATGCAGATAACCGTTCTTCCCGTAGGTACCGCCGGCCCCAGTATCGGCGAGTTTGTCGCCCGGACCCAGAAGATCCTCGAGGCCGAGGGCGTAAAGTATGAACTCCAGGACATGGGGACGGTGGTTCACGGTACCGCCGCCGAGCTCTTCCGGGTGGCGGTAAAGGTGCATGAAATGCCTTTTTCCAAAGGGGCGGACCGGGTGGTGACCCAGATTATTGTTGATGACCGTCGTGATCGTGAGGTCGGCATCGGCGACAAGGTGAAAAGCGTCAGGGAACGTCTGGGGATCACCGGTTGACATCCGCATGAAGAATTCCACTCGCATAGTTCTGATTGTATTCGGCGTCCTTTTTATCGCCGGGATCGGCTCCGGTGAGCCGGTGCGGGTGCTGAACCAGGCGATACGGATATGTCTCAGCTGTATAGGTATCGGTTGAGATGGAGAAGATTCGTCGTCGTCTGCAGCTGGTATTCGCCTTTCTCACCAACGGCTATTGGGGGTTCCCTTTCAGTCGCAGTATCTATCAGGGGCCCCTCAAGGTTATCTGTTCCCCCGGGCTTAACTGCTACTCCTGTCCCGCATCAACCACCTACTGCCCCATCGGCGCCCTGCAGCAACTCATGGCCGGGATCAGGATGTCGATCGAGATGGGGCAGTTCTACTTCGGCTGGTATGTGCTCGGCAGTATCGGCATCCTCGGCGGGCTTATGGGACGGATGGTATGCGGCTGGATGTGTCCCTTCGGTCTGATTCAGGAGTTGCTTTACCGTCTGCCGTTCCGGAAACGAAATATTATTCCGGGGGTCATGAAGTACGCTAAATTCGTGATTTTGGTCCTGATGGTATTTGTTCTTCCGCTCTTTGTCCTTGATGATTTCGGCGCCGGTGATCCTTGGTACTGCAAGTATCTCTGCCCGGCCGGAACCCTGGAGGCCGGAATCCCGATGCTTATTCTCCAGCCCGATCTACGCCATACCGTGGGCTGGCTTTACCTTAACAAGCTTTTTTTTCTCCTGTTCTTTGTCAGCTGGTCAACCGTCGCCAGTCGGCCCTTCTGTCGGACAACCTGTCCGCTCGGGGCCTTTTACGGTCTCTTCAGCCGGGTGAAACTGGTGCACTTAAGCCTTGAGCCCGAACGCTGCACCAAATGTAACGCCTGTCACCAGGTGTGTCCCATGGGGGTGAAGTTCAACGAGGCCCCTGATGACAGTAATTGTATAAGCTGTATGCGTTGTCAGCGGGTCTGTCCTTATGGTGCCATCCATCTGGATATCGGCAAATGCCGCCTGGGCACGGTGGCCGGGCGGATCGGGCCGGCACATGAGTGCTGAACGATCGGCCCGGGGAATTATCAATCCGTAAAGCAGATAATAGGAAAGTTATGCGTGGTATCAAGATAACGGTTCTGGTTGTTGTTTTCGTTGTTCTTTCGTTTACCCCGGTTCTGGCCCGGATGGTCAGTATCAAGGGGCACAAGGTCAACCTGCGCAGCGGTCCGGGGAAAAATTACGAGGTCCTGTGGGAACTTGGCCGCGGTTTTCCCCTCAAGGTCATCAAAAGCAGGAAGGGCTGGATAAAGGTCAGTGATTTTGAGAATGATCATGGCTGGCTCGCGGCGAACCTGGTCAACCGGAAACCCCATCTTGTGGTCAAAAAAAAGCGGGTCAACCTGAGGAGCGGCCCGGGGAAGAAATATCGTCTGGTGGGCCGGGCCAATTACGGGGTGGTGTTCCGGACCCTGAAAAAGCGGGGTCGCTGGGTCAAGGTGCGGCATGAAAACGGTACTGTCGGCTGGGTCCTGCGTAAACTCCTCTGGGGATGGTAAGAATTATCGGCAAGCGCTCCCACGCGCTACACTCCGTAACGGTCCGGCTGGGTCTGTTTACTACGCTAAAAGGCGGTCGGCAGGGCTCTGAACCGTAACTCCGGGCCGGTTCAGGACATGGGTGTAGATCATGGTGGTACTTATGTCCTCATGCCCCAACAGTTCCTGGACGGTGCGGATATCATAACCGTTTTCAAGCAGATGGGTGGCAAAGGTGTGTCGTAGGGTGTGGCATGTGGCCTGTTTGGTCAGCCCGGCGGTTCGAACTGCCGCCTTTACCGCTTTCTGCAAGGTGGATTCGTTTATATGGTGCCGCCGGACCACTCCCGTCCGTGGGTCAACCGCCAACCTGGCCGCCGGAAAGACATACTGCCAGCCCCATTCACGTCCGGCTTTGGGATACTTTCTCGCCAGGGCCGGTTCCATGAATACCTCGCCGAACCCTTGGCGTAGGTCGGATTCATGGAGTTCTTTAACCCGGGTAAGATGTTTTTTAAGGCTCGGGATAAAACGGTCGGGAAGGACGGTGATCCGGAATTTATTACCCTTGCCCTTGACCATGATCTGGTGGCGGTCAAAATCAATATCCTTGACCCGCATCCTTAGACCCTCCATCAGTCGTAATCCGCTACCATATAAAAGCCCGGCCATAAGCCCCAGGGTTCCGTTCATCCCCCCCAGCACCTTGTTGATCTCTTCAACAGTCATAACCACCGGGATTCGGCGCGGCCTTTTGGCCCGTGAGAACTTGCCGATATCCCCAACCGGTCGTTCAAGCGCGTTTTCAAAAAAGAAAACCAGGGCGTTCAGGGCCTGGTTCTGAGTCGATGCCGCTACCATTCGCTCGGTGGCGAGAAAATCGAGGTACTCGCGAACCTGTACCGGGCCGGGTTCGGTAATATTATTGTTCGCACAATAAATAAGAAATCGGAGGGACCATGATTCATAGGCCTGCTCTGTTCGGATAGCGTAATGGCGGGCTCGAATAGATGTACGCAGTTTTTTGAAAAGAGACTGATGCCTTTTTTTGATTATCTTTCCATGATCCATGTCCGCGAATTGATTGTTGCCGCTGACATTTCTCCGGGGGCCGGATGGGGCATTCATGTTGGTTGCATCTTGTGAATCTTTTTTCTTTGCCGCAATGGCCATGCCAAATTTTTCCGCTTTGTCCCATTCCCATTTCCCCGCCCATTCTGATCGCAGGTAGTCAATATACAATAATTTGAGGGCGGAAACGGCCTGCCTGACCTGCCAGTCCATGATCCCTCTCCGTTTCGCGAGTCTTTCGATAAAAGTGAGGACATCGGCAGATTCCCGCTCCTGCAGGTCGATTCCATCCTGAGATTTGGCAAAATCCTGACACCGGCGCACAAACCATTCCTCTTGAGCCGACGGGATGCCATGCCCCCTTACCACCTGACGGTAGGCGGCCCAAAAATTTTTTCCTGACGTATTATTTTGGTTGACAGTATTATCCATATGTTTTCTCTTAAAAAATATCCTGAAGCCCGGATTGATTATGAATAATAAAATATATGTTAAAACAGTACGATAAGATAATCAAACATAAAGTGATCCACCCCGACAACGCCACATGGAAAAGCAAATATCGGGCTACATGGAAGACATATATAAACGAATTAAGTAAATCCAGTAAAGAAAATCTGTTGTGGTGCAATCAACAAGATAGGCAATAAGAGATAATGGTGGTAGATTCGGGAGGGAACTGGAAGTTAACCGGCGCGAACGCCGCGATGACCTCAGCATAGGTTCCATGCTGTGGCACAGGGTATCTCACAGTCAGATCCCCGGTAACCGGCGCTTCGCGATAAAAGTGAATTCCCAT
>JAJRZW010000048.1 GCA_024275015.1 Deltaproteobacteria bacterium | reverse complement strand
CACATACAGACGGGAACGATTTCAGCCGCGTACGACCGGTACCCGCCATCGTCTCCAGGGATAGCAGTCCGTTGAAAAACGGACTGTACGCGGCTGATGTCCGCGCCGCCGATTTTGCCGGGTTGAAAACCCCGGTGAAAGCGAGAGGTTGGCCGGAACTTGTTTTGGTCAACCGGAGTTGAAAAAGCCATGGACGGCTTTTTCAACGGTCTGATAGACCTTGAAGACTCGCGATAAATATCTCAGAACAGAAGCAAACTCACGCAACTTCAATAAGTTAGAAGTACAATTGCCGTTGGCCCGCAATTTATCGCGAGGCCAACAACCGTGAAAAGACAAATTCCATGCGCTTGATCAGCGAAAAAAAGACTTTAACCATCCCCAAAGGGATAAATCTCGACAACGGCAGTCGTCTAGCCCCGGTGACCCTGGTCTATGAAACCCTGGGGGAACTCGCCCCGAACCACGACAACGCGGTATTGATCTGCCACGCCCTTTCCGGCGATTCGCACGTGGCCGGGTTCCTGCCCGACGACCCCGGGGACGCCCACCCCGGCTGGTGGGACCTGATGGTCGGGCCGGGCAAACCGATTGACACCAACAAATATTTCGTCATCTGCGCCAACGTCATCGGCGGCTGCCGGGGATCAACCGGTCCGGCCTCGATAAACCCCGCCACCGGCAGGCCCTGGGGCCTCGACTTTCCGGTACTGACCATCCGCGACATGGTCCGGGTCCAGAAGATGCTGGTCGACCATCTCGGCATCCCCCGACTTCTCGCGGTGATCGGTGGTTCCCTTGGCGGCATGCAGGTTCTGGAATGGAGCCTCACCTATCCTGAAATGATGGCCGGAGCGATGCCACTTGCCACCACCATGCGCCACTCGGCCCTGGCCATTGCCTTTAACGAAATAGCCCGACAGGCGATCATGGCCGATCCGGCCTGGAACCACGGGGATTATTACGCCGGCCCCGGCCCGGGCACCGGCCTGGCGGTGGCGCGGATGATCGGCCATGTGACCTACCTTTCCGACACCGCCCTGCGGCAAAAATTCGGGCGACGCCTCCAGGACAAGAACGATTTCTCCTTCAACTTCGACGTCGACTTCCAGGTCGAGAGTTACCTGCACCATCAGGGAACAAAATTCGTCCACCGTTTTGACGCCAACTCCTTTCTTTACATCACCAAGGCAGCGGACTATTTCGACGTCTGCCGTCGCCACGGCGACGACTCCAGGGTAAAGGCATTCGCCAGGGCACGGACCAGGTACATGGTGGTCTCGTTCACCTCAGACTGGCTTTATCCCACCAGCGAGGCCCGGGAAATGGTCAAGGCAATGAAAAAAAACAATATCGAGGTGAGCTTCTGCGAAATCAAGGCCGACTGCGGTCATGACGCCTTTCTTCTTCCCAACCCGAGGCTGGCCGAATTGATCCGCGGCTTTCTTGATTCTCTGGCGGGACAATAAAATGCGTTACGACCTTAAGGTAATATCATCGTGGATCAAACCGGGGACAAAGGTCATGGACCTCGGCTGCGGCAACGGGGAACTCCTTGATTTCCTTAAAAGGGATAAACAGGTGACCGCGTACGGAATTGAAGAACACGAAGAGAAGGTGGCAAACTGCGTCGCCCGGGGTCTGAATGTCCTCCAGGGTGACATAAATGCGGAAATTATCGACTATCCCGACGACTCCTTCGACTATATCATCGTCAGTCAGACCCTGCAGCAGATATACCGCCCCGGTATCCTTCTCGATAACCTGATGCGGATCGGCAAAAAGGCGATCGTCAGCTTCCCCAATTTCAGCCACTGGTCCATGCGTCTCGGCCTGCTGTTTTACGGCAATGCCCCAAAGAATCCACAGCTGCCCTATGAATGGCATGATTCTCCCAATATCCGGGTCATCACCATCAAGGATTTTCGCCACTTTATAAAAGGGCACGGTTTTGTTATTCTCCGGGAGGCCGATATAAACACCTCAAGACGCGATCTTTCCGGCAGGCTGGTAAGGTTTTTTCCCAACCTGAGGGCCACATACGGAATCTTCAAGATAGGCCGAGGAACAAAATGACTAAAACGAAAACCCGGACAAAAAATAAAACGGGAAAAATTTCCCCGCCTTCGTCAGGCCTCCGAACCCCGGATTATCGGCTTTCGCAGATGAAACCGCTGAAAAATATCCAACAAAAATGTGTTGAGGATGCCACGGAGGCCGGTCCGCTGTTCAACCGGATCCCGGCGGTGGTGAAAAAACTGGTGGATACCTGCAACCACCATCAGTGTTTCGACCATATCGGCAGCGCCCCCATCCCCACCCACGAGGCGGTGGTCGAAATTATTCACCGGGCGCGGAGGATACTCTTTCCCGGATACTTCAGTCAGGCATCGCTATCACCGGCCAACCTGGAATATTATCTCGGCCAGGAAACCTCCCAGCTCTTTGAAGACCTTGCCGGACAGATCACCCTCGCAGTACAGCACGAATGTTTCCAGATCCAGCAGTCATGTACCAACTGCCGGGACCAGGGCCTCGACAAGGCCATGACGGTTATCGAGACCCTGCCGGATATCAGCCGGATACTGGCACTCGACATCAAGGCCGCCCTTGACGGTGACCCGGCTGCCAAGGGCAGCGACGAGGTCATCTTCAGCTACCCCGGACTTCTGGCCATCAGCGTTTACCGCCTGGCTCACCAGCTTTTCAAGCTTGAAGTCCCGGTGATTCCACGGATCATGACCGAATACGCCCACAGCCTCACCGGTATCGATATCCACCCGGGCGCGACCATCGGACGGGAATTTTTTATCGACCACGGCACCGGGGTGGTGGTGGGCGAGACCACGATCATCGGCGACCGGGTCAGAATCTACCAGGGGGTCACCCTGGGGGCCTTGTCGCTGCCCCGGGACGCGGGACGAAAAATGCGCGATACCAGACGCCACCCGACCATTGAGGACGATGTAATCATCTACGCCAACTCCACCATTCTTGGCGGCGAAACGGTCATCGGCGCCCGTTCGGTGGTCGGCGGCAATATCTGGATCACCGAAAGCGTGCCGCCGGACACCCGGGTAATTTTAAAAAAACCGGAACTTATCTACTCGGAAAAGGGGAGAAAGGCATGATCCACCAGGACATCACCACCACCATCGGCAATACCCCCCTGATTCGTTTGAATCGCTTCGCGGTCGGCTGCGCGGCCGAGATCCTGGCCAAGGTCGAGTCGCAGAATCCGCTGGCCAGCGTCAAAGACCGCATCGGCCGGGCAATGATCAACGACGCGATGGAATCAGGACTGCTTGAGCCGGGATCGGTAATCGTCGAGCCCACCAGCGGCAACACCGGCATCGCCCTCGCCTTTATCTGCGCCGCCCACGGCTTCCGCCTGATCCTGACCATGCCCGATACCATGAGTATCGAGAGACGAAAACTCCTGACTCACCTGGGGGCTGAACTGGTACTTACCCCGGGAGCGGAAGGAATGCACGGCGCCATTGACAAGGCCAGGGAGATCAACGAAACCACTCCGCGCAGCTTCATGCCCAACCAGTTCGACAATCCCGCCAACCCCGAGATCCACCGCCGGACCACGGCCGAGGAGATCTGGCACGACACCGACGGCGAAATCGACATCCTCGTCGCCGGAGTCGGTACCGGCGGCACCATCACCGGGGTATCCGAGGTAATAAAGGAACGCCGTAAACTGTGGACCGTGGCGGTGGAACCGGAAGACTCAGCCGTTCTCTCCGGCGGCGCTCCCGGGCCCCACAAAATCCAGGGTATCGGTGCCGGTTTCATCCCCAGGGTATTAAACCGCGATACCATCGACGAAGTAATGACCGTTGCCGGCGAAGCGGCAATGAACGCGGCGCGGGATCTGGCGCGAAAAGAAGGCATCCTCTGCGGCATCTCGTCCGGGGCCGCGGCCCACGTTGCCCGCGAGGTCGCCAGCCGCAAGGAAAATCGCGGCCAAACCGTGGTATGTATCCTTCCGGATACCGGCGAAAGGTATCTCTCTACCGAACTCATAGTTAGTTCCTGATCCCCTTACCGGGTGCGATTTTTTTTGCGTTAGGCGGGGTTAATTGATCGCTTGCCGTGAGCGGACCTTAGCAGACTGCTGAAAAAGCCGTCATGGTTTTTTTCAACTCCCGGTTGGCCCAAAAAGTTCCGGCCAACCTCTCGATTTTATTCGTTTTTTCAGACTCAACAAAATCAGCGGCGCGTCCATGCAACGCGACCCGCCCGTTTCCCAACGGACTGTTAGAGAAATTCAAATTTCCGTTTCCAAAACGGGGTCGATGAAATTAAAAAACGCAGCATGTTCAATAAAATATTGAGCGATTTTACTTTGTCCGTAACGCGGTCATGGGCCGAAAAGACAACTTTTCAAGGTTCCCGTGAGCCATTGACCATCGGCCAAGCCGCTTGACTTTCCCCCCCTCTTCCTTTAATTAACTCTCTTCCACTACATGAAAAACCGGGGACAGCAGCCCCGGCCCCTCCAGAACTCAATACCGGGTCACCCCAAAAATGCCGGAAAAAGAAATACTGCGCCGCATATATCAGGCGATAAAGCCCTATACCGGCACCATGCTCGTCGCCATGCTCTGCATGGTGCTGGTGGCAGGATTTTCCGCCAGCCAGGCCTATATGGTCAAACCCCTGCTGGATCGGATATTCTTTGAACATGACCGCAGCACCCTGAATATCCTCCCCCTGATCCTGATTGCGATCTTCCTTGGCAAGGGTATTTTTTATTACGGCTACACCGTTCTGCTTGAAAAGGTAGGGCAGGGGGTGGTCCGTGACCTGCGGCAGAAGGTTTACCGGCATATAAGCCGGATGCCGCTCTCCTTCTTTCACCGCACCGCCACCGGTGAATTAATCAGCCGGGTGGTATCCGACGTCACCCTGATCCAGTACGCGGTATCGCGGGCGGTGGTCGGGATTTTAAAAGACCTCTTCCAGGTCCTCGGCCTCCTCGGGGTTGTCTTTTACATGAACTGGCAGCTGGCCTCGTTCTCCCTTCTCTTTCTGCCGCTGTCGCTGGTGCCGATGGCGATCTTCGGCCGTCTCCACCGCCGTTACAGCCACCAGAACCAGGAGACCATGGCCAATGTCTCAACCCATCTTCACGAGACCATCAACGGCCACCGGATCGTCAAGGCATTCGGCATGGAGACCTACGAGGGAGACCGCTTCGCCGGAATCGTTGACCGCCTCTACCGTATATTCATCAAGGAAGCCAAGGTCAGGAACTTCTCCCACAGTCTGATGGAATTTTTAGGCGGGGTCTTCGTGGCCATGGTCATCTGGTACGGCGGGCGCCAGGTCTTGAACGGTCATGCCACCCCGGGAACCTTTTTCTCGTTCATGACCTCGCTGGTGATGATCTACGAACCGATCAAGAGCTTAAGCGACGTTAACAGCGCCCTGCAACAGGGGATGGCGGCGGCGGCACGGGTATTCCGTCTCCTTGACGAGGAGCCGGAACCACGGGCCGGGACGGATGATATCCCCCTGCCGCCGTTTGAGAAGGAACTCCGGGTAGAAAACCTGAGCTTCAGCTATGACGGCAACGACACCGTTCTCAACGATATCAGCTTCACCATCAAGGCCGGAGAGACCATCGCCCTGGTCGGTCCCAGCGGCGGGGGCAAATCGACCCTCGCCAACCTGGTTCCGAGGTTTTATGAACCGACAAGGGGCAAAATCCTCATCGACGGCCATAACCTCATGGACCTCGACATCAAGACCCTGCGCGATCAAATCGCCATGGTCACCCAGGAGACCATTCTCTTTAACGACACGGTAAAAAACAACATCGCCTACGGCGACCCGGAACGGAACATGGACGAGATCCGGGCCGCGGCCCGGGCCGCGTACGCCCTTGACTTTATTGAAGATCTGCCGCAAGGTTTCAACACCGTGATCGGCGAGTTCGGGGCCAGGCTCTCCGGTGGCCAGAGGCAGCGGCTCTCCATCGCCCGGGCGCTATTGAAAGACGCCCCGATCCTGATCCTCGACGAGGCCACCAGCAACCTTGACACCGAGAGTGAACGCGAGGTGCAGAAGGCGCTTGAAAACCTGATGCGCGACCGTACCACCCTGGTCATCGCCCACCGCCTGTCAACCATCCGCCAGGCCAACCGGATATATGTAATCAAAGACGGCCGTATCGTCGAACAGGGCGACCATGATACCCTGATGGCGTCCGGCGGCGTTTACCAGACTTTGAAAAAAATGCAGCGGTAAGAAGAAGGGATCGGAGACCGGCATGGCGGCGAGCCTGATCGTAACCACTTATAACCGCCCCGACGCCCTGGCCCTGGTGCTCGCGGCAGCGACGAACCAGACCGTGCCCCCGACCGAGATCCTGGTGGCCGATGACGGTTCCGGGCCGGAGACCGGGGAACTGGTCCGCCGACTGGCGGCCGGGTCCGCCACCCCGATCCGCCACCTGTGGCAGGAAGACCAGGGGTTCCGCGCCGCCCGCTGCCGCAACATGGCCATTGCCGCGGCCACCGGCGATTACCTGATCTTCATTGACGGCGACATGGTCCCAACCCGCGACTTTGTCGCCGACCACCTGCAAATGGCGCGGCCGGGCTGTTTCGTACAGGGAAGCCGGGTGCTTGTCGGCCAAAAGGGCACCGCCCGGGTCTTAAAAGAGGGGGGGCGAGAGCCCGGGCTCTTCAGCCCCGGGCTTGGAAACCGTAAGAACCTCCTGCGATTTCCACTCCTGGCGAGGATTCTGCTCCACCCTTCCACTTCCGATCACGGGATCAGGACCTGCAATTTCGCCTGCTGGCGCCGGGACGCCATTGCGGTAAACGGTTTTAACGAAGAATTCCACGGCTGGGGACGCGAAGACAGCGAATTCGCCGTACGACTCTTGAACGCGGGCGCGAGGCGGATTAACATCAAGTTCATGGCCCGGGCCTTTCACCTCCATCACCCCGAGGCCGAACGTGAAAAACTGGCGGCCAACGACGCCATTCTCGAACAGGCGCGAACAGAAAAGAAAACCCGGTGCGACAGAGGAGTTAATCTGCACCTTCAAGGAGAAAAAGATGATCAAGGATGAACTCATGGAAATTCTGGTCTGCCCGCAGTGCAAGGGAAAACTCGACAGGCGGGAAGAGCCCGAGACCCTGATCTGCCGTAGGTGTCTGCTTGCCTATCCGGTGCGCGAAGACATTCCGGTGATGCTGGTTGAAGAGGCGGAAAAACTGGCCCCGGCCACCGGGTGTGACTGAGATAAAGGCGCGGGTTTTGATTGAAAAGAAGATATTTGTCTGCGCCCCTTTTGACCTTTTAAACAGCCAGGGTCTGCTTGAGCAGTTCCTGGCCCGGGGGATCCAGCCGGAAATCGGCCTTGAAGGCGACTGCCTCTACTCCTGCACCGATCACGATTTTCACAGGGTCGCGGACCGCCTCGGTGAAAACGGACTTGCCTGTACCCTGCACGCCCCCTTCCACGACCTCTCCCCCGGGGCCGCTGACCGCCATATCGCCGCCGCCACCCGGGCCAAATTGCAAAAGGCTTTTGCGCTGATCCCGGTCTTCAGGCCGCGGTCCATTGTCTGCCATCTCTCCTATGAGGAAAACAAACACGCCTGGAACCGGGATAAGTGGGTAGAACGGGCCTGCGCCACGTTTACAGAACTCCTTGAGATCGCGGCCGGCCACGATACCCCGGTGATGCTCGAAAACACTTACGAAACCGGGCCCGAGATCCACCGCGAGGTCCTCGCCCGCCTCGACTCTCCCCTGGCCCGCTTCTGCCTCGACTGCGGCCACACCCTGGCCTTCGCCCGCACGCCCTGGCAGAAATGGCTGCCGGAACTGTCACCGTGGCTGGGCCAGCTCCACCTCCATGACAATTTCGGCGACCTCGACTCCCATCTCGGCCTGGGGCAGGGGATCTTCGATTTCCAGGGCCTTTTTGCATACCTGAAGGAAAACCGCCTCACCCCCATTGCCACCCTGGAGCCGCATCATCCCGACGGCCTGGAGCAATCCCTTGATTTTATAAAGGAAAACGGTTTTTTTGTCTGAAAACGATAAACAAGAGAAACCAAGCGTGAGCCCGAAAACACCCCTGTCAGTGGCGATCATAACCAAAAACGAAGAGGCCAACATCGCAAGGTGTCTGGCCAGTGTCGATTTTGCCGCCGAGGAGGTGATAGTCGACAGCGACAGCACTGACCGCACAGTGAAAATCGCCCGGGATATGGGGGCGCGGGTGATCGAGCATGAATGGCTCGGTTTCGGCCCCCAGAAGCAACTGGCAGTGGACCATTGCGCCCACCCCTGGGTCCTGATCCTTGACGCCGACGAAGTGATCCCGCCGGAAACCGCGGCGGCAATTGATGCGGCCGTAAACACCCCCGAAGCCGAGGCCTATATCCTCCCGCGCGCAAACTTCCTCGGCAAAAAAGAGATCAGACACGGAAGCTGGCGGGGCGACGCGGTCCTGCGTCTGTTCCGGAAAGACACCTTCCGGGTCTCACCACACCAGGTGCATGAAGAGGTATGCGGCGAAGGCAGAATCGCCCGGCTTAAAAGCCCGATCCACCACTTTCCCAGAAAGAGCCTGGCAGATTTTCTCACCAAGGCCGATAAATACGCCGGACCGGGAGCGGCGCAGATGTTCGCGGCCGGCCGCCGCGGCTCCATCGCCGCCGCCGTCCTCCACGCCTTCTGGGTCTTTTTCTTCAATTATTTCTTCCGTCTTGGTTTTTTAGACGGCAGGTGGGGAGTGGTGATCGCCTTTGCCGACATGGTCGGCACCTTCTTCAAATACGCCATCCTCTGGGACCTTGAAAAAAACAATACCGTCACCCCGCCGCCAGCGCCTCCCAGGTCCGCCTGATCCCCTGCTCAAGCCCGATCCGCGGCCGCCAGTTAAGATCGCGGTGAGCGGCGGCGATATCAAGGACCACCTCGGGGACGTCAAAACCGCGGCCGGAACGATATGTGACCGACAGATCGCGGCCGATGACCTTTTCCATGATCGCGATTATGTCGGCAATGGAATGCCCCCGGCCGCTGCCGCCATTGTACACTCCGCTGACGTCACTCTCTCCGACGCGGACGCAGAGTTCGGCCAGGTCGGAGATATAGAGGAAATCGCGCACCAGACTGCCGTCGCCCCAGACCTCGAGTTCCTCCCCCCGGGCGATCCGGGCCAAAAAGGTGCCTATCACCCCCTGAACCCCGAAATGCCCCTGCCGGGGACCGTAGGGATTTGACGGTCTGACGATCACCGCGTCAAGAGCGTGGGCGCGGTGAAACCCGCGCAGATAATTTTCAATCGCCACCTTGACGATGCCGTAGGAACAGATGGGGGCAAGGCGGTGAGTCTCCGGAATGGGAACCAGGTCGGGGATACCATAAACCGTGCCGCCGGAGGAAAGATAAACGATCTTCTTCACCCCGCTGTCACCGAGAATATCCAAAAAGCGCACCGTGGCCACGAGATTACTCTCGATATCAAATACCGGATCACGGTTGGCGGTGGCGGGAACAGTGGTGCTGACAAGGTGATATACCACCTCAACGCCGCTCACGGCCTCGGCCAGGGCGGGAATGTCGCCAAAACCGGCATGACGGTAATCAACCCCGGCAAGCGGAGGACGATATCTTTCCGGAGAACGGGAAAAGACCCGGACCCTGTGACCGTTGCCGAGAAGGCAATCAACCAGATGACTGCCGATAAAACCAGTACCGCCGAGGACTAAAACATTCATGATCCCGATCCTGTAATTACTTGCAAGAGACAACGATGTATGCCAAAAAGGTGTGGGTAGCCCCCCACCTGAAATCATCTTTATACAATGACTGACGAAAAAGCCCAAACATCCGGGAAAAAGCTCAAAATCGCCGTCCTGATCCGCAACTTTGTGGTCACCGGCGGCGCTGAACGGTACACCTACCAGGTATCAAAAAGGCTGGCCCGGGACCATGATGTTCACATCTTCTGCCAGAGGTGGGACGAAAACCTGATCAACGGTTTCACCCTCCACCGGGTGCCGAAACCACTGCCGGGGCCGTCATTTTTAAACCAGCTTGTCTTTTCCTGGTTCTGCCGTCGCATGGTCGATTCCTCCTTTGACATCATCCACAGCCACGAAAGGGTCACCCGCTTCGATGTCCTTACCATCCACTGCCCCTGTTACCGGGGATTTCTCACCCGCGCCAGGGTAATACGCAAGCTCCTGCTCTGGCTGGGGGAGATAACCAGCCCCCGCGGCCTTGCCTATCTCGGGCTTGAAAAAAGCCAGTTCACCTTCAGGCCCGGACGCCGTCTTATCTCCGACTCCAAAATGGCCCGGGACGACGTGATCGAAAACTACCCTCTGCCCGAGGATTATTTCACCATCGCCTATCCCGGGGTGGAGTTCGAGGCCATCGACCGCGCCATCGCCGCCACCGACCGGGAGAAGACGCGACGGGAACTCGGCCTTGCCGCCGCCGATTTCGCCCTCCTCTTCGTGGGCACCGAGTTCAAGCGCAAGGGGCTTGACGCCCTGCTTGCGGGCCTGCGCCTTGTGGGAGACAAACGGGTAAAACTGGTGGTGGTCGGCGGTGGCGACATCGATAATTACCGGGCAAAGGCCCGGGAGCTGGAAATCGAAGACCAGGTGATCTTCACCGGCATGGCCCGGGACATCTACCCCCTCTATATCATGGCCGACGCCTTCTGCCTGCCGACCCTGGCCGACCCCTGCCCCATCGCCCCGGTGGAGGCCATGGCCTGCGGCACCGCCACGATCATGAGCAACGTGCCCTGGTGCGGTACTGCCGAGCATGTAAAAAACGATGAAGCGATCATCCTTGGCGACCCCCGCGATCCCGAAGAGATAAAGAAAGCGATCATCCGGTTGCTCAACGACGATGAAAGAGAAAAAATCTCCTCCCGCGGCCGCGATCTCGCCCGCAGTATCACCTGGGAGGCCACCACCGCCGCGACCATGACCGCCTTCAACGAGGTTCTGGCCCGGCGCGGCGAAAAGAGATGAACGGCGACGGAAAAAAAATACTGGTGGTCGGCGGCGCCGGCTACATCGGCTCCCACATGGTCAAACTCCTGTGCCTCCAGGGGTACGACGTGGTCACCGTTGACAGCCTCGTAAACGGACACCGTGAGGCAATCACCGGCGGAGAGTTTGTCCAGGGCGATCTCGAAGACCGGGATTTCCTGGCCCGTCTCTTCGCCTCGCACCGTTTCGACTGCGTCATGCACTTCGCCTCCTTCATCCAGGTGGGAGAATCGGTGACAGATCCGGCGATCTATTACCGCAACAACCTGATCAACACTCAGAACCTGCTCGAGGCGATGACCGCATCCGGGACCATGAACCTGATCTTTTCCTCGTCCGCGGCCATCTTCGGCGAGCCGGAAAAAACACCAATCGACGAAGATCACCCGAAAGCGCCGGTCAACCCCTATGGCCGGACCAAGCTGATGACCGAGGAGATCCTTGCCGATTTCGGCCACGCCTACGGGCTCAGGTCCGTAAGCCTGCGATATTTCAACGCCGCAGGCGCCGACCCGGAAGGTGAGCTCGGCGAACGCCACGACCCGGAAACGCACCTGATTCCCCTGGTCCTGCAGGCGGCTTCGGGACGCGGGCCGGAGGTCAGGGTGTTCGGCCGCGATCACGCCACCCCTGACGGCACCTGCGTAAGGGATTACATCCACGTGAACGACCTGTGCCGGGCCCACATCCTGGCAATGGAAAAACTCTGGCGAAGCGGCGAAAGCAGGGCGTACAACCTCGGCAACGGCAGCGGTTTTTCGGTGCAGGAAGTGATCGAAACCGCAAGAAAGGTCACCGGACGCGATATCAGGGTCGTCGACGCCCCCCGCCGTGACGGCGATTGCGCGGTCCTGGTGGCGGATTCGTCCCGGGCCGGGGAGGAACTCTCCTGGAGTCCGGAATTTCCCGAGCTTGAAACCATCATTACCCACGCCTGGAATTTTGAAAAAAGGATGTGCTCCCGATGAGCATCGATCCCAAGGACCTGAAAAATTACGTCATCCATGTCCGGAAAGGATACGAGGACCGGGAGGAAAGCATAAAACGCCAGTTTTCCGCCCTTGGTCTCGAATTTGAGTGGATACTTGATTTCGACATCCCCGAACTGGACCGCGATACTCTTGAAAGCTACGGATACACCGGGAAACGGCTGAACCCGGCCGAGATCTCCTGCAGCATGAAACACATCAGGGCCTGGGAAAGGATCGCCGCTGACAAAGGAGCGGGCGGTTTTGTCTTTGAAGACGACGTCATCATCGCCGCATCCATCACCACAACCGCGGCAGCAGCCCTGCGTGAACTCGAAAGCAGACACAACGGCCGGGGATACATCAGCCTCGGCGACGGCTGCGCCATGTTCGTCCCCTGGACAAAAAGAGAAAAAGGCCGCCTGCTTTACCCGGCCGAGCAGGTCAGGGCCACTGATTCCTATTTTCTCTCCCGGGAGGCTGCGGCGGGCATGATTGACCACATCGGGAAAAACGGATTTTTCCTCCCCGCCGACCACCTGATCAACCACCTCTGTCACTGCCTTGCAATCCCCATCCTCTGGCTCGAACCTACGGTGGTGACCCAGGGCTCACACACCGGCCGCTTCCGTTCGACAATTCAGCCCTGGGACCGGGGAGGCCTAAAGGAAAAACTGAAGTGGCGGATAAAAAAATTCCGCCGCAAATACATCTATCCCCTGCTGGGCAGAGATGAACGGCTGATGAGCCCGGAATTGAAAAAAGACCTCCACCTCACCGGTAACCGCGACGACAGATGAACGCCATGGACATATTAAAGAAGATCAGAAAACCGAACGCCCTCTCCCTGGCCCGCTCATTTCTGGTGGCCGAGATCGCGGCCATGCTTGTTTCGACCTCGGCCGCGGTGGGGATTGAATTTTTAATATATCTCACCTTTATCCTGTCGCCGGAATTGTGGCGTCGTCTCAGGGATGCGGTGGCCCAGCCGATGGTAAGGGGCTGTCTTGCCTGGGGCGCGATGCTTGTTATCGCCGGGATATACTGCGTCGGTGGCCCAGAAGCAGCCCTCGGCGATCTCGCAAGCTGGCGCAAGCTCCTTCTCCTGCCGCTGGCGGCGGCGGTGTTCGATGAAGAGATCTGGAAGAACCGGATCATCCACGCTTTAATCCTGACCGCGACCCTAGGAGTGGGCCTGTCGTATTTCAGCCGCGCCACCGGAATCACGATCTATAAATATCCGGTGGGAATAAGCGTCCACAACCATGCCAGCCAGGGGATGGCCTTTGCCGTGTCCCTGTTCGCGATCATAATGATCCTGCGGCTGAGACCGCCGGAGAAAAAATGGTATCGCATCTTTCTCGCGGCAAGCGGTATCGCCACCTTCCTTAACCTGATCTTCATCACCGACGGCCGAAGCGGCTACCTGGTCCTTCTGGTCGTCACCGCGGTGGCCGCCCTTGCCCTCACCCCGGGCAAACTGCGCTACATTCTCGCAATCGGCCTTCCTCTTGCAGTCGCAGTCCTCCTGACCCTGTCGCCGGTGGCCAGAAACAGGATACACCAGGGAATAAACGAGGCGGCAAATTACCAGAAAGACAGCCGCCTCACCTCCATGGGGGTCCGGATGGCGATGTGGAAAAACACGATAAAACTTGTCGGCAAAAGCCCGCTCTTCGGTTACGGCAGCGGTGGCTTCGACGAGGCCTACCGCCGCCAGGTTCAGGGAAAGAGCGGCTGGCAGAACCAGCCGGTGGCCAGCCCCCACAACCAGTTTTTAAGGATCATGGCTGAGCAGGGAATTTTCGGTCTCCTGGTATTTCTTGCCTTTCTCGCCACCATGACCCGCCAGAAACCGCCGCTGCCATACCGCGTCCTCGCCCTGGGAGTGCTTCTGGCCTGGTGCGGCACCAGCATGTTCAGCGACCACTTCTCGACCTTTTTTGAAGGCCGGTTCATCTTTCTCTGGTGCGGCGCCCTGCTGGCGTTCACGCCCGCACCCAAAGAACCGGCCTCATCCTGAAACCGCAGACTCTTAAAAGATTTTGCCTCGCCAAGGCAGGCCGTTCTATGCTATTATATTTCTCATCTTTAACAAAAATCCTTTAATATCAGTTGGTTATCACGATGACGGAGTCAGAGGCCACCCCAGCACCATACTCCCCTTTTGTCCACCTGCACGTCCACTCCCAGTACAGCCTCCTTGACGGGGCGATCAGGATCAAGAACCTGCTCGACCGGACAAAGGAATTCGGCATGGACGCGGTGGCGGTAACCGATCACGGGGCGATGTTCGGGGCACTGGAGTTCTACCTCAAGGCGCAAAAGGCCGGGATCAAGCCCATAGTCGGCTGCGAGTTCTACGTCGCCCCCCACGGCAGGACCAACCGCAAGCACGATGTCCGTCCCCGGGCCCTGCACATGGTTCTTCTGGCCGCAAACCATGAGGGCTATAAAAACCTCATGCGCCTGGCCTCCATCGCCCAGCTTGAAGGTTTCTATTATAACCCCCGGATTGACCTTGAAGTCCTGCTTCAGCACAACCGGGGCCTGATCGCCATGACCGCCTGCTTAGGCGGGGTGATTCCCTATTACATCAGCAACGAGGGCATGGACCGGGCAGAAAAAGAGGCCAGGCAGTTACAAAAGATATTCGGCGACCGCCTTTACCTTGAACTCCAGGAAAACGGCATAGAAAAGCAAAACAAAGTCAATGCCGGGTTAAAAGAGATCAGCGCCAAAACCGGCATCCCGCTGGTGGCCACCAATGACTGCCACTACCTGAACCGCGAAGACGCTCACGCCCACGAAGTCCTGCTCTGTATCCAGACCGGAAAAACCATTGACGAAAAACACTTCAAGTTCGATTCCGACGAACTCTTTTTCAAATCGCCGGAGGAAATGGAGGCCCAGTTCGCCCACTGCCCCGAGGCCCTGGACGCTACCCGGGAGATCGCCGATTGCTGTAACCTCGAAATCGAGCTCGGCAAGCATTATTTCCCCGCCTTCCCGGTGAAAAAGGGCGAGACCCTGGAATCGATGTTCGAAACCGCCTGCAGAAAAGGCATTGAAAAACGATTCGAAGAAATCCGCAAAATCGGCGAGCTCTCCCGACAGAAGGAGAAAGAATATCAAAAACGCCTTGACCACGAAATCGGAATCATTAAGGAAATGGGCTTTTCCGGCTACTTCCTCATCGTTGCCGACTTTATCAACTGGGCCAAGGACAACGACGTCCCGGTGGGCCCGGGACGCGGCTCAGGCGCCGGCTCGCTTGCCGCCTTCTGTATGCGGATCACCGACCTCGACCCCATTCCCTACGGCCTCCTGTTTGAGCGTTTTTTAAACGTCGAGCGGATCAGCATGCCCGACTTCGACGTTGACTTCTGTCAGGAGAGACGCGGCCTGGTCATCGAATATGTCCAGGAAAAATACGGCCACCCGAAATATCCCCAAGTGGCGCAGATTATCACCTACGGAACCATGAAGGCCCGGGGGGTGATCCGCGACGCCGGCCGCGCCCTGGGTTTTTCCTTTCAGGAAACCGACCGGATCGCCAAACTGATCCCCAACGAACTGAAGATGACCCTGGACAAGGCCCTTGACCAGGAACCAAAGCTGCGCGAGGCGCGAAAAGACGAACGCGTTGACCGCCTTATCCGGATTTCCCTCGCCCTTGAGGGGCTGGCGCGCCACACCTCAACCCACGCCGCCGGGGTGGTCATCTCGCCGGGGCCGATGTACGACTTTCTTCCCCTGGCCCGTGGGCCCAAGGGCGAGACCCTGACCCAGTACGACATGAAACACACCGAAAAAACCGGGCTGATAAAGTTTGATTTTTTAGGGCTCAAGACCCTGACGGTGATCGAAAAAGCGCTCAAACTCATCGCCGCCGACATCGGTGAACGGCCGGATCTGCGGCTCATCGCCATGGACGACCTCAAGACCTTTGACCTCCTCTGCCGCGGCGACACCCTGGGGGTATTCCAGCTTGAGAGTTCAGGCATGCGCGGCCTGCTGGTAAAGATGAAGCCCGAGGCCTTCACCGACCTCATCGCCCTGGTCGCTCTCTACCGCCCGGGGCCGCTTGATTCGGGCATGGTTGACGATTACGTCGAGACCAAGCACGGGAGAAAACAGGCGGTCTATCCCCTGCCGCAGCTTGAACCGATCCTGAAGGAAACCTACGGGGTCATCGTCTACCAGGAACAGGTGATGAAGATCGCCAGCGTCCTTGCCGGGTATTCCCTCGGCCAGGCCGATATCCTCCGCCGGGCCATGGGCAAAAAGGACGAAAAGGTCATGGCCGAGCAGAAGGCAGGATTTGTCAAGGGATGCGTAAAAAACAAGGTCCCGGAAGACAAGGCCGACTATATCTTCGAACTCATCGCCAAGTTCGCCGGTTACGGCTTCAACAAGTCCCATTCCGCCGCCTACGCCCTCATCGCCTACCACACCGCCTGGCTTAAGGCCCATTATCCGGCCCAGTTCATGGCCGCGCTCCTCTCCTGCGACATCAACAACACCGACAAGGTGGTGCGTTATATCCAGGAATGCGAGGATCACGACATCAAGGTCATGCCCCCGGACATCAACGAATCAAACCGCGACTTCACCGTGGTCAACGACCGGGTCAAGATCGGTCTCGGGGCGTTGAAAAACGTCGGCGACACCGCCCTGGAACTGATTATCAGAGAACGGGAAAACGGTCCATACCGCTCGTTTGAAGATTTTTGCAGCCGGATTGACACAAGCAAGGTCAACCGGAGGGTTATTGAAAGCCTGATCAAGGCCGGGGCCTTTGACTCCACCGGAAAATTCCGTTCACAGCTGACAGCGGTCCTCGATCAGGCGATGGAACAGGCCCAGGCGGCGCAGAAAGACCGACTCAGCGGGCAGAAATCCCTTTTCGGCATGCTGCCGCAAAAAGAAAACGACACCATATTCGCCCTGCAGACGCCGGATATCTCCGAATGGCCCCGGCTTGAAAAACTGGCATACGAGAAGGAGACCATCGGCCTCTATCTCTCCGGTCATCCGTTAAACGAATACCGCGACGATATCCGCTGCGTCGCCACCTGCGACCTGGCTGAGCTCGAAAAACACGTCGGTGGAACGGTAAGGGTAGTGGGAACGGTGGGAAGCAGAAAATTCATCCGCACCAAGAAAGGCGACCGCATGGCCTTCATCACCTTAAACGACATGGTCGGCGCAGCCGAAATCACCATATTCTCCCGGGTACTGGCAGACTGTGAATCATGCCTTGACGGCGACGACACCATAGTCGTCGAAGGCACGGTGGAGACCAGCGAAAAGAGGAACAACGGCAACGACAATAACGAAGAGCAGGCAGAACAGGCCGAGCAGGAATACAAAATCCTCGCCACCGAAATCGTCCCCCTTAAAGGCGCCGCCAGCCGCTATTGCGAGCAGGTCCGGGTGAAAATAAGCGCCGACGACATCACCCGTAACCGCCTTGAATCATTCAAGGAAGGGCTGTTCGCAAACCACGGGCCCTGTCCCCTTGGCCTGACCATGCACTTTGACGGCCGCGGTGAGATCGACGTCCGCCCCCAGGCCGACCTGACCGTGGCCCCGGGAGAGGGGTTCAATACCCGGGTAAAAAAAATCTTCCCCTCAGCCGAGATCGCGGTGAAGGTAAAACCACCGGCCGCACCGGAAAAAAGAAACGGCTGGGGGAAATGGCGGGAAAGACAGGAAGACAGAACCAGAGTTCCTTGACTTCCCGCATCAGCCCCATGCTGATTTGGTTTACCAGGACGACATTTGCCCACTGAGACATGCCCGGTTGTGTTGCTATCGTCCTGAATCCGTGACAGCTTAGTGGCAATCGGGTATGTATTCATCTGAATTCATGCGTTTTTTGCTGGATGCCCACTCCGGCGGAAATTTCATCCCGCCGCCCTTCGGACGTTCGGGAACGGACCAGGATAGTGTCATAAATTCATGAAGCCATCGTGACCCTATCAGACTGTTGAAAAAGCCGTCCTGGCTTTTTCAACTCCCGGTTGCCCAAAACAAGACCCGGACAACCTCTCGATTTTACTGGATTTTTCAAACCCAATAAAATCGGCGGCGCGTCCATGCACCGCGACCAGCCCATTTTGCAACAGACTGCTGTCAGGCCGGTGAAATCGGCGAAGCGGGGATTTGTTACGAGTCCATCATGCTTGACATGTACTCAAAAAAATCCACAATCCGTGTACACGATGGAATAAACTTGTGATGTAACTTATTGAAATACTGGTGCCCCCGGCATGAATCGAACATGCGACACCAGGATTAGGAATCCTGTGCTCTATCCCCTGAGCTACGGGGGCAAATGTGACTGAAACGTTTATGGCAACAAAATTTTATAGCATACAGACTTCGATATGGCAATAGTCCCAACCAACCCTAGTTTACTTTTCGCCCATGACTTCTATATCATGGTCATTAAAACAGTCTGGCGTTAGATTTATTATAGTTCCGGGATCATCAAATCATGATGAACTCGTCATAAATACAAGGAATATAAATGTCGGGTACAGACAGAAAACGGTCACGATTAACATCCAGGCCGGGGTTAATGAAAGAATTTATGTTCCTCTTTGTTCCGCTCTTTGCCCTGCTGATCCTCATTGTTGCCGGATTTTATTTTATCCATGCAAGGGGCGACATGGAAGTCCTCAAGGCCCGGGAACGGGCCATCCTCAGCCATGAGGATGAATTAACCCGACGGATGTTCACCGATATCACCGCCGACCTGAAGATAATCGCGGCCGCCCCGGCCCTTGCAGACTTTCTTGCCGACCGCGCTCCAAAGACGACGGAAAGACTCAGCCGTATTTTCCGCGCCCTGGCCGCCAACCGCAAAATTTACGACCAGGTCCGCTACATAGACAAAAACGGGATGGAACTCGTCCGGGTGAACTTCAACGGCACAACCCCGCTCCGGGTGGCAACCGACAAACTCCAGGACAAATCCCGCCGCTATTATTTCCACGATACCATCGGGCTTGCGCCGGGCCAGGTATTCATCTCCCCCATGGACCTGAACATCGAACACGGTCAAATAGAGCAACCGTTAAAACCAACGATCCGCTTCGGAACTCCGATATTTGACAAAAACGGGGTCAAACAGGGTGCGATCATCCTCAATTATATGGCCCGAAAGCTCCTTAAACGCCTCCACGACTTCCCCTTCACCATCAAGGCCGATGCCGGCAAGCCGGATTTTCTCTCACCGCGGCTTACGGAAACCATAGGCGTACCCCTGCTGCTTAACCGGGACGGATATTTCCTCCTCTCCGACAAGCCTGCCGACGAGTGGGGCTTCATGCTCGGCAACAAAAAGACCTTTGCCTCAAGGTTCCCGGACGAATGGCAACGGATACGGAAGCGAAAAAAGGGCCAGTTCCGCAGCCGAAACGGTCTTTTCACCTTTATCACCTTCTCCCCCCTGCCCGGCGGGACCATATCAAGCACCGGCTCCCCCTACCCCTATACCTCGAGCCGGGCCGCGTTGCCCTCGGAAGAGGTCATCTGGAAACAGGTGTCATATATCGACGCGGAAAAAATCGCCGGGGTAAGCTCCGACGTGAGAGAACACCTGTCCCTGCTTTTCATCCTCCTCAGCATCGGTCTGGTTCCCATCTGCATACGCATGGCCTCGGCGAGAGTATACCGGAGGAAAAGCGAACAGAAGCAAAGACTGCTCATCCGCGAACTGCGGGAATCACTCGACAATGTCAAGACCCTGAGCGGCTTTATCCCCATCTGCGCCTCCTGCAAGAAAATCCGTGACGACGAGGGCTATTGGGAACAGGTAGAGTCTTATATCAGCCATCATTCAGGGGCCCGATTCAGCCACGGCATCTGCCCCGACTGCGCCAAGAAAATCTACCCGGAACTATATAGCGACAGGGAGCCCCGGTGAATCGGAAACTATAGCAGACCGTTAAAAAAGCCGTCCATGGCTTTTCTAAACCCTGGTTGCCCAAACAAGCACCGGCCAACCTCTCGACTTCACTTGGTTTTTCAATCCGGCAAAATCGGCGGCGCGGACATCAGCCGCTATCGCTCCGTTTTTCAACAGACTGATAGCGCTCGACAATCACTGGCAGGGCGATAAAAAAATGTGTAGTCTCGAGAGAACATGAAGATCGCAGACAGTTCCCAGATACGCGGCCTCGACCGGGCCGCAATGGAAAAATATAAAATCCCGGGGATGGTGTTGATGGAAAACGCCGCCCTCGGGGTGGTCGGCCATGTTGCCGCCTTTCTCGACAAACTTGCCAGACAGCGGATAATCGTGATCTGCGGCCCGGGAAATAATGGCGGCGACGGCCTCGCGGTGGCCCGGCATCTCAAAAACCGCGGGGCGAATATGGCGATATTCCACCTCGCCGATCCGGACCGATACCACGGTGACGCCGCCGCCAACCAGGCCATTGTCGCCGCCATGGGCATTGAGAGCACCACTGTAAGGGACGAAAACGGGTTAGGGAAACTGACAAACGCGGCGGCCGGGGCCGATCTGATAATCGACGCCATCTTCGGCACCGGCCTTACCCGGGAGGTGGATGGAATCTTCACCGCCGCCATCACCGCCATCAACCAGGCCCCGGCCCCGGTAACGGCGGTGGACATCCCCTCAGGGCTGAACAGCGACAACGGCCGGATCATGGGCGCCGCGGTAAGGGCCGACCTCACCGTCACCTTCGGACTCGGCAAGATCGGCCTCCATACCGGCCACGGCCCGGATCTGTGCGGCGGGATCGAGGTGGTGGACATCTCCATTCCGCCGGCGGCGACCAGAGCCGCCGGGATCATGACAACCCTACTTGATGACAACGAGGTCCGGGCCATGATCCCGCGACGTCCACGCGACGGGCATAAGGGAACCTTCGGCCATGTTTTCGTGGTCGCCGGCAGCCGCGGCAAGACCGGGGCCGGAATACTGGCCGCCCGGGGGGCGATGGCCTCCGGCTGCGGCCTGGTGACCATCGCCGTGCCGTGGGACCTGAACCCGATCTTCGCAACCACCCTGAGCGAAGCGATGACCATCCCCCTGCCCGGCTCACGCGACGGCCGGATCGAGACCGCTGATCTCGAACTTATCCGCACCGAGACGGCAAAACGCAGTGCCGTGGTCATCGGCCCCGGTCTCGGCACCGAACCGGACACCGCCGAGCTGGTACTTAATCTTGTCTCCGATAACGAAAAACCAATGATCATCGACGCCGACGGCCTCAACATCATCGCCTCCGCCGGCAAATTTAAAGGCAACGATAATACCGTCCTCACCCCCCACCCCGGCGAGATGGCCCGCCTTCTCGACACGGAAACAACCGCGGTCCAGGCCGACCGCCCACAGGCGGCGCGGAAATTTGCCCGAATGAGTGGGGCGGTGGTACTGCTCAAGGGAGCAGGCACGGTCATCGCCCATCCCGACGGTCGGATGGCGATCAACCCCGAAGGGTCACCCGTCCTTGCCACCGGCGGCAGCGGTGATGTATTGGCCGGGCTCATCGGCGGGCTCATGGCCCAGGGGACAACAGCCTATGACGCCGCCTGTCTCGGGGCTTACCTCCACGGCCTTGCGGCCCGATCCCTTGCCCATGACCGGGACCGTGGAGCCACGGCCGGAGAAATATGCCGGGAAATCTCCCCGATGTTCACCTTTCTGAGATAACAGGCCATTGAAAAAACCGTCCCGGCTTCTTTGGTGTCCTGATAATCTGATAATAGGAGAAAAACAGATGAAAAACGCAAAAGAGATAATGACCGCCGAACCGATCACCGTCAGCCGTAATACCCCAATAAAAGAAGTCGCGGCCCTGATGTGTGAGCGAAAAATAAACGGTCTGCCGGTAGTGGACGACAATGGCGACCTCGCCGGGGTTATAACCGAAAGCGACCTGATCGAGAGCAGGAAAAAGCTGCACATCCCCACGGTGATCAACCTCCTCGACTCAATGATCTTTCTTGAAAATCCGGCCAGAACCGACCGGGAGATGAAAAAGATGACCGGTACCTGCGCCGGCGATGTGATGACCGCCAACCCGATCACCATCACCGCCGCCACCCCGGTGGACGAAATCGCCACCATCATGGCCGAAAAAAAGGTCCACACCCTGCCGGTGGTAGACGACACCGACCGTCTCATCGGCATCGTCGGCCGCGACGATATCATCAAAACCCTGATATGACATCAGGGTTGAAAAACGGACTGTGTGCGGCTCATGGACGGATTTTCCAACGGTCTGATAACCGACCGCTGGAAAGTAAGCGATCAATTAACCACACCTAATGCAAAAACAATCGCACTCTGTAAGGATTTCAGGGACGCCACCCTGCACGCAATTTAACCCCTTTTGATTATATTTAGGTATATCAAATGGTTAGGTCGCGTGCAGGGTGGTGTTTATGGGACCCTTACGTTGAACAAAACAAGTCCGGCGTTTCAACCGACAACCCGCTTAAATAAACTCAACCCTGACAATCCCCCGGACCGAATTACCCAGGAATACCGCCTCGGCCGCCTCCACTTCCTCCGGGGTCAGAACCGCCTCTCTGACCGGGAGAATTTCCCCGGCCCGGGTTTCCACCCCATCGCGAAGCAATTCCCCCCGCAGTATCCCGGGAAGGAGGCCGCAGGCCGCTGCCGGGGTCAGAATCTCACCGTTCCTGAGTATAAAGAGGTTGCTGATCGCCCCCTCGCTCACCTCGCCTCTCTCGTTGACAAAAATGAGATCGAAGCACCCCCGGGACCGCGCTTCCCGTATTGCCTGGTCGTAAAGTTCCCGCCGGGTGGTCTTGTGATAAAAAAAACGCGAGGATGAATCACTGCGCTCCCCGGCCCAGGCCACCGGGCGGCAATCGCCTCCAGGGTCAATGAACAGATTCGGGACCCCACAGGGGCTCCTGCTTATCTCAAGCCCGCCATCGCGGTCAAGGAGAAGGCGGACACGGAAATCACCATCAAGGCCCACGGTTGCCGCGGCAAGCTCGACCCTTATCCGCTCCGGGTCGTAAACAAAATTAAAATATCCCGCCGAAGAACACAGGCGCGCCAGATGCGGCTCAAGCAACCAGAAACCACCCGCCCGACGATAAAGCATGGTCTCGATGAGGCGGAAATCCTCAGCCGCGGCGGTGAGGAAATCACCCTTGAGAAGGCATTCGCGCCATTCCCCTGCCGGGTCTGAATCATAAACAATACCAGAACCGATGCCCATTTCCCCTCTGCCGTCGCGAATCACCGCGGTACGGATGGGAACGTTGAAGCAACAATCACCATCCGGCCCCCACCAGCCGATAGCACCGGTATAAACCCCGCGCTCCCCGCGTTCAAGTTCATTGATAATCTCCATGGTCCGCAGCTTCGGGGCCCCGGTCACCGAACCGCAGGGGAACATGGCGCCAATAACCCCGGCCGCCCCGGCCCCGGGAACAAGCTCACCTCGAATGGTCGAAGTCATCTGCTGCAGGGTTTCAAAGGGCTCGACATCAAACATTGACTCGGCCCGGACCCCGCCGCCAACACAAAGGCGGCCGAGATCGTTCCTGAGCAGGTCAACGATCATCACGTTTTCAGCCCGGTTCTTTTCATCCGCGGCCAGTTCCCTGGCCAGATCCCGATCCTCGGCCACGGTCCGTCCCCGATCGCAGGTACCCTTCATCGGTTTCACGGTACAGGTATTGCCTTCAACGCGAAAAAACAATTCCGGCGAAAGGGAAATAATCCACTGTCCACCACTACGGATCAGGGCGGCGTAGGCCACCGACTGCCGCCGCCGCAATTGACGGTACAGGGCCAGGGGCGATCCCTGAAAGGAAAAATGGTACTTGAGGGTGTAATTGACCTGATAGGTATCGCCTGACTCGATAAACCCCTTTATCCGGGCAATATCATCAAAATAGGCCCCTCTGTCGATATTGAGCCGGAGATCGGCGACGTCGCAGTCAAGGTCAACACCCGCGCCATCGTCCCAGGGGAACGGAGAGATCCGGGACTCCCGGTGATCAATGACAATATGATTCCGGTAGACCCCGACCTCAGCCAGGGGGCTCCGGAGTCCACGGTCGAGACGGCACGACAGCCGTTCTTCGAGAAGATAGCCGAACTCATAGGATATATAGCCGGCAATGAACCGTCTATTGCTCCGGGCCTGGTCAATGGCGGAAAAAAATTCCCGCGGCCGCTGGTCACGGCGGCAACGAATCAGCCTCTCCGGCCGGACGAAAATCCGGCTACAGCGGTTGCCGGCATCGCCCTTCAGGGTTTCAAGAAAGACAAAGTTCTCCTCTCCGGCAAGCCAACCCAGAATCCGGCTGATCTCATCCTCGGCAATGGGGGTAAACTCTCTGTTCATCTCCGCTCTTGAAAAAAATTATGGGCTTGTCGGATCATTTTAAAATAAACGATCAATTAACCACACTTCATACGAAAGGAATAGCACTCTGTAACAGCCCGTTGAAAAAGCCGTCCATGTCCGGCGCAATTTTTACTACGAGACCATCAGGCCTCAAGTGAGGATAAACCCGCAACAAATCGCCTCAAAAGATGGGACACCACATTCTCGCAACCATAACATTCCGGTATATTTAGTTTTTTGCTTTCGACGTTTACCTCCGCACACCCGAAAAAAACAGTAAAACAAGGTTTTCCCCTAACCCGTTCGGGATTATCTGCAAAATGCCCTATCATTCTTGCCTTTGCCATGAGAATATTTTATAAATATTTCTTACTCTTTCGGTGGAGGAGCGACAATCCACCACCACTGCATTTCCGTATGCCGGTATGCACTGCAAACGAACCCGCCGGACCGGATAACGACCTGAAAAAAGCATCTGGAGAACTTACATGCTTATCAAAGACTGGATGGCCAAAGACGTCCTGACCGTTGACGAAAACACCTCACTGATGCGGGCTACCCGGGTCATGAAGGAAAATAACATCAGACGTCTGCCGGTGGTAAACCACGGCAAGCTTCTGGGCATCGTCACCGACCGCGACGTTAAGGACGCCTCCCCCTCCAAGACCACCTCGCTTGACATTCACGAACTCTATTACCTTCTTTCAGAGATGAAGGTCAAGGAGGTCATGACCGTTGACCCCATCACCTTAAACGGCAGGGAGACCCTGGAAAAGGCGGCGGTGGTAATGCTCCGCAGCCGGATCTCAGGACTGCCGGTGGTTGACGACGAGGGGCACCTGGCCGGGCTGTTAAGCGAGACCGACGTCCTCCGGGGCTTTATCCATGCCACCGGGATCAAAGACGGCACCATTCAATACGTCTTTGATCTTCCCGATGCCGCCGGTTCGGTCACCGGGGTCACCGAGATTCTGAAAAACAACGACGCCCGGATCATCAGCATCCTTACATCTTTCGAGGACGCAAAGGAGGGAATGAAACGGGTGGCGATAAGGATCGCGGCCATGGATGACGAGGAGGAGCAGAAACTCTTCTCAATCCTTGACAAGGAGTTCTCCGTGGCCTACCGGAAACGTGACGACCTGAGCGATATCCCCGAACGTAATAAAAGCTGAACCTGACTCCCCGACGACATCCTTCAGCCCAATATGGAAAAACGGAACAGCCTCCGGCGCCCCGGTTCTGCTATTTCCTGAAACCCTTACAGATGGCGATTTTCTTTGCATTAGCAGTCAGTTGAAAAACGGACTGTACGCGGCTGATGGCTGCGCCGCCGATTTTGCCGGGTTAAAAAAACCGGTAAAATCGAGAGGTTGGCCGAAACTTTTTTGGCCAACCGGAGTTGAAAAAGCCATGGACGGCTTTTTCAACGGTCCGTTAGATGCGGTTAATTGATCGCTTGCGCATTTCCCACGGCTATATCCCGGGCCCTGAGCATGAAATCGCGCCATACCGGGGCGGCCAGGCGCCCTCCGGTCTCCCTGTCGCCCAGGCTGTCGCCGTTATCAAACCCCAGCCAGACCCCGCAGGTGAGTTTCGGGGTAAAACCGATAAACCAGGCGTCCTTGAATCCGTCGCTGGTTCCGGTCTTACCGGCTGCCTCCGGCCCCAGACCCCGGGCGGCGCGACCGGTACCTTCGCTGATCACCCTTTTTAATATATTGCGGAGCATCTCGGCCCGGGACGGGATCAGCACCGGCACAAACTTAGGATAAAAATGCCGGAGTTCGCCGCCGGAGGCGGTGGTGATCCGACGAATCAGACCGATATCGGCCAGCCTCCCCCGGTTGGCAAAACAGGAATAGGCCCGGGTCAATGCCAACAGACTGACCTCGGCCGAACCGAGCGCCAGGGACAAATCGGCGTTATCACCGACCTTAAGACCTAATCGCCTCGCCAGGGCCACCACCGGCCGTACCCCAATCTTCTGCATGAGCTTGACCGTGACCACGTTACGGGAATGAATCAATGCCTGGCTTAGAGTTGTGGCGCCGTAATAACGACCGCTGAAATTTCTCGGATTCCACCGTTCCCCTTTAATCCGTCCCGGCAGGCTGATAGGGGCGTCGTTGATGCGGGTGTCAGGGGTAAAACCATGGGCAAAGGCGGCGACGTAAACCACCGGTTTGAAAGCGCTGCCCGGCTGCCGTAGAGCCTGAATCGCCCGATTAAATGGGCTCTTGCCGAAATCAAGCCCACCGACAAGGGCGATAACGCGGCCGCTTTTATTATCCAGCGCCACCAGTGCCGCCTGGGGCGTTTTTTTATCCCCCCGGTGTCGGTGCCTCCACCTGTTAACCCCGCGGACAACAGCATTTCGGGCCGCGGCCTCAAGATCGGAGTCAAGGCTGGTATATATCCTCAGACTACCACGCCGAAGCCGATCATCGCCGTAACGGTGCCGGACCGCTTCCGCCGCGGCAGAAACGAAATATCCCTGATCGCCGGCGATATTATAATCCGGCGTCGACGGGACAATGGTAAGACGGCGCCCGTATGCAGCCCGGGCCGCGTCAGCGTCAATTATCCCCTCTGCCGCCATCCGGTTCAAGACATAACGCTGCCTACTTCTGGCAAGGGCAAAATGCCGCCGGGGAGAATAACGGCTCGGGGCCTGCGGCAGACCGGCAAGAAGAGTAATCTCGGCCAGACTGAGGTCACGGGCGGATTTGTTGAAATAGGCACGGGCCGCGGCCTCGATCCCGTACGCGCCCTCGCCGAGATATATCTGATTGAGGTATATCTCAAGGATCCTCTTTTTCGTAAGGGAGCGGTCGATACGCCAGGCAAGAAACAATTCACGAAACTTGCGGACAAAGGTCTTTTCCGGCGACAAAAGCAGCATCCGAGCCACCTGCATGGTGATAGTACTGCCGCCCTGAACCTTGGCTCCGGCCCTGATGTCACGGAAAAAGGCCCGGGCAACCGCAAAGATATCAATCCCGGGGTGCTCAAAAAAACGGGCGTCCTCGGCGGCAACAAAGGCCATGGGAAGGATCTCCGGAACCCCGGCAAGCGAAATATTTATCCTGAACTCATCATGATACTCACCGATCACCATGCCCCGCCGGTCAAAGATAAATGACGCCTCCGGAGCCCGATAAGCGCCAAGACCGGCAGTGGAAGGGATGTCAAGACGGGAAACAAGAAAAAACAGCAGAAGGATGAAACCGACAGCGGTTCCCATAACAATAAAGACAAACCCCCACGCCTGTTTTTCGCCCACGGCGATTACCCGCGGTGAAGCCGGATTTTTTCTGAGATTCTTTTTTACCATGGAGAGCATACACAAAAAAAGGCCGCCTTACGGCAGCCTTTTTTAAACACCTTTGATGGCGTCGTAAAAAATCCGATCTACTACGTCATGGGCCATTTTTGTTCGTTCGGTCCCGCCATGGCGGGATATAGCCACACTCGCAAAAATACCACACGCCTTAATATATCAAACTTTTTACAGGAACTTCACCACAAGAAATGTCTGACTTACTTCAGTCCTTTCTTGTGGCAGTTAGAACACTTGGTCGAAGCGCCGTCAGCCTTGTGTTTCTTGTGACAGGCCTTGCAGAGACCGTGACCGAGTTTCTTGGTCCACTCATTAGTGGCCTTGGGGAAACCGGCGCTCTCATGACAGGTCTTGCACTCGAGACGGGCCTGATGATTACGATGGGGAAAGAGTACCGGTTTTCTGGCCTTGGCGGTCTTAAGGATCATGGTCTCCGGGCCCTTGTCGCCAGCGAGGGCGTTATTGGCCAGAGCAAAACCGAACACCATTGTCAGGGCGGCAACACACAGCATAGCTTTCTTGAACATATTTCTCTCCTTATGCGTTATTAAAGATCCGACTGAAATCCTTATTCAGTCAGGAAAAAATTTATATTCTCAACTCATTTCAATGTCAAGCAGAAATAACCCCTGGGTTTCTCCCACAAACGCGACTAAACAACCCGGCCGGACAACGAACAACCTTCCGTATGGATAACGGCATGAAACTACAACCTTTTTAGCCGTCAGGACGGTGGGTTCTGAACCTGATTATCATGATCATAACGGGACGGAATTTAAACCCGCTCAACCGGAACCATAGCTGTGCAGACCGCTCAGAAGAAAGTTGACCCCGTAATAGGTAAAGACCACTGCGACGAAACCGATGATCGCCAGCCAGGCAATCCTCTTGCCACCCCATCCCCTGGTAAAACGGGCGTGGAGAGCGGCGGCATAGACAAACCAGGTGATCAGTGACCAGGTTTCCTTGGGATCCCAGCTCCAGTAGGTTCCCCAGGCGGAGTTGGCCCAGATGGCGCCGGTAATGATCCCGGCCGACAACCAGAGAAAGCCAAAGACAATAGTCTTGTGAATAATGTCATCAATCACCCGCAGTTCCGGGAGTGACGCCAGCAGCCCTTCCTTGCCTTGAAATTTCAATTTAACCAGGTACATGACTCCCAGACCGCTGGCAACAGCAAAGGCGGCATAGCCGACAAAACAGGTCATGACATGGGCAAAAAGCCAGTTACTCTGCAGGGCCGGAACCAGAGGCTGAATCGCATCGGGATGAAACATCGAGGCCAGGGCCATACTGACAAAGGCAAAAGGGATGGCAAAGGCCCCGAGAATACGATTCTTGAATTTGAGTTCAAGACCGAAATAAAAAATAACCGTGGCCCAGGAAAAGAAGACCAGGGATTCATACATATTTGACAGAGGGGGATGACCGTAACCCATCCGGTAAGACTCCATCCAGCGGAGGATAATCGCCGCGGTCTGGACCAGAAAAGTCACCGCGGTAAGGCCGGTGGCCAAAGTCCCGAGCTTCTTTACCCTGAAAACCAGAAGGGCGATATAAAGCCCGGAGGCGACAAGATAGGCAATGGTGGTGATACCCAATAACATTGAACTGGTCATGATCCTATTCCCTGGTCAAATTGATTGATTCATCGGCCCCAAGCTCTTCGGCCATGTGATTGAAATGGTTATCGAACCCGACCCGGTTCTTGTTGGTGGAACCGTTGAAGTTCACCTTAAGCCGCCCGTCATCGGTGGGGGTAAGGACCACCCAGACACGACGGTGGGACATGAAAAAAGCAACGTAAAGCCCGAGGAGCATTATTATACACCCGGCATAAACAAACCATACCCCGGGATCATGGGCCACCTGCAGACCGGTGGCGTACATCTGCTTGATGACTATTTCATATTTATTACCACCCCGGACAACCGGAACCCGGGATCCGTTCGCGACCCAGAACTCCACCGGATCTCCGGCGGGATCGTTAAACCATATCTTGTGCCGGATGCTGTTGGGATATAGCGGCCTCTGCTCAACAATACCAAAACCGACCCCGGCCTCAGGCCATTTGATTTCTTTCCCCGGCCTGATAAAAAAACGGTGACTTAGGTTGCGGGCCTTGTCGGAAATTTCGACCGCGTAGGAACCTTTAATGGGCTGATAGCTGGACTGGTAGAAGGTAATCCCGCGATACACCAGAGGATCGTTGACCTCAATCGCCTTTTTCAGCACCTCGTGACCGTCTTCAAGAACCGTGAGTTCGGAACGGTAGTCCTTGGGGGTGCCATTGTCGTAACGATCAAGCTCAAACCAGTCGCAGCGGAGCTGAAATTTAAGCGGGATGGTGGCGTTATCATTGCCGGAAGAATATACCTGAGCGGCGGTGGTTCCCTCCGGCAGCATGAGACTGGCCTTGAAACCCAGGCTTGAACCAATGATCGCGCCGACGAATATCAGGAGGATACTGGTATGAACCCCGATGACCCCCAATCGGGTCCAAGGGCCTTTCTGGGCGAAGAGCAGGGTATGACCATCATGGGCTCCGTGCCGGACTTTCCAGCCGAAACCGGCAAGCTTCGCGGCAAAAAACGACTCGGCGTCTTCAACACCCGCGGCCGTGAACCACTGACGCCGTTGCGGCATTTTCACGATCCGGTCAACCCCGAGGGCAATATTGTCCATCCTGACCAGACGAAGAAGATTGGGGAAACGGTCAATGGTACAGACGATAAGATTGATGGCGAACAGGGAGAGGAATCCGACAAACCACCAGGAATGATACATGTCCGGCAGACTCAATGCCTGCATGACCTTTATCGTTCCAGAACTGAGATGCCTGCTCTCGACAAAATGAAGGAATTCGCCGCCCTGGGGAATAATTGTGCCGATTATCGAGGCAAGGGCAAGGGCGAAAAAGGTAAACAGGGCCAGCTTCACCGAGGAGAAAAACGCCCAGAGATCATTCTTATTTTTTCCACTCATAATCTTACCATTCCCGGATTTCATATTTATCCCATGACCATACCCAAAACAGTCCGTTGAAAAACGGGCTGGTCGCTATACATGGACGCGCCGCCGATTTTATTGGGTTCAAAAAATCCAATAAATTCGAGAGGTTGACCGAAACTTGTTTTGGCCAACCGGGAGTTGAAAAAGTCAGGAAGGCTTTTTCAACAGTCTGCTAACGATCAGGAATCAAAGGGTATAAAGATAAATATTATACTGAACCCACTACGGTTTAACAACCACTTTTAAGGCACCCCTGCAACAGACCGTTGAAAAAAGTCCATGGCTTTTCCCCACACCGACCGGGACATTCCAGAGGTCAGCGATCCCGGCGGAATTCTTGCAAAAGCCGCCGGCAACGGGTATTAGAGGCTGATGAAACTTCTATTATCCCTGATCGGCCTGGTGCTGGTGCTTGAGGGGCTGCCCTATATCGTTTTTCCGGAACTCATGCGCCTATGGCTGACAAAAATATCGTCCCTTGACACCACATCTCTGCGGATAACCGGAATCATTTCAGTGGCCATCGGCCTTTTTATATGTTTTATCGCCCGCAAAAGCGGCCTGTTGCCCTGAACCACGGATCCATGAACGACTTCAACCTTGACTCATACAATTACCACCTGCCGCCGGAGTTGATCGCCCAGAAACCTGCGCCTCGGCGGGAAGGATCAAGGCTTATGATCCTTGACCGCGACTGCGGGACAATAAGCGACACCATCTTCAGCCGCATCCCCGATATCTTCCATCCCGGTGATCTGATTCTGCTCAACAACACCCGGGTCTTCCCGGCCAGGCTTCCGGGCCGAAAAAAAACCGGCGGCAAATGTGAGGTATTTCTTCTCGACCCACCGCCGCCATCGACCGCAACCGCCATGCGCTGTCTTCTCAAAAGCTCCAGACGGCCAAAACCGGGACAGGAGATCATTATCGCCGATGATTTCAGCCTTGAGGTTATCGCCACCGAGGCTGCGGGCGACGCCAGGGTCAAGATTAAAACCACGGGAGACAAAACCCCGGCCGAACTCCTTGACCGCTACGGCCAGGTGCCGCTGCCGCCGTACATAAAAAGAAAAAACGGCAACAACCACGAGGATCGGGAAAGATACCAGACCGTTTACGCTGAAAAGACCGGAGCCGTGGCCGCCCCCACCGCCGGACTCCACTTCAGCGCCGGGCTTCTCGCGGCCATCAGGGCCCGGGGGGTGGATACGGCACAGATTACCCTCCATGTCGGCTACGGTACATTCGCCCCGGTCAAGGCCGACGATATCAGGGGGCACCGGATCCACCGCGAGTGGATCGACATTCCCGCCGCCGCGACCGCAATGATCAATCAGGCCAGGGAAAAAGGACGACGAATCTGGGCCGTGGGAACCACCTCGGTGAGGGCGGTTGAATCCGTAGCCGATGAACGCGGCCGGGTCAGCCCCGGCCGCGGCTGGTGTTCACATTATATCTACCCCGGCTACCGTTTTCGGGTGGTGGACAACCTGATCACCAACTTTCACCTCCCCCGATCTTCCCTCCTGTTTATGGTCGCGGCCATGGCGGGAAGGAGGGAAATCCTCGCCGCCTACGCCCATGCCGTCGCCGAAGACTACCGTTTCTTCAGCTACGGCGACGCCATGGCAATCATCACCAGAACCTGAATCCATAGCAGACCGTTGCCCAAAACAAGTTCCGGCCAACCTCTCGATTTCACCGTTTTTTTCAACCCGGTGAAATCGGCGGCACGGGCATCAGCCCCCAACAGTCCGTTTTTCAACAGACTAACAGACTATTAGACGGCTTCGTGCTGTACGGACTCGAACGAAAAGGCCCGGCGGGAATTTCATCTTCCCGCCGGGCCTTTTCGTTCCGCCTGTCTTCCGTCAGCCGCAGCAGCCGCATCCCTTGACGTCACCCTTGGCCGTCTTTTCCTTCGACCCCGGCATGGCCGCGCACGTTCCGCCGGCGGAACAATTACTGTAGCCGTCGGCGTACCAACCGCCGCCCTTGAGCTGGAAGGAACTCCGGCTGATAATCTTGGCCACATCGCCGCCGCACTCGGGACACTCAGACAGGGGGGCGTCTTTCAGAGACTGCCAGACCTCATGGACCTGGCCGCATTTCTTACACTCATACTCATAGACCGGCATTTTGAAAACCTCCCGGGAAAAACGGATAAAAGCCGGACAGGCACGCAACTCCGGCTTTTCGAGATATATGATGGACATTATTTCCGGGCATCAATATAATTATGGCGATGGCGGCTGTCAATGGCCGGCCATCTGCCCCTAACATTGAAACAAAAAAACGGAGCCGCAATTGCAGGAAATTCTTACCTCCCAGGCCGCCGAAGGCATGATTTTAGCCCACGATGTTATGACCCCTGAAGGAAGAGTGCTGTGCGGCAAGGGTACCGAGCTTTCCGCCAACCTCATCGACCGTCTGGAAAGGATGGATATTACCCATATCGCGGTCAAGGGCCACCCGGTGACGGTCCCGGGCGAAAAGACCCTCAAGGAGGAAATTGAAGACCTTGACGAACGTTTTGCCAAAGTCGAGGAGATCCTGCCGCTGATGTACCTGAAACGCAAACTCCTTGAAAAAATAATCGCGGCGAGAAAAGGCTGATGAAAGAAAAAAAGCGAGACGAATTCAGGAAAGCCCTGCGTGAGATAAAAAACCTCCCCACCCTGCCGGGAATCGTCCGCAAGCTCTCGCAGATGTCCGAAGACCCGGAAACCACCACCGAGCAGATGGGCAAGGTCATCGCCCGCGACCATATCCTCGCGGTCAAGCTTCTGAAACTGGTCAACTCCGCCTTCTACGGCTTTCCCCAGCGAATCAGCTCCATCGACAGCGCCATTATCCTCCTCGGCTTCAATGTTATCAAGGGTCTGATCATCAGCGCCTCGATCTTTGAATTCATGGAAGAACAGGACATCGAGCTGTGGGAGCACTCACTCGCCTGCGCCGTTGCCGCAAGCGTCCTGGCCAAACGCCTGGGGGTAAAAGACCCGGAAGAGGTAAGCACCGCCGGCCTGATCCACGATATCGGCAAAGTGGCGATAAAGATGGAACTGCCGCATGAATATGAAAAAATCATCGCCATGGTCGCGGAGAAGAAGATCTCAAATTATGAAGCCGAACGCGAGATCCTCGACCTGAACCACGCCGAGGCCGGCGGCTGGCTCACCAAAAACTGGAACCTCCCGGCCAAACTGGTGGAACCGGTATCATGCCACCACGACCCACGGCTGGCGGAAAACGAACAGATGACCAGTGCCATCATTCACTTCGCCGACCTTATCGTCCGCGGCATGGGATACGGACACGGCAACGACATCTGGGTCGCCCCCCTGAGTCAGCGGGCCTGGCGCCTCATGGGCCTGGCCCCCTCCGATCTCGACCAGGTACTGGAGGAAATCGACGAAAAACTCTGGGATGTCCGCGGCTTCAGCCTTGAGGTAATGCACGAAACCGAGCCCGAAGCGGACCTTGACTGATGCCGCGCCTCCTTATTGCCGCAGAAACTGACGTCCTCGCCCCGGAGCAACTGACATTACTCAAAACCGCGGGATTCCGGCTGATCCATACCACCGACCTCAGGAGCGCGATGACCACCATCCTTGAAGATCCTCCGGAAATACTCATCCTCGACAAAGGCTTTGCCGGCAATGGCGACATCAGACTTCTGAACGCGGCCCGCAGCTCATTGCGCCAGACCAACATGCCGGTGGTTCTCCTCGCCCCGGAAAAAGAAATCGTCAAAATCGACTGGAACACATACCGCATCGATGAACTGATCAGCCTGCCGGTATCCCCCGGCGAGCTTTTAAGCCGGGTGACCCTGGCCATGGCCCGGATAAACCGGGTGTTTGACAATAACCCCTTAAGCCGCCTCCCCGGCAACACCTCGATCATCAATGCCATCCAGAACCGCCTTGACCACGACGAAAAATTCGCGGTCTGCTACCTCGATATCGACAATTTCAAACCCTATAACGACCGCTACGGATTCAGCCGCGGCGATGAAGTCATCCTGATGGTTGCCCGCCTCCTGGTAAACGCCGTAAGCGAGGGGGCGGAGATGAACGGATTTGTCGGCCATGTCGGCGGAGACGACTTTGTCTTCATCGTCAGCCACGCCAACTGCCCCAACCTGTGCGAGCAGATCATCAGCAATTTCTCCATGATCCGCAATATGTTCCTGTCAAAAGAAGACCTCGAAGCCGGCAGTTACAGCGGCCAGGACCGCCAGGGACGGAACACCAAATATGAACTTCTCAGTGTCTCCGTTGCCGTGGTTCCCATAGCCCCGGGGCGCTTCCGCCATTACGGCGAGGTCAGCTCCGCCGCCACCCAGCTCAAACACCATGTAAAAAAAATGAGCGGCAGCAACTTTGTCATCGACCGCCGCACCGGCTACCGCCCCTGAGCAACGCCGCACACAGCACACTACACATACACCCCGGCCGCAAACCACCACCGATTGCATATTCCTTCACGACAAGCCTTTTCAGGCAATAACGACATCCCCTTGTCGGGAATCCATCAATAAACTCACCGACTCAATAGCTATAAAGACAGATACATCCAATTCTCCCCGCCTTCTTTACAATATAAACATTTTAACAAAAATTCTTGCTATATTCTCTGCCGTAATATACACATAAAAATGTGCTGTTATCAGTACAAAAAAGCAAGGATAAAAGATGATTACTAACAGGAGGAGAGATAATGAGTAAATCACTTGTCGAGATGGCGGCAGAAATCATAACCGCCCAGACTTCCGCCAGCGGAATGAATACCGAAGAAATCAATCAGGCCCTGCAACAGACATTCAGCGTGCTTAAAAATCTGCAACACCAAGAGACCTGTGACGTGGCAGGTGAAGAAGGAACAGCAACGGACAGCGGCAAACCTGCGGTTGCGCCTGAAAAATCAATCCTCAAAAACAAGATCATCTGCCTTGAATGCGGCGAGAGCTTCCGCATGCTCTCCCCCAAACACCTGCGCTCCCACGGCCTCACCGGGCGCGAATACCGGACCAAACACGGCTTCAAGATGCGCCAGCCCCTGTGCGCAAAATCCCTCTCCGAGCGACGCAAAAAAGCGGGAAAGGCCCGGGGCCTGCCCGACAACCTGAGAAAGTCCATCGCCAAACGCCGCAAGAACGGTGCCGCGAAAAAGAAAGGGTAAAAAACACGCGGTAAAAATGTCCGGAGCCTGTCAGGGGCCGCCGTGGGAAAGGACTCCCCCCCGGAGGCCCTTTTTTCGTAAGCGCTCCATGAACACCATGCCACGCCGCCGCGGACAAGGGTGACACATTCAGGTAATATTTTTTTTGATCGCTAACAATAATTGCAATCTACGACGTCGTGGCGTCCTTTTGTTCGCTCGGTTCCGCTATGGCGGGATATATGGCCTCGCTCGACAAAGGACACCTCTCCTTGTATATCAAAATTATTGCTTAGCCATCCCATGGATTGTTACGAGTTCATCCAAGAAATTGGCTACCTGTTTTGGCCAACCTCTCGAATTTACCGTGTTTTTTAACGGGACTGTTAAAACCGACAGATGCGACAGACTCACCTCAACAGAAATAGAACAATGAAAGACGCGAGCATAATGACCCTGCTGCGGCAGGACGGTCCCTTTGCCACCGGAGACGCTCCCCCGGCCCCTGCGGCTTTCTCCCGCGAGGCGAAGGAATTCGCCGCCCGACTGCGAAGCGAGGGCCTGATCACCCGCTACCGGGTCCTGCGTGATCAGATCTGCTCTTTGCTGGGAACGGAAAATATCGCCGACATTCACCGAATCAGGAAGGACCCCGAGGTCCGGGAAAGACTTGAGAAACGCACCTGCCTCATGCTCGGCAATATGTTCGGGTTCAAGGGCCGGGATCGGGAGATAATCGCCCAGATAAAAGGCTGCTCCGCCACCGCCGACTCGGTTATCCGCTTTTTAAAAAGTACGGTAATGCGGGCCCACGCCAGCCATATCGAGATAACCAACGAGATCGACGTCACCTCGAACCCGGCCGAGCTGCTGCTGATAAACATCGACCCCCGCTACCACAAAAAGGCAAGGTTCGAGGCCAAACGCAAACTGGTGCTCATGCTCCTTGCCGGGGCCATCGAACAGCGGGAAAGGGAGACCGGAATCGAAAAGAGGTTTGCCGATTTTCTCGACTTCTTAAACGACAACGTCTGGAACCCGGAAGTAAAAATCGGCGATCTGGACCTGGTCTACCTGTTAAGCGAGCACAATCCGGACGACTACGGTTGCCGCGCGGTCAGGGTGATCAGCCCGGACGAGGCCGCGGCCGTCAGCCCGGAAGCAAACCGCAAACTCACTCTGGTGAAACGACGCCGTTTCACCAGCCCCACCGGCGACATCCCCATCTACGTCAGCATCAGACGCAAAGGGGCCGAGGCCAAGGTTCTGAAACTCCTCCGCAAGGGCAGAGAAAATCCGGCCATCGCCGTTGATGACGAACTGGGACTCATGGGAGTGGTTGACTCGATCAGCGAGGTGAAAATGTTCCAGAAACACCTTGCCGCCTGCACCGCCCGGGCAAAGACCTTCATGGGGCTTGAAGACCTGAGCGACACCCTGGCCGGGGGAGGATACCGCGGCAACACCGGCAGTTCCGGCTCGACCGCGATGCTCAAATTCTTCGCCCGCATGGAAGGGATGCGGGTAGAATTCATCATCCACACCAATAAAAGCTATATCGACTACATCTACCGCCGGGGCGTGGCCCACGAGGAATACGAGATCAAACGCCTGTTCGATACCGGGGTCATCCCCCTGCTCTTTCCGGGCGACATCTATCGTCTCGACCACGACCGCCTGCGCGACGACCTCCTGCGCGAATGCCGCAACCGGATCGAGACCCCCATGGCCCTGCCTTGAGCGCCGATTTCTCAGGATAAAGCATCCGGTTAAACCAAAAAATCAAGGCCAGTAAAACGATCACGCGTCCATGGCTGGAGCATCGGCGGCGTCCGCCACCAGGATCGCGAACTCTCCGGCATCAAGGGACCGGCCGAATTCCGCGGCCCGCTTTCTTACCTCCCGAGTCAACCTCTCAAGCTCAACCCGCCCCCAGTCCGCGCCGCCACGACCAAGGACATCCGCGACCTCTTTCATCCCGCTCTTAACCCCGAAGGCAAAACGGCGTTCCGCCCCTGTCGCCTCAGGGGGAAAAGGCTCATAGGTCGCCGGATCACGCATGAGTCCCTGAAGATGCAGACCGGTCTCACAATGAAATATCCGTTCCCCGACCACCGGACAATGGGGGTGAATTTTCCGGCCGGAAGCACAGGCCACGATCTTTGCCAGCGCCGTCAGCCGGGAGGTTTCATAGCCCCGGCCACGCCGGAATGCCAGAAATACCGCAACCGCCTCAAGCCCGGCGCAACCGGCCCTCTCTCCAAGACCAAGAACCGTGACGTCGGCCCAGTCGGCACCGGCGTCAAGGGCCATGATGCTGTTGGCGGTGGCCATGGCAAAATCATTATGACAATGGACCCCGACTTCAATTGGAATTTCTTTTTTAAGCCTTCCAACCATGCCGGCTAATTCTCCAGGGGTCGCACAGCCAACGGTATCGGCAATCCTGACCCTGAATGCCCCTGCACTCTTTGCCGCCCGCGCCAACTGCAAAACAAAACCGCCATCCGCCCTGGTGGCGTCTTCCAGCCCGAGAGATACCAGCGCGACCCCGTTGTCCCTCGCCATGGAAACGCCTTCACCAACCGCGGCCAGGGCCCAGCCACGGTCACGGGCCAGTTTCTTTTCAAGGTGCAAATCAGATGCCGGAATAGACAGGGAAAGAACATCCGGACGCAGCTCACACGCAAGCGCGATATCCCGCCTGCGGCAACGACTCCACAAAGCCAACCGGGGGCTACCCTCCGTCCGGCGGCAAAAGCCCATAAAATCCACCAGTTCAGGAGCAAAAGAGGTGGCGCAGCCAAGCTCTATCTCCTCAACCCCGACCCGGCACAGGTGAAGGAAAATCTCTTTTTTCACTGCCGGGTCAAAGGTGACCCCCACCGTCTGTCCCCCTTCCCGCAGGGTCGTGTCAACCAGTCCTTTCATCTTTCCACCTCTCAGGCCGCAGGCCGGTAGCAAGTTTGCGCTTACGATCAAACCACGCCGAAAAAATATATCTACTCCCGGATAGCGGCAATTGGCCCTTCATACACCACCGCTAAAATCCCGCGTTTTTTAAGCTCAGCCGCCGGTTTCTCCCCGATCCTGACGCAATAGACCCGGACGCAACCGGCAATAACATCCACCACCGTCTCAAACCTCGACGGATCAAAGGCGTGATCACGGTCGCCCACCGACAGCGAAACGCAGTCTCGGCTCCCGAGCATAAGCTTACGCTCACCATCAAGTTCATAGATCAGAAACCTCTCCGCCCGGCCGAAATGTTCATCAACCGTGATCCCATCCGTTGAAACCACTGCTATCTTCATCTTTTCTCCTCCTTCGAGAGGTTGGCCGTAATCTGTTTTGGCCAACCGGGGTTAAAAAAACACCATGGACGGCTTTTTCTCGCGGCCAGTTAAAAAGTTCAGCCGCAACCAGAGCCTGTTCCGGAACAGCCGCCGGCGGCGCATGATTCACGCCGTCCCCGGTAAACATTGACGTCCCGGCCGGAATAAACAGCCGCGAGCGCGTCTTCAATAAAACCGTTCATCACCGCGGTCCTTATTCCCGACTCTTCAAGCAGGGCCTCGGGGGTGGCGCCGATATTGCCGGCAAGAAGCACCCGACAATCACCCAGAATCTTCGCCAGCGCGGTCCAGCGCCGCACTCCGCCGCCCGCCTCCGGTGCCTGCCTCTCGCCGATCATCCGGAAACCGTCACCGTCCTGTTCCCATATCTGCAGTCTGTTTGCCTCGCCAAGATGCTGATTAACCAGCACCCCCTCCTTGGTGCATACCGCCACATAGGGACGGACAACCTCGTCAGTCGCCGGCAGAGAGGCACAGGCGGAAAGACAGCCGCGGAACTCAGCGGTCCGGTCATTATCAAGCAGCCCGACGGCATCGGCGCGACAGCGGGTGCAATGACGCATCTGCGGCAGGTATTTCTCCGCCAGGTTGCGAATATCCGCCATCTGTTTTTTATCCGGCTGCGGCAGTTCACCAAAGGGGGTACCAAGGTTTGGGAACATGGCCATGCAGTTCAACAGATCCACCCCAAGTTCACCCATCTTCCCGGCCACCTCCTCGACCCGGGTGTCGTTTATTCCGGGAGTGACGATATTATTGACCTTGACGGTAATCCCGTGCCTTTTTAACCCGGCGATGGCGGCTAACTGCCGTTCAAGGAGGAGACTTGCGCCCTGGACACCCCGGTAAACTATTTTGCCGTCCCTGACAAAGCTATAAATCCTGGCACCGATTTCGGGATCGACCGCGTTGACGGTGACGGTTACATGGGAGACATTCATCCGGGAAAGCTCTTCAATATAAGGGCCGATCGCAAGGCCGTTGGTGGCCAGACACAGGATGATCCCGGGGAATTTTTCGCTGATCATCCGCAGGGTGGCCATGGTCTCATCCGGGTTGGCAAAGGGATCGCCGGGCCCGGCGATCCCGGCCACTGATATCCGCGGTTCCTTGTCGAGGACCTTTCCCATGTATACCGCGGCCTGGGCCGGGGAAAGAACGGTACTCGTCACCCCTGGGCGCGATTCGTTGACACAGTCGTATTTGCGGTTGCAGAAATTGCACTGGATATTGCATTTCGGCGCCACCGGCAGATGAACCCGACCGAACCGGCCCTTGACCGCGGCATTGAAACACGGGTGTTTGCTGTAATCCTTCCGGCTTTTCTCTTTCATAATTTTTCCCTTTTATGTTTTAGGGTGTCTTGAAAACTGAGGATTTTCGTCCAGGGTCAGGGAGTGAACAAAATTAAAAATCGCAGTCCCGCCATGGCATCATGAACATTTTCCATTTTGCTCATGACGCCGGAATCGGACGAAAAGACCATTTTATGGACAGACATCGGTTAAACCGATTCACATGTATGCGTAGCCAATTTTTGACCCATCCTGTTTCACCTGGATCATGCTGTTGGCGATAAGATCAAAAAGCTGCTGGGCTCCCTCATAACCGATATGGAGAATGCGCTGGCCGCCGATGCGGTCATGAACCGGAAACCCGACCCGGATCAGGGGTACGCCAAGCTCCCGCGCCAACCGGTAGCCCTTGCTGTGGCCGATAATCAGATCCGGCCGCAATTCCCCGGCCCGGAGCTCGATCCCGTGAAAATCGACATCCTCATGACTCTCCGGGGCAGTTTCGCAAAGCCCCCGGGTCACCTCGTTCACCCTTGCGGCCAGTCTGCCGCTCCTGCCGCCGGAGGCGCAGAGCGCCGGCTGCACCCCGATTTCGGCGAGAAACCCGGCCAGGGCGACAACCAGATCCTCTTCGCCGTAAACCACCGCTTTCTTACCGAAGACATATTTATGGCCGTCCACCAGACTGTCGATAAGACGACCCCGGGCTCCGGTATAACGGGCCGGGGCGGGCTTGCCTGACAGACGCTCTAACAGAGAAAAAAACCGGTCGCCGGCGTTGACGCCAATGGGCATGGGAAGGCGGAAATTTTCCACCCCAAAGGTCTCCTGAAGATAATTACCGCAGCTGTCGGCCCCGAGGGTTGAGCCGAATTCAATGCTGGCCGCGGCGCCGCCCATGGTCTTGATATTTTCGATAAGGGTGCCGCCCGCCGGAATCAGGAGGTATTCATCAAGGGCCGGACCGTCCAGGGTTTCTGAGATATCCGGCAGGACAGTGGCCGCAAGGCCGAAGGCGGCAAATATCTCTTTTAAATGCCGGATATCGGCTGGTGAGAGGAGGCCGGGGAAGACATTTATCCGCTCATGGGCCGGGACATTCCGGCACAGGGCGGCAAGGGTACTGCGGACGGCGGCGTGAAAGCCCTCCATGTGGGTTCCCGAGTAACTGGGGGTTGAGACCCGGACCAGAATCGGGATCTCATCATCATCTCCCGCCTCCTGGCGGTATTCGTGGACGATCATCCTGAGATCATCGCCAATGGTCTCGGTAAGACAGGTGGTGGCGATACCGATCATCAACGGCCGGTACTTGGCGCTGACGTTCTTCAACCCCTGTTTGAGATTAGCGCCGCCGCCATAAATGGCGTTCTTCTCCCCCATGGATGACGAGGCAATGTCGATGGGCTCGTTGAAGTGGCTGATGATATACCGCCGCATATAAGTAGCGCAGCCCTGGGAACCGTGAAGATAGGGGACCGTGGCCTCGATACCGCGAAAGGCGATACAGGCGCCGAGAGGCTTGCAGAGCTTGCAGGCGTTGGTGGTGGAAACGTATCGCGGCATTGTGCTCATAACGCCCTCCCCTCGCAGACCTTGCCGCGCCGGGGTACGAGCTTCCAGACCGGGCTCATAACCGAGGAATAAACCTCTTTGGCAAAGTTCATCATCCCGGCAAACCCGGCCAGCATCTCCTTTCTCTCGTGGTTATGGTCGCAGAAGGCAATTCCAAGTTTGTAGGCGATGGGCCGTTCCTTGACCCCGCCGACAAAGATGTCAACCTCCTTTTCCTGGAGAAAGCTTGAAAGCTCCAGGGGATTTGAGTCATCGACGATGATCGTCCCGTCATCGGTGATCGCAAAAAGCTCCCGGTAATCCTCTTTTGTCCCGGTCTGGGAGCCGACCATGACCACAGTCATGCCGAGATGCCGGAAGGCCTTGACCAGGGAGAAGGCCTTGAAGGCGCCGCCCACATAAATCGCCGCTTTTTTACCACTGAGGGCGGCACGATATTTTTTTAACCGCGGCAGGATGGTGTCAAGTTCCTCCCGCACCACCTTTTTCGCCCGCTCCATCATCTCCCGATCTTTGAAGTGGGCCGCCACCGCGTAGAGCGACTCGGCCATGTCCTCGATGCCGAAGTAGGAAACCCGGATCACCGGGATGCCGTATTTTTCTTCCATCATCTTCGCGAGAGTCATGGTCGCCCCGGAGCACTGGACCACGTTCAAGGCCGCGCCGTGGCAGCGCCTGATGTCATCGACCCTGCCGTCGCCGGTGATATTGGCCACCACCTCGACCCCGATGCGGTTAAAGTAGTCACGGATCAACCAGATCTCACCCGCGAGATTGAAATCGCCGAGGATGTTGATGGAACATCCGGAAATCCCGGCGGTATCGCCGGTCCCCACCAGACGAAACATGGCGTTACAGGCGGCCTCATACCCGGCCCTCTTGTTACCATTGAACCCCTCGGACTGTACCGGCAGCACCGGGATGCCCTTTTCCGCCGCCACCTTCCGACAGACCGCTTCGATATCGTCGCCGATGATCCCGACGATGCAGGTTGAATAGACAAAGGCGGCCTTTGGCTGATAACGGTCAATCAGCTCGACCAGGGCATGGCCGAGTTTCTACTCGCCGCCGAAGATCACATCCCTTTCCTGAATATCGGTTGAAAACGAGAGGCGGTGCAGCTCCGGCCCGGAGGAAAGAGCCCCGCGGATGTCCCAGGTATAAACAGCACAGCCGATGGGACCGTGAACCAGATGGACGGCGTCGGCGATGGGATAGAGAACCACCCGCGACCCGCAGAAGACACAGGCCCGCTGACTGACCGCGCCCGCCAGACTTTCCCGGTCGCAGCTGATATCAAAGGGCTTTGTTCCCTTGCGATGGATCTGGTCACTGCGCTCTGCAAAAACTGTTGCCGACATGATGATTCTCCCCTGGTTTGAAGTACTCGTTTGGTAAGCGCTCCATGAACACCACCCTGCACGCGCTTTAATCCTTTGATATACCTATTAGTATGATCAAAAGGGGTTAAAGCGCGCACATGGCGGCGTCCCTGAAACCCTTACGAAGTGCGATTGTTTTTGCATTAGGTGTGATTAATTGATCGCTTACCTCGTTTGCTTCCCCAAAAGAGCAACCCCCATGCCAGAGGAGAATCAATTTTATTTATTCAATTTTTACAGGTGGTTACACAGAGGATCTGCCATGATGACCGGCGGCGGCTCTGGCGGCCGTTCCAGACGCCGATGTTGCGCCTGCGACAAAACCGGCAGAAACTGAACAAAAACGTAGCAACGACATAGCTGCCGTAAACAGGTATAGCAGTCCGTTGAAAAACGGACTGTGCGCGGCGCGGGGAGGCACCGCTGGTTTTGCCGGATTGAAAAATCCGGTGAAATCGAGGGTTATTAATCAGGAGATCATGGCCGTGGACGACCGGGAAACATCGGAACAGACAAAGACAGAAGGCAGCGTACCGGACCGGGGAATCAGGTCCCGTCCACCATTTTCCGCAGACAGACCAGCCGTGTCCGCCGCCAGTTTAGGCGGCGGTAGAACTCAAGCCCGGCAATATTATCACCGTCGGCGAACAGCTGCATCCGCGCCACGCCATGCGCCGCCGCCCAGAGATCAAGCCGGCCAAGAAGGGCCCTGGCGACACCCCGCCGCCGCCAGGAGAGGTCAACCACCACATCCTCCACCAGCAGGGCCGGACCGCCCTCGGCGGTGGAGACGACAATCTGCCCGGTACACATCCCCACGACCCGGCTGCCGCATTCGGCGACCATAACCCGGCAACCGCCGTTTCCCATCAGTATTCTCAACCCCCTCTGCTGCCGTGACCGGTCGCAGACAAAATCAGATTCAAGGGCAAAAAGTATTCCAAGAAGGTCACACAGCCGGTCAACGTCGCCGGAACGCGCCTCGCGGATGAGGATGTCAGCTTGCGCCGACAAGCTGTCACACCCACCATATCTGGCGTTTGGGGGGGTTGCCGTTCTTTTCAAAAACATCGCCCGATTCCTTCAGAACCTGTTCAAATTCCGCGGCAGTGAAACTATAGCCGTCTTCGGCGGCAAGGACGACGAACTCCTCCACGGTGCCGGGGACATCGTATCTGGCCCGCAGATTTTTATCTTCACCACCGGCCACCAGCAACTCTTCCACATCCTTTTTCGCCATGGTCTTTCTCCCTTGGACAGAATTTATCCTGAATCCGTGACGGCTTCGTGCCCTGCAATCACTTTCAGGATGCGACAATATGGGCCATGGTCAACGTCCTCACCTCGGCGGCCAGATCCAGCATCGCACCTGTTTCCGCCATGGTCGGAGAAGCCATCCTGAATTTATCCAGGTCACAGATCTCCTGGTACCGGTCCATCGCCTTAAGCCGGTCGGCGAGAATGGGCGTCAGAAAGCCGGGCCGGTACTCCTCAACCGCTGCGACCAAATCCACCATGGTGTGGTTATACGGAAGATTGCCGCTCTTCATCAACAGGGCCATGAACAATTTTTCAATGGCCATGGCCACCAGGTTGTAGAGAATTACGGTGGTAAAGACCTTGCGCCGCCCGGCATAGGCGTTGGCGGCCGTATCAAGAAACTGCCCGCCCTCCTTTAAAAAGCCTTCCCACCCCTGGACAGGTTCTCTCCTGATATCGGAAAAACCCACTATAGAAGTAGATGGTATGGATCTCTTATCCGGCATGATATCACCCCTCATGAAACAAGGTATTCCGCCGGGGGCTCGCCGTCTTCGAGGCCGTCGAGGATAGCGTCGATCACCTCTTCGCTGTCCACCCCCTTAAACCACCAGTTTTCCGGCTGAATCACCATGACCGGCCCGGAGTCACACTGCTTCAGACAGGTGCTGGCGGTGACCAGGCAGTCAAGGCCCCGGTCAATGATTTCCTCTTCCAGATACTGGAGAAAACCATCGGTCTGCCGGTGGCAGACGCCCTTCCTGTCTCCGGTGACCCGAAAACTCTGGCAGACTATTATCTGTCTTTCCGCTATTGCCATTTCCTTCTCCTTAATTTACCGGCCTTACGGCCGTGATCTTTTCCTGCCGCTATCGTACAGGGCATCGACCTTTACCTCAATCTCCCCTTCACCCTTGACCACGGAAATCCCGTATCGGCCAAAGATCCGGCATGGGGCCGGACCGGCACTGGCAGTCAACAGGACGAAACAATCGCTGAGGGCTTCGGCGGCCGTCCGCCACCGTCCTTCGCCGCCGCCGGGATCGGGCAGATCACGGGTCGCGAGCAGACAAACCAGTCCGTCCCGGCGCGGCCCGTATATCAACACCCGGCAGGCCCGGCCCAGGTGGAGATCCACCTCAACTCCGCCGCCGCTGACCACCGCGACATTGGGGCGTGCGCCCGTCGGCCCCGCGCCCGGTACGGCCGGGTCAGAGGCCGCGGCCGGATCACAGATGGTGGTCGGGATATTCCGGCCCGCCTCCTGCCGTGCCTGCGCCAGAAGCCCACGGCAGCATTCATCATTGCCGGGCGCCAGTTCCAGCCGTTCAACCCCGTGGTCGGCGAGAAACCGGGCCACGGCATCCACATGCCCGTCGTTTATCCCGGCAAAGACCCGGCATCTGGCACTCACCCCAATACCGGCCCGGCGAAACACCGCCATCACCCGGGCCTGTTCCTCCACCAGCCACGCCGCGGCCCGGGACAGAGGTACGGTTTTATTGCCCGATCTGATCCAGGCGTAAACCTTCTTCGCCACCCCGTTCTCCACGCAGTCGACCAGGAGATTCATCCGCCCCGCCCCGGCTTCGCGGAGAGCCGCGGCGTGATCAGCGCCGTTCAACCCGAGACTGGTTACCGTTATGGCGATCTCCGGCCAGCGGCGATGAACCTCCCCGATCACCTCAAGGGTAGTACTGATATCGGCCAGGGGATCGCCGGGTCCGGTGATATCCACCGCCGCGACCGGTCCGCCCGTTTCAATAATCCCGGAAAGCCGGGAAAGCGCCTGGCACGGCGCAAACGCACTCACCCCGCTTGCCGTCGGGGCAAAACGAAGCTGAACAAATGCCCGTCCCGCCACCGACATCAGGCACAGTTTCCCGCCGGACAGAATAGTTGTGGACAATTCCTTCACCTCAAAACGCGGCCCACGGAGGACAATGTTCCGCCCACCGCAGACCACGGGGGTTAAAGCACCAATTCAAAACCGATCTCGGAATCGTCGCGGTCCTTGCGGTCGAGCAGGACATCCAGGATCTTCTCAAGCAGCCGCAGACCTCCCTTATAGCCCACGGTGGGAAAATACTGATGACCCTGACGGTCAAGGATCGGAAAACCCCAGCGCACCAGAGGGATATCCTCGTCCCGGGCAATATATTTCAGGTAAGAGTTACCGATCAGGAAATCGACCGGATCGTTTTTGATCCACTGATGCAGGAGGAACATGTCACCCTTGGCCTTAACGTTGACCTCGCAGCCCATATCCCGGGTGATCTCGCGGATGCGTTCTTCAAACTTCTTACCCGGGGTGCCGGTGACGATATGAACCGGCTTCATGTCGAGCGAGACCAGAAATTCGGTCATGGCGATGAGTTGGTCGGGATCGCCGGCCAAGGCCACCTTTCTGCCATAAAAATACTGATGCATATCCGAGATCATGTCCACCAGCTGACCGCGTTCACGGGTGATCTGCTCCGGGACCACGACCCCGGCAATGGTCCTGAGGGCGTCGATGAAACGATCGCTGGCCGCAAGTCCGAAGGGCATGTCGATCACACTGCAGGGCACCTTCCGGCTACGGTCCAGCTACCGAGCGGCGGCGGCTGAGCACCACTCACCCAAGGCCAGGGTACCGATGGAGTCGCCGGTGGACAAAAGCTCCGCCATGGTGACCCCGCCTTCAGGAAACATCCGGTACTCCCCCGAAAGCGGGCCGTTAAGCACCCCTGAGGTATCGGGGAACATGATCGTCTTCACCCCGAGAAGCCCGGTGATCCTTTTGAGTTCTTCCATATCGGCAGGCTCCACCCAGCCGGGGATTAGATTAACCTTGCCGTTCTTTTTACCGGTCGGCTCCGCCGCCATCGCCATCGACTTGACCATGGTTGAAAACCCGGTGACATGGGAACCGGCGTAGCTCGGGGTCGAGGCGGTGAGAACGTATTTGCCCTCCGGGATCTTGCCCTCTATCATCGCCTTCTTTCTGATCTGCGGCAGATCCTCGCCGATGGTCTCCGACAGGCAGGTGGTATGCACCGCCACCACCTCGGGGTCGTAAACGGTGAAGATATTATTAAGGGCCTGCATCAGGTTAGCCTGGCCGCCAAAGACCGAAGCCCCCTCGGTAAAAGAACTGGTGGACGCGGAAATGGGTTCTTTATAGTGCCTGGTCAGGGTGGAACGATAGTAGGCGCAGCATCCCTGAGATCCGTGACTGTGCGGCAGACAGCCGTGGATACCGAGAGCGGCGTACATGGCGCCGATGGGCTGGCAGGTCTTGGCCGGATTGATGGCCAGGGCCTTGCGCTCGCTTATTTCCTTTGGTGTATGTCGTAACAACATTTTTTTATCCTCGCTGAGGGGTCTTTTTTATTCCCAGTTATATGAAGCCGAAAGCTGTGGATCCTTCTGCCAGGGCGCCTGCATGTAACTCCAGACCTTTGAGTTCACCAACCGGTCGATCTCGTGATAGAAATTGACCGCGCCGACAAAGCCGGCATAGGGACCGCCGGAATCGTAGCTGTGAAGCTGTTTCATCGGCACCCCTAATTTCTGAATCGAGTATTTCTCCTTGATCCCGGCGCAGAAGATATCCGGCCGCATCAACTCCACCAGCTTTTCCGCCTCGTACTGGTTCAGGTCGTCAACAATAAGGGTTTGTTTCTCCATGTCCGGGGCAAGGCCGTCATACGCCTTGAATTTGAACCCGGTCTTCTCAAGGGCCTTCATCCGCTTGTCGGTCATCCGCGGCCGGAACCTGGTTTCATCCGCCTCAACCTCAAGCTCCTCAATATTACGACTGTCCGCGTCGAGTTTGATGTTGGGCAGAACCTGACGGCCCTCGTAATCGTCCTGATGGGCGAATTCATAACCGGCGGAGATGGTCTTCATCCCCAATTCCGCGAAGAGATCCTGATAATGATGGGCCCTGGAGCCGCCGACAAACAACATCGCGGTCTTGCCGCCGGTACGGGGACTTATCTCTTTCAGGGCCGCTTCCACGGCCGGCATTTCTTCGCCGATGACCTCCTCCACCTTGTCGATGAGTTCCTTGTCCCCGAAATATTGCGCGATCTTACGCAGCGACTTTGCCGTGGCGTTGGCACCGATAAAGTTCACCTTGATCCAGGGGATGCCGTATTTGGTCTCCATCATGTCCGCGACATAGTTGATCGAGCGATGGCACATGACGGCATTGAGATCGGCGGTATGGGCCGAGGCGAACTGATCGTAGGTGGAATTACCGGAAAAGGTCGAGATACAGGTGATGCCGCATTTATTAAATATCCGGTCGATCTCGAAACCATCGCCGCCGATATTGTACTCACCCAGGAGGTTAATCCGGTACCGGCCCGGTTTCTCCGCATCATTTTCGCCGACGATATGCCGGAACACCTGGTTATTGGCGATATGATGCCCGGCGGACTGACTGACCCCCTTGTACCCCTCGCAGGAAAAGGCGTAAACATTACAATCGCCGAACTTTTCCTTCATCTGCGCGGTAACGGTATGGATATCATCACCGATCAACCCCACCGGGCAGGTGGCGAAAACCGCGATCGATTTCGGATGAAATAGGTCGTAGGCCTCCTGGATCGCCGCTGCCAACTTTTTCTCTCCGCCGAAGATGATGTCATGCTCCTGCATGTCGGTGGAAAAACAATAAGTCATATAGTTTTCACCGTCCGGCCCCGGATCGGTCTGATTACGCCGGGTGAGCCAGGAGTAGAAGCCGCAGCCGATAGGACCGTGGGTAATATTGACAATGTCACGGGTCGGCCCCATGATGACACCCTTGCAGCCGGCATAGGTACAGCCGCGCATGGTGATGATCCCGGGAATGGTGCGGACATTGGCGGTGATCGCCGGGGTCTCGCTCTGCCGGGCCTCGTTGATCATGATCTGTTTGGCGCGCTTCCGAGCTACCTTGGGCGGATATTTCTGCAAAAGTTCCGCCTTGATGTCCGCGGGTTCCCGCTGAACGGATTTATTTTTTGTTGCCATGCTGTTACCTCCTTCAGGCAATGGACTCGGCGCCCGTTTCCCCGGTCCTGACCCGGACCGCGTCTATGACCGGCGTCACAAATATTCTGCCGTCGCCGGGTTTGCCGGTCTGGTTGATATTGATAATGGTCTCGACCACACAGCCGACCCGGTCATCGGGAACCACGACAGTAACCATCCGTTTGGGATAGAGCTTGCCCTTCTCGCCCAAAAGCGCGGCCGCCTCTTCATAACCCTCCCGCGCTCCTTCAAGCACATCAGGGCTGACAAATCCCTTACCCCGGCCGTTCACCTCATGGGCGAAGAAGGCGTCGATACCGCAATCGGTCAGGGCCTTTTTGGTCTGGTTCATCATGTTGATTCGCACCACGGCAATAACTTCTCTCATGCCGGTACCTCCCCGGCGGCCGCAGCGGTCTCTTTTACTCCGGAACTGATGGTCCAGGCCTCAAAAACCTCCGACACAAAGATCTTGCCATCGCCAAAGGCGCCTTTGGCGCCGGAGCGGGCAGTCTCGATGATGGTCTTGACGACAAATTCCCTGTCCGACTCATTAACCACACTCACCAGCATCACCTTGGGTAGCTCGTCATAGGTGACTTCGCCGATTTTTATGCCGCGCTGCTTGCCACGCCCGGCGACGGCATATTTGGTTACCGCCGGAAATCCGGCGTCCATGAGGGCGGCGAGGACCGCATCAACCTTTTCCGGCCGTATAATTGCTCGGATCATGATCAGCATAATTTTTCTCCCGTATCCTTTGTCGGATGAACTCAATTAATAAATCCCTGCAACGGCGAAAGGCAGTATCACTGTAATCTTACGATATTTTTCCCTTTTGCCTTCAGAGTCATAAAAGGTCTGTTAAACAAATCTTGCTGGCGTCGTAAAAAGTCGCAAATCATCAATATTTACGACTCCGTCCCGCCCGTCAGACCGTGCACACAGTCCTTTTTTCACGGACCGCTATGCCGCGTCCATAAGCCCGTAGGCCATAAGCAGGGACTCAAGCGCCTCTATCTCAAGCGGGGTAGGAATCTCAAGCCTTTTGTTCTCATCAATGGCCTTGGCCAGACCACGATAGACTGACGCCTGGGGAACATCGGGGTTCCACTCGACCACCGTCTTGCGGTTGATCTCCGCCCGCTGCACGTCGTTGTCGCGGGGAACAAAGTAAATCATGTGAGTGCCGAGCTTTTCGGCAAATGCCTCAACCACCTCCTTTTCGTTATCCACCGCCCGGGAATTGCAGATCAGGCCACCAAGGCGGACGCTGCCGGTCTGGGCGAACTTGACGATCCCCTTGCTGATATTATTGGCGGCGTACATGGCCATCATCTCGCCGGAGACAACAATGTAAATTTCCTCCGCCTTGCCATCGCGGATGGGCATGGCGAACCCGCCGCAGACAACGTCGCCGAGGACGTCATAAAAGGCATAATCCAATCCCTCGGACTCCTCGTAGGCGCCAAGTGACTCAAGCATATTGATTGAAGTAATGATCCCACGGCCGGCGCAGCCGACCCCGGGCTCCGGCCCCCCGGACTCAACGCACCAGGTTCCGCCGTACCCGGCCTTACGGATATCATCCAGCTCCACTTCCTCACCCTCTTCCCGCAGGGCGTCGAGAACCGATTTCTGGGCCAGACCCCCGAGGAGCAGACGGGTGGAATCCGCCTTGGGATCACAGCCGACCACCATGATCTTGCGGCCAAGCTCCATCAGACCCGCCACCGTATTCTGGGTGGTTGTTGATTTGCCAATTCCGCCCTTGCCATAGATCGCTACCTTTCTCATTGAACTGACCTCCTCTCTCTCATAGAATTGTCCGGCCCCGGACGGGAACAGACTCAACAAGCCTTCCTGCCCGGGTACCGGTAAATCTGCAGTCGTGCCGGGATTACCCCCTGATCACAACCTCCGTTTACAGACATGACAGTGGCAATGGCTGTGCCATCGACTCGAAGGTCGACAAACAAAACATATAACTGTATGATATAATTGTATTTATTTCTCAACGGATTTTGTTGCCGGCAAGGATGGTAATAAAATCGACAACAGACACGCGTAACACTCATAACAAAATTGCACATAGGACTACATACATAATTGTACAATTTTGCTTACCGTCACTTTCATGTAATTGCAATTTTGTAAAAAATGAAGTGATTAGATCCTGTGCGGTGAGAACAGTCCCATGCCGTCCTCCCGGCGCAGGATGGCTATACTCCGGGCCGCCCCGCCCCTTCCGGAAATCAACCGTCCTCTTTGGCGCGATACTTGCTCAACTCTATTCTATGGACAAAAGACCCGTCACCACGAAAACTGTGCCGGAGCCCCCCGGACATCAGCGCCGAACCATGGGGAAGACTACGTTGGATAACCATCATACAGACACCAGACCCTCCACAACCAACGGCCTTGAGGTTATGGCCCTTTACCGAATTGCGCAGCTGATCGGCTCGGCCCTTGACCTTGACAAGGCCCTGGCGGAAATCCTCCGCATTCTCCACGACACCCTGCGCATGGAAAGGGCGACCTTGGTGTTAAAGGACAGCGGCGGAGCAAGGCTTGCCATCAGGGCGTCATACGGTCTGATCGAGAGGGAGAAAAAAAGAGGGATCTACAAGATTGACGAAGGGGTTATCGGCAAGGTATTCCGGACCGCATACCCCTTTGTGGTCCCCGACATCCAGGACGAGCCCCTGTTCCTGAACCGTACCGGAGCGCGGACCAGTTTTGACAAGGGTGAGATATCCTTTATCGGGGTCCCGGTGGTTATCCTTGAAAAACCGGTGGGGGTGCTGTCGGTTGACCGTCTCTTCGGCCTGGAAATATCCTTTGAGGAAGACATTCGTTTTCTAACCGTTGTCGCCACCCTGATCGCCCAGTTTCTCCACCTGCACGAGACCATTGCCAAAAAGGAACAAAGACTGCTTGAGGAAAACATCTCTCTCAAGGCGGAACTAAAAACCCGTTTCAGCCACAAAAATATGATCGGCCAGTGCAAGCGGATGCAGGAGGTGTTCCGCTATATCGACAAGGTAGCGCCAAGCAGCGCCACCGCCCTTTTGCTCGGTGAGTCCGGGACAGGAAAGGAACTGGTGTCCCGGGCCATCCACATCGCAAGCCCACGGCACAAACGCCCGTTTGTCAAAGTCAACTGCGCCGCCCTGCCCGACACCCTGCTCGAAAGCGAACTTCTGGGGCACGAAAAGGGAGCGTTCACCGGGGCGACAGCGACCAAAAAAGGTCGCTTCGAAATGGCCGACGGCGGCACCCTGTTTTTAGATGAAATCGGAGAACTCCCCATGCCCCTGCAGGCGAAACTCCTCAGGGTCATCCAGGAAAAGCAGTTTGAACGCCTCGGCGGTACTAGGACCATTGACGTTGATGTACGAATAATCGCCGCTACCAACCGCAACTTGGAGGAGGAATTAGTGGGCAACCGCTTCCGCGAGGACCTCTTTTACCGCCTTAACGTGGTGCCGATAACAATCCCGCCCCTTAGAAAAAGAAAAGACGACCTCCCCATGCTGATTGACCATTTTCTGAAGGGGAGTAATCAGAACAACAAGCGCAGAATCCGGTTCTCAAGGGCGGCCCTTGCCCTGTTTACAGAGTATCACTGGCCGGGCAATATAAGGGAACTTGAAAACCTGATTGAAAGGCTGGTGATAATGAACGACGGCGAAGTAATCAATCTGAATGATCTTCCCTCATACATAAACGCCCCGATGGAAAGGCAATGCGCCGGGGTGGCGGCCGGAACAACGTCTGAAGAGATACCGACAACGAGGGAAGGCGCAATGGGAGCGGCCACCTCGCTGCAAGACCTGGAAAGGCATGAACTTGAAGCCGCCCTGATACGTCACGGATGGGTACAGGCGAGAGCGGCCAGGGAGCTTAAGATCACCCAGCGGCAGATTGGCTACAAGATCAGAAAACACGGGCTTACGCCGCCGGAGCATTTAAAGCGGTCAAGATAGTGTCTGCCGATAAATAATGAACTCGCAAAAACCCCTTCTTTCCGTCATTCCGGCGAAGGCCGGAATCCATAATGTGTTTCATCACAGGATTCCGGATCAAGTCCGGAATGACAAAAATGATGATTTGCGACTTTTTTTGCATTAGGTGTGGTTAATTGATCGCTTGCATAACATCGATATACAAGATACAGGAAGCAAAATTAAAAAGTGCAGTTCCACCAACCGGCCCGATCACTTCTACCTGAATCCGTGAGCGGACGAGTCAAGCGTTGGCGGACAAATGCGGTACGCAACCATCACGGATTCAGAAAAAACTCAGAACCACATCCGCCGCCACCGCCAAGACCGAGAGGACAAAAATCATCATATAGTTGATATTCTCCCGTGACCTGAGCAGACTTGCCAGAAGGTATTCGAGGACCTCCCGGTCGGCAGCGTCAAGTTTATCCCCCCGCCGCACCTTGCCCAGAAGGTCGTAATCGATTACCGCCTGACGGCGCTTGCGGCTTATCAGGTAACGATAGAGAAAAAAGGCGAAATATCCCGCCACCCCCAGATACCATACCGGTTTAAACCAGGGGCTGTTGAAATGGGCCAGAACCACCAGAACCCGGAAGGCAAAGGCGGAGATGAGACCAATGACGAAAAAAAGGTTGATGACCCGCGGCGATACAGTATGGGGTTGGTTTACGGTACTCATAATTACTTGACTTACTCCGGCAGCAATATTATTTACCTGACAATCATCTTATTTTAAAAGGCCATGCCTTTTAAAAGGTCCAAGCCATGAAAATAATCCACCGCGGAGAACATTGCCATGAAAGCCTGTAAACTTCCTGCGCTCATTATTGCCGTCCCCCTGCTTGCCTTCGCCTTTGGCGGTTGCGTTAGTAAAGGGAAATACGTTGAGCTTGAAGGCAGACTGGAAAACGCGCGGAAGGCAAAAACAACGGCGGAAAAAAAATGCAGCGACCGGATCGCCACCCTTGAAGAGGATGCCGCGACCCTGCGGAACAGACGGGATGAACTCCTGAAGGAAAAACATGACCTGGCCGCGGCCAGAGACGAACTTGAGTCCCGGGAACAGGACCGGGCGGAAGCCCTGCGGCGGATGGAAGAAAACATGCAGACGATGAAGGCCGACCTCGAAGGGCGGCTGGAAAAGAAAGAGGCGGTTATCTCCCGGATTGAAGATACCCTCAAAATAGAATTGGTGGACAAACTTTTCTTCAAATCCGGCAGCGCCATCCTCAGTCGTCGGGGGGCGAAGCTACTGGCCAAGGTAGCCCCGATCCTGAAAAGGGAAGCCGACAAGGAAATCCGGGTAATCGGTCACACCGACGACCTGCCGCCAAGCCGAAGACTGAAAAAGAAATACCTCTCAAACTGGGAACTCTCCTGCGCCCGGGCCACCGCCATCCTCCGGGTTCTGCAATGGGGCTACAAAATCGACCCGCGGCGAATGAGTGCCGTGGGCGTGGCCCAGTACCGTCCGGTGAACATTGTTGACAGAAAAGCCAGAAAGATCCGGCGCAGCAACCGGGTGGTGGAGATCATCCTGTCGCCGCTGAAGGTTAGATAGGCTGAAAGCTGAAAAAAGCGAAGCCGGATTACACGGTGGCGTCAAGGAATATTCGTCCCCGGCACCGCCCCCGCCCCGGCGGTGTCTCTCCGTTTCGCAAGCGATCAATCAACCACACCTAATGCAAAAAAAATCGCACCCGGTAAGGGGTTCAGGGCCGCCGCCATGTGCGTGCTTTGCCCCCCTTCTGATTATACTTAGGTATATCAAAGGGTTAAAGCGCGTGCAGGGTGGTGTTCATGGGGCGCTTTACTCCGTTCCCTTTCCTTTAATCCTTCCGGCCTTGATCCTGCCCAGCACATGTCCGGGCAGGGCCAGGGCGGCCTCGGCGGCATAGCTCATCCACGCCTCGGCCGGGAACCAGCGGAAGGGTTCGCCGGCGATATAGGTCATATAGGCGGGATAAAGCACCCTGTACGCCTCAGCGGTGCTGTCGTCCATGCCCCGGTCAATACAATAGCCGATGGCGTCACCGCTGGCCCGCGCCTCCTGATATAACGGCGCCAGCGGCAGAATCCGCATCAACGCATACCAGCCCCGGCCGCCCCGGGGTTTAACGGCAAAATCCTTGGCGTGGGCCGCCTCGTGCAGGGCAATGGCGTCGAGATCAGAGTACAGACTCACGGTGTTGGTATAGGGATTATAATTATCACCACCGAAAACCCGGCCCGGGAGAATAGTATACATACCCACGGTCAGAGCCCCGACGGTCCAGCGGAAAAACCCCGGCATGTCACGGTTACGGGCCAGCCTGATCCACTCGCCGCCGGGGGCGTATTGATTGAGTCGTACCTTTACCGAGCCCATACGGTTGGCGGCAAGATATCGCCGGATACTCTCCTCGGTATGAGGTGAAATATGGTGGTTGTCCACCTGCCGGTTCCAGAGGATGAGTTTGGAGGGCAGGGAAAAAAAATAATTTCCCAGTCCGTCAACAAAGCCATGGGGGCGGCCCCGCTCTATCTGGCCGCGATAGTCCATGGACACGAGGGAACGCCGTGATTCCGGGACCCCGTATCGGTAAGGGACAGTGGCACAGCCGGAAGCGGAAAACAATAACAGTGCCGCAGGGATAAAAAACTTGCAAGCCCGCAGCCAACGTTGTATAAATTCCATTTCTTTTTCCAAGGGATAATCAAATAACATCCGCGACGTGACGGATATTGGAGTTTATTATGAGTAAACAATGTGCAATCTGCGGCAAAAAACCGATCACCGGCAATAACGTCAGCCACGCCCACAACAAAAACCGCCGCCGCTGGCTGCCGAATCTGCAGAAGGTTCGCGTTGCCACCGATCAAGGCAACCGCTATATGCGGGTCTGCACCCGCTGCATCCGTTCCGGTTCGGTCTCCAAGCCAGTCAAGGCCCAGGCTAATGCCTGAGTCCAATTAAAACGCAAGACATAAGGGCCTGCCGCAAGCGCAGGCCCTTTTTTTTTACTTTTTTTCAGGCCCGGGACGCCTCGATCACCCCATCAATTGCCTGCAATTGTCCAAGGAGGCGGTTGAGATGTTCAAGCCCGGAAACCTCGACAACCATATTAAAATAGGCCAGACCGCTTTTTGACTGACTGCTGGCCTCCATACTGACGATATCCGCGTCAGCGGCGGCGATAACACTACCGATGGCAACCAGAAGCCCTTTCTGGTCCTGAGCCACCACCTTCACATGCACCATATGGCCTCCGCCGGCCCGGGACCAGGCCACCGGAATTCTTCTTCTGATATCAGTGGCCAACAGATTGGGACAATCAGCCTTATGGACCGAAACCCCACGGCCGAGGGTAATGAAGCCCATGATCTCGTCCCCGGGGACCGGCATACAGCAATGACTCATCCGGACCAGCATCCCTTCCATGCCGTCGACTACAATCGGCTCATCCCCCCGGCCTGATGTGCTTTTCCTTCTCCCCTCATCCAGGATGGGCATCGGCCCGGCCACCGGAGCCGCCTTTAACCCCGGCGGTTGGAGATCACGGGCAATATCCTCAACCGTGATCCGGCCGGCCCCGACCTTGCGCAGGAGATCATCGAGGGAGTTGGCGCCAAGGTCCCGCAGAATCTTCTTTATATGCCCGGTCTTGACCATTTTTTTAAGCGAAGTCTCATGCTTGCGCAATTCACGCTCACAGATCTCCCGCCCCAGGCGCAGGGCCTTCTCCGCCTCCGCCTGACGCAGCCAGCCCCTGACCCGACTCCGGGCCCGACTGCTCTTGACCATCGCCAGCCAGCCCCGATTGGGCTTTTGTTTCGGCGAGGTAATGATCTCCACCAGATCACCGTTTTTAAGCACATGCCGCAGGGGTACCATCCGGCCGTTGACCTTGGCCCCGGCGCAGTGATCGCCGACCTCGCTGTGGATCGCGTAGGCGAAATCAATCGGACATGAGCCGTGGGGCAGCTCCTTTACCTCACCGCCGGGAGTGAGGACGTAAACCTTGTTGCCGCCCAGCTCCCCCTTGACCGTCTCAATGATCTCACGAGGGTCCTGCAGCTCCTGCATCGATGCCACCAGTTGTTTGAGCCATTCAAAAAAACGGGCGTCGTCACGACTGACCGCCCGCCCCTCCTTATAGGCCCAGTGAGCGGCAATACCGTCGTTGGCGATCTTGTCCATCTCCTCGGTACGGATCTGCACCTCCATAAACTCACCGTAAGGTCCGATCACCGTGGTATGGAGCGACTGATACATATTGGCCTTGGGTGAGCTGATAAAGTCTTTAAACCGCCCCCCCACCGGGACCCAGATGGCATGCAGGAGCCCCATGACCTCATAGCACTCGCTGACCTCAACGACAATGATCCGGAAGGCGACCTTGTCATACACCTTTTCAAGGGGGATATTCTGGGCAATGAGTTTCTTATAGATGCTGTAGAGGTGCTTGGGCCGTCCGAGAATCCGGAATTTTTTGATCCCGTGCTTTTCAAGCCTGGCGGTGATGATCTTTTCAACCTCGTCAACGTACTCCTGACGGTCATCAGTCGAGGTCCGCATCTTCGAGACCAGGCTCTCGTAAGCCTCGGGCTTGAGATAAGCGAAGGAAAGATCCTCAAGCTCGCGTTTCATCCAGTCGATACCAAGACGGCTGGCGAGAGGGGCATAGAGGTCCATGGTCTCCCGGGCAAACTCTTTCTGACGCTCAGGGGAAAAATACTCCAGAGACTGCATATCCTGGAGACGGTCGGCAAGCCGGATCAACAGAACGCGGATATCCGCCGACATCGCCAGGAGCATCTTGCGGATATTTTCCGCCTGGTAGGTAAGGGATGAATCAAAGTTGACCCGGTTGATCCGGGTGGTACCGACCACCATGGCGGCGGCATCCTCGCCGAACTCACGGATCAGATCGCTCTCGCTGACCCCGATATCCTGCTTCAGGACCCCGTGGAGGAGGCCGGCGATAATCGCGTTGGCGTCAAGGCGCAGGGTGGCGAGAATCTCGGCCACCGCACGGGCATGGCCGATATAGGGCTGGCCGGAAAGACGGTGCCGGCCGGAATACACCTCGACCGCGAACCGATCGGCCCGACGGAGGAGGTCAATATCCCCCCGGTCGAGATAGGCGCCGACCCCGGCTATGACCGCTTCAAGAGATCCCAATGGAAGTTGACAGTTAACGGTTGACAATTGACCACGGCGGAATCAATCCGCCATGGTGGCGGCGAGTTCCCCGGCAATCCTTTCCGCGATAATCTTCACCGCCCCATCATAAGGCAGGGAAAAGCTCTCACCGCGCCGGGTCCGGACTTCAATCCCGCCGCTTTCGGGAAACTTCTTTCCCAACACCAGACGGTAAGGCAAACCGATGAGATCGGCGTCCTTGAACTTTATCCCCGGACGCTCATTACGGTCATCGTAGAGAACCTCGATTCCGGCGGCCTCAAGATCATCATACAGTTTTTCACAGGCCGCCGTCACCTCTTCATCCTTGAGGGCGAGATTCAACAACGCCACCTTGAACGGTGCCAGCGGCAGGGGGAAGATCATCCCGTCGTCGTCGTGATTCTGTTCAATGGCCGCGGCAACGATGCGGCTGACCCCGATACCGTAACAACCCATGACGAACACCTGTTCGCGGCCGTCCCGATCAAGAAAACGGGCCTTCATGGCATCACTGTAGCTGGTGCCTAACTTGAATATATGGCCGACCTCGATCCCCCTGACAAAATCAAACTCAGCCCCGCAACGGGGGCAGCGGTCAGCCACGGTAACGGTGCGGAGATCAGCAACCGCTTCCGGGGTAAAATCACGCCCCGGATTGACGTTTTTCAGGTGGATGTCCGCCGCGCCGCCGCCGACAACAAAGTTGGCCATGGCCATGACCTCGCGGTCGGCATACAGCGGAACATTCAGATCCACCGGGCCGAGAAAACCGGCGGGAACGCCGGTGTGGGCGTTTATTTCATCATCAGTGGCAAGCCTGACATCAACGGCGCCGGTAAGGTTGGCAAGTTTGACCTCCTGAACCTCGTGATCGCCGCGGACCAGCACCGCCACCGGGGCGTCATCAGCGATATAGATCATGGTCTTGACCAGATTTTCCGGGGTTATGCCGAGGAAAGAGCAGACATCGTCAACCTTCTTCTTCCCCGGGGTCGCGACTTTCTCAAGCTCGAGGAGGGCGACATCATCCTTTTCAGGCTCCGTCCCGGCCGCCTTCTCAAGGTTGGCGGCATAGTCACAGCCGCGGCAGGCGACAATGGTATCCTCGCCGGTATCGGCCAGCACCATGAATTCATGGGAAAAACTGCCGCCGATCGAGCCGGTGTCGGCCTCAACCGCGCGAAATTTCAGACCGCAACGCTTGAAGATCCGCTGGTAGGCGTCGTACATCTTCTTATAGGTGATCTCAGCCCCGGCCTCGTCGGCGTCAAAGCTGTAGCCGTCCTTCATGATGAACTCGCGCCCCCGCATAAGCCCGAAGCGGGGCCGGATCTCGTCACGAAACTTGGTCTGGACCTGATACAGGTTCAGGGGCAGGTCGCGGTAGGAGTGAACGTTCATCCGCACCAGATCGGTAATCACTTCTTCATGGGTGGGTCCGAGGCAGCTCTCACGCTGATGCCGGTCGCTGAAGCGGAGAAGCTCGGGGCCGTACTTGGCCCAGCGCCCCGATTCCCGCCACAGTTCCGCCGGCTGGACCATGGGCAGAAGCAGCTCCTGGGCCCCGGCCCGGTTCATCTCTTCGCGGACGATATTTTCAACCCTGCGGATGGCGGCAAGGCCGAGGGGCAGGTATGAATAGACCCCGCTGGTGAGTTTCCTGATAAAGCCGGCCCGCAGAAGCAGACGGTGGCTGACAACCTCGGCCTCGGCCGGATTTTCCTTTAAAGTTGGTAAAAGAAGCTCTGAGTATCGCATTTTTCCTTATTCCAGAATCCACCGCCTGAATGGCGAACGAGTTGAAAACTCCTGCAAGTTCAAACAATTGCAACCTACCAGCAAACCCCAGCGCACCAGCCGGGGCCATTACGGCCCTGCGGGTAAAGCCCTTGCGGCCGCATCTGCGGCGGTCTCGCTTGACAATGGACTATGGTTATTTGCTGTCTTCTGTATTCTGATTTCCGGATTCTGATAAAATCATCCGGTCAAGTTCAGCGACAAACACCGGCCAGAGATCCGCCTCCGGGACCTTTTTCCAGATCTCGCCGCGCTTGAATATAATCCCGACGCCAACGCCGCCGGCAACACCGATATCGGCCTCGCGGGCCTCACCGGGACCGTTGACCACACAGCCCATGACCGCGATCTTGAGCGGAGTGGTGATATTCCTGATGTGGGCCTCCACCTTTTCGGCAAGAGAAAAGAGGTCAACTTGGCAACGGCCGCAGGTAGGACAGCTAACCAGTTCCGGCCCCCTCTCGCGAATCTTCAATGCCCTTAATATCTCGTAGGCCACCTGAATTTCTTCCACCGGATCACGGGTCAGGGAGACCCGGAAGGTGTCACCGATCCCATCAAACAATAAAACACCCAGGGCAACGCTTGATTTAGCCGTGCCGCCGATCAGTCCCCCGGCCTCAGTGACCCCGAGATGAAGAGGATAGTCGCACTGCCCGGAGAGCAGGCGATAGGAAGCGATGGTGGTCAGGACATCGGAGGATTTTATTGATATCTTTATATCGCTGAAACCAAGCTTCTCTAAAAGATCGACATTTCTGAGTCCGCTCTCAACCAGGGCCTCAGGGACCGGATGCCCGTATTTCCTGAGAATATCCTTTTCCACCGAACCGGAATTAACCCCGACCCGGATCGGCACCTTGTGTAATTTTGCCGCCGCCACCACCCGGGCGAGTTTGTCCTCGCCGCCGATATTACCGGGGTTAACACGGATACCGTCGGCGCCGTTCTCCATCGCCGCCACCGCGAGGCGGGAATCAAAGTGGATATCGGCGATCACCGGCAGGGGACTTTTATCGCGTATGGCGCGGATAGCGGCCGCGGCATCCAGATCAAGAACCGCGACCCGGACAATCTCGCATCCGGCCGCGGCCAGGCTCTGGATCTGGGCGCAGGTGGCGTCTACATCACGGGTGTCGGTATTGCACATCGACTGCACCGCCACCGGGGCGTTGCCGCCAATGGGGACCGGGCCGACATTTATCCTGCGGGTCTTCTTTCTGGTGATCTTCATGGCGGCGGCCCTGAAACCCTTACAGGGTGAGATTTTTTTGTATTAGGTGTAGTTAATTAATCGCTTGCATTATAACCGTTCTCTTCAATACTTGCACCATCCAAGCCAGTGTAGCGCTGCAAATGCCACAAAATAATCTTGCCGTTTGTTCAATAAAAAAAAGGGTCCCAACCGGGACCCTTTCATCTCACTGTTTCTGTTCTTAATATCTATCAGAAGTGGGTGTCGATCAACACATAAAAATTGTCGAATTTTGGTGTTTTGCCAAAAACAGTACTGTAATCCATCGGCTCTCCCAGGTATGAACCGGACCCTGAGTAATCATACTCGATCTGGGTATAACCGGTCCGCATGAACATATTTTTATTGATCGGCTGGATATAATAGTAATCGAAACACTCGCCGCGAGCGGCAAGCTTATTATAAATTTCAGTTGATCCGGGGGTAAAACTGAACCAGTACTGCGAGCCCTTATTGTACTCAATTCCAATCTTGGGACGATTGAGGAACCTGACCGGAAGTTCATAGCGAATACCGGCATAAAAGGAATGACCCCGGTGCCTGTCGGTACCGT
>JAJRZW010000047.1 GCA_024275015.1 Deltaproteobacteria bacterium | reverse complement strand
TGAATGCAAACGGTTGCGTGCAAAGATGGCACGAAGCCGTCATCGGTTCAGAACAATTATCAGCCCGTTGAAAAACCCGGTAAAGTTGAGAGGTTGGCCGAAACTTGTTTTGGCCAACCGGTGGTTTTAAAAGCCATGGACTGCTTTTAAAAACAGACTGTACTGTTACGACAATTCATACACCTGGGGCAGGAAGAAAAACCGGAAACGCCACCCGAAACAAAATAATCCTTTGACTTCGATCTTGAGGTTGTGGGAATATCAAACAATATCATCCGATAAATTACGCCAAAAACGGGAAAGATTATGGCAAAAGCACATTACCTGCTTATCCCCACCCTCATCCTCGTCCTTTGCGGCTGCGGCAGCGATAACACCCCCCCGACCCTCAGCGGCGCCAACCCCGCCTCAACCGGCCCGGCGCCGGTGGCAGCCACCGGCCAGAGCAAATGCTATAACGCCGCCGGCACCCTGATCGAATGCGCCGGCACCGGCCAGGACGGGGATCTGCGGAAAGGAGCGGCCATTCCCTCGCCCCGGTTCACTGACAACGGCGACGGCACCGTCACCGACAACCTCAGCGGGCTTATGTGGACAAAGGAATCAAACTGCATCCTGGGAACGACCTTTGACACCGACGGCATGGTCTCCTGGGATCAGGGTCTCCTCTTTGCCACCAAGGTCAACGACCACACCTATAACTGCAACCTCAGCTCCCCGGCCGACTCTTACGCCGACTGGCGTCTCCCCAACCGCAACGAACTCCGGAGCCTGGTTGACATCAAATATTACTGGCCGGCGGTATCCAACCGCGCCGGTACCGGCAAGTGGACCACCGGCGATCCCTTCAACGGCGTGATAGACGGGACGTCATACATGACATCCACCACCGATATCAACGACAAGACCAAGATGTGGGCGGTCGACCTCACCACCGGGATAGTCGCAACCAGTCCAAAGGCCTCTACCAATAAAGTATGGCTGGTCCGCGACGGAGGCATATCAGCCCCGGCGCCGACGGCGGCCACCGGCCAGAGCAAATGCTATGACAGCTCCGGCACCCTCCGCGTCTGCGCCGGCACCGGCGAGGACGGCGAACTGCAAAAGGGGGTGGCCATTCCATCGCCCCGGTTCACCGACAACGGCGACGGCACCGTCAGCGACAAACTCACCGGCCTCATGTGGCTGAAGGATGTCAACTGCATCGGCAACCGCTACCCCTCCCTTGACACCGACACCACCGCCAGCGTCGGCGACGGCGACGGTGAGGTCTCCTGGCAGCACGGCCTCGATTTTATCTCCGGGCTAAATTACGGGGCCCACGACTGCGGCCAGAACAAAAACTACACCGACTGGCGGATGCCCAATTACAACGAGATAAACAGCCTGGTCAACCCCATGTGGTTCCATCCGGCCCTCTCCAACGCCGCCGGCAGCGGCCAATGGAGCAGCGGTGACCCCTTCACCGGATTGAACGCCCCTGAGATGAGCGACAACTTCTGGACCTCGGACACGGTTGAGAACGCGCAAACAAAAAAAGAGTTCGCCTGGCGAATAAGCATGAGTTCCGGGATCATGAGCAACACAACCACCAAAGAGGCAAACACCGCCTACCTCTGGCCGGTAAGGGGGGGCAATTAAAATGAAGACCATGAAAAAACAGCTGCGGCTGGCCGTGTTCACCGCAATAATCGCCATTCTGCCGTCCAGCGCCCAGGCCATGGTGGTCAGCGGCCCCGACATCCTCCCCGACTTCCAGTTCAACAACCCCGGGGCGCGTTCCAACGCCATGGGCGGGGCCTTTATCGGGGTCGCCGACGACGCCACCGCCGCCTTTGCCAACCCGGCCGGACTGACCATCCTCACCCGGGCCGAGAGCTCAATCGAGTTCAAGAACAGCCTCCATACCAGCCAGATCTATCTGGAAAACGGGCAGAAATACGAGTTCGACCACGCGAGTTTCGGCACCTCGTTCATCGGCTACGCCGCGCCAAAGGGAAAAAACGCCATCGCCCTCTACCGCCACGAGCTGGTCAACCTCTCGGAAAAGGTGGATAAGATCAGCTATACCCCCAACATTACCACCCGACTGGTAAACTCCGAGCTCGACATCAAGGCGATCACCTATGGCGCCGCCTTTGCCGCCAAATTGCTCAACTCCCTTTCAGCCGGTTTTTCGGTGGGCTTTACCTCCATGGACTATTACTATCTCTCTGACTACACCGTGGCCACCAACCAGTCGAGCTTCGGCACCAACAGCCGGGTCAACTCCACCGCAAGCGCTGAAAACTACACCGCCTCGATCCTCTACAGCCCGGCGGGTTTTCTCAATATAGGCGCGGTGTACCGCTACGGGCCGGAGTTTGACACCACCTATATCGACAGCAGCGGCAACGAGGTGAAAAACGTGATCAACGTCCCTGATATATACGGGCTGGGGATATCTCTGCGGATCGGCAGCGACCTGACCATCGCCTGCGACGTCAACCGGGTGATGTACTCCGACCTGGTGGACGACTTTTACTTCTTTGATTCCACTCTGGTGGGGACGAAAAACCCCTGGGTACGCAACGGCAGCCAGTTCCAGGTCAACGACACCACCGAGGTCCATGTGGGCTTCGAGTATATCCTCGACCTGGCCGGGACCCCGGTCGCCCTCCGCGGCGGTTATTTCAACAAACCCGACCACACCATCCACTACACCGAAACCAGACTCACCTACCTGACCAAGTTCCGGCAAGGAGATGACGACAACATCTACTCCGCCGGAATCGGCACGGTCATCGGCGAAAACGGCCAGATCGACCTTGCCGCCTCAATCGGCGACCAGGTGGAAGAATACGTCCTCTCCATGGTTTATCGCTTTTAGCATTCGCTGAATCCGTGAGGATTCGGGAACGGGCCGGAGCGAGGATTCAGACCGCCACCACCCGACGACGACGGGGGACATCATCGTCCTCTGCCGCCAACAACGCCAGCATCCGGGTATTTTCCGGGTAATCAAGCTGCCTGAGCAAGGCCTGGGAAGGCTGGAAAAACAGGGTCTCACGGAGAAAACAGTCCCGGGTCCGGTGATCGTAAAGCCCGGCCATAACCTGCGGCAGAAGGCGTCCGGCCCGACGCCGTTCCCCGTAGAGGTCAAGGGGGGCAAAACCCTCCGGCAGGTATTGATTGCCGTAGCACAGCCAGTCGTATAGCAGAAGATCCCGGAACAATTGCCGGTCCTCACGGCCGGCGGCAAATTCATACAGGATCGCGCCCAGCCGTTTCTGGGTCGGGGACTGGTTAAGAAAGGCCATGCCGCCGGCAAAATCGAACAGCAGGGAAAAAAGCCCGAAACCATCCTCACCCCGCTGCCGCAGATAATCCCACAGGCTGACAAAAAAACGATTATTACCGAAACGTTCACAGGTCTCGCCGATCAGGTGGAGCCGGGCCAGATCCGGCTGCGGCAGCCACCTGGTGGCAATGACCTCGTAGGGCGGATCTTCTCGAAACAACAGACCGAACTCCCCGGCCCGCTCCCGCATCCGGGTACGGGGCAGGACCTTGAGCAGCCCCACCTGAAGATGATGCGCTCCGCTCCGCCAGACCTGGTTGAACGAATCCCGGAAGCTGTCCCCGTCCTCAAAGGGCAGGCCAAGGATGAGATCGGCGTGGATATGGATTTTTTTTATCAACGCCAGCCGGGTGAGATTGGCCAGGGCCGCCTCCACATCCATCTTCCGGTTCACCGCCGCCAGGGTCTTTTCATTTACCGACTGGACTCCGGCCTCGAACTGAAAACGGCCCACCGGCACGGTTGCCAGAAACTCAAGCTGCTCCGGGGTAAAAAGATCAGGGGCGACCTCGAAATGAAACACGGTATCAGTGTCAAGACCGGCCAATTGCCGCCAGAGATCAAGGGCGCGGGCCGGGTCTGAGTTAAAGGTGCGGTCGATGAAGCGGATGATCTTCGGGTGATGGGGGAAAATCGCCCGGATCTCGGCCATCACCGCCTCCACCGGCTTGTGACGTACCCCGCGGTCAATGGAGGAAAGGCAATAGGCGCAGGAGAAGGGGCAGCCGCGGCTTGATTCATAGTATATGGCCCGGTCGGCCAGGAGGCCGCGGAAGTCTTCATCGTTATATGGCGAGGGAAAGGCCCCGGCCCGCCGGCAGCGATAAAGCGACCGCAGGCGACCGGACTCAAGGTCGTGATAAAAGGCAGGATCAACCCCCTCGATCTCGCCCTCGACCATGGTGACACCGGGCATGAGGCGGGTTATCTCCGCCGCCTCGGGGCCGCCAAGGACAATCCGGCAAGATGGCAGGGCCCTGGAGATATCCCGGGCCAGGGCCAGGGTGAGACGTGAATTCCACAGATAGACGGAAAAAAAGACCACATCCGGGCCACGATCCAACAGGCGCAACAGGACACGGTAATACGGGTCGTTTATGGTTAACTGGATGATCTCAGTCTCCAGCCCGGAGAAATGAGTCCGCAGACACTCCCGGAGATAGAAGAGCGCCGGGTTGGAATGGCTGTAGCGGCAGTTTATGGCGACGAGTCGGGCAAACATGGCAATACGGATGGTAAACCGTAAACCGGCAGCCGTAAACCCCGCCCTTTTACTGTTATCGTTTTTATCGATATTACCTATTGGATTATTTTAGGAGAAGATGCTATCTTCCGGCCTCGTTTTCACCGCAAACCATTTTCCAGGTGATCTCACCGGAGGTAATCAAATGAAAAAACTGTTCGTCATTCTTTTCCTTGCCCTTGTCATCCCGGCCCCGGCCCGGGCCTCGTCGCCATTCACCTGGGCAAAAGAGACCATCCAGGTGGTAAACATGGAGTTCGACCTCTCCCGACATCCACGGGAAAAAGAAGTCCGTCTCTGGCTCCCCTACCCGGTCTCGAACCAGTGGCAGGATATCAGCGCCGTCCGGGTAAAGACCGATGCCGACGAATCGGCGGTGTACGGGGAGAAACGCTATCATAACACCATCCTCTACGCCCGCTGGGACAGGGGGGCGAAATCCCGCCACCTCAGCCTGTCGTTCAAGGCAAGGCGAATCGCGGCACAACGGCTTGATTTCCCGAAAAAAGAAGGGGCCTGGAACCGAAACAATTTCGCCCAATGGCTTGCCCCCACAAGCCTCGGGCCGATCACCGGCCAAGTGGCGGAACTTGCCTCAAAGATCACCGGAAGCAAAAAAACCGTGCTTGCAAAGGCAAAGGCGATTTACGACTGGACCTGCGAAAACATGTACCGCGATCCCAAAACAAAAGGCTGCGGCAAAGGAGATGTCTGCGCCCTGCTCGCGGTTCCGGGGGGCAAATGCACCGACATCCACTCGGTCTTCGTCGCCCTCTGCCGCGCCGCCGGGGTCCCGGCCCGGGAGATCTTCGGGGTCCGCTTAGGGAAAAAAGCGCGCACCGATATCACCGGATGGCAGCATTGCTGGGCCGAATTCTACCTCCCCGGTTACGGCTGGGTCCCGGTTGATCCGGCCGATGTCCGCAAGTTGATGCTGAAACAGAAGCTCAGCCTCGACGATCCGGCAACAGAGGAACTGTGCCGCTATTTCTGGGGTCGCTGGGACGCCTTCCGGATAAAGTTATCCCGCGGCCGCGACCTGATACTGAACCCGCCCCAGTCCGGCATGCCGCTCAACACCTTCGGCTACCCCTACGCCGAAGCCGGAGGCAGGCCCCTTGATTTTTATGACCCGGCCTCGTTCACCTACCGCATCAACAGCGGCTTGCCGCCGGCGGAGCAAGCGATCAATAACCACAGCTAACACAAAAACAGCACTCTGCAAGGGGTTCAGGGTGGTATTTTGGGAACGCCTACCCGGCGGGGGAAAGACGACGGTGTCATAAAAACCATCCCTGTCACCAGTAACCAGGCCGGGCCAGGCTTTTTTTGCCTGGCGCCGGCCGCGTCTATCATATAAATTGTCAGGAAAGCCTTTTTACCGACAGGAGGAAGAATCATGCGCGACGCGGCCCTGGCAAAACTGAAGATCCCGGCGGAAAACAAACTCATCCTCAGCCTTGACGGCGGAGGCATCCGCGGAATCATGACCCTGCAGATGCTGAAGAAACTCGAAGAGGCTGCCGGTCTTCCCTGTCACCGGCTCTTTGACCTGGTCGCCGGCACCTCAACCGGCGGGATCATCGCCGGACTCATCGCCCTGGGCAAAAACGCGGTGGAGATCGAGACGTTATACATAAAACTGGTCAAGCAGGTGTTCAGCAGGAAGAGCTGGGCCGCCAACCGCTTCCTCAATCCGCCCGAGTACTCGAAAAAACATTACCGCGCCATCTTGAAAGAGGTGGTCGGCGACGAAACGACCCTGGAAAACGCCTGCGCCGCGAACGGCATCGACCTGATGATCACCTCCAAAGACGTTGCCGCCGGCGAAGAGACCTTTTTCACCTGTTTCAGCCATGGCGGAAACACCAGCGGCACCTATAAGGACGTGCTGCTGCGGGCGGTTATGGAGGCGACCATGTCGGCACCGACCTATTTCACCCCCCTTGAACGTTTTGTCGACGGCGGGGTCACGGTGTACAACAATCCGGCGATGGCGGCGGTGATCGAGGCGGTTGAATACGGCCCCGGGGGCAAGTACAGCCCGGAAAAACTGACCGTTATGAGTTTCGGCACCGGCTGCCGGCCCCAGTTCGTCCCCCCGGACAAGGTCGCCGACCCCGATGGACCCGATGTCGCCTTCTGGCTCCAGTGGCTGATGACCGAGGCCGGCGACGACGCCAGCGATATGCAGAATTTCCTCCTCCGTTCGTCCCGGCTCTATCCGGGCCTTGATTTTCGCCGCTTCCAGATTTCCCTTGACGCCGCAGCGATCAGAAAACTTCCTGACCGAGAACTGACCGACCTCGACGACGTCCGCGCCGACCGGCTCCATGATCTGAACGATCGGGAACTGGCCGATATTCCCCTGGACCGGGTCAGCCTCTTCCCCCTGATGCGGACCATCGGCGCGGCCATGGTCGAGTTCATCGCCACCAGCCAGAACCCGCCCTTCAGCGCCGACCTCGTTGACCCCAGGGGTAAAGACCTGCTGGTGTCAAGGCTTGGCGACGTGGACGGGATCAAGGCCCGGATGAACCGGCCGGCATGGCTGGACAGCGTCGACCCCTGACAATTAAATTATTGACACCAATTCCCCTCAACCCCTACCATGTCATATGGTGATAAAGATCAAAGGGTGCCTTGACAAATAATCTTTTGGCAAGATACCCTAACAGAGTGTTGAAAAAGTCGTCCTGGCTTTTTCAACACCCGGTTGGCCAAAACAAGTTCCGGCCAACCTCTCGATTTTATTGGATTTTTCAAACCCAATAAAATCGGCGGTGCGCCCATGCGCCGCCACCAGTCCGTTTTTCAACGGACTGCTAAACTGTAATTTTCGCATCTGGACCGGTCTATGGGGGGGCGCGTTGTTTTGCTGAATCCAGACGGTGGCAGGATATTGATTGTTGACGATGAAGTCATCCAGACCGAGGTGTTGAGCCGAGTCCTGAACGACTGCGCGGTCGACTGCGCCAACGACGGCCGTACCGCCATCGAGCTGGCCTGCCGCAATCATCCCGACCTCATCCTCCTTGACGTTCAGATGCCGGACATGGATGGGTTCACGGTCTGCGAAACCCTGAAATCCATCCCCGGGACCCGGGATATCCCGGTGATCTTTCTCACCGCCGAAACCGATCCCGCCTGCGTGGCCCGGGCCTTTAAAACCGGGGCGGTGGATTACGTCGCCAAGCCCTACGAGTACTCGGAGATCAAGGAACGGATCCGAACCCACCTGGAACTGAAAAACAACCGCGAATCCCTGCGCCGACAGAACCTGCTTCTTGAAAAAACAGTGCGCGAGCAGGAGATCAACATAAACCTCGCCCGCGACCTCCTGCAGCTGGTCAACCCCGCTCCGCCCCGCCATATTGACCTCAGCCCCGGCCTCACCCTCTTTATCCAGGCCGCCAGCCGCCCCTGTTACCGGCAGGGTGGCGACCATTACCTCCTGCGCACCATCGGCCCCCCGGAACAACGGCGGACGATAATAAGCCTCAAGGATCAGTCCGGTCACAAGGTCAACTGTGTCCTCCGCAGCATTACCACCGACCTCTACCATAACTCCATCATCAACCGCTGTCCGGACGCGGGTCCCGGAGAGCAGGCGGAAATGTTGAACAATGCCCTTGTCGCCGCCGGTTCTTTTCAGGAAGACGATTTCTTCACCGCGGTCAACCTTGAACTGAACCACAACAGCCTGCTACTGGAATTTATTACCGCCGGCCACCCGCCGTTTCTCCTGATCCGCGGGGGCAAAGTCAGACTGGTGCCAGGCCCGGACGACAGCGGCGCTAACCTGCCGTTCTGTGTCTTCGCCGGACAGAAATTCACCAGCGGCCGCTTACCCCTGGCCCCTGGTGACCGGATCATCCTCTTCACCGACGGCCTGACCTCGATGCCGACCCGAAACGGCGGCCGCGCCCTGACCAATAAAGAATTCTGTGAACTGGTGGGAAGGATAGTGGAAACCGCCCCGGGCCTCACCGTCCCGGAGCTGATCAAAAAAACAGTGGACGCGGTCCATGTCCTGGACGGCGGCCCCTTTGCGGAAAACGACACCGACGACGATATCTCGATCATCGGCCTTGAGCTTGAGCCATGTGACAAGATGACGGAAGCGGTCTTCACTCCCGGGGACGACGATGAAATAACCCCCGCGGTTGAAGACCTGCTTTCGCGGATGATCCTTTTTCTGACCCGAAAAGGGGCCACGATTGATCCGACCTGCCTGCGGATGGCGGTAAACGAGGCCTTTATCAACGCCTGGATCCACGGCTGCGGCCGGCAGCCGGGGCATGAGATAAAGGTCCGCTGGCGGATGGGAAACGATTTTTCCTTTGAGGTCATCGACTCCGGCCCCGGATTTGACCCGAAGCAGGTGGCCGATCCCACTGCCGCCGCCAACCGGAAAAAAGACAACGGCCGCGGCATCTTCATCATCAATAAACTTGCCTCAGACCTCAGGTGGCGCGATGACGGTCGCTGTCTGATCGTGAGTCTCGCAAACAACGGCAATCCCCCCCTTGCGGACAATATCGGCCGGCGGCGACCGATAATGGAACTATGGGAAAAGACTGCCTGAGCCATAACATCCCTTTGAAAAACGGGATACGTGCGGCGCGTGGACGCGCCGCCGATTTTACCGAAAACCCAGTGAAATCGAGAAGTTGGCCGAAGCTCGTTTTGGCCAACCAGAGGTTGCAAAAGCCAGGACGACTTTTTCAACGAACTCATAAGGAGAAAACCGCATGAATATCACCATTGAAAACCAGGATGACCGGAGCCTGATCACGATTAGCGGAAATATCGACGAAGCCGGGGCCGAGGATATGAAAAAGGTTTTTACCACCCTTGACCTGACAAAGATAAAACTTGTGGTGGTCGATCTCAGCGGGGTCGAAACCATGGGGAGTTCGGCCATCGGCAAACTGCTCCTGTTTTACAAACACCTGGCGGAAAACCAGGGAAAACTCAGGATAGAAAAGCTCTCAGCCCAGCTCTATGAACTTTTCGGCGAACTCAAACTGGACACACTGTTTGCCATCAGCCGCAGATAGCGATGCTGCCGACGCATGGACGCGGCGGCGATTCCAATGGTTCTGTCAGCCATCCCATGATTTTTTACGACTTCAGCATTTTTCAAGATACAGGAGGGAAAAAATGATCCGTTTAAAAAACCTTACCATCGGTGAAAAGATTCTTGCCGGTTATGGCCTGGTCCTGGCACTGATGCTGTTTTCAGACATCTTAATCCTGGTCGAGCTCAACCGCCTCAGCGACGGCGGCGATAAATCCGCCTCGACCCTCATCATCCTGCTGATCCTGACATCGCTCTTAATCGGCGGCCTTATCGCCTTTTTCAACTACCGTGACATCAAGGGCATCATGGCCAAAATCGCCGAGGGGATCGAGTTAAACGCCCGTTCCATCGCCATGGCCGCCGGCGACATGACCTCCATCAGCCGCGGCCTTTTCAATAATTCATCCCGACAGGCGGCAACGGTGGAGGAAACCAACGCCGCGTTGGAGGAAATCAGCACCGTCAGCCGCGAGACCGCCGAACTGACCGCCGGTTCGGAGCAACTGATGAACGAGAATATCGAAAAGTCGGGGCAGTCGCTCAAGGCCCTGGTGGAGCTGACCCGCAATATGACCCGGATCGAAGAGGAGAGCGGCCAGATCAAAAAGATCATCAGTACCATCGACGCCATTGCCTTCCAGACCAATCTCCTCGCGCTTAACGCCGCGGTGGAGGCGGCCCGGGCCGGGGCGGCCGGGGCCGGCTTCGCGGTGGTCGCCGACGAGGTCAAAAACCTCGCCGGCCGCGCCGCCGCCGCGGCGAAAAACACCCAGGCCCTGCTTGACAATACCGTCAACCAGGTGACCGCCAGTGCCGAGTCATTAAAACAGATCAACCACGACTTTGACGCCATCGTCTCAACCGCCACCAGCATCGGTGACAAGACCGCGGCGATCACCGAGGCCAGCCGCCAGCAGAACAAGGGCATCGAGGAAATTGCCAAGGCCTCGCTTGAGATCGACCAGGTGACCCAGTCCCTGAGCGCGGAAGCGGCAAGCGCCGCCGATGCCGCCGGCAACCTCACCGGCCAGGCCGAAGAAATGGGAGTGATGGTCAGCCACCTGATGCGGATGATCTTCGGCAAAAAACGCAAGGTAGTGGCGATCACCGCTACCCGCAACGACGTCACCTGCTGGGAAATGAAAAACTGTCCCAGCGAACGCCGCGATGCCTGCCCCGCCTTTCCCGACCAGGGCAACGCCTGCTGGACGGTCACCGGGACTCAATGCGGCGGCAGGGAACAGGGGTCTTACCACGAAAAAATCGCCAATTGCCGCAAATGCGACGTATTTAATGCCGCCCATGACCACAGTGCCGCATCCCCGGCCACAGCCACCGGTATCACCTGCTGGGAGGTAAAAAACTGTCCCGAAGAACGCCGCGACGTCTGCCCCGCCTTTCCCAGTCAGGGCAGCCAGTGCTGGATGGTCACCGGAACCAGATGCGGCGGCAGGGAACAGGGGTCTTACCACGAAAAAATCGCCAATTGCCGCAAATGCGACCTTTATCAGATGGTCCACGAAGGACAAAGCGCAACCCCGACGCAAATCCCGATGATTCAAAATTGATGGCCTCGTGACAAGTTTCCACGGAGGCGTCTTCGGTGCTTTTCGGAAAAAGCGCCGGGCGGCGTGGTGAAATTTCCGCCGGAGTGAAAATCCGGCAAAAAACGCATTAATTCAGATGAATACATACTCGGTTGCCACTAAGCCGTCACGGATTCATGGGGATGGTAAGGAATGACGACGTATCCGCCGCTGGAAATAAAATCTAGACAGGGCGTTTTATGACCCGGATCATCTCCATAGCCTCGGGCAAGGGCGGGGTGGGCAAGACCATGCTGGCTACCAACCTCGGCATTCTGTTAGCGAAAAGGGGCCTGAAGGTGGTGATCGCCGACATGGACATCGGCGGCGCCGATGTCCATGTCCTCTTCGGCGAGTTCAACCCGGAACGGACCATCAGTGATTTTCTTTACCGCAAAATCGCTAACCTGGCCGAAGCGGTATGCCCGCTGCCGTTAAAAAATTTAAGCATCATCCCCGGAACCGGCGATACCCTGGCCACCGCCAATATGCGCTTTGCCCGGAAAAAACGCCTCATCAACAGCCTCAAGGAAATAGATGCCGAGATAATTATCATCGATGTCGGCGCCGGCACCGGTTTCCACACCCTTGATTTCTTTCTTGCCGCCGATCTTTATCTCGTCATCACTACCCCGGAACCGGCAGCTATTTTAGACCTCTACCGCTTTGTCAAACTGGCGGCGATCAGAAAAGTAGTGAGCGGCTTCATCGGCTACGGCCAGGTATCCGAAGCCTTGGCACACCAGGATTTCGCCTCCCTCGACGAAGTCGTCGCCGCGGTGGAGAAAATCAATCCCCAAAGCCGGGAACAGGCGGAAAAAATTATCCGCGAGTTCATCCCCCGGCTTGTCCTCAACCGGGTAATCGGCCGCCAGACCACCAATATCCAGCGGCTCAAGCTGACCCTCAGGCAATACGTCGGCTGCGATATTGCAACCCTGGGCGAGATCCCCGACGATCCGGCAGTTACGGCAGCGATAAAAAACTACATGCCGGTGGCCGCACACGCTCCCGCCGCCCCGGCGGCAAAGGCCCTGGCCGCCGTCGCCGACCGCCTTCTCCCCCTGGCCCGGAAAACAACTGGCAACCGTAACCCGTAAACAGTAAACTGCTTTTCAATCAGTTTTTGCTCCGGTCGTCATTGAAAGGAAACCTTGAAAAATTATCTTCCAAGGCCGCCTAAACTCTACCACTGACCTGAATCCGTGACGGCTTGGTGGTGGTGTCAAGTGTAACTGACTGATTTTACGAGATTGTAATTATCTGGAACCCATGGCGGAAAATTCACCCCGCCGCCCTTCGGACGTTCGGGAACGGCGCATCTGCGGTGTCAGCAAGCCGTTGATATACCGAAGTATAATCAACGTGCTTGCCTCCTTGCATCTGCACCGTTCCCGAACGTCACGGATTTAGGACTGAATAAAAATGATCCCATATCCCCATATCGACCCGGTTATCGTAAGCCTCGGCCCCTTGAAGGTCCGCTGGTACGGCCTGATGTACGTCCTCGGTTTTACCGCCGGCTATATCCTCGTCAAACGCCAGATAAAACGGTTTTCCTGCGACTGGCTCGCGCCCCATTTTGAGAACCTCAATACCGTTATCATCCTCGGCCTGATTATCGGCGCCCGACTCGGCTATATCCTCTTCTACAATCTCCCCTATTACCGCCGCCACCCGCTTGAATCACTCGCCCTCTGGCACGGCGGCCTTTCATTCCACGGCGCCCTGATCGGGATCATCTTCGCCGGGGCCTGGTATTGCCGCCGCCATAAACTCGGCTTTCTCCGCACCGCTGATCTCTATGTGGTCACAGTGCCGGTGGGGCTTGGCTTCGGCCGCATCGGTAACTTCATCAACGGCGAACTCTTCGGCCGGGTGACCGATGTCCCCTGGGCGATGATCTTCCCCGCCGGCGGCCCCATGCCCCGGCACCCGTCCCAGCTTTACGAGAGTTTTCTTGAGGGGGTGGTCCTGTTTACCGTTCTCTGGCTGTTGAAGGAAAAACACCATAAAAACCATTGGCCCGCCGGGACCATGCTTGCCGCCTTTCTCATCGGCTACGGCCTGATCCGCTGCGGGGTGGAATTTGTCCGCGAACCGGACGTGCAGATCGGACTTTTTGCCGGGATCATCTCCATGGGCCAGATCCTCTCGGCCCTGATGATCATTGCGGGGGGGGCAATTCTGTGGTTCGGCTTCCGCCGCCGCAACCCCTGATGGTGTCGCGGACATCAGCCGCCAACAGTCCATTTTTCAACGAACTGTTAGCCATCCCATGATTTGTTACGACTTCATCAAGTCTCCCGGTTCTTATTTTTCCCAAATCATGGTGAAGTCGTCACAATTCCCCGCTCCGGCTGAAATCCCTAACTCGGGCCATGCCCTCAAACATGCGGGATTTCTTAACCCACCCCGGTGCTTTTTCCGAAAATCGCCGAAGACGCCTCCGCAGGGACTTGTGACGAGACCGTCAATCATGGTAGATTCCCAGGAATCAAAAATCAGGAGACGCACAGGATGCGAAAATTCGTCAACCTAACAATATTACTCGGTATTTTAACAATCATGACCATCAGCAACGCAGAAAGCGGCCATGCCGCCGATCTCTCTTCCGGCCTCTTTCAGACCCGGCTTAAAAACGGGGTTTCGCTCATCGTCCGCGAGTCCCCGGGAAGCAAGGCGGTTACGGTGCAGATATGGGTGAAGGCGGGTTCCACCTATGAGAACGAACATGAGCGCGGCATTACCCACCTGATCGAACACATGATCTTCAAGGGTACCGACAGCCGCGGTTCCGGCGACATCGCCGGCGGCATCGAGGCCCTTGGCGGGCAGATCAACGCCTATACCTCTTACGACCAGACCGTCTATCACGCCACCCTGGCGGCCCGCCACTGGCGCACCGCCCTTGACATCCTCACCGACGCGGTGCTGCACTCGGTCTTTGACCCGGATGAACTTGAGCGGGAAAAAAAGGTGGTGATCGAAGAGATCGGCATGCGTGAAGACCGTCCGCCGGTAAAGCTCTTTGAGGAGTTCATGGCCCACGCATACAAAAAACACCCATATAAGTTTCCGGTTTCCGGAACCAGGAAATCAGTGGCCGCCATCAGCCGCGCCGATATCATCAATTATATCAACAAACACTATATCCCCCGGAACCTGACGGTGGTGGTTGCCGGCGACATCTCTTATGCCGAGGTCAGAAAGGCGGTGGAGGAACTGTACGGCAACCTGCCCGCCGCCGCGGAAGGCGATACCACCCGGGCCACGGAACCGTTGCGGGAGAAGCCTGGTTTTTTCAGCCTGAGCGACGACATGCGTCAGGCAATGATCCTGTTCGGCTTTCCCACCACCGCCTTTAAAAACCCCGACACCCCGGCCCTTGACCTCATCGCCGCGATCCTCGGCCAGGGCGAGACCTCACGACTGTATCGCCGTCTGCGCAACGACCTCGGCATCGTTTACCGAATCAATGCCTCATCTTTTACCCCCAGGGATCAGGGCCTGATGGAATTTTCCGCCGATATCGACCCCGACCACGCCGCCGCGGTCCTGAAAGAGTCCCTGGCGCAGATTTTTCTCCTTAAACAGGTGCCGGTAAGTGAAGAAGAGCTCGACCGGGCCAAACGCAACCTTGAAAGCGATTTCATCTTCAGCCTTGAGAAGGTTGACGGCCAGGCCCGGGTCATAGGCTCATTCGCCTTTCTCACCGGCGACCCCAACCCGGAGGAATATCTCGAAAAGCTGCGGGAGGTTACCCGTAAGGACATCATCCGGGTGGCAAAAAAATATTTCCAGCCCCAACGCCTGATCGCCGGAATCATCACCCCCCGGGACAAACCGGCCGGATTTGACCAGCGCGAAATTGAAAAAATCATCGCCCGGGCCGTTGAGATCGCGAAAAACGACGCCCCCCAGGCCCTGGTGGCCAACTCATACCTCCCCGATCTCTACCGCTTCCACCTTGACAACGGCATCACCCTCCTGGTGCGGGAAGACTCCCGGGTGCCGACAGTGGCCATCCGGGCCATATTCCCCGGCGGACTTCGGGCCGAGACCGAGGCCACCAACGGTGCCTTTGCCGCCATTGCCCAACTCCTCCCCAAGGGGACCAAAACCATGTCCCACGAGGAGCTGGCCCGAAAAACAGAGGACATGGCCGGTGATATTGATGGCTTCAACGGCCGCAACACCTTCGGGCTCAAGGCTGATTTTCTCTCCCGTTACAGCAAAGAGGCAATGACCCTGGTCCGCGACATCCTCCTCAGCCCGGCCTTTGCTCCTGAAGAGGTAAAGAAACTCAAACCCGAACTCCTGTCACAACTCAAGGAGCAGGACGACTCCCTGCCGTCGGTGGCCTTCCGCGAATTTAACCGCATTCTCTTCCAGGGCCATCCCTACAGCCTCAACGTTCTCGGCCGCCGCGAGGCAATTGAGGCCTTTACCGCCGACGAGCTGCGCAATAGCTACCTTGCCCAGGCCCGTCCGGACAAACTGGTACTGACCGTGGTCGGCGCGGTCAAGGCGGAGAAGATGCGGGAACTTGTCTCCTCCCTGTTCTCCGGCTGGAAGAATGAAGATAAAGGTGACGCGGTGGAGGAATCATTCCTGGTGCCGCCGGTGCCGGCCAAGCCGGTGGAATTCACCCTTGAACGCGACAAGGCCCAGATCCATCTGGTCCTGGGCTTCAAGGGTACCACCATCAAGGGAAAAGACCGCTTTGCCCTTGAGATCCTCGATACCGTCCTCTCCGGCCAGAGCGGGCGCCTGTTCACCACCCTGCGCGATCAGGAAAGCCTGGCCTACAGTCTTTCCGCGTTCAGCAGCCCCGGCATCGATACCGGCGCCTTCGGGGTCTATATCGGTACCAGCCCGGAAAAACGCGACGCGGCCTTAAGCGCCCTCTGGCGGGAGCTTTACCGGGTCAGAAACGAGCCCATCAGTCTTGATGAGCTGGAAAAGGCGCGCAACCTTTTAATCGGCCACTATGAATTAAGCCTCCAGACCCACAGCGCCCAGGCCATGGAGATGGGGCTGAACGAGACCTACGGCCTGGGGCAGGATTTCGGCAGCCGTTACATCGCCGCCCTGGCAAAAATCACTCCGGCGGAGGTTCAGGCCGCGGCGCGGAAATACATTCAGCCGGAGCATTATTGCCTGGTAAGCGTCGGGGCCGGGGCCGATCAGCGGGAACAGGAAACAAAGGAAGAAAGAAATGAACCTGAGCAATAAAAAAATACTCATCGCCCCGTCGATTCTCTCGGCCGATTTCGCCCGCCTCGGGGAAGAGGTAAAGGCGATTGCGGCGGCCGGGGCCGACGTGGTCCACCTCGACGTCATGGACGGCCACTTTGTCCCCAATATCACCATCGGCCCCCTGATAGCCGAGGCGGTAAACCGGGTCACCGACCTGCCCCTTGACGTTCACCTGATGATCGAAAACCCGGAACGCTATATCAAGGCGTTTGCCGAAGCTGGCGCGGACTGGATCACCGTCCACCAGGAGACCGGCTACCACCTCCACCGGACCATCGGCGCGATAAAAGAGCTGGGATGCCGGGCCGGGGCGGTCCTCAACCCCGCGACCCCGGCGGAATCAATCGCCCCGATCATCAATGACCTCGACCTGGTGATGGTGATGAGCGTAAACCCCGGCTTCGGCGGCCAGTCGTTCATTGCCTCATCCCTGAACAAGATCAGGAGACTTAAAGAACTGATCGCGGCCAAAAATTCCACCTGCGCTATCGAGGTCGACGGCGGCGTCAGCCCCGCAACCATAGCCGGGATCGCCGGGGCCGGAGCCAACATCTTCGTCGCCGGCAGCGCGGTATTCGGGTCTGAGGACTACGCAAAGGTAATAAAGAAAATGAGACAGGCGGCTGAAGCCACCTTTGAACTCAACGCAAAATCAAAATAAAGATGCGACCGCCAGGACGGCTTTTTCAACAGTCTGTTAAGATTGAGGGCTGAGGGATTATCGTAAATAAAACCCGACTTTAGTAATTAATAAGTAAGGAGTCAATATGTGTCAGATAAGCGTGATCCGGGCCACAGTCGGCGGTGAGACGGAAAAGATCATGGACAATGTTACTCTGCTCGAGGCTGATCCCGGCGGGGTGACGGTATCGACCCTGTTCGATCCCGAACTGCGGGTGGAAGGAGTTAAGGTGAAAAAAATAGATTTCATGGGGGGAATAGTGACCCTGGCTCCGGTGGAAAAATGAGTGATTTAAGCGAAAAGGAAAAACTCCGCATTCTTATCGATCACTGGATCGTCCATAACCAGGGCCATGTCGATGAATGCCGGGAATGGCTTGAAAAAGTCGGCGGCCTTGAAGAAGACGCGGCAACGGCAATCGGTGAGGCCATCTCCGGTTTCAATCAGGCCGGCACCGCCCTCGGTCGGGCGCTTGCGGCCATGGGTGGCCCGGTGGAAGGGCATCATCACTGACAACGAATCACAGATCAAAATGGCGCAGAAGCCCGGTGAAGTCGGAGCTTATGCCGTGGCAGCGGCCTTTTGCCCGGACCAGATGGTATTTCCCCGGATTTTTTTCAATCCTCTCCTTCCGTTTCCGGTCAAGCCAGTGACTGTCATCGACAAGGCTGTAAAAGGCGGAGTCGATACCGATGAAACCGTCGAGCAGGTGGACCACGGTGTGCAGGGTTTTGGAGACAAAACCCTGCTCCATATCGATGAAATCAGCGGTACGGTTGAAACCGTTTTCTTCAAGTTCCGCTAAAAATTTTGCCAGTATCTCGTGGTTGGTGGCAATCGCTGTCTTTATCCGGGGCCAGAACGTGTCATTAATACCGCTTACGCACAGGGCCGGGTCGATCTCCACCTCCTGGTAGCGCAGGAGAAGGTTCTTGTCTAAAAAACACTTCACCCGCCGGCAGCAGTCGCTGACCGCGTCATCTTTTACCAGAAACTCATGCACGATTTCGATATTCATTTTTTCTTATTTGAGGTAAGCGATGAGTGCTTGCTGTTTGAGAATATGGGCAGGCCCATGACCTCGCGGAAACTCGCAACGTGAAAATCGGCGTTGAGGACGGGGTTACGGAAGGCGATGAATCGTACCCCGGCGGCCTTTGCGTGTTCCTCGTCAATATCAGAGTCGCCGATATAGACCGCCTCGTCCTGATCAAGATCATAATGGGCCAGGATTCGATTGATCGCTTCCGGGTGTGGTTTGGGTTGTTCGAGGTTAAGTGGTGTCATTATCTGATCAAAATAATGCCTTAATTTAAAGGTGTCGAGAATGGGCTCCATGGTCGTGGTCCGGTTGGTGCTGATCGCCGCCATGCGCTTGGGGAGAAGAAAATCAAGGAATTGCAGCAGATCCGGTTCCATGGTCATGTACTTGAGAAAATCATTATAGCCCAGTTTCTCGCGAAAACGGTTCACCGCCTCCGGATCATGATCATAATTCCTGAAGATATGGGCCACGGAGTCAAAGACGTTGTGGACGTGGACGTAATCGAGTTCGGCTGAATCCATGGGCGGGTGGCCGAAATGGGCCAGGACGTGGTTATAATAACGGCGGTTGGCCCTGCGGGAGTCAAACATTACCCCATCACAGTCGAAAATTACCAGCTTCACGGTTTTCATTCCTTTTTCAGTTGTTCCCGGCCAGGCAACGGTATAGGTTCTATCCTTAACAGTCCGTTGAAAAACGGACTGCACGCGGCGCATGGACGCGCCGCCGATTTTGCCGGGTTGAAAACCCCGGTGAAATCGAAAGGTTGGCCGAAACTTGTTTTGGTCAACCGGAGTTAAAAAAGCCATGGACGGCTTTTTCAACGGTCTGTTAAAGATGTTGGCCTCGCAATAAATTGCGGGCCAACGGCAATTGCGCTTCTAATTTATTCCTGGATCCGTGACGTTCGGGAACGGTGCGAATGCAAGGAGGCAAGCACGTTGATTATACTTCGGTATATTAACGGCTTGCCGACACCGCAGATGCGCCGTTCCCGGACGCCCGGCGGAGACGCCTTCGGCGATTTCCGGAAAAAACGGCCGGCAAGCGGTTGCTACAGGTGGTTGAATCCCCGGAGCCGTAACGGGCTCAGGTATATTTCTCCTCGTATCGAATCTGAGCCTAAACCGTAAACCGTAAACCGTAAACTTTTTTCCCATGCAGAAGACCACCGACTTTCTCATTATCGGCAGCGGTATTTCCGGGCTGTCACTGGCCTTAAAGGCGGCCAGGCTGGGCCGGGTGACCATGGTCACCAAGAAAAAAAGCGCTGATACCGCCACCAATCTCGCCCAGGGCGGAGTGGCGGCGGTTCTTGATCCGGCTGATTCCTTTGCCGCTCATATAAAGGATACCCTGATTTCCGGCGCGGGCCTCTGCCATGAGGACATAGTCGGAATGGTGGTCAACGAGGGCCCGGCCCTGGTACGGGAATTGATGCGCATGGGGGTGAATTTTCAGCACGATCCCGGCCGTCCGGAACATCTTGACCTCGGCCGGGAGGGAGGACATTCAGCCCGCCGCGTCGCTCATGCAATGGACAGGAGCGGCCATGAAATTGAAAAATGTCTCCTCGAACAGGTCGCCCGCCATCCGGAGATCACTATTCTTGAAGATCATATCGCCATCGACCTCCTCATCGCTTCCCGGGCCGGGATTGCTGCTGTCCGGCCCCCATTTACCGACCGTTGTCTCGGGGCCTATATCCTCGATCCCAACGGTCGGGTGGTGACCGTGGCGGCCCGGGCCACGGTGCTGTGCAGCGGCGGCACCGGCAAGGTATATCTCTATACCACCAACCCCGATATCGCCACCGGCGACGGGGTTGGCATGGCTTACCGGGCCGGGGCCGGGGTCGGCAACCTTGAGTTTGTCCAGTTTCATCCCACCTGCCTGTTTCATCCCCGGGCGAAAAACTTTCTCATCTCCGAGGCCGTGCGCGGCGAGGGTGGCCGTCTGATCGACGCCCGCGGCAAGGCCTTTATGAAGGGCTATGATCCCCGTGGTGATCTTGCCACCCGTGACGCGGTTGCCCGGGCCATTGACAATGAAATGAAAACCAGCGGCGATGATTGCGTTTACCTTGATATCAGTTTCAAATCCGCCGCTTTCCTGAAAAAAAGATTCCCCCATATCCATAAGACCTGCCTCGAATACGGTATTGATATCACCCGCGAACCGATCCCGGTGGTGCCGGCGGCACATTATATGTGCGGCGGGGTAATGACCGACCAATGGGGCCGAACCAGCCTCGAAGATCTCTTCGCCCTCGGTGAATGCGCCTGCACCGGTCTCCACGGCGCCAATCGTCTTGCCAGCAATTCCCTCCTTGAAGGCCTGGTGTTTGCCGACCGGACCTTTCGCTGCCTTTCATACCATCGGGAGGAAATCTTCGCCGCCCCGGTAAGTGAGCTTACCGACTGGGATCCGGGCCAGGCCTCAAGGATGAAGGAATGCGTTCTAATCAGCCATAACTGGGACCAGATCCGGCGGCTGATGTGGAATTACGTCGGCATTGTCAGGAGCGACCGGCGTCTTGACCTGGTTGAACGCCGCCTGTTACCGATTACAGCCGAGGTGGAGGAACACTATAAAAACTTCTACCTGACCCCGGACCTGGTTGAACTTAGGAATATCGCCACCCTGGCCGAACTTATAGTCCGCTGCGCCAAAAGCCGTCGTGAATCCCGTGGTCTGCATTACAATATCGATTGCCCTGAAATTGATGACCTCAACTGGCACCGGGACACTGTGCTTTTCCGGTCGCGGGCCGGAAAAGAAGACAAAAACCTGAACCAGTGACGGTTTGGCACCATCCCTGACAGACCGTTAAAAAAGATGGTCTCGTCACAAGTCCCCACGGAGGCGTCTTCGGCGATTTTCGGAAAAAGCACCGGACGGCGGAATGGGTTAAAAAATCCAGCATGCTTGAGGGCATAGCCCGGATTCGGGGTTTAAGCAGCCCACCGCCCGGCGCCTGAAAATCGTCGTTTTCAGCCGGAGCGGGGAATTGTTACGACTTCATCAAAAAAGCCGTCCATGGATTTTTTAACTCCGGTTGGCCAAAACAAGTTCCGGCCAACCTCTCAATTTTATCTGGTTTTTCAACTCGGCAAAATCGGCGGCACAGACATCAGCCGTATACAGTCCGTTTTTCAACGGGCTACTAAGGTCCCCACGCCCCTGACTATCCATTGCTCCTGATATTTTTCTGTTTTATTCTTTTCCCCTTGACTGCACTACTACATATAGTGCAATAATGGTTCTTAACCCACAATATGTCGTATATTGATCTGATTACAGGTGCTTTTCGGGTAAATGAAAGATATTGACAAGGAGCTAGAAAAATGGGTGTAATCATGCCCCTGAAACAGGGGAAAAATCCGGGGAATCACTTTATAAAGGACGACAGCACCGATATCGCCCTCTTTGTCCGTACCACCGGTGAAGACATCACCGGCTGGGACCGGCATCGGATCGTCAGCGCCCTGTTGCGTGAGACCCTGATCGACCGTGACACCGCCGAACGGATCAGTCTTGATATCGAAAAGACGGTGAAAAACGGCGCGATCAAGACCATCACCGGCCCCCTCATCAGGGAAATGGTAAACTCCAAGCTCCTTGAGTTGGGCCTTGAAGACGCCCGCCGGATGCACACCCGTCTGGGGGTACCCCTTTACGACGTTGAACAGCTCCTGATTCAGCACAACAAAGAAAACGCCAATGTCCCCCACGGCCCCGAGGCCACCAACCTCACCCTGGCCGAGGGGATCAAGAAGGAATACGCCCTGTTGCAGGTCTTTTCCGATGACGTGGCCGACGCCCATCTAAAGGGCGATCTTCACCTCCATGACCTCGGCTTTGTTGATCGGCCTTATTGTTCCGGGCAGTCGCTTGAATATATAAAAAAATTCGGCCTCAACCTCCCCCACGCCCTGTCGATGGCCAAACCGGCGCAGCATGCCGACGTCCTTTTAGCCCATATGGTAAAATTTGCCGCCGCCCTTCAGAGCCACTTCGCCGGTGCCATCGGTTGGGATGCGGTTAACCTCTTTTACGCCCCCTACCTTGAGGATATGTCCGACCGCCAGGTGAAACAGCTGGCGCAGATGATGATCTATGAGTTCTCGCAGCAGGCGGTGGCCCGTGGCGGCCAGGCGATATTTTCCGACATCAATATTTACTGGGAAGTGCCGAAACACTTTGTCGGGGTTCCGGCCATCGGTCCCGGGGGTGAATATACCGGCAAGACCTACGGCGATTATGAAAAACAGGCGCAGCGTTTTGCCTGGGCCCTGTTCGAGGTATACCGTGAAGGCGATGCCGCCGGTCGGCCTTTCTTTTTCCCCAAACCCCTGGTCCACATCACGGAAAAACTATTTCAGACCGAGGGGCATGAGGAATTTTTAGACCTCATCTGCGCTGTGGCGGCGGAAAAGGGCAATACCTATTTCGTTTTTGACCGCGGCGACACCGCCAAGATCTCCGAGTGCTGCCGTCTGAGTTTCAAGCTTGAGCAGAGTGACCTCGATGACGCCCGCGAACCATGGAAAATGCGTTACTCGGCCCTGCAGAACATCACCGTAAACCTCCCCCGCATCGCCTACCGCGCCGAAGGTGACGACACCCGCCTCTTTGCCCTGCTGACCGAACAGCTTGAGCTCACGGTCAAGGGACATGAACAGAAACGCAACTTTATCCAGAAGCTTCTGGATATGGGCGAAAACGGTCCCCTGTCGATGCTGGCGATGAAGCTTGACGGCCAGACCTATCTCCGCATGCACCGGGTCAGCCACCTGGTCGGAATGACCGGTCTGAACGAGATGGTAAAGGCTCATACCGGCGAGGAACTTCACGACTCCGACGCGGCCTTGAGATTCGGCCTCAAGGTCATCGCCCACATGAACCTGGTCTGTAACCGTCTCAGTGAGTCAAGCGGGCTGAAACTTGTCCTTGAGCAGACCCCGGCGGAAAGCACCGCCTATCGCTTCGCCAAGCTCGATCTCGCCCATTATCCCGACCAGGCAAAAATGATGCTCCAGGGCAACCTGGATTCAGGCGAGGTCTATTATTCAAATTCCACCCTCTATAATGTCGGCGCTCCCATGGGGCCGATCAGTCGGGTGGAAAAAGAAGGTCTGTTCCATCCCCTGATTGAGGCCGGTTCGATCACCCATATCTGGCTGGGCGAACATCAGCCCGATGCCCGGGCCCTGGCCGATTTCGTGGTTAAGACCTTCCGTTTCACCATGAATGACCAGATCGCCTTTTCCCCCGAGTTCACCAGTTGCCTCGCCTGCGGCCGCACCAGTCGCGGCCTGGCGGAATCCTGTCCCTATTGTGACTCAAGCCATGTTGACGGCATCACCCGGATCACCGGCTATTTCACCAAGGTCTCAAGCTGGAACAAAGGCAAATTAGGTGAACTTAAAGACCGTTACCGTAATCGTTTCAACCAGTGAAAAAGAGGTGAAAAAATGACCTTGTTTACCAGGAGTGACTGCAGTTTATGCAACCAGCTTAAGGCCCAGTTTGATCTTGCGGCCCTGCATGTCAACGTCGAAGAGTTGGACAAGGGGGGAGCGGCAAGCCTGGCGCACCTGGCCTGGCACAGCCTGGTTGAGGATGCGCGCAAGAGCCTGCCGTTACTGGTGCTCGACGACAGTTCAACCATCAGTGACTTCAACGAGATCAATGCCATGCTGGCGGCAAGGGCTGGGCGGGTTCCCGATGCCATGCGCAAGGGATCTGGTGCCGAATGCGCGACCGGCACCTGCAGCATCTCTGTTTGATTCAGGCACAAATGTCCGGCAGAAGGTTTCGTGGTTTGATGTACGCGAAGGCCTCAAAACCTGAAAGCCGGATAATACCTGGATTCCAGGCGGGATGGGTAAACACCTTGAAATCTCCTGACAATCCTCCTTACCCTTTATCCATCCCGCCCTGGAATCCTTCTTTATTGTGAAACCATGAACCTGAAAATTCAAATTGTCTCTGTCTATAAATGTTGTTGGCCTCGCAATAAATTGCGGGCCAACGGTAATTGCGTTTCTAACTTATTGAAATTACGTAGAACATCTTCGGTTTGAGATACTTGTTACGACTTCATCTTGTTTAGCAGTCCGTTGAAAAACAGACGGTTATGGACAGGCACTAATTTCTGATGATCCGCGGTGTTATTGAGACCTCATTTGTTGACTGGCCCGGCAGGAGCTGCGCCGTTGTCTTTACCGGCGGCTGTAATTTGCGCTGTCCCTTCTGTCATAATCACCCCCTGGTCCTCGACCACCAGAGTCTGCCCGCCATCGGGATCAATGAAATCATGTCCCGGATCGCCCCCTTGGAAAAATGGCTCGGCGGTATCTGCGTTACCGGCGGCGAACCGACCCTGCATAAGGAGCTGCCGGAGCTGTTGGCCGCCTTGCGCCCGACCGGACTGGCGATAAAACTTGATTCCAACGGCACTAATCCCCGGGTCCTTGCCCGGCTTATTGAGGCAAAGCTGGTGGACATGATCGACATGGACGTCAAGGCCCCCCTTGACACGGAAAAATATCGACTGGCAGCGGGGAACGAAGTAGATATCGCCGCGATCAGGGCAAGCATAGCCATAATAGGGCAATCAGGGGTTGCCCACCGGTTCCGGATGACGGTCACTCCCAGCCTGCATCAGGTTGCCGACATTATAGCCTGGAAAAAAGATATGCCGCCGGGATCGCCCCTGAAATTACAGAAATTCCGTCGCGGCCAGACCCTTGACCCCGCCTTTGCCGCCGCGGAGGTGTTCAGTGATAAAGAGTTTGTCTCCCTGGAACGGTTAATTGGATAACATGTTGTTTTGATTTGAAATATATAGAAAATTTTTATTTTTCTATCCCTTGACAAAGAACGATATTTTATTTAATTAGTTACATCTCTTTAAAATACTGTAAATTTTAACCAATAATTTTTTCTAAGGAGGAGAATCATGCCTACCATCGAACACAACGGCTCCAGCTTCACCGTTGACGAGGACGGCTTCCTGACCAAGGGGATGGAAGAGTGGAACGAGCATTGGATTGACTATGTCAAGGGTATTGAGGGCATCAGCGAGCTCACCGACGAGCACAACAAGGTCATCAACACCCTGCAGGAGTACTACAAGAAGAACGGTATTGCTCCCATGGTTCGTATTCTCTCCAAAACCACCGGTTTCCCGCTGAAGCGGATCTACGAGCTGTTCCCGAGCGGACCCGGCAAAGGAGCCTGCAAGATGGCGGGGCTGCCCAAGCCCACCGGCTGCGTCTAAGTTAAGTTAAGTTTGCCACGGCAACTCATCTTTGTCCGTTTTGCGTTCCTCGCGTAGCAAAAGCTACGCCACGGAGCACCAAACGAACAAACCTGAGACACCGGACCAAACTTAACGGTGCTTCTGCTGTTGACTGGGGCCTTCCTTTGCGGGAAGGCCCCTTTTTCTTTTGTAAAAACCTTTGCCACGGCAACTCATCTTTGTCCGTTTTGCGTTCCTCGCGTAGCAAAAGCTACGCCACGGAGCACCAAACGAACAAACCTGAGGCACCGGACCAAACTTAACGGTGCTTCTGCTATTGACTGGGGCCTTCCTTTGCGGGGAAGGCCCCAGTTAAAACAGGCTTGCTGCGAATTACATCAAATTTGCGTAATGGATTTGCTGAAGGCGGTATGGATTTCTTCCTTAAAGGACTTGTATCGGGAAGTGCTGATGGCGGCACCTCTGAGACCGCCGCGGAGGTTGATTTCGCCGAGATAAAATTTCCCCTCCGTGAACATCAGGTCAATATGGGCGTAGGGGAATTCTCCTTGCGCCATCACCCTTTTGCTGAAATCAAGCCATTGGGGATCGACCTCGGCCGGGCGTGATACCCCGCCGGCATGGAGGTTGTTGCGGAACCCGGCCTGATTGTCGCGCCAATAGGCCTCGTGATAATCACCAATGACAATCAGGCGCAGATCGCGGCAATTTTCAATGAACGGCTGAACCACAAAAGGGAAATCGAGATTGCCGAAACACACCTGATTGTGGAGTGCCTCGATATCGGGCCAGAGATTAATCCCGAGACCACCATTGGCGTGATCAAGTTTGCTCACCACCCGGCCGATATGGTTTTCACCGTATCCGGAGATAAGCTCGAAGAGATCGTGGCGGCTGAAAACGGGCCGGGTCATAGGCGGCATGAAAGCGGCAAAAATCTCGGCCTGCATGACCTTGGAACGACTCAAAAGCTGGGACAGGGCCGATGGCATCATCTTAAGCCCCAGGCTTTGCAGGTAAAGAAGCAATCCCTCTTCTCCGGGGCGAATCCGTACCCGCCCAACCATCGCGTCGCCGGATCCGATATCATTCAGGCGGGTAAACAGGGTTTTATTGTCGGTGATTATCATCCGCGACCGGAATCAGAAAAGCATGTCAAGAAAACGCTGATGGAAAAAACTGACGTCGGTATTGCACTCGGCGCAGTAAAGTCTGATATCACCAAGCACTTGAGAGTCATCATCAACCTGGGAAAAACTGCCGTCATCGTTCTGTAGATAACGGCTGGTGAGAATCACGTCATCGGCGACCTCGAGAAAATCTTTGTCATTGCCGCAGGCGGGGCAGACAATCCTTGCCGCGCTACGGGTAAGGGATTCCCTGTCTTCATCTTTGTTTGTGTCCATAAACAACCCGAAAATATTGTCTGCAAGAGCAGGGTCAGCCGTGTTCAGCCGTCTGTTGAAAAAGCCGTTCGTGGCTCTTTCATGACCCTGGATCCGTGACGTTCTGGAACGGTGCAGATGCAAGGAAGCAAACACTTTGATTATACTTCGGTATATCAACGGCTTGCCGACACCGCGGATGCGCCGTTCCAGAACGCCCGAAGGGCGGCGGAGTGAAATTTCCGCCGGATTGAAAATCCAGCAAAAAACGCATGAATTCAGATGAATACATACTCGGTTGCCAATAAGCCGTCACGGATTCAGGATGATGTTTTTCAAGGCGCGCTGTCAGTGAAACCTGATGTTAAAGACCCCGGTCTCACCCATGGGCCTTTCCTCGGCGGCCTCGATCTTGGCCACCTTGGCGGTGGGGGGGCCGGTTTTAAACCATTCGACCATGTCATCAACCTTTGCCGGTTCGCCTTCGACAACGGCCTCAACCGTACCGTCAGGGCAATTACGCACCCAGCCTGCCACCTTGCGTTTCTGTGCCTCCATCTGGGCGTAGCTGCGAAAATACACCCCCTGCACGGTACCGTAAACAAAGATATGGACCCTTTTTTTGTCCTTGATGCTCATTTCTGTTTTCTCCGTCAATTCAGGCAATAAGATCGATAAATTCCGTTTCCGAAAGCACCGTAACCCCGGCCGCGATGGCTTTGTCCCTTTTACTGCCGGGTTTTTCGCCGCATACGAGATAATCAACCCGGCGGCTTAAGGCAGAAACCACCTGGCCGCCAAGCTCAAGCACCCGGGTCTTTGCCTCGCTGCGGCTTATCCGCAGACTGCCGGTAAATAAAAAGACCTTGCCGGCAAGCAAAGCTCCGCTCTCATCAGGAGGCTGTAACTTAATTCCGTTCTTCTGTAAAGCGGCAATCCTTTCCCGGTTGCCGGGATCGGCAAAAAAGTCGACCACACTTTTAGCAATCTGCGGCCCGATTCCCTCGATGGCGGCCAATTGCTCAAAGTCAGCCGCGGCCAGTCGCTCAATGGTCTTGAAGTGTTTTTCAAGCAGGGAGCCGGTGACCTCGCCGACGAATCTTATCCCCAGCGCGGTCAAAAGGCGGGACATCCTCGTCATGCCCGCCTTTTCCAGGGCGGTGATGGCCTTGGCGGCTGATTTTGCTCCCCAACCGGGCAGGGTTTCCAGGTCCTGCTTTTTTAAGGAAAAGAGATCAACCACGTCAGCTATCAGTCCGGCCTCAAAGAGCTGTTCCACCGCCCTGGCCCCGAGTCCTTCGATATCAAGGCCGTTTTTGCCGCAAAAATGGGCCAGGGCCCTGAGCTTCTGCGCCGGACAGGCAAGGGAAGGACAGCGCAGGATCACCTCGTCCTCAGGTAACTCCAGGGTGGTGCCGCAAACCGGGCAGGTCTCCGGTACCGTTACCGGTTCCTGGCTGCCGTCGCGGTTTTCCGTGACCGCCTTGACCACCTCGGGGATCACGTCCCCGGCCCGCTGGATCAGAACGGTGTCGCCAAGCCTCAGGTCTTTGCGCCGCAGTTCGGTGACGTTATGGAGCGAGGCCCGGGATACCGTGACTCCGCCGATTTCCACCGGCTTAAGTGCCGCCACCGGGGTCACCGCGCCGGTACGGCCGACGCTGAACTCGACCGCGTGCAATACCGTGGTCGCCTGGACAGCGGGAAACTTCCACGCCACCGCCCATCTTGGACTCCGGGTCTTGACACCAAGGCGGGCCTGGAGTTCAAGGGAATCGACCTTGACCACCATCCCGTCAATCTCATAGGGCAGGGTTGACCGCAACCCGGCCAGGCGGGAAAAATGGGCCGCCACTGCCGCGATATCGTCACAGGTGCGGACATGGGGGTTTACCTTGAAGCCGAAGTCGGTCAGTCTGAGCATTACCTCGCTGTGACGATCAAGGCCGAGGCTGTCAGCTTCGGCGACCCCGTAAGGATAAAAATCAAGACTACGTCCGGCCGCTATCATGGGGTCAAGCTGGCGCAGGGAACCGGCGGCGGCGTTTCTGGGATTGGCGAACAGGGGTTCTTTATCAAGGAAGCGTCGGTGGTTAAGGGCGGCAAAGGCGGCCCGGTCCATGAACACCTCGCCCCGGACCTCAAGTAACGGCGGCGGCTTCCCCTTGTCGTTCCGGAGACGGAGGGGGATCATCGGCATGGTTCTGATATTGGCGCTGATGTCCTCGCCCCGGCGACCGTCGCCCCGGGTGGCGGCAAGAACCAGCAGGCCGTCCTCGTAAACCAGCTCCACCGCCAGTCCGTCAAGTTTGGGCTCGGCAACGTAGGAGAGGGCGGCGTCAGCGCCTAAAAAACGGCGCATGCGCTGCTCGAAATCCTCGATTCCGGCCACGGATACCACGTTCTCGAGGCTGAGCATCGGCAGACGGTGGGCAACGGTGGTGAAGCCAGCCAGCACCGCGCCGCCGACCCGCAGGCTGGGAGAATCAGGGCTTATCAGCTCGGGCCAGGCCGCCTCGAGGTCAAGAAGCTCGCGAAAGAGGCGGTCGTATTCCCCGTCGGAAATAACCGGATCGTCGAGGACATAATAACGATGGGCGTGGTGATCAATTTCACGCCGCAGTTCGGTCAGCCGGGCCGCGGCCTGCTTACGGTCCAGGGGCATTTCAGTCGCGATTGCTCAACAGTTTGCCGCCGACACTGATATTTTCTCTCGCGACTTCGTCGATGAAGACCAGGACGGACTGCGGCGGCTTATTGGCCACCTCGGCAATGGCATTGGTGACCCGGGCGCATATCTCCTCTTTCTGCGCGGTTGAAAGGCTTCCCGCGACTCTGATATTGACATATGGCACGTTTATACCCCCTGTAAAATTTGCGATTATGATCCGGAAATGTCAATATATCTAAACTGATCATTAAAACGTATAATTTCTTTGTCTGATTTTACCGGATTGAAAAAATCGGTAAAATCGAGTGCTTGGGTAAAAAAGAGTTTTGCCTGACCGGAGTATGAATATGGCGGGAAAAATCATCCTTCTCAGCAATGACGACGGGATTCGCGCCCCCGGCCTTAACTCCCTGGCTCAGGCGGTGCATGAGCTGGGGCGGGTGATTATCGTCGCCCCGGAAAACGATTCAAGCGCCGCCAGTCATTCCCTGACCATGCGTCGGCCGCTGCGGGTAAGAAAGCGGGAAAAAGACGTCTATTCCGTTGACGGCACCCCCACCGACTGCGTTACTCTCGGGATCAACCGGATTCTTAAAACCCGGCCCGATCTGGTGATCTCGGGGATCAACCCCGGCCCCAATCTTGGCGATGATATCAATTATTCCGGCACCGTGTCGGCGGCAGTGGAGGCCACCATGCTCGGTATCCCGGCCTTTGCCGTATCCCTGGCCGATTATGACGGGATAAACTTCAAGGTTGCCGCCACCTTTGCCCGTACCTTTGCCGTCCGTCTCCTGACCGCGGCGATCCCGGCCGATACCCTGTTTAACGTCAACTGTCCCGCTCTGGCCGCGGCGGCAATAAAGGGTATCCGTTTTACCTCACAGGGTCGCCGTGCCTATGAGGGGGCGATAACCACGATCTCCGATCCCCGGGGTCGTCGCCATTACTGGATCGGCGGCGGCAAGGCGATTGACAACGGCGGCGCTGATGCCGATGCCGCCGCCGTCAACGCCGGCTTTATCTCCATCACCCCCCTGCGCCTTGACCGTACCAACCACGAGGCCAGGGAACAACTTGCCAGAGAGTGGCAGGACCTGGAAACACCATGAACCCGGATTCCACTTGGGATGAGATGGCCGCGTCCGGCATCGTCGCCGGCGTCCGGAGTATCTTTCTTGATCGCACCGGCTCAACCAATGACGATGCCCTCGCCCTTTTTGCCGGCGAGGAACCGGCGCCGTTGCTGGTAGTCGCCGAGGCCCAGAGCCGGGGCCGCGGCCGCATGGGGCGAAGCTGGTTTTCCTCCCCCGGTCTCGGCCTGTGCTTTACCCTCCTTTTAACCCCGGATCTGGCCCCGGAGCAGGTTTCACTTACAAGTCTCGCGGCCGGGGTGGCCTGCGCCGGAGCGATCCGGCAGACATGCGGAATCGACATCGGTCTTAAATGGCCAAACGACCTGATCGCCGGCGACCGTAAATTAGGCGGCATCCTCTGTGAAACCGCGCCCCTGAAACCCGGCGACGCGGTCACGGTTGCCGTCGGGGTGGGAATCAACGTCAACACCGATATATTGTTAATGGATCCGGAAATCAGGGGAAGGGCCATATCGCTTGCGGAACTGGCTGGCAGAAAGGTGGAGCGCGGTCCGCTGCTTTATGCCCTGGTGGAGAGCATAATTTCGGAGGTCAGGGAACTTGCCGACACCGGGACTGCTCCCCTTATTGAAAAATGGCGGAAACGGGACTGGATAAAAGGGCGGAAACTGACCTGGATGACGGCTGACGGCAGAGAAATAATCGGCATCGCCTCCGGCATAAGCCATGACGGATTTCTGATGCTCCGCGACCGCGACGGCACAACCATGCCGGTGATCTCCGGCGATATCAAACTCCTGGATTGGTGATTCGGAAGACCGTAAGCGGATGCGGCCGCCGGAGCTTTCCCCCCGGCGGCACCGCAGAATTTATCCCTGCAGCCTTCCGCCTGAATCAATAACGATAATACTCCGGCTTATACGGCCCGTCGGTGTCAACCCCGATGTACTCGGCCTGCTCCGGAGTGAGGGTGGTGAGGTGGGCGCCGATCTTCTTTAAGTGCAGCCGGGCCACCTTTTCGTCTAATTTTTTGGGGAGAAAATAGACCTTTTTCTCGTATTTATCGTTGTTCTGCCACAATTCCATCTGCGCCAGAACCTGGTTGGTGAACGAGTTGCTCATGACAAAACTCGGATGGCCGGTGGCACAGCCGAGGTTTACCAGGCGGCCTTCGGCAAGGACGATGATCTTTTTGCCGTCGGGGAAGATGACATGATCGACCTGGGGCTTGATGTTCTCCCACTCGAGATCACGGATGGCGGCGATATCGATCTCGGAATCAAAATGGCCGATATTGCAGACAATAGCCTCGTCCTTCATCGCCTCCATGTGGTTCCGGGTAATAATCCGCAGGTTGCCGGTGCAGGTGACAAAGATCTCACCCCGGGGCGCGGCCTCGTCCATGGTCACCACCTGATAGCCCTCCATGGCCGCCTGCAGGGCGCATATGGGATCGATTTCAGTCACCAGAACCGTCGCCCCCATGCCGCGGAACGCCTGGGCGCAACCCTTGCCGACATCGCCGTAGCCGCAGACCACCGCGGTCTTGCCGGCCACCATGACATCAGTGGCCCGTTTGATCCCGTCAAGCAGCGACTCGCGGCAGCCGTAGAGGTTGTCGAACTTGCTCTTGGTCACCGAGTCATTGACGTTGAAGGCCGGGGCCAGCAGGATGCCGTCGCGTTCCATTTCGTTTAAACGGTGAACCCCGGTGGTGGTTTCCTCGCTGATTCCGAGGATATCCCTCATGAGTTCCGGATATTTTTCGTGCATAATCTGGGTCAGATCGCCGCCGTCGTCAAGGATCATGTTCGGACGCCAGTCGTCGGGGCCGAATATGGTCTGCTCGATGCACCACCAGAATTCCTCCTCACTCTCGCCCTTCCAGGCAAAGGTGGGGATACCGGCGGCGACCATGGCCGCGGCGGCGTGATCCTGGGTCGAGAATATATTACATGAACTCCAGCGTACCTCGGCGCCAAGGGCTACCAGGGTCTCCATCAGAACCGCGGTCTGGATGGTCATGTGCAGACAACCGGCGATCCGGGCTCCGGCCAGGGGTTTCGTGGCCCCGAATTCCTCCCGCAGGGCCATCAGCCCCGGCATCTCGGTCTCGGCAATGGCCACCTCTTTCTGTCCCCAAGATACCTGCTCCATGTCAGCGACCTTGAAATCGCCGTTTTCGATTACTTTATTGCTCACAGATAAACTCCCTGAAAAATGGGTTTCGCCAGACGCTTACCCTGCCGTCGGCGGTGGTGTTCTATTTAATCCCGGCGTCGCTCCTGAGGGCCTCGGCCTTGTCGGTACGCTCCCAGGTGAACTCCTTGCGCTCACGGCCGAAATGGCCGTAGGCGGCACTCTTGGCATAGATCGGCCGTAAAAGATCCAATTGCTGGATGATCGATTTGGGACGCATGTCGAAGTGGGCCACGATCAGGTTTTTTATCTTTTCATTGCTGACCTTGCCGGTGCCGAAGGTGTTGACGGTGACCGATACCGGGGTTGAGATACCGATGGCGTAGGCGATCTGAACCTCGACCTCGGTCGCCAGCCCGGCGGCAACGATGTTTTTGGCGATATACCGGCCATAATAGGATGAGGAACGGTCGACCTTGGACGGGTCCTTGCCCGAAAAGGCACCGCCGCCGTGGGAGCCTCTGCCACCGTAGGTGTCGACGATGATCTTTCTCCCGGTGACCCCGCAGTCGCCAACCGGGCCGCCGATGACAAAACGACCGGTGGGATTAATGAAATACTTGGTGTCCTTATCGATCATGTTCGCGGGGATGATCGGCTTGATTATCTCTTCCATTACCCCCTCTTTCAGGTCTTCATAATCGACATCAGGGGAATGCTGGGTTGACAGAACCACCGCCTCGACCCGTTTTGGCCTCTTGTCCGCATACTCGATGGTCACCTGGCTCTTGGCATCGGGGCGAAGCCATGGCAGAAGCCCGGATTTGCGGACCTCGGCCTGTCTTTTTACCAGTCGATGGGCGTAGGTAATAGGCATCGGCATCAGGACCCGGGTCTCGTTACAGGCGTAGCCGAACATCAATCCCTGGTCCCCGGCACCCTGGTCGAGGTCGACACCGCTGCCCTCGTTGACCCCCTGGGCGATATCCGGTGACTGTTTGCCGATGGAGGTGATCACCGCGCAGGCCTTATAGTCAAAACCCATATCGGCCGAGGTATAGCCAATATTCTTGATCGTCTCTCGCACCACCTCGGGCATATCGACCCAGGCGCTGGTGGTTATTTCACCGGCGATCATTGCCAGACCGGTGGTCACCAAGGATTCACAGGCAACCCGGGCGGTCTTGTCCTGGGATAGAATAGAGTCAAGAATGGCGTCGGAAATCTGGTCGGCGACCTTGTCCGGGTGCCCTTCTGAAACGGATTCAGAGGTGAAAAGATAATTGGTCATAGATTGCTCCCGTGCTATTTAGGGTACCCAGCGATGCTGTACAATGATATCTGAACACATGACGACTTGGTGCTGATGACGCGTGTGTTTCCGCCGAATTTTCATTACGGAGAAAACTTTACCCCGCCGCCCTGCCTTAACGCTTACGGATCCAGATGATAGTAAAAAAAGACGGCACAGTTTTACTTCTCAAGGGTCAATTGTCAAGGTCTTTCAAGTGGTTAATGTTTTGCCAATCCCAGCACTTTGCGCACTATCCCGCGGTTTACCGGAACCGCGATCCCCAGTTCGGCCGCCAGGTCGACCACCGCGCCGTTGATTGCCATGATCTCGGTTTTTTTCCCCTGGCGGATATCCTGGAGCATTGAAGAGATATTGCCGCTGGTGGCCCGGCAGACCGCGAGGGCGCGGGCCACCGGGTCTTCGGGAAAAGAAAAACCCAGGGCCTCGCCCACCGTCATCGCCTCCCGCACCGTTACGGCAAGTTCGGCGGCAAGATCCGGGTCTTCGGCGATGATGCCGTTACGGCAGTCATGGATGACGGTCAGGCCGTTGATGCCGACATTGACCATAAGTTTATTCCATATATCCTGGTCAATATTATCGCTTATCCTGGTTCTGATCCCGGTCTGGTTAAATATGACGGTCAATTGTCGCAGTCGGGATCCGGCCGGGGTCGGGGAGTGTCTGTCCATAAGGCCGATAACGGTGATTCCGCCACCGCCGAAACGAACCCGCCCCGGGGAAAGCATAGTGGCCCCCATGGCCGTGATCCCGGCGGCGGTATATCCCGGCCCCGGCCAGGACCGGAGGGCGTCAAGGTGGCTCAGGCCATTGGCCAGGGAGATAATCATCCCGTTGGCGGCGATAATGGCCGCCGAGGAGACCAGGGCCTTTGCCACATCCCCGGACTTTACCGCCAGGATAATAAAATCAAATGGCCTCGCCGGGGCAGCGGTGATCCTTACCTTATCGCCTGCAAGCAGAATGCCGTTATCAAGTTCAAGAATCGGCGGTGCGGTCGCAAGACCAGCGGCGCGGTCGCGGTTATGGTCGACAAGGGTGACCTCAAGACCGTCCGTCGCCGCCAGCCTGACCGCGAGCATGGTTCCCATGGCCCCGGGACCGACAATCGCAAGCCGCATGGAAACCCGGGTTTATTCCCCGGAAAGTTTCTTGAATTTCGCCCCTTCGACCAGGGCGGCGTAACGATAACCGGAACCGAAATCCCGGTTCGCCTTCATGGTTCCCTCGACCTGGACCATGCTGTCCATCTCCGGGGTCTCGGCGGTGGTGACCACCAGATCGTGGTTTTTGTCGGTAGCGCTGCCGGTACCGTCCTGGAGGTGAACCCAGTTACGGCCCATGATATTACGCGATACCTTGACCACCTTGGCGTTGAGCAGCACCTTCTTGCCGTCGAGATCCGCGGCCCTGGCAAAAAGTTCGGCCACGGTGAAGCCGTTTGCCCCCGGGGCCCGGTCAACGGTGATCGCGCTTTTTTTATTAACCACTGCGGCGGCGCTACCGCTACCACTGGTGGCAGCGGCGTTTTTCCCCTCCCTGGCAAGGGCGGCGGCAAAGGTTTTATCCGGGGCGGCATCCGCAGTCTTGGCGGTATTGAGATGCGGTCGGTCTGTCGGCTGTCTGCCTTCAATCCCGGAGGCGAAGATCATCTCTTTAAAGGTCCGGTCCAGGCTCTTGGAATGAAAATTGGGGAAGGGAAAGGCGCTGATGAGCTTGACCCTGTCTCCTTTTTTTACCGGTATCTGCGGTACCGAGGCCCATTTTTCCCCGGCAGCGGTCTTTATTTTCATAAAAGTGAACCCGCCGCCTTCAAGGACTTCAGCCACGGTACCCTCGACGTTAATGGACGGCGGTTCCTGTTGCGCCGCCGTAGTGGCCGTCGGGGCCGTATTTTTGTCGCCCGCGGCCACTTTTTTTCCGCCGCCGCGATCACAGCCGACCGCCAGGGCCAGAAGGCCGCAACACAGACCGCAAATAATAAACCTGCTCCATTTAGCCATAATTATTTCCTCCCAATATACGAGTTTTAAAGTTCTACCAGCCCGTTTTTCAACGGGCTGGTAGCAGCGCATGGATACGCCGTCGATTTTGCCGGAAAAGAAAAATCCGGTGAAATCGAGAGGTTGGCCGAAACCTGCTTGGCCAACCGGGATTGAACAAGCCATGGACGGCTTTCTCAACCGGCTGATAACAGAGCGTTGAAATCAGCGATAATCAAAGGTCAACTTTTTGTTTCTGGCCCCGATCCTGACCTCGCCGCCGTTTATCAGGCGACCAAAGAGGATCTCGTCGGCGAGGACGTCACCGATCTCCCTGGCAATCAGACGGCTTAAAGGCCGGGCGCCGTATTCGGGATCATGGCCCTGTTCCGCCAGCCATTGCCGGGCGCCTCCGGTCAGGGAAAATCTTACCTTCCGGTCCGCCACCTGGGCCTGGACTTCGGCGATCATCTTATCAACGATCTTAAGCATCACCGGTCTTGAGAGGGGGGCAAAGGTGATGCTGCCGTCAAGACGGTTCCTGAACTCGGGGGCAAAGGTATCTTGTAAGGCCTTGTCTTCGCGCCCCCGGTTGTCGCCGGTAAAACCAATGCTCCGGGTGGCCATCTCCCTGGCCCCGGCATTGGTGGTCATGATGAGAATAACGTTACGGAAATCGGCCTTGCGGCCGTTATTATCGGTGAGGGTGGCGTGGTCCATCACCTGGAGGAGAATATTGAACACCTCCTGATGCGCCTTTTCGATCTCGTCGAGGAGAATGACGCTGTAAGGGTGTTTGCGCACCGCCTCGGTGAGAAGGCCGCCCTGGTCAAAGCCGACATAGCCCGGCGGGGCACCGATGAGCCGCGCCACCGCATGTTTCTCCATGTATTCACTCATGTCGAAACGTTCAAAGTGGATCGAGAGTCCGCCTGCCAGCCGGCGGGCGACCTCGGTCTTTCCGACCCCGGTGGGCCCGGCAAAAAGGAATGCGGCAGTGGGTTTGTCAACCTGTTTAAGCCCGGCCCGGGAACGCTTGATCGCGGTGACCAGATGGTGAACCGCTTCTTTCTGGCCGAATATAGTGGCCGCGAGGTAGGCCTCGAGATTTTTCAATTGCGCCCGGTCACCGACGGTGGCCCGGCGCCGGGCCGGCACCCGGGCCATCCGGCTTACCACCTTCTCGACCTCGCGGACGGTAACAAGCCTTCCGGGGCTGGACGCGAGGCGCATGGCGGCACCGACCTCATCCATGATATCAATGGCCTTGTCGGGGAGAAAACGATCGTGGATATAGCGATCGGCAAGCTCGGCGGTGGCCCGGACCGCGGTATCGGAATAACGCACCTGATGGTGGTTCTCATAGCGGCTTTTCAGGCCTTTCAAGATCGCCACGGTCTCGACCAGACTCGGCTCTTCGATATCTATCTTCTGAAAGCGCCGCGCCAGGGCCCGGTCCTTGTCGATATTGTTTTTCTGTTCCTCGTAGGTGGTGGAACCGATACAGCGGAGCTTGCCGGATTGCAGCACCGGCTTGAGCAGATTCGAGGCGTCAATGCTCGAGCCGCTGGTGGCCCCGGCGCCGACAATGGTGTGGATCTCGTCGATGAAGAGGATGATGTTCCCGGCCGCCTCGACCTCGCTCACCACCGCCTTGATCCGTTGCTCAAAGTCGCCGCGATACTTGGTGCCGCTCATCAACGCCGCCATGTCAAGGAGGTGAATCTTCTCCCCCCGCATCACCTCCGGCACCCGCTGTTCATGGATCATCAGGGCCAGGCCTTCGGCGATGGCGGTCTTGCCCACCCCCGGCTCTCCCACCAGCAGGGGATTGTTCTTGCGTCGGCGACAGAGAATCTGCATTATCCGTTCAAGTTCGTGCTCACGGCCGATCAGGGGATCGATTTCCCCTGCGGCAGCGAGGCGATTGAAGTCAACAGTATAGCGGCACAGGGCCGAATCGGTCTCTTTTTTGTCCTTCTTCTTATCCTTTTTTTTCATCGTCTCCGGGCCGCGTCCGGGGACGTTGACCGAGGTGGCCTCCATCACCTCAAGACGACGGATGCCCTCTTTCTTCAGGTAATAGGCGGCAAAAGACTCGGGCTCGGAAAAGATAGACACCAGAACATCAGCGCTCTCCACCTCTTTCTTGCCGCAGTTCTGTACATGGGCGATGGCCCGCTGCAGGACCCGGTTAAAACCGATGGTCTGTACCGGTTCCCCGGGCAGGTCTTCGGGGTTGACCGACTGCACCCGGGTGGTGAAATAATCGTCGATCACCGTTTTCAGACGCTCTAAATCACCGCCGCAGTCCCTGATTATCCGGACCGCGTCGGCGTCGTGGAGCAGGGCCCAGAGGATATGCTCCACGGTAACGTGCTCATGGTGACGGCTTTTGGCCTCGCGGATAGCCATCACCAGGGCCATTTCAAGTTTCTGGCTGATCATCTCATGCCTTCTCAAAAGTACAGCGCAGGGGGTAGTCGTTGCGCCGGGCCATGTTTTTTACCTGGGTCACCTTGGTCTCGGCGATATCACGGCTGTAGACCCCGGCGGTCCCCTTTCCCTGCTGGTGGACATTAAGCATTATCGCCGTCGCCTCCTGGTATGACTTGTAAAACACCGCCTCCAGGACCATGACGACAAAATCCATGGTGGTGTAATCATCATTATGAAGGATAACCCGATACAGCGGCGGTTCAGTAACCTCTTCGCGGTGGTCGGTCACCACCCACTCGTCATATTTCTTTCCCGGTTCGGACATTTTCCGCTTTTTTGTTTTTTTAAGTTATCCTGAATCCGTGAGCGTTCGAGGACGGCGGGGTTAATCTGCCGCCCAAACGGCAACCGGGCCAAAAACGCGATTATTCAATCTGATACGCTTTCAAAAGTCTCGAGGCGTCACGGATTCAAGATTATGAATTTGGGTGACGGAAATCAATCGCGGCTTCTAATTATACACCAGCTGCGACAACACATAAACCTGAATTCATCCCGCCGCCGCAATCGGAATCGGCCGGAGGAGCTTGAAGATCATGGCAAAGAGCAGGGTATGACCGGCGATCCCGGACCCCTTGAGGCGCATCTCGCACTCCATCAGGGCCTCCATGACCGCCAGCAGACGCGGCCCCGGAATTTTAGCCGCCCGGGAAATTGTTTTATAGACCACAAAGGGATGGCTGCGAATGACCTCCGGTGCCATCCCGGTATCTTTTATCCTCGGCAGACAGTTTTTCTGAAAGGCGGAGAAACTCATGCCGACGGAAAAACCGATCTCCCTTGCCGTCGTGCCGCAGGCAAGCTCCCGGGCGGCGAGGAGTTTGCGTCCCTGGTTGCGCAGCCCGGCGATTACCGCCAGAGGATGCATGCCGTTTTCAAGCAGCGACTGTAGAATGAGCAGGGCCGCGAAAAGGCGGGGGGCAAAAAACGCCTCGGTAAGCTCAAATATGGCATGTTCACTGGTCAGAGGAACCTCGTTCCTCACCGTTTCAAGGTTGATCTCCGGGGCGTCTGGGTCGAACATGGCCAGTTTTTCAAGCTCAAACCGTATGGCCTCGGGATGAAAACCCACCCGGTTAACCAGCAGCTTTTCCGCCCCCGGCGCCAAACGTTTATTGATCACGGCCAGGGTCTTGCGGATTACCTCCTGGATGATCTCCGCCCGCGATTCCTGCGCCAGCCGGCCGGTGCCCTGGTCAACCTTGAGGTCAACCACTGCCGCTTTTTTACTTAAGGCCTTGTAAAGGGCCTTGCGCCGGTCAAGCTCCGGGGTGATCAGAATCAGGATATTTCCCCCCGGTCCACCGGCCTCGACCCAGGCGGCAAGCTCTTCTTCGCCGGCAACCGGTTTCGGCAGATCGGCGCCGGCGACGATTCGGGCCATATCGTCAAGAATGGCCGGTTCCGGCCGGGCAAAGCCGAAGGCCTCCTGCCATCCGTCCGCGCTCAAGGCGTCGATCTCCTGCGGCTTTACCCCGCCGATGGCGAGAAAATTCAAGATCGCCATCCTGGCCCATTTTTCATCTCCGGACTTATACGCCTCCATGGTGCGTTCCCATACCTTGTCCGCGACCTTTTTTGATTTAAACAGGCGGCTGTCGTCAACCAGAACCACTGTCCGCGACGAAAACATGGCAACGGTACGGAGAAGCCCAATGATTTCCTTCAGGTCTTCCTGATCGCCGCTGATCCGGCGCAACCCCTGGTTTTGTTCATCCGGCTCGGCAAACAGACAGGCGAGAAGTTTGTCAACCGCCTCAAGGCAGAGACTGCGCTCACCGGTAAACAGATACAGGGACGCCGTCTCGCCCCCGGCCGCCTGCTGGATCAGTTTATTGAGATCCGGACGTTTATATACCGTCATTTGCCTTGACCTTTTTGCCGTGGTTTACCATTTATAAAAGTATGATATCTGTCATAAACCAGTCGATGGTTAACGGCCAATGAATAATTTCATTTGGGTATCTTGAAAAATGGTCTTTTCGTTCGATCCCGCCATGGCGGGATCGAACGAAAAGACCTGCACCATGACGCCATCAATAATAACCGGGCCGGGGAAATTATGCATACCAGAACCGATATCAGAGAAAAACGCCTGGGGATCATCCTCGGCGGCTCCGGGCTTATCGGCGGCGGTCTGGTTCATTATTTCAAAACCAGGGCAGGGAACGCCGTCGAGGTCCTGTCTCCCAACAGCAAGAAACTCTCCCTGCGTGATCCCGCTGATATCGTCGCCTATTGTTCCCACTTCAAGCCTGATTTTATCATCAACAGCGCCATTGCCGCCATTGACTCCGATCCCCAGATGGCCTTTGAGGTCAATTATCTTGGCAGCGTCTATCTCGCCCGTGCCGCCATGGCTTTGCAGGTCCCCTACATCCACATAAGTTCCGCCGCCACCATGCCCAACGGTCTTGACCTCAGGGAAGAAGAGACCCTGCCCCTTTCCGCCGCCATGCCCAATTACGCCAAGAGCAAGCTCATGGCCGAAAAGACCCTGGCCCACATGCGCCAGACCCGGGGGCTGGACTATACCGTCATCCGTCTCGGGGTGGTTTACGGCAAGCACGACCACAAGATCCAGGGTTTTCACCGCCTGTTTTTCGCCGTTGCCAACCGTTCGATGCCGGTGCTTCTTACCCGGCCGGGGGTTATGCACTCTTACACCCACGCTAAGAAGATCCCCGGCTTTGTCCATCATCTCATCGATCACCGCGACGAGTTCTCCGGACAGACGATTAATTTTGTAGATAAAAGCCCGGTGGAACTGTCGCAGCTGATCATAACCATCAAGTCCTACCTGGAGCTCAATGTCCCGAAAAACATCTACCTGCCCCTGCCCCTGGCCCGTTTCGGCAAGGGGTGTATTGAACGTCTGATAAGGGTTCTGAACCGGCTTGGGGTAGAGGCGCGGATGCCGGGTGAACTGATGTTCCTCGATAACTTTTACCAAAGCCAGACCCTTGACCCCGGGCGACTGATAAATTCAAGCTACGTCGAACCCAACCCCGGGGTGACGGTGTTCACCAAGCTCCCGGACGTGATCGAATATTATTTGACCCGCTGGGAACATCTGAACCTGATCCAGGGATACAACCCGGATTTTTTTGATCCCCGCCACCGCGCCGACCTCTTTTTGTCCCAGCCGGAAAAAATTCTGGCCGAGGTAAATCACGAGGCGGAAACTCCGCTGGCGGAAGTGGAATGACAGCCATAAGCACTCTAAACAATACCCGGTTTATCGTGGCGGGAAACCTGATCGACGGCAGCGGCGGCAAGGCGCGCAGGAATGTTTTCCTGGCCGTGCGGGACACCCGTATTATCGCCATCGAAGACGCGGCAGGCCTGCCGCGCAATACAAGCGCGATAATCGATGATTTCTCACACTGTACAATTCTGCCCCCACTGGTTGACGGCAGCGTCTCGCTGTCGCGTTCCCCGGCAACGGATGCCGGCCGTACGGAACTGACGGTCGACATTGACCGGCATATCCGTTATTGCCACGCCCACGGGGTACTCGGTGTGGCCGACAGTGATGACATAAACGGCCAGGTTGAACTCTGCAAGGAGACGATGGCGGCAAGGAACATCATTGATATCCGTACCTCCGGCCGTCTCCGTCGAAGTGGAGAAGATACAGACGCCGACGACCATGGTGGTGACTTCCTCAAGATCATCTGTTCCGGCAACGTGGGAGAAGAATCCCGATGCGTCGGGATTGACCATGATGACCTGGGCCGGATTCTCGATAACCGGGGTGGGAGAAAGGCGGTAGTGGTGGCCAATGGCCCGCAACCGGTAAGGGCGGCACTTGCCGCTGGTTGTGACGCCATCGAACAGGGATACGCGATGGGCCGGGATAATCTCAGGGCAATGGCCGGACAGGGGGTGTTATGGTTTCCCGGTTTACTGCGGGCCAAAAGCGCCCTTGACTGCGCCGACGGCAGCGGAAACGTGTGCTGCCGTTTTTCCCAGCGCTACGCGGCCCCGGGAAAGGCGGTTCCCGAGGCGGAGGCTTACTGGAAAAAGGTACTCGCCGACCAGCTTGCGCAACTGCGTTTTGCCAGAAAAATCGGGGTGACAACCGCGGTCGGGACCGGAGCCGGCAGCGTCGGCATCATCCATGGCGAATCAATGGTTGAGGAGATGAAGCTGTTCGTCAGAGCCGGATACTCCCTGGAGGAAACCATCCATTGCGCATCTGCGACCTGCGCCGGATTCTTCGCCATGGACAGGATAGGAATCCTTGCTGTCGGAAAAAGGGCGACTTTTCTTGTTGCCCGGGGCACGGTGAAACAGCTGCCAAGGAAACTATCCTACCTGGAAGGTATCTATATTGACGGTTCACCCAGCAGCGCGTATCAAAAAACACCGCGGTAATTTTCCATTTTTCAAGATACCGGTTATTTTTTATTAAATGATATTAACCAGTATGTGATTCCAAGAGCCAGTACAACAGCAGCTGTTGCGAATATATACAAGGGAGACAATTCTTTAAAGTCAAAGATAATTACCTTTCGGGATATGGCCATCAGCGCCGTCGCAACCACAAGTTTGATTGGCAATACATCACTTCTTATATATAGCGTTATATTTATGAAAATCTCGATTGCGATGAGAACCGCTAAAAATGCTCCAAATGTTGCCAGAATATCGGAAATATTCAACAGAAACAATGGCGGCGCCATCAGTCTGTTGAAAAGGACATAGCCCACGTCGCCGATTCCCCAGATAATCACCAGTACCATAAGGATCGCAAGAATTTTTACCGCAAATCTTATGGTTTGATGAAGGAACTGAATCAACGGGTCATCATGTTCGCTGGGTATTTCCTCGGCGTGGGTGATTTTGGTCTCATCTTTCATGGTTTTTCAATCTCCCTATTTTAACGTATTTTCAAGATCCTGAATCCGTGACGTCCCGGCGCCGTCTTTCCCGCGCCGTGGAATGCCTCTTGTGCGCCGCCATTGAAACCAGCACTCTCAGGGTAACGGTTATCAGACCGTTGAAAAAGCCGTCCATGGCTTTTTCAACTCCGGTTGACCAAAACAAGTTCCGGCCAACCTCTCGATTTCACAGGGGTTTTCAACCCGGCAAAATCGGCGGCACGTCCATGCGCCGCGACCAGTACGTTTTTCAACGGACTGTTATTGTTACGACTTTATCATACTTGACGGCTATCACGACAAAAAGTATCATTAAACAACTATTAATTGCAAGTAATGGTTAAAATATGAGCCACTTCGTCCCGTCAGACAAGACAAGACTTTTTATTATGCAGATCGGCCGTAATCTTCGCCTGGCCAGGAAACGCCGTCGGAAAACCATGGCTTAGGTCGCTGAAATGGCTGGGGTGTCCGTGGCCACCATTAAAAGAGTCGAGACCGGTGAACCTTCGGTAAAATTCGGAATATATCTCACGATTGCGGAGGTCTTTCAGCTCACAGACAGTGTTCGTTTCGCCGATCCAGAGGCGGATGTTATCGGCATGACCCTGGAAAAACAGCGTCTGCCGCAACGGATACGGAAGAAAATGGACCGGCGCCTTGATTTCTGAACCGGACATATTCGAAAGGATTATCTTTATCGACCTGCCGGAGGCCGAATCTCCGGTTGCCGCCGGGATGTTCAGCCTGGATATCGATACCGGCGTCGGCAGGTTCTCTTACGGCCGTCGCTATCTGCAAAGGCCCGATGCCATCGCCCTTGACCCGGTTAATCTGCCCCTGTCAGAGCGAGAATACGTCACCAGAAAGAACAGCGGCATATTCGGTATCCTTGGCGATATCCTGCCGGATTCGTGGGGAAAATATCTGCTGGCAAAGTGCCTCAGCGTCCCCTTTGGTTCCCTGCGGACATACGAGTTGTTTGATTACGTCTCCACCAGCGCCGTCGGCGCGATCTCCCTCGGCTCTACCCCGGAGCGGCCGGTCACCCGGCGGGAAACCCCGCTGCTGTTTAACGGCCTTCACCGGGTGGCGGAGGTTTTTGCCCGGGTAATGGCGGACGAAAAGCTCCCCGCTGATGTCCTTTGCCTGCTGGAGCAGGGGACCTCTCTGGGTGGGGCCCAGCCCAAATGCCCGGTTATCTGTAATGGTCATGAATGGATTGCCAAATTTGCCAATCAACAGACTCCGGTCGTATTCCCCCGGATTGAGTATGGCGCCATGCGGATGGCAAAACAGGCCGGTATGAACGTGCCGGAAATCAAACTGGAAGAGATAGCTGGTAATTGCGTTTACCTGATCAGGAGATTTGACCGCCGGCAACGGAAACGGCTCCCGTTCATGAGCGCCCATGCCTTGAGCAATCTTGACCTGGAAGAGCTTGAAAAAGGCTCTTATGTGGAAATCGCCCGGCAGATGAGAAAATTTGTCAAGCACGTCAGCCGTGATCTTCACGAACTTTTCAGGCGGATGGTATTCAACATCTTTATCAGCAACCGGGACGACCACCTGGGTAATCATGGTTTTATTTACCGGGACAAGGCCTGGCATCTTTCGCCGCTGTACGATGTCCTGCCGATACCGGCCCACAAAACCGCCTCGAATTTTTCTCTTTCCCTGAACATCGGCCTTAAGGGGACAACCGCGACCCTGGATAATATTTACAGTCAGCACCAGGAATTTAACCTGAGCCGTGAACAGGCTGCCGATATTATCGCTGAAGTTGCCGCGGTTACGAGCGGATGGGAAAAGACATTGCGGGAATGCCGCGTTGGCCGGGCTGATATTGAGGCGGTTCGCTGGTGTTTTGAAGGGTTCAGGGAGTTGTCCGGATATGATTCCAGCCGGAGTTGATAAAACTTTGTCACGGGTCTGACGCGCGCGGGCAACAAATTGATCAGGTAGCAGATTTAACCGTCCGGGATGAAATCGGCGATGATCTCCCGTACCTGGGGATCGGGATCGTATGTGTGAGCGCGGAGGAGGTCAAGGGCCGCCTCTGAGCCGATGATTCCGAGGACGTTTACGGCCTCGCCGCGGATGTACGGGGTTTGTTCAAAAAGCAGCGGGGCGAGATGGGGGATGGCGTCCTGCGTCTCTTCGGGCCGCTCTTCAGCCATGATCTCAAACAGCACCGCCACCCCGAGACGGACGGCAAAGCGTTCGTCGCGGAGGAGGACGCCGGTCAATTGGTACAGTTCCCGGTTTTGGCGGAACATGGCGGCGATATTATCCACATGGCCGAGTTCGAGAAAATCGGCTATAACCTTGCGCAGTTCTTCTTTTTCTTCCTCTTTCATCAACAGACTCCGGTAAAAAATGGCGATTGTGTTCATGCTTCTGGCCTCGGCCAGTTTTGCCACCATGGCGGCCCTGGTAAAAAGCCTTGGCAGCAAAGTACCCCTGGTGCAGATGGTCAGCCTGCGTTGTCTTATCGCGGCGCCGGTGCTCTTTGCCATCCTTGCCCTGCAGGGTAAACCACTTATGGTGCGGGCGAAAAAGGTCCTGCTGCTGCGTACCGTTCTCGGGATGAGCGCGATGTTCGGTTTTTTTTACGCCCTGACCCACATGGAACTTGCCGGTTGTGTGTTTATCGGCCGGGTGCAGCCGGTGTTTATCGCCCTGTTGGCGCCGCTTATCATCGGCGAGAAGACCCCTAAGTCGGCCTGGGCCGCTATCGGCTGCGGTCTTGCCGGGGTTATGGTTATCCTCAATCCCGCCGGGATATGGGGGCCGGGCGCGGTGGCCGCTCTTTTTTCCGCCCTCGCCTCGGCCGGGGCCCATCTCATGGTCCGCCGTCTCAATCGTACCGACGCCCCCCTGGTGATCGTGGCCAATTTTACCCTTGTCACCGGATTTGTCACCCTGATCCCGGGTTTTTTTGCCTATCGTCCGATGACCGCCGGGCAATGGCTTTCGCTTGGCGCCATCGCCCTCCTGGCCACCAGCGGCCAGATTCTGATGACCAACGCCTATCGCCGCGACCGGGCCCCGGCAGTTGCGGCGGCGAGTTATTCTTCCCTTGTCCTTTCGGTGCTTTACGGATATTTTTTCTGGGGCGAGGCGCCGTCGTCTCTGGTCTGGCTGGGCGGGGCGCTGATTTTTGCCGGTGGGATAATCCTGCTGCGCGGTCGTATCGGTCACGAAGAACATGTCTGAGACTGAAACCCCATTCGATCCCTATAACAACCGTCGCCATCGGGATTTGCGCAACCGGCTGTCGACGGCCCTGGTGGCTTCTCTGCTGACCGGCGATCCCGGTCCCTTTGCCGCTGAAGCCGTCATTCTTGATCGACTTGATCCTGATCCGGCGCAGCGGCGATACCTTGCCGATCGCGACGAGGTCCTTGCCCGGTTGCTGAACGACCGGGCCGCGTTGACCGGCGTATGGGATATCGCCATCGCCCTGTGGAACCACGGGTTGTTTTTCGAGGTCCATGAGATAGTGGAAGACGCCTGGCGGGAGGCCCTGGGGGCGGAAAGGGATATCATGCAGGCGATGATCCGCGCCGCCGGAGGTCAGGTTCACCGGGCCGGGGGCAATGAAAAGGGGGCGCGACGGATGGCGGCCCGGGCCTGGCCGGTGCTGGAAAAATACCTTGACCGGCTGCCGATTGCCAACGGCGGCGAACTTATTGCCGGTCTGAAGTCGGAATCTCTGATCCTGCCCCGGCTTTTGCAGCGGTCTGTTAAAACGCGGGACAAAACCTGAATCAGTGCGGGTGCGACGGATAAACCCGTATGGCCACAGGTAATCGCACCGATTCTTCCTGAATGCCGTTACCGATTTAAGGAAAATAACCTTGTAAAGCCCTGCCCCGGTCGGTAAGATTATCGATGAATTTACTGCCGTGGCGTCAACTGGTTCGCCTCGGCGATTGTACGGAAAATTATAAAATTCTAAGGAGACAGGAACCATGTCTGTAACCAATTTAACCGATAGTGATTTTGATTCCGCCATCAGCGGCGATACCCCGGTGCTGGTTGATTTCTGGGCCCCCTGGTGCGGCCCCTGCAAGGCTATCGGCCCGGTGGTCGAGGAACTGGCCGGCGAATATGACGGCAAGGCGGTGGTGGCCAAGATGAACGTGGACGAGAACCCCGCCACCCCGGGTAAATTCGGCATCCGCGCCATTCCCACTCTCATCGTTTTTAGGGGTGGCAAGGCGGTGGATCAAGTCACCGGCGCCGTGGGCAAGGCCCAGATAGCCGCCCTGATTGACAAGGCCCTGTAGTAGCGGCGGAGTTAATTTAGATAGTGTCTGGCCCTGTTTAATAATATAGCTACGTCTCGGTCCCGGTTTCCGGGGCCGTGTTTTTTTAATGAGGTGCAAAATGGCTGAACATCGTCAGCTTGTTATCCTTGGCGGCGGTCCGGCCGGGCTTACTGCCGGGCTTTATGCTTCCCGCGCCAAGCTCGATTGCGTCATGCTTGAAAAGGGGATGCCCGGCGGTCAGGTGATGGTCACCGACTGGATCGATAATTATCCCGGTTTTCCCGAAGGCCTTTCCGGCTTTGATCTCTGTGAAAAAATGACCGCCCAGGCCAAACGCTTTGGCCTTGAGATTCGTTCCGGGGTAGAGGTCACCGGGGTCGACCTTGAATCCGAGCCCCGGAAACTTATCCTTGCCGCCGGCGGTGAGATCAGCTGTGATTCCCTGATCATCGCCACCGGCGCCCGCCCCAATACCTTAGGGGTCCCCGGGGAAAAGGAGCTCACCGGCCGCGGGGTCTCCTATTGCGCCACCTGTGACGGCCCCTTTTTCCGCGATCAGGAAATCGCGGTGATCGGCGGCGGCAATACCGCGGTCCAGGAGGCGGTCTACCTGACCAAATTCGCGAAAAAAGTCAATCTCATCCATCGCCGCGACGAGCTCCGGGCGACCAGAATCGTCCAGGAACAGGCCATGGCCAATCCCGGGATCAACATCATCTGGGACACGGTGGTGCAAGAGATAAAGAGTGACGATTCCGGGGTCTCGGGTCTTGTCCTTGAGAATGTAAAAAGTGGTGCAAAGAGTGAACTCACGCTCAGCGGCGTTTTTGTCCTTATCGGCACCATTCCCAATAACGAGATGCTCCCCGACTGCATTGAGCTGGTTGATGGTTTTATCAACACCGACGCCGAGATGCGGACCAATATCCCCGGGGTCATGGCTGCCGGGGATATCCGCAACAAGGAGGTCCGGCAGGTGATAAACGGCGCCGGAGAAGGGGCGGTGGCGGAGATGGCGGCCGAGCATTATCTCAGCCGGAGGGCAAAGTGAGGACCATCACCAATAAGATCCGTCTCCTGTCGCTTCTTTGTCTGCTCTTGATCGCCGCTGTCGGCTGCGCCTCGGTGAAAAAACCGGTGCCTAGCGGCGATGTCATGGCCAAGGACGCGCTCAGCAGTTTTCATGAGGGCAATTATTTTAAGGCTTTGCAGAAGTTCAAGAAGGTCCGCGATAATTATCCTTTCAGTCAGTACAGTATCCTCGCCGAGCTCAAGATTGCCGACTGTCATTATTATTTAGGCGAGTTCAGTGAAGCCAGAAGCGGCTATGAGACCTTTGAGAAGGAACACCCGGCCAACGAGGTTATTCCCTATGTGGTCTTCCAGATAATCCGTTGCCATGCCAAACGTATTGATACCGTTGACCGCGACATGGCCGGAGCCCGGGAGGTGCTGATGCAGGTGGCGCGGCTGCAGAAAAATTTCCCCCGTTCCCCCTATCGTAAGGCGGCGGCAGTCATCGCGTCCCGGGCCCGGGAGATTCTTGCCGGCCATGAACTCTATGTGGCGAAATTTTATCAGCGTACCGGCCGCGGATCCGAGGCAAGGCGTCGGCTTCGCGGCTTGATTGATACTTATCCCGGTACCAGGCCCGCGGTCGAGGCCGGTCAGATTCTGGCCGCGTTTTCCGCTGCCGGGGCCTCCGTGGTTGCGGCCGACTGACGCCTTTCGGCCGCCAGTCGGCGCCTGAGTTTTTTGTCATAGCGTTCCTGCTCGCTGTAGATACAGCCGCAATATGGCTGACGGTACAGGTTCATGGTAATGGCGCGCTCTATCCCCTCCTGCCACAGTTCACGCCAGTCACGGTAGAGAAAGCAAAGGCCGTGGGCGGCGGCGATCTCTTCACCTGCGCGGCGGATCAATTCGTGTTTCTGGTAGCGGCTGTACAATAAGGTGGTGGAGATGGTGTCGAGCCCCAGCTCTTTCGCCCTGACGGCGGTGGCGGTGAGGCGCATTTCATAGCAGAGGCGGCAGCGTTTCCCTTCCCGCCCCACCACCTTGCGCAGGTATTCAACCAGTCCGTATTCTCGGTCGATCTCGATCGCCATTTTTCCCCGGGCGGCAAAATCAACAAAGGCGTTAAGGCGACGGCGAAATTCCCGGAAGGGATGGATATTGGGGTTATGGAAAAAGGCCACCGGCTCGATTCCCTCGGCCCTGAGCGCCGGAAGCGGCGCGGTGGTGCAGGGGCCGCAGCAGGCGTGGAGAAGAATTTTTTTCATTGTCCCTTTCGGCCGCGGTAATTGCGGGGATCGATGCCGTATTTTTTTACCTTGTAATTAATGATCCGCAGACTTGATTTAAGACTCTTCGCCGCCCGGGTCTGGTTACCGCCGCTGGCCTTGAGGGCGTCGATGATGATTTCGCGCTCAAAATTTTCCACCGCCTGGTTAAAGGATATGTCGCCCTGGTCGGTGGCGTCCGACACCTGCAGGCTTGGCGGCAGGTGGTAGCTCTTGATCGAATCGTCGTCACAGATGAGTACCGCCCGCTCGATACAGTTTTCAAGCTCCCGGACATTGCCGGGCCAGTGATACTGCATCAGGAGATCAATGGCCGGGGTCGATATCCTTCTGAACTCCCTGTCGTTGTCGCGATTGTATTTTTCGAGAAAATGCTCGGCCAGGAGGAGGATGTCGGTCTTGCGTTCCCGTAACGGGGGAAGAAATATGGGAAAGACGTTTAAGCGATAATAGAGGTCCTCGCGAAAGGTGCCGGTAGCCACCGCGCTTTCCAGGTCTTTATTGGTCGCGGTCACCAGGCGCACATCGCATTTGATCGTCTTGCCGCTGCCGAGACGCTGGAACTCCCGATCCTGGACCACGTTCAACAGCTTTACCTGTACCGATGGGGAAAGCTCACCGATTTCGTCTAAAAACAGGGTGCCGCCCTCGGCCTGTTCAAAACGCCCGGCCTTGGCGACGTGGGCCCCGGTAAAGGCCCCTTTTTCATGGCCGAAGAGTTCGGATTCAATCAGGGTTTCTGGCAGGGCCGAGCAGTTGACCGCGACAAACGGTGCTTCCCGCCGCCCGGAGTTATAGTGGATGGCCTTGGCAATCAGGGTCTTGCCGGTGCCGGATTCACCGCGGAGAAGAACAGTGGCCCCGGCCTCGGCCACCCGGCTCATCATCTCAAATACCTCCTGCATCCGGCTTGAACCGCTGATGATGTTATCGAATTGGTATTTGCCGGAAAGCTCGCGCCTGAGCATGGAATTTTCCTGTTCCAGGCGGCGGTGTTCTTCGTTGATCGCCTGAATCCGGGTGACTGACTGGGCGATCAGGCCACTGACCACGGTGAGGAACTGGAGGTCGTCGTCAAAGTTCAGGTTTTTGCGGTAGTCGCGGTCAACACTCAGGGCGCCGATGGTATCGTTATCGCGTTTGATCGGCACGCAGATAAACGAGAGTTCGCGGCCGCGGACCTTGCCGCGGCTGCCGGTGCGGTTTAAAAACAGGGGTTCGTCACTGATTCGCGGCACCACGATCGGGGTCCCGGCCGCGACCACTCTGCCGGTGATTCCCTCGCCGATCTTGTATTTGCCCCGTTCCCTCGCCGTCTTGGTCATCCCGTGGGCGACCTCGATTTCAAGATGGCCCGAGACCGGGTTGATGATGGTCACGGTACCGTTTTCCATCCCTCTTTTCGCCGCCAGCACCGCCATGATTTCTTCAAGCCCCTGGCGCAGATCCATGGTCGAGGCCAGGGCCCGGGTGATCTCGTAGAGGCAGGTGATGTCGGTGAGCTGGTTGTTGTTCATGTGCCGGGTGTAATTTGGTTGACGGTCTTGCAATAATTCAGGATCCGCGGCTTAAGCCGTGAAAATCGACGCGAAAAGTATTCTGTATTGATTTTTAGACTATATAGCAGGAAATGACAAAATTGTCACGATTGGAATGGACCGGGGAGGAGAACGGGCGAATATGTGATAAAGACGGATCTGAAGTTGTGGGCGTCCGGGTCAGGAGATGGCGGCGTTGATGATCCCGGCCCAGCGGCGGTAGCCTTTGTCGGTGATGTGGACTTCGTCGGCGAGGATGCCGTCCTCCGCCTTGCCGTTATCGGCGCTTAAGGGGGTAAAGGCGTCTAAAAATTCCACCCCGAGACGTTCAGCCCCGGCGGCCAGCTCTTTATTGATGCCGCTGATGGCATCGTCGGCGAGGTATGCAAGGTTCATAGGCAGCAGGCTGTTGATTATCAGGCGGCTTGGGGGCCAATGTTTCCTGGCTCTGGCGATGATCTCGTCGTACATCTGATAAAAGGCGAATTCCTCCATGGCGACGTTGTTGGTGCCGGTCATGAACAGGATTATATCCGGGGTTTCATCGCGGCCGGCGATCTCGTCCAGTCGCGTCAGGGTATCGAAGGCGGTCTCCCCTGAACAGCCGAGGTTGACGGCGGTGCGGCCGGGCAGAAGGCTGTTCCAGTCACCGAATTCAATCATAGAATCACCGATCAGATAAATTATCGCTTCCGCGCCCATGGGTATTCCTCCTGGCTTGAATCCCCCCTGGCAGGGGGGCTTGGTCGTTATTCTGTAAGCGCTCCATGGCGACGTCCATGAAACCCTTACAGAGTGCGATTGTTTTTCCATCAGGTGTGGTTAATTGATCGCTTACATTATTTAAGCGGCAGTATTGACCGAATGTTACCTTTTTTATTTTTTTCCGCTTGCCGCCAGCAGAACCACCGCCATATTCCTCACCGTTATTATCTCTTTGTCCGCCATATCCGGGCCCTGTCCGGGAGGGAAGAAATCATCCGGTGGCGCGGCGGCGCTGTCGATGACCAGCCGCCAGCTCCTGTGACCGAGACGGGGATCGAGCTTGAAGGGAAGCGACTGCATGGAGCCGTTGATAAAGAAATAAAAGTCAAGGGCCGCGGCGTCGTCGGGCTGGTGACAGAGATAAACCGCCAAGGTCCGACACTTGGCCCCCCAGTCGGGGGTGCCACCGGTGCTGTGCCAGATCACCTCGTCCTCGTTGTCAACGGGGAAAAAATTATCACGGCGGAAGAGGGAATGCTCCCGGCGCAGAGTGATCAGGCCTTTAAAAAAACGCAGGAGGTCATGGTTTTTCTCTGCCAGAGACCAGTCGATCCAGCTTATGGGGTTGTCCTGGCACCAGGCGTTGTTGTTGCCCTGCTGGCTGCGGCCGAATTCATCCCCGGCCAGGAGCATCGGCGTCCCTTGGGACAAAAGGAGAATCGCGGCCATGCTCTTTATCCGTCGTCGCCGCAGGGCGTTTATCCTCGGGTTATCGCAGGGTCCTTCACAGCCGCTGTTCCAGATAAAGTGATCATCCATGCCGTCACGGTTGCCCTCGCCGTTGGCCTGGTTATGCTTGCGGCTGAAGCTGACCAGATCGCTCAGGGTAAAACCGTCGTGGCAGGAGATATAATTGATCGAGTTGGCCGGGCCGCGGCCGTTGGCCTGGTAGAGGTCGGCGGAGCCGGCGATCCGGGTGGCCAGCTGCGCCGCCGACACCGGTTTTGCGGCCATAAAGCCCTTGACCTGGTCGCGAAAACGGCCGTTCCATTCCGCCCAGCGGCTGCTCTTGGAAAAGCTGCCTACCTGGTACAGACCGACGGCGTCCCAAGCCTCGGCGATAAGCTTGGTATTGGCCAGGACCGGGTCCTCGGCGATCTGTTCGACCATCGGCGGGTTGGCCATCGGTCGGCCTTCACGGTCGCGGCCCATGATCGAGGCGAGATCAAAACGGAAACCATCCACATGCATCTCGCAGACCCAGTAACGGAGGCAGTCCATGATCAGGTTGCGGACCAGGGGATGATTGCAGTTCATGGTATTGCCGCAGCCGGAATAATTGAGATAGGCGCCGTTGCAGGGATCAAGGAGGTAGTAAATGGAGTTGTCGAGACCGCGGAAGTTTATGGTCGGGCCGGTGGCGTCGCCCTCGCCGGTATGATTAAAGACCATGTCGAGGATGACTTCGAGTCCGGCCCGGTGCATCTGTTTGACCATCTCCTTGAATTCGCGCACCTGATTGCCGTCGCTGCCGTTGGCGCAATAGGCGGCCTTGGGGGCGAAAAAGGCCAGGGAACTGTAGCCCCAATAATTCTTCAGCGGCATGTCGGCTCCGGGGGGGATATTGGGATTGTCCAATTCGTCAAATTCACATATCGGCAGGAGCTCGACCGCGGTTATCCCCAGTTCCTTGAGATAGGGGATTTTTTCGATCAGGCCGGCGTAGGTCCCCGGGTCTTTAACCCCGGCACCCGGGGCAATGGTAAAGCCGCGGACATGGAGTTCATAGATGATGCTCTCGGACAGGGGGCGGTTCAGGGGCCGGTCTCCTTCCCAGTCAAAGTCGTCGGCGATGATCAGGCTTCGGCGGCGGAAAGCGGCCTCGGCGGTCCCGCCGCCTTTCCTTTCGCGTTTCTCTCCCCAGACTGAGCCGTTACTCAGCCCCCGGGCGTAAGGGTCGAGAAGAATGGTTTCCGGGTTAAAACGGTGACGGTTTTTCCCACGGTCAACCGGACCTGCGACCCGATAGCCGTAGCGCATGGCGGGATCAAGGTCGTGGATCTTGATATGCCAGAGATCACCGGTGCGGTTGATCCGGGGGTCAAGCTCAATGGCGGCGAAAATTTCATCATCATGGGGCCTGAACAATATCAGTTCCACTTTTTGTCCGTGGCGGGAAAAGAGACTGAAGTTGACCCCGTCCGGATGCAGACTCGTACCCAGGGGCAGGGGAGATCCGGGACTAGTGAAAAATGGTTTCAAGAAAAAACCTTTGACTTTTTTAGTAATAATTATTATTAAATATAAACAAGGGGGCAATTTTATTATACCGGATAATTTCCCCGCAAGTGAAATTACCGGTACAGGCCAGGCGGTGTCCCGGGCCGGTCTTCCGGCCCGGGGGTTTTTCAGGAACCTGAATCCGTTACCGGTTCAGAGGCAAACGCAACTGTTATTCTAAGGAGAGAGATCATGGCAATGCTTGAACGTCTTGGCCTTGAGGGCAACGGACTGGCCATCGACTGGGACATCACCCCGGAAATGACTTTTACCATGTTTGAAAGCTGGGGTGGCAAGGACGGCGAACGAATCCGCAATAATAACGAAAAATTTTATTATTTTTTCATTGATGCCTGGCAGGATCCGCCCCAGGTCTGTCTGATGGAACGCGGGGTCAAGCACGCCCAGGTGGTGGCGAAAATCAAGGCCCCGGAGGAGATGGTCGCTCGCTGCATGAAAGGCCAGGGGAAAAAGGTGAATCTTGATCGCAGCTACGAGGTTAACGGCCTTTTAAAAGAATGGCTGATAAACAATATCCTTGAGGATGAACTTGAGTCCCTGGTCGAACCGATAAAGGCCCCGACTGAAGCGGCGGAACTGGTTGAAACCGGTCTTCCCGTTTACCTTGCCGCCCCGGGAAATTATAAGGCCGCGCTGCAGTTGCGCAGTCGGCCGGAATTTTTGCAGGAGGAAGATCTGTCGCAACTGCTCAAGGCCACGGATTTTTACGATTCCCTTTACAATCCCGGCGGCGGATTCCACGGCAAGCTAATGGACAACGGCGATAACGCCACCGTGGTTGACCTTAAAACCGGGCTTATGTGGCAGCGCAGCGGCTATGATATCAGCAATATCCTCCGGGTCAGGAAATATGTCGCTAAACTGAATCGGGACAATTTCGCCGGCCATAACGATTGGCGCCTTCCCACCGTGGTCGAGGCCGCGAGCCTGATGCGGTCGGAAAAAAACAGCCGCGGCCAGTATCTGGACGAATGTTTTTCCGACCGTCAGCCCTTCATTTTTGCCGCCGACCAGCGTAAACCCGGGGGCTATTGGTTTATTGACTATAAGCAGGGCACGGTATTCTGGGCCTCGGGCACTAATCCCGGCGGTTTCGGCCGTGTATGCCGCAGCATCTGAAATTACCCCTCCTCTCCCTTCCTTAAAAGGGCCGGTCCCAGTGCGGGGCCGGTCCTTTTTTTGCGAGCCTTTATCTCGAACGAAAATCCTCATTTATAAAAACGGCACTGCTACTCATGATGGACTTGTTACGAGTCCATCAGCACTCATTCCTTGCAAAATATTTAAGTAGCGAATAGAAAGTTTTAAGGCGCAGTAAAAATTTCTGTATTTTTCTGGATCCGTGAGCGTTAGGAAAGGGGCCGGATACCATTAGGCGACGTATTGTTGTAGCACTTCGGTATATCAACGGGTCGCCGACAGGGCAAGCGGTCGGTTTTTGCTATCTATCAGTCCGTTGAAAAACGGGCTGGTCGCGGTGGATGGACGCGCCGCCGATTTTATTGGGTTTGAAAAAATCAATAAAATCGAGAGGTTGGCCGGAACTTGTTTTGGCCAACCGGAAGTTGAAAAAGCCAGGACGGCTTTTTCAACAGTCTGATAGAGGACGGCGGGGTCAAAAGCCCGAAGCTTGCGTAAACCGCGTGCGTTCAAGGTCTGCGCGCAATGGCCATGAAACCGTCACGGATTCAGAATAATCTACCGATCACTGCCGGATAATATGAACCCCACGGAACCACGGCGTGACTTTTTGGCAAATCATCAATTTTTTGATGATTGCGCCCCCCTGATCCGGGCCAGACTCCTCCCTCATCTCAAAGAGAGAAAGGTCGCGGCCGGGGAAGTGCTTGCCGGGTCCGGAGAACCGCTTGAAGAGGTTTTTTTCCTGGCCTCTGGCGGTCTGCTCTTTATCCCTGATCAGGGAGATCCGGTCCCGGTCGGCATCTGCGGCGAGGAGGGCCTGCTGGGGATTGACGCCGGTATCGGCCGGGTGACGGCGGCGGTTGACAGCCTGGTTTATGTCATCTCCCTTGATTTCCTGAAAGACCTTGAAACATCCTGTCCCGGGATCATCCGTCGGGCCTCAAGGTCGCTTGCGGCCCGCTTTACCGGTCCGATGTCTACGGTTGCTTCTGCGGCAGAAGCGGATCGGTCTTCGGGTTCATGGCGGGAGGTCGCGGGCTGGATCATGGCGATGCTCGTCCCCGCCGTTCTCCTGTTTTCCCTCCGCCACAATCCCGTTCTTACCGCGCTTCATTCCCGCTATTTTCTCGCCATCCTCTCAAGTGTCGCGGTAATGTGGATGTTCCGTCTCCTGCCTGATTTTATCCCGGTTCTTTTCGGGGTGCTGGCGATGATCATATTCGGGGTGGCGCCGCCGCAGACCATCCTCTCGGGCTTTGCCTCGGACAGTTTTTTCATGGCCATGAGCGTCCTCGGCCTCGGCACCGTCATCCGCGCCTCGGGTCTGGGATTCCGCGTCCTTCTGCTGTTGATCGGCGCCCGGCCCAAATCCCGCTGGTGGCATAATTTCTGTGTCTTCATGGTCGGTCTGATCCTTACCCCGATTATCCCCAGCGCCAACGGCCGCGTTGCCATCGTCAGCCCCTTTGTCCAGGAGCTTTTAGGCTCCCTTACCGGGTCGGCGCGAAAGCGGGCCGCGGCCCGGCTTTCGATCAGCGCTTTAGCGGGGACAAGTATCTTTTCGGCGATATTCCTGAGCAGCAAGTCGATAAATTTTATCATGTTTGGCTACCTGCCGGCCCAGGAGCAGCTGCGCTTTCAATGGGTCTACTGGCTGGTGGCGGCCAGTGCCGCCGGTCTGGCCCTGCTACTGTTTTTTCTCGTTTTCTGGAGTATCTTTTTTCGCAGCGAAGGCGTGGCAAACCTGGGCCGGGAAACGGTCCGGAGCCAGATTGCCCTCCTCGGGCCTCTGTCCGCGGCCGAGATCGCGGCCCTGGCGGGGGTTTTCGCTTTTGCCATAAGCCTTGCCACCAGTGCCATTCACCGGATCGAGGTTCCTTGGATCGCCCTTTCGGTCCTCTTCGGCCTGCTGATGTTCGGTTTTCTCGACCGGGACGCTTTTCGCCGCAGTATTGACTGGTCCTTTCTCTTTTTTCTCGGCGGACTTATCGGCATGGTGAAGACCATGCGCGCGGTCGGGGTTGACCTGTGGCTGGCGGACAAATGTTCCTGGCTCACCGGATATATGGTCCATGACCTCAACCTGTTCATCATCCTTCTGGCCCTGACTGTGTTCGCCGTCAGGCTGATGCTGCCGATCAACGCCACCGCGGTCATCTTTCTTACCCTGCTCATGCCCGCGGCCCAGGCCAGCGGTGTGAATCCGTGGATAATCGGTTTCATGGTCCTCTTTTTAGCCGAGACCTGGTTAATGCCTTACCAGGCCTCCTATTATCTCCAATACTGTTCCCTCACCGGCTACGGCCACCCCTCCCAGGACCGTCGGACTGTGCCGTTCAACCTGTTGATAATCGTCATGAAAGTCGCGGCCATTTACCTGTCGTTGCCTTGGTGGCGTTTTCTGGGGCTGTTATGAACAAGAGCGTCCGCCTGACAATGCTTTTTTTCTTTGTTGTCACCGGTATCCTGGTGCTGTGGGAAAATTATCACAAGCCGAGGTTGCTGGTGCTTGAGAGTTACGACAGCGATTATGTCTGGACCCGCGAGGTGGAGGACGGGATCAGGAGGCGGCTCGACGAAAACTGCTGGATCACCGTGCGTCATCATTATATGCGGACCAAGAAGTTTTCCGATGCCCCGTCGCTCAGGCGGGCCGCGGCCGCCGGGCGCAAGGCGGTGGAAGATTTCCGTCCCGATATTATCCTCGCGGTTGACGATTACGCCCAGAAACTGGTGGCGAGTTGTTATGTCAATAAACCGGGAATAAAGATCGTTTTTGCCGGGGTCAACGGCGACATCGAAACCTACGGCTATAAAGGCGCGGCCAATGTCACCGGTATCCTTGAGAGAAAGCAGATCCCGGCCCTGCGCGAGATCCTGGACATCCTTGCCGGCGGCCTTGATCATCCCCTGCGTCTTGCCTATGTATCCGATTCTGCTTTTTCAAGTCGTTGTGACGTCAAGAGCGCCTGCGGCTGCGACTGGTCGCCGCATGAGTATTTAGGCGGTTTTATTGTCCCGGATTTTAAACGCTGGAAGGAAAAGGTGATCTCGCTTAACGGTAAAATCGACTACCTCCTGGTCTCGGGTTACCGTAAACTGCCGCGCAAATTCGGCCGCGACGGTTTTGTCCCGCCGAAAGAGGTGATGGCCTGGACCACTGCGAATCTCGATGTGCCGGTGATCGGGATGAACGTCTTCAACTCCCGCGACGGGGCCATGCTTTCGGTGGGGGTCTCGCCCTATGAGCAGGGCGAGGTCGCGGCGGGAATGGCCCTTGATCTCCTGAGCCATCGCCGTAGAATAAGCGAGATTCCGGTGCGGCGTGCCTCACAGTATGTGATTTCCATGTCAGCCGGCGCCCTTAGTCGTTATAATGTCAGAATGCCGCGGGTTCTTGAGGCCTTTGCCCGCGCCACTGATAATTTTTACCCCTGATGCTCCTGGAGACCCGCAATGCGCAATGTCCCTGTCCTCCCCGTTATCCTGATGATCGTGGTCGGTCTTTTTGCCCCTTCTCCGGCAACGGCGGGAAAAAAATGTCCCCGGATCGCGGTGCTTGAGTTTGATCGCCGGGGTGAGTCCCTGCCTCCCGATGCCGGGGCCATGGTTGCCGACATGCTGGTCAGCGCCCTGGGGCATTGTAATACCTTTACCCTTCAGGAACGGGTATTGTTGAAAAAAGTTCTCGCGGAGCAGAAACTCGCTCTTTCCGGGGTGGTCGATCCTGCCAGTGGCGCGAAAATAGGCCACCTGTACGGGGTTGACGCCCTGGTCGCCGGGGTGGTTATGGCCTGGGACGGCAGGGTAACGGTCACCGCCCGGCTGATTGACAGCGATTCCGGAACCGTGACCCGCACCGCCGAGATCAGGGGGGCGGATTTCAGCCATGCCGCGGCCAAAATCTCCACCCTGGCCCGGATTCTCGCCGGTACCGCCACTGCCGCTGAAAAAAGAAACGCGACCGAATCAGAGGTGGCTGGCGGACGCGATGAAGGGGTAAAACTGGCCGTGGCCGGGGCGGTGTTTAAGGAAAAGGTGACCGGGATGGAATTTGTTATCGCCCGGGGCGACTGTTATCAGATGGGCCAGGAGGAAAAAGAGAAGAAAAGGCTCTTGAGCGAATACGGCCCGTCACGATATCGCCGCCTTTACGGCGACGAGGGGCCGCGGCACCGGGTCTGCCTTGACGATTTCTGGCTCGGCCGCGCCGAGGTCACCAACGCCCAGTTCCGCTTGTTCCGTCCCGAACACGACAGTCTTGACTTTCGCGGTCACAGCCTCAACCTTGACAATCAGCCGGTGACCTATGTCAGCTGGAAGGATGCCCGCGATTTTGCCGCCTGGCTTTCGGCGCAATACCCTGACCGGGTATTTTCGCTTCCGAGCGAGGCTGAATGGGAATTTGCCTGTCGCGCCGGGACCGATACCCCGCGTTTCTGGGGTTGGGACGCGGACGAGGCCTGCCGCTACGGCAATGTCCTTGACCGCGGCGGCGAAGAGGAGCTTAAGAGCGGCCGCATTGCTCATGACTGCGACGACGGTTTCGCGGTCACCGCCCCGGTGGCGAGTTTTGCCGCCAATCCCCTCGGCCTCTATGACATGTTGGGAAACGTCTGGGAGTGGACCGCCGACACCTACCTTTTCGATGGCTACCGCCAGCACAGTGAAAACAATCCGCTGGTCAACTCCGGATCACCATACCGGGTGAGAAGGGGCGGCAGTTTTAAGGATGAGCCCGGCAGCGTTCGCTGTGCCAACCGGGGTCACCGCGCCATGGGCGCCCATAACAGCCGGGTCGGGTTCAGGTTGAAGATGATGCTGACGGGGAAAGAGGCAAAGGGGTTGACGACTGAAGCGGTTTCAGCCGTGAATTCCGCTGTCAAGTACCCGGCGGATATTGGCCGCTAACCTTGAGGGCGACAGGGGTTTCATCAATACCGTCGCTTCCGGATCCATCCCCTTCCGTACTGAGCTGTCGAGATAGCCGGTTATGAAAATCACCTTGATCCCGGGGTAGATCTCTTTCACCCGCCGGGCCAGCTCGGCCCCGTGCATCCTCGGCATGATGATGTCGCTTAAGAGGAGATCAATCTCCACCTGGGGCTTTTCCAGCAGTTCAAGGGCCTCGGCCCCGGACGCGGCGCCGAAGATCCGGTAGCCCAGGGGGGCGAGGGTATCCACCACCAGGGCCCGGATCACCGGCTCGTCGTCGACCACGAGGATGGTCTCGTGGCCGCCGACCATGGCCGTGAGCAGTGGCTCCTCTTCCTTTGCCGTCGTCGCCGTCCCGTTGTCAAGGGGGAAATAGATCTTGAAGGTGGTGCCGTGGCCTGGTTCGCTGTAAAGGTGGATCCCGCCCTTATGTTGTTTGACGATGCCGAATACCGTTGCCAGCCCGAGTCCGGTACCTTTGCCCACCTCCTTGGTGGTAAAAAAGGGCTCAAAGACCTTTTCCCGCACCTTCGGATCCATTCCGCAGCCGTCATCGGCCACCGCCAGCATCACATATGGTCCCGGCACAAGTTCGCCGCGACTTATGTTGCTGTCGGCGTCGATGTCAACCCGGCGGGTCTCGATGTGCAGGTGGCCGCCGGCGGGCATGGCGTCGCGGGCATTGACCGCCAGATTCATCAATACCTGTTCGAGCTGAGCCGGATCACCCTTTATCGCGGCGATTCCCTCGCCGAGACGGAGATCAAGGATCACATCCTCGCCGATCATCCGTTTCAGCATCCGACTCAGGTTTTCCACGAGAAGGTTTATGTTTACCGCGGTGGAGACAAGTGCCTGTTTGCGGGAAAAGGTGAGGAGCTTCCGGGTGAGGATCGCCGCTTTTTCCCCGGCGCTGCGGATCTGTTCGAGATCGTTCAGGGTGTCCTGGTCTTCGGGGCCGAAACGGAGCATCGCCAGCTCGGAATAGCCCATGATCGTGGTCAGGACGTTGTTGAAATCATGGGCGATACCGCCGGCAAGGCGGCCGATGGACTCCATTTTCTGGGCCTGAAGGAGCTGGGCCGCAAGCTGTTTTGCCTCGGTGACGTCACGGACCACCTCGACCCCGGCGACGATCTCGCCACCGGCGTCACGGACGGGCGAGGCGGAGATTTCGAGACAGACCTCGCCGTCATCGCCCTGGTAGCAGGTCTGGTAATGGTGGATCCGACCGTCGGTAAAGGCCTGGGACAGAGGGCAGTCAACGCAGACCTGATTCCTGTCGTAATAGGCGCGGTAGCAGTATTCACCCTGGTGGTCGCCGATTTTTTCCTGGTGGATATGATTCTGATATATGATACGGAAATCGCGGTCCTGGACCGTGATTCCGTCCTGTATGGCGGAGAGCACCGCCTCCAGTTTGTTCTTTTCCGCGACCACTGCCGCTTCCGCCTCTTCCTGGCTCGTGATCCGTTCCTCAAGTTCCCGGGCCTGGGTGGTTACCTGTTCATGGAGCAGGGCGTTTTTCAGCCCCACCGAGACCAGGCCGGCAATGGCGGTGATAAATTCACTTTCAGCCGCGAAATCACGGGGATCCTGGCTTGCCAGACCGAGAACGCCGATGACCTCGGCCCCGCTTTTAAGGGGCAGGGCGGCAAAGGATGCCATTCCGGCTTCGCTGCATTCGTGCAGACGGCAGCGGGGGTCTGTGCTTATGTCGGTGGAGAAAATGGTTTCGCCGGTACCGGCAAGGCCGCAGAGGCAGACCCCGATATCCTTGGTTTCCGGGAGGATCGGAATACTCTGGCCTTTTACATGACGGGCGTCGAACAGGAGGAGTTTATCGCCGTTGCGGAGATAGATCATGACCGAATCCGGCTTTATAATCCGGTCGATGCCGTCCAGGGACGCCTTCACCACCCCGGCGGGGGAAAGAGAACGGCTGATTTCAAGGTTGATGTGGTACAGGGCCTCAATGCGCTGATCTTTGTCTGTCCCGGGCTGATACGTTTTTTCTTCCTCACTCATAACGAGTTATTATACCAAGATAATAAACGGGAAGATGAAAATTTTACCCTGCCTTGTCGTGGTCGACTTTTGCCGCTACTATGACTTTACAGGCAAGGGTATTTTCTGGATTATCACCATATAACAGGCCGTTGAAAAAGTCGCGCGCAACCCGTTTTTCAACGGCCTGATAAGGGGCAGGACATGAGGGGATGGCGGCACTATAATAACCTTGTCCATCGTTATCTCGGCTATGCCTGCGTCGGTATGACCCTGGTTTACGCCGTGAGCGGGGTGGCGTTGAACCACTCCCGCCGGATCAATCCCGATTATATGGTCAGGGTCCGCCGTCTCGCCCTGCCGCTGGCGCCGCCCGCCGCCGGGGTAAGTCTTGCCTATTTTCGTGATCTCGGCGACAGGGCCGGGATCAGCGGGAATCTTAAGGGGATCATTCCCGGTGACGGACGGAGATACCGCCTGGTGTTTTCCGGGGTAACTCTGGCCGTTGACCTTGAGGCCAAGACCCTTGAGATCCGTGAGAAGCGGCCGCGGCCGCTTTTGCGGCGGCTTAATTTCCTTCATCTCAACCAGCCCAGGGCCTTATGGACTTTTTTTGCCGATACCTATTGCGTCGCCCTTGTCCTTCTGGCCATGACCGGGGTCATGGTCCGCGGCGGATCCCGGGGGATAATGGGTCCCGGCGGCATGGTCCTTGCCCTCGGGATGCTGCTGCCGTTTTTTTTCATCTGGCTTTATTATCGTTGATGAATTTGTAAGGACGTCGATGGCGTTACAATCATGCAACCGGCTCCGGTTTCCCGGCAGGGAAGCCCTCTCCACCGGGATTATTTTCCGGTTAACCTCTTGTTTTCGGGAGTGTTCTTATGGCTATTTTTCCTAATCTAAAATCAGGATGGCAACAACGTGATCCGGAATTGCGTCTGGCGGCAGTCAGCGAAGATCCTGAGATCAGTGCCATTGAGCTTGCCGGGATTATCCGCGATGATCCTGAAGAACGGGTGCGTGCAGCCGCCGCCGGCCGTCTTGACGACCCCGCCCTGATCACCGAACTTCTCGCCGCCGGCGTTGACGGCGTTGTCGGCGTGGTCCTGCAGCAGCAGCTTGACCGTTTCTATTGCCGGAGTCTTTCGCGGGACAAGGTCCCGGAGGAATGGGCCACGATGGTCGCGACGATAAGGGACGAGGTGGCCCTGACCGCGATCTGTCACGGCCCGGCTCCGGTTGCGGTTCGTCTTGCCGCCGCGGCCCGGGTGGAGGAAGAAAAAAATCTCGCCGCCATTGCCACCGGCCCCTGTGGTCGTGAGGTCGGGGGCAAGGTGGTGGCGCGGATTAATAACGCTGACATTCTCGCCACCCTGGTCGATGACGCCAACAGTCGTAATGTTCGTCGTTTCGCGGCCGAAAGGCTGGCCGCCATTGCCCCTGATTCAGCCCCGGGAGCTTCGGAGGAAGAAGACCTTCCGGCCCGGGCGGAAAAACTGCTCAAACCCGACGATTGGGATCAGGCCCGGGAAGAGATGCGGGGACTTGCCGCCGCGGCCGCAGACCTTGCCGCGGACAAGAGGGCTGAATTCGACCGGATCAGTCGGGAATTTTTTGAAAAATTTGCCGTTATTGATAAAAATCGCCGCGAGCAGGCGGAAAAGGCGGCGGCCAACCGTCATTGTCTTGCCGCCTATGAGGAAATCTGCGCGGGGATTGAGGCCTTGCTTGAGACCCCGCAACCGGTGGATGAAGCAGAATATATCCGGCTGACCGACCGCTGGATGAGCATGGGTGAAGACCCGGCCATCACCCTTGCGCCCCCGGCAGTCCTTGAACGCCGTTTTCGTCAAGGGCGGAAAAAATGGGCTGAGAGAAAAAAGATTGCCCGGGAGGATGAAAAGACCATGGCGGCCTGGGAGGATGAGCTTACCGCCATCGACGGGATATCCGCCCCGGCCAGGGCCCGTACCCGTCTTGAGGCCTTAAAGACCACGGTGGCCGCGAGTCGGATCAGGTTCGGAAATATTGTTGCCTTCAAGGCTGACCTGGCCGCCCTTGAGCAGCGGATAACCGCCGCCGCGGTCAGGGAGAACCTGGATTCACAGAGCCGCAGGGACGAGGCTGACAGCAAGCGGCAGGATCTTTGCGCCGAGATCGAACGCCTGTCCCGGGAAACCCCGGGGAGCAAGGGTGCTAACCGTGTCCGGGAGATTCGCGACCAATGGCACGGCCTTGACCGGGGCAACAATGACCGGGCCAGGGAGTTTGAGCAGCGTTACCATCAGGCCCTGGAAAAATTTCATGCCTGTCACCAGGAATTTATCCACGAGCAGGAGTGGCGTCTGTGGGCCAATTTTACCGTTAAGGAACGGTTGGCCCGCGAGGCCGAGGCCCTTGACGCGGCCGGGGATACGGCCGTGGTTTATGATTGTATCCGCGCCCTGCAGCGGCAGTGGAAAGAGGTCGGCGCCGTCCCCCGGCGGGAATCTGAAAGACTGTGGCAGCGATTTCATCTCGCCTGTGAACGTAATTTTGAGCGCTGCCGTCCCCTGCTTGCCGAAAGAAAGGAAAAACGCCGACAAATACGCCGACAGCATCAGGAATTTCTTGATCGCGCCCTGGAACTTTGCCGGAGTGATGATTTTGCCGCTGCTTCCGCGGAACTGAAGAAAATGCAGGCGCAATGGAAAGAGGACGGCATTGGCGTTGATCGCCAGGATTTCAGGATATACAAGGAATTCCGTCACGCCTGTAATCAATTTTTTGCCCGCCGTCATCAGGATTTTGAGTCCCGGGAAAAACAACGGAAAAAAAACCTCGAGCAGAAGCTCATCCTATGTGAGGAGGCGGAAAAACTGGCGGAAGAGCCGGACTGGGATATGAGCCGCAGATTTACCGCGCTTCAGAAGCAGTGGAAAAAGATCGGACCGGTGCCCAAAAGTCATGACCCCGAGGTGTGGAAACGCTTCCGCGCCGCCTGTGATCGTTATTTTTCCTGGCTTGACCAACGGCGGAAAGGAAACCAGGCGGCAAAGGAAAAAATAATCGCCCGGACCCTGGAGCTTGTCGGCGGAGATGACCATACGACCGCTGCGGCAGAAGTCCGGGAACTGCAGCGGCAGTGGAAAAAGATCGGCCCGGTTCCGCGTGATGCAAGCGACAATTTGCTCCAGGAGTTCAAGGCCGCCTGTAATCAGTTTTTTTCCGGTCTGGATCAGGAGCAGGAGAAAAACGGACAGCGCAAACTTGAACTCTGTTACCGGGCCGAGGAACTGGCCGCAGGCGGTGTGAATGAAAAAGAGGTCGCCGCGGCCATGAAGGAGCTGCAGGAGGAGTGGGGGAAAATTCCTCCGGCCGCGCCTGACACGGAAAGAGATTTGCTCCAGCGCCTTAAAAACACCTGTGACATCTTTTTCAGCGGTCACCGTGAGCGGATTGATGAACTTCATACCGAGCGGGCCGTCAACCTCAAGCGCAAGGAGACCCTGTGTGTCAGACTTGAAAATCTGGCCGGAACGACCACGGAAAAATCTTTGGCCGAAACCGATGCCTCGGCCCTTGCCGCGGCCTTGCAACAGGCGATGCAGGGCAATGCCATTGCCTCGGATTCGGGGCGGGGCAGAAAAGAGGAAATAAAAAAAATCCAGCAGCAATGGCGGAAGATCGGCCCGGTGGATCGGCAGCAGGACCAGCTCCTGAATCGAAGATACCGTAAGGCCCTCGATGTTTTTTACAACTCCGAAGGCAAAAACAAAAAGGCGGAATAGCGGTTTGCGACGGAAGTATTTTTTCGATAAATCAAGGAGGTAATCGCAATCAGAAAAGGTTTCAGCCGTGAATATTAAGTTTATCAGGGTTGTTGGCCTCGCAATAAATTGCGGGCCAACGGCAATCGCGCTGCTAACCTGTTGAAATTACGTGAACCAGCTTCCGTTTGAGATACTTGTTACGATTCCGTCAGGGTTGAGGGGGCCAGATATCACGGCCACGGTGTTATCCCCTGAGTTCGCGGAGGATGACCTCGGCCCGCTCCGGTTCGCCTATGGCCCGGCATACCTCGGCCAGTTCGGTTCGGGCCCGCTCGTGTTCCGGCAGTTCCGAGAGTATGCGGGCGCAGCAGTCCATGGCCTGGTCAAACTCGTTGCGGCTGCGGTATATCTTTGACATCCCCATCAGGGCGTAGGGATCAAAACGGATGGCGAGGCTCTTTTCATAGTGTTTCATCGCCTGGTCAAAGCGGCCGGTGTTTAACATCGCGTCTCCGACCCTGGAGTGCATCACCTGATTTTTCGGTTCCTTTTCGAGAATTTTACCCCACCAGTTTATTACCTGGTCGAAATCCTGTTTCCAGCGGTAACAGTCGCCCAGGCCGTACAGGGCAAAGGTGTTGCCGGGTTCGTACTCCGTCGCCTTCATATAGGCGGCGATGGCCCGGTCGAATTCCTGCCGGCGACGGTAGATATTGCCGACCATGGTCAGGACCGCGACATAATGGTTGTCAATACTGAGGAGATGTTCAAGGTATTTCAGGGCCTTCTCGTCCCGCTCCGATTTATAGTACAGGGTGCCGATACCGAGGAGGGCGTAGCGGTCGTCAGGGTCAACGTTCAGGGCCTTGAGGTAGTATTCTTCTGATTTCTTGATGTTTTTAAGCTTTTTATAGGAATCGCCCACCCGGGTCATTACCTGCAGGTCTTTGGGGTTGCATTCGAGGTAATGCTTCCAGTAGACAATGGCCTCCTCGTGGAGGTTGAGCCCCCGGTGGGCGTCGCCGATGCCCCGGAGGGCGAAGACATTGTCGGCCTCAACCCGGAGGAGCTTTTCGTAATGACTGATGGCGCGGTCGAATTTTTTCTGCTCCCGGTAGAGGTCGCCGAGACCCACGAGAATATAGGGGTTTTCCGGGTCGATTTCGCAGGCGGCCAGCAGTACGTCCTCGGCCTCGCTGTACTTCCGCGCCTTGAGCAGCTGGGTCCCTTTTTTCGACAGGCTGATGGCGTTTTCGCCCCGGGCCGGGGCGCCGGCGTTGCTACCCTGCACCCTGCGGGCCCAGAGGAGATAATCGGGGGCGATGTTTTCACAGACCGCGGTCAGCCATTCCGGGGTGTTATAGGGATGGTGTTCGCGAATCCAGGCGGAAATCTTTTCAGAATGATCGCTGACGAATTTAAAGGTGATCCGGTACTCCGGGATTTTTTTTAGTTCATATTCCCAGATGAAAAACGAGGTGATCGGCCCGTCAATCTGGGCGCAGGCGGCAACCTTGTCGCGGATGGCATCACGGGCAAGTTTTTCAGCTTCTTCAATGGTCGCGGTGGTGGTCCAGCCAATGTGCATCATTTCGGTTCGTCTCTTTTTGGTTGGCGTGTAGTGAAGGATCAGATCATTATATGTTCGCAGGCGTGGGAAAGCAAGCGGGACGGGGAAACGACCCTCATGAGTCATCGTTGTTGTCTTTTTCGTGGCGGCAAAATCCGGTCATGTAATCACTCACCACCCGTTCTTCGTCAAGATGGAGGTGGCGGGCGTAATTGGCGACAAAGCCGCGGGTATAAACCCTCACCGGCAGGGCGGTGAAGTTTTCTTCCTCGATATTTATCAGGTGCTGCACCTGGATTCTGGTGGCCAGGGCCATGTCGTTAAGATCGACCTTGAGCCGACGGCGGATTTTTTTCAGTGCCGGACCGTCATAGGTGTCGATGTCGGTCAAGACCTTTTCAAGCTGCCGTTTTGGTTCACCCCGGTCCTGGTCAAAGGCGGCGATGAGCCGGGTATAGGCCTCCTCAAGACGGTCGAGGATGTCCTGGTGATTTTCATCCTCCATTTCGTCGGCCAGGGGACCGGTGACAATCGACTCCGGGTCACCGTACACCTCTTTTAACAGCATGTAGGCGTTGCGGATCTCGTTGATCGAGGCGTTGATTTCGAGCTCAAGGACATCGAAATATTTTTTCAGCCCGTCGCGATCCATGGTCAGCTGATGATGCTTATCTGGCGGTTGGTTAAAAGGTTGTCGGTAAGCCGTTCTATCTCCCGGGCGCAGCGCGAGGCGGGGTAGGACTCGAGGTAAAGTTCACGCCGGTTGACGCAACGGCTGATGAACTCGTCGTGTTCAACGTAGCCGGAGTAGAGGGTGTTGATCCCGAAGTATTTGAGGCAGACGCTTTTGACCGCGTTGCCGACCATGGCTTCCTGATTGTTCCTTGCCTGATTGACGATCAGGTGGATGCGGAAGTTTTCAATTTCCCGACGGATCCGTTCGCCGATTTCATCGTCGCGATTGCTCATCCTGCTTATCAGTCCCTTGAACCCCTTGATCCCGTTTTCATGCCGCCTTTTCCAGGTATCGATAAGGACATGCTGGCGGCCTATCTCGCCCAGGCCGGCGACCAGTTTGCGGAACAGAGCGTTTTTTAAAAAGGAGTACATGTTTTCAACCGCAATGATTTCAGGGACGATCACCAAGGCCATGAGGTCGGCGGTTAGAAAGGTGTCGATGATATTGTGGCTTGAACCGGCGCCCAGATCCACCAGAACCAGATATTCGGCTGCCAGTTGTTTCAGGTGGCGGAGAAACTTGTTTTTTTGGGCGTAATTGACGTTTTCCGAACCCAGGCTTGACTTGTGGCCGCGGATGAAATCAAGGCCGGGGAGCGAGGTTTCGCTCACCAGATCCTTGAGATCGATACCGCGGTCGAAGAAATCCGACAGAGAAACCACCGATCTCTTCATCCCGAGGAAATGGTGCAGGGTGGCGCCGCCGAGATCGGCGTCAACCAGAAGGACGCGGTTGCCGCGCCGGGCGAGGACGGTGCCGATGGTGCTGACGATAAAGCTTTTGCCCACCCCACCCTTGCCGCCGCCAACGGCCCATATTCCTTTCAAACTTTCCATAGGCCTTCCATTACCTCGATTCCACGGTAAAGCGATACGATGACTTTTCCAAGATCATCGTTTCCCTTCATTAATATATCTATTGCCGTTTTGTTCCCGCTTCGCAAGGTTAAAATTAGTCAGGATGGGCGTAATTCACTTGACGATGGCCACTGGATTGCCCGGATAATGGTGGACAAAAGACCTTATTTGGGATTTCATTAGCCTGACTGTTGATGGACTTGTAACAATCAATGGGATGGCTAAACAATAATTTCGAGATACAACAGTTCGTTGAAAAACGGACTGTTAGGGGCTGATATCCGCGCCGCCGATTTTGCCGGGTTTAAAACCCGGTAAAATCTTACCGGGGAAAAAGCCATGGACGGCTTTTTCAACAGTCTGACAAGGAGTGGCGTCCTTTGGTGAGCTAGGCCATATCCTGCCATGGCGGGACCGAGCGAGAAAAAGGACGCCACGACGCCTCAGATCGAACTTATTGCTTAACAGCTCACTGTTCATTATGCCTTGATCCGTGAGGAAAGCATGGCTACCAGAAGCAAGCGGCAAAAGCGTAAACTTAAACGATACCCGGATATATTGCAGTGGCTGCCGGGGGTATCCGGGGTTCTGCTTGCCCTCGCCGTTGCCTCGGGGGGCTTTTTTGTCCCGGGCGGCCCCTCTTCCTGGCTGTGGTTCCTTCTGGGCAGTGCTTTTTGCCTTCTTTCAGTTTTTACCATTGCCAGGTTAATTCGTCCCGGGGAGCTTGACCCGGTTCTCAGGATATCGTGGATCCCCCTTTTATGGCTTTTTTATCTTTTCGTCTTTCCGGTGCTGCCGCAGTTTATTGTTATTCCCGCCCTTTATTGCGCCTGGCTCGGGGTCAGTCTGCCGCTGCCGCTGTTTCTCGTGGCCGCGGCTGGTTTATTGTTTATGGAGGGAGGGCTTTTTTTCGGCGGTAATCATGACCTCGCCGGCGTCGTTTTTAACCTCGCCGCGGTCCTTTCCGCCTGGCTTGGGCTTTTTATCTTTGTCAGGAGCCGGGTTCACCGCCGCCGGATGCGGATTGAGGTCGCCCGCCGCCGGCGTTATGAGGCAATCCGCGAACAGGCCATGGACCTGGGGCTTGAGCACGGCAGTGATTCTCTGCAACAGGTGATGGCCGAGGCCGTTGAGCGCGCTCCCGAGGAATCTTACCGGGAGCAGACGGTGGAGAACATCAGCCGTGGCTTTGACCTCCTCCTTGAACTCCTGCGCCGTTCCCTGGGTCTGACCACGGTGGCGATTCTGTGGAGCCGGCCCGGCGGCAGCGACGAGCTGCGCCTGCGCTATCTCGCCAGCAGTCGCGGCGATATCGACCCCGGGCCATACCCGTCTGTTACCGGGATATGCGGCGGTCTCGGCCCCAAACGGCCTGAATTGTCAATAGCGCCGGTACGAACCAGCCGGACAGTGCTTCCTTATTATCATGACAATAACGGAGTCGGCGGTGCCGTCGCCATGCTCATCCCCCGGGTATCCGACGATATGTCTGATCGTTACGGCATTATCTGCGCTGACCGCGAAGACGAGAGCCCATGGACCGAGGCTGAACTTGACAGCCTGCGCCTGGCCGCCCGTCACCTGGGGCGCGATGTCGAGATGGGACGGATGCTCCTGCGGATGGACCGTGAACGCGGCAATATCCAGCTTTTATGCCTGGGGCTCAACAATCTCAATCATGGCCTGGGGCTTGATTCGGTTCTTGATGAGGCGGTGCGGGCGGTGAGGAACCTGATACCCGCCGATTTTGTCGTCATCACCCTTTTTGAGGAAGGGGGACTGGTCAATGTTCGCGCCGATGGCCGGGGGGAGGATGATCTCAGCGGCCTTGCCTTCGGGGTTGACCAGGGCCTGGTGGGCCGGGTGTTCCGGGACGGAATCATTCTTCCGGCCGGTTGCCGTCACCGTGGCAATGTCCCGGTATTCGCCGCCGGGGACAAGGTCGGAGTCACCCCGTCTCTTATCTGTCTGCCGCTTAAAAACGAGGCCGATCAGCCCCTGGGGGTGATTACGGTCGGGGCGGAGGCGGATGGCGTTTTTACCCGTGAACGCCGGGATATCCTTGAACTTATCAGTACCCAGGTGGCGGTCAAGATTGATCTCGGCCGGGCCCATGAAAAGATCAACCGCCTTGCCTCAACCGATCCCCTGACCGGGCTGGCAAATCGTCGTACCCTTGAACACGGGATCGAGGTCATGCTTGAGCGTGCCGCTCGTCTGCGGATGCAGCTCGCGGTGATCATGGTCGATATTGATCATTTCAAGCAGGTGAACGATACTTACGGCCACGCCTGCGGCGACGTGGTATTGCTGGAAGTGGCCCGGAACCTGGGACAGGCGGTGCGTCATGTCGACCTTGCCGCCCGCTTCGGCGGTGAGGAGTTTTCCCTGGTCCTGGAAAATACCGATCGCGCCGGGGCCAAAAGGTTGGCGGAAAGAATCCGGGAGGCGGTGGCGGCCCTTGAGGTCGATTGTGAGGCCGATAAGATCACGGTTACCATCTCCATGGGAATCGCCGTTTTCCCCGACCACGGCGACGGGCAGGAAGACCTCCTCACCCGGGCCGACCAAGCCCTGTACGAGGCCAAGGAGAGCGGCCGCAACCGGGTAGTGGTTTACAGTGATTCCTGACCCCTTGAATCGTCAAGCGCGAACCGTAAACCGCCGACTCATCCAAAGCCTTTTCCGCCCCTATCTCCCGACGGTTATTGCCGGTTTTATCGCCCTTCTGGGGGTTGACGGCCTGCAACTCTTCATTCCCCGGGTAATCAAGGCGGCGGTTGATGACCTCGGTCACGGCCTTGCCGGACCCGCAAGCCTCCTTCACCAGGGGGCGATCATCGCCGCCATGGGGATCGGGGTCTTTGTCTGTCGTTACGGCTGGCGTCGTCTCCTTCTCGGGACCTCGCGCCGGATCGAGCGCGATATCCGGGCCCGTCTATATGACGCCATCCTCGGCCTTGACGCCCCGTTTTTTCATAAAAATTCCCCCGGCGAGATCATCGCCCTGGCCTCAAATGACCTAAACGCGGTGCAGATGGCCCTGGGCATGGGGCTTGTCGCCCTGGTTGACGCGGTGGTCATGACCCTGGCCTGTATCACCTTCATGTTGGCCATGGATCCATATCTTACCCTGATGGCGGTCCTGCCCCTGCCCTTTCTCGCCCTTGCCACCGCCTTTCTCTCGCGCCGGATTCATTACCATTTTAACTCGGTGCAGAAACGTTTTGCCGATCTGAGCGAATTCGGGCGCCGGAGTTTCGCCGCCATCCGTCTGGTCAAGGCCACCAATATCGCCGCCCGGCAGGTACGGGATTTTGACGCCGTCGGCCGTGGCTATGTCGACGAAAATATAAGCCTTGCCGTGGTCCAGGGGCTGCTCTTCCCCCTTTCGGTCCTGGTGGCGGCCCTGTGTCTGCTCATGGTCCTGTTTTTCGGCGGCCGCCTGGTAATCAGCGGCGGGATCTCGGTGGGCTCATTTGTCGCCTTTATCTCTTATCTGTTCATGCTCACCTGGCCGATGATGGCCTTTGGCTGGGTGGTCAATCTCTTTCAGCGGGGGATGGCATCGCTCGCGCGGATCATGGCCGTTATCGCCACCCGACCGCTGATTGTCGCCCCGGCGGTGGCGGTGGCGGTAGTGCCGGAGTCGGAGGTGAGGATTGAGGTCCGGGACCTCCGGGTTGACGCCGGAGCCGGACGGCTCCTCGACGGAGTAAGTTTCACCGCCGGTCGCGGGCTTTTGGGGATAGTCGGTCCCACCGGGGCGGGAAAATCGGTGCTGGCGGCGGTTATGGCCCGGGTTCTACCGGTGGATGACGGGCATTACTTTATCAACGATGTCGACGTCAACCGCCTGGATCCGGGCGACTGCCGCGCCCTTTTCGCCCTTGTCCCCCAGCAGTCGCTTCTCTTTGCCGATACCATCCATAACAATATCGCCTTTGCCCGTCCCGACGCGGGCCGGGACGAGATCGAGGCGGCGGCGAAAACCGCGGCCATTCACGCGGAGATCATGGCCATGCCCGGGGGCTATGAAACAATAATCGGCGAGCGCGGGGTCAGTCTTTCCGGAGGACAGAAACAGCGCCTTGCCCTGGCCCGGGCCCTGGTCGCCGGGCGTCCGGTCCTGATTATCGACGACGGTCTCGCCGCGGTGGACACCGCCACCGAGCAGCGCATTGTCAAAAATCTGCGCCAGACCTTCCGGAGCCGGACCTGCATCGTCATCAGTCACCGCCTCGCGGTTCTGGGCGAAGCCGACACGATTATCGTCCTTGAGCACGGCCGGATAAGCGCGAGCGGCGGTCATGAAGAGCTGCTGGCGGTCAATTCCTATTACGCCCGGGTCGCCGCCTGGCAGAACGGGGCAGAAGAGGGCCGGAATGCGCCATAATTTCGGCTATTTTGAAGACGACCGGGGGGCGGGGATCACCGAGGCCCGTCTCTGGCGGCGGATAATGGTCTATGTCCGGCCGCAATGGCGCTCGATTGTCATCGCCATTATTCTGACCCAGGTTGTCGTGGCCGCGAGCCTCACCCTGCCATGGCTGGTGCGGGAGGCCCTTGACCGCTTCATCACCGCCACCGGAATAACCACCGCTGTACGCTTTGCCGGTCTTGAGCGTCTTGCCCTTGTTTTCCTCGTCCTTGCCCTTATCGCCTTTATCGCCAATTTTTTTCAGGTGGTCATTCTTGAGCGAAGCGGTCAGGAGATAATGCACCGTCTGCGGCATGATATCTTTGCCCATCTCCTCGGTCTTGACCTCGCCTTTTACGATAAAAATCCGGTGGGACGTCTGGTGACCCGCCTGAGCAACGATATTCAGAACATGCACGAGATGTTCACCTCGGTGATCGTCAGTCTGTTCAACGATATCCTCCGGATGACGGTAATCCTGGTTCTTTTATTTATCATGAACCCGCTTCTCGCGGCGATCATGCTCGCCTTGCTGCCGGTGCTTGTGGTCATTATCGCCCTCTTCAGCCGTCTGGCGCGGCGGGTGTTCCGCGATATCCGTACCGCCATAGCCGGACTGAACGCGTTTATCCAGGAGTCGGTCAACGGCATGAACGTTATCCGGATTTTTGCCGCCGAAGGGCGGAATCGGAAACGATTTTCCCGGCTGAACGCGGATTTCTGCCGCCGCAACCTGCGCCAGATCGGGATATTTGCCTTTTTCATGCCGCTTATTGAATTATGTGCCACCGTGGCCGTCGCCCTGATCATCTGGTATGGCGGCGGAAGGGTCATGCGCGGGATGATGACCATCGGCACCCTGGCCGCGTTTCTCCACTATATTCGCCTGTTTTTTCAGCCGGTGCGGGAGCTGTCGCAGAAGTATTCCATTGTCCAGTCGGCCATGGCCTCGGCGGAACGTCTTTTTGCCATTCTCGATACCGTCCCGGGCATAACTCCGGCGGGGAGCTGTACCATTACCGCCCCGGCCGGGGCGGTGGAGTTCAGCAAGGTCACCTTTGCCTATGGCGACAATCCCCCGGTGCTGCAGGATTTTTCCCTGACCATCAAGGCGGGGGAGACGGTGGCGGTGGTCGGCGCCACCGGCAGCGGCAAGACCACCCTGATAAACCTTATCGAACGTTTTTATCAGCCCCGGACGGGAGAGATCCGCATCGACGGGGTAAATGTCGGCGATATCGACCCCGGCCTGTTGAGTCGGTATCTCGGTCTGGTGCTGCAGGAGGTTATCCTGCTTCCGGCAACGGTGCGGGAAAATATTACCCTTGGCCGTGAGGTTGATGATGCCCTTCTCGCCCGGGTGGTGGAACAGGCCCAGCTCTTGCCGCTTCTGGCAACCATGCCGCAGGGGCTTGAGACCAGGGTCGGCCTCGGCGGTCGCGTCCTTTCGGTGGGGGAGGAACAGTTACTGGCCCTGGCGCGGGCCCTGGCCGGTGATCCGCGGATTTTTTTACTGGACGAGGCCACCGCCAGTATCGACTCCGCCACCGAGATTCTGATTGAGCGGGCCATTGCCAATACCATTGCCGATCGCACCGCCATTGTTGTCGCCCACCGTCTCTCCACCGTCCGCCATGCCGACCGGATTCTGGTTATGGACCAGGGGAAAATTATCGAGAGCGGCAGCCACGATGAGCTGATGGCAAAAGGCGGCCGTTACGCCGCCCTGATTGCCGGGGACCGTTTTTGTGTAAGCGCTCCATGAACACCACCCTGCAGGCACTTTAACCATTTGATTATACCTAAGTATAATCAAATGGTTAAAGCGCGCACATGGCGGCGTCCCTGAAACCCTTACAGAGTGCGCTTGTTTTTGCATTTTTAGGTGTGGTTAATTGATCGCTTGCGTTTTTGTTATTGCGCCCGGAATGGTGAGGGTTAAAATGCGGGGATGATGGAAATCAATAAAGATGGCGTAGTAGCGTATTTTTGTTTGCGCGACATACCATATGTATGGTCTCGCTCACCAAAACACCCTACTCCTTGTATATCGAAATTCTTACTTAGCCATCGACATATTTATTACGATTTTATCAATAAAAGCGGGACTTTTTTCAGGGCCGCCGGTTTTTACCGGATCATGTCTCTGACCTCCCCGGGCCGGGGAGGGAGATAATGCCGCAGCATCCCCTGATCCTTGCCGCCGGGCATCTGCTCATAATCGCCCTTGGCGTCATCGGCGCGGTTTTGTGTATTGCCGGGCTGGTCGCCCTTTTTCATCCCCGACCGCGGCCCCTGCGTCTCTGCCGCCGGGCCCTGAACCTCGCCCTGGTCCTGTTGCCGGTCGGATTCGGCCTGATTCTCTGGCTCCATTATCGTCTCCATGTCGATATCGCCCTGAGCCTGCCCGACGGACTGGGGGAATATCTCAACCGGATGCTTGCCGCCGCCAACCGCGGCCGCGCCTATGGCCTGCCACTTTACGATCCGGCCCATCCGCCCCGTTACCTGATCCCGCCATGGATCGAGAATGAAAAATATTATTTCTGGTTTTTCTCCTTTGTCGTCCTCGTTTTTTTCTGCCGTAAACAGGCGGGAGAACGTTTTCGCGCCGCCCTTGCCCTCGCGGCCGGGCTGCACCTGCTTTTATTGGCGGTGTTTTTTGACCCATTCACCTCTTTTCTCCCCCGGTTTGTCAGGGAGATCAGTCCCTGGTTTGCCCCCGGCCTTGATCCCGGCGGCCGGATAAACCTGTTCATGCGCCTTTATCCCCGGCAGCTCTTTTATTATAACGCCGGCTATATGTGGCTGCATCCGCCGCTTCTGTTTGTCTCCTACGCCACGGTGACCGTGGTTTTTATCGCCTCGCTGTTCATGCTCACCGGCCGCGACGAGGAAATGGAAAAACAGGCCTACGCCCAGGCCCGCCTGGGTTTTATCCTCCTGACCATCGGTATGCTCATGGGCTATCCCTGGGCCCTTACCGCCTGGGGGCCAAACTGGTGGTGGGATCCGAAGATCGCGAGCTCGATCATGATGTGGGCGGTGTTCGCCACCTGGCTCCATACCCGTCTCTACCTCCGGCGGCCGGCGATGTGGTATCTTTCCGCCGCCCTGGGAATTTTATGTTTTGTCGCGATGATCTTTACCTTTCTGGCCTCGTTTTTCTTTCCCGGCCAGCATTCCTTTCAATAGGCGGCAGGGGAAATCCATGGAGATAAAGAAAAAAAATCTTGATTTCGTCCTGGTGCTGGCCACGGTTGTGATCCTGGGAATTATCAGCCTTATCTGTGTCGGCGCCATGTTTTATTACCGCGCCGCCCATCTCGACCAGGTGAGCGGGGCGGTAAAACAGGCCTGGCTTGTGACCATGAACCGGACGGTGACCCCGCCGCTGATTCTCCTGGTGCTAATTCTCGCCCTTTGTATCCCCAAACGCCTTCTGCCGCGGCAATGGCTGTGGCGGCTGGCCGCGGCCCTGGCGGTCGCGGCGGTTACCGCCTTCCTGCTCTCCGGTTTTCGCGCCGCCCTGCTGCTGGTCCTGTCGGTTTCAGTGCTGCTTGAGACCCTGGTGACTATTTTAGCCGCCGGCAACAGTCGTCTGCTCTCCTTTGCCCGGCCGGGGTACTGGCAACGGCTCGGCAGCGCTCTTATTCATCTCGGCCTGGTCCTCTTTGTCCTCGACCTGCTCCTCTACCGCTACCACAGCCTCCACCTCATCCTGTTCTGGGGGGTGACCGCCACCACCTTCATCGGTCTGTTGTTTTCCTTTTATCCCCGCTTCTGGTCCCGGCTGTTGGGGGGTATCCGTCCATAAATGGTCTTTTCGTACGGTCTCCGCCTTGTGCGAAAACTCTTTGTTTGGACAGACACCGGGGATTCGTGAAAATCCGTGAATTCTCAATAATTGACAGTCTCGTAACAAGTATCTCAAACGGAAGCCAATCCACATAATTTCAATAAATTAGAAGAACAATTGCCGTTGGCCTGCAATTTATTGCGAGGCCAACAATTATTATGAGACCATCCGGTCTATTTTTGGTATTTTATGGGTAGTTTTTGTGTTTATAGTCATGGAACAGGGAATCAGGAGGAGAGGATATTGGCCGATTCCAGCTTGAGCATAACCCCGGAGACCGTAAAACAGGTGGCCGCGGTGGCCGAGTTCAAGGGCCGCTGGGAGGCCCTGGGGCAGTTGGTGCCCAACCGCCTCAAGGCCATCGCCCGCCTTGGCTTGGCCGAGTCCATCGGTGCCGCCCTGAGGCTTTCGGGTATGCGTCTTTCCGACCGTCAGGCCGGAGAATTCCTGGGCGGCAGCCGGATGCCGGAATGGGAAGACTCCCTGCGCCGGGCCGCCAAAGGCTATCGTGACGTTCTCGCCCTGGTCGCCCGGGCCCCGGAAAAGATCGCCATCGTCCCCGACCACGTTATCCAGATGCACGGACTTATCTGCGGCAAGGGCGATGGCGGGGTTGAGCGGAAGAAACTGGCCAATATCTGCGCCTGGTTGAAAAAAGAGGAGGACATCGGCGTCCTCCACCCCCTCCTGCTGGCGGCGGTATTTTTTCGCCGCTTCATTGACGCCGCGCTCTTTGCCGACGGCAACAGCCGTCTTGCCTGTGTCCTGCTGCAGCTCTTTCTTCTCCGGCACAAGTATTTTTTCATTCGTTACAGTTCCCTTGAACATCATCTCGAAGCGGTCCTGCGCCGGGACAATTTTATCACCGCCGATCTTGACGCCACCGTTGACGGGGTGATAAAGGCGATGCTTGACCTGAAAGATGATCTCGCCGCCCGTATCGGCCGGGAGCAGAAGGTGGTGAGTCTGGCGGCACCGTCGCGGCAGGTGGTTGATCTGGTCCGGGAACGGGGGCGGGCAACCATATCGCAGATTCAGGAACTGACCGGCACCAACCGCAACACCCTCAAGATAAGACTGCGCAAGCTGGTAAACAATTCCTTTTTAGAACAGCACGGCCGCGGCAAGGGTACCTATTACACCGTCCGGAGTGAACATTGAAATGGCCTTGCCCTGGGATAACACTTTCCCCCTGATGCTGGCGCCGATGCAGGGCCTGACCAACCGGGCCATGCGGGCGGTGATGGTTGAGTGGGCCGCTCCGGACGTGGTCTTTACCGAATTTGTCCGGGTTCGGGCCGGGTCGAGACGGCTGATAAGCGCGGTCGATACGATTGAGGCCGCGAGCAGTTTCGCGGTGCCGCAAGTGGTACAGCTCATCGGTCGCAAACCCTCGGATCTGGCCGGGGCGGCAAAGGCCGCGGTCGCTGCCGGGGCCGGGCATATAAACCTCAATCTGGGCTGTCCCTTTGGACGGATGACTGTCAACTCCGGCGGCGGCGCCCTGTTGCGGGATTCAGACGAGATCAAGGCCGTTCTCGCCGCCATCCGTCCCCTGGTGCCGGGCAGCCTGTCGGTAAAGTGCCGCGCCGGTTTCTCCGACCCCGGGGAGATCCTTTCCCTCCTTGATATTTTTGTTGACCGGCAGGTTGACTTTCTCATCCTCCATCCCCGTACCGTGGCCCAGAAGTATAAGGGAGACGCCGATCACCGGATCACCGCCCGGGTGGTGCGCGAGACCCCGCTGCCGGTGATCGCCAACGGCGATATCCGTACCGTCGAAGACGCGGAAAGGGTGCGGGAACTGTGCAATCCCGCGGGGCTGATGCTTGGCCGCGGCGCCATAAGCGACCCCATGCTTTTCAAGCGTATTAGCGGTCGGGCCGCCGCCGTTGTCGATCCGGCTACCCGGGCCGCTGAAATCTCCTGTTTCCTTCGCCTCCTTTATGATAAATATGCCGTCATGTTTTCCGGCGATCAACAGGTTCTGACCAAACTTAAGGCGGTGATCTCATACATCAGGGTAGCCGAGCTTGATCGGTCCTTGCGTAAACTTCTGCGAGCAGGTAATCTTACTTCCTTTTTCGCCGGACTTGACAATATGGTTCTTTCCGTAACCCGTTGAATTTACGGGACGTAATTATGCTGGAGTAACGAAATGGCCGATAAACGCAAAATCGATCTGTGGAAGAACAAGAGCGCCCTGCTGCTGGCCCTGGGCAAGATCGAGATGTTCAGTGAACTCTCCGATGACGAAATCGCGGTTATCATCAATTATATGAGCCTTTATGAGCTCAAAAGCGGCGAGACCCTGTTTGAGGAAGGTGATATTGGTCAGTACGTCTGTTTCGTGGTCGAAGGCGATGTTGAGATCATGAAGAAATCAATCACCGGCACCAAGATTATTATCACCACCCTGGGACAGGGGTATTCCATCGGCGAGATGAGCATGATCGACCGTACCCCGCGTTCGGCCACGGTTCGGGCCAAAAATGAGGTCACCCTCGCGGTTCTGGCCCAGAGCGGATTCAAGCTCATCCTCGAAAAACATCCATATATCGGGATCAAAATCCTCATCGGTTTTGCCCGCTTTTTAAGCGAGAACATGCGCAAGACCTCGGCCCGGCTCAACGCCTATACCCACCTGCTCGCCACTGTCTGTTCCCAGACCGGGCAGAAGTTTCCCCACGATATTGATAAATACCTGCTTAAGGATGAGGAAAAACTGGTGGAAGAGACCCGTTCCATCAGTGGCCTTTCAAGCTCGGTGGGCTTGTTTAAAAAGATCAAAAAGGCCTTTGGCGGTTGATCTCCATGCTGCTGCCGCGTCGTCTCACCATTTTTGTCGCCGGTCTTGCCGCCGGTCTTATTGCCGGCGGGATCATGGGCTATAATTATAGCCGCGGCCTTCCGCTGTTTTCCAGTCCCTTTACCAGAAAGACCATTGCCGCAAAAATTCGCCGGACCGAAGGCAGAGCCCTTGAGAAAGTCGGCCGCGCCATTGCCGGAGGCGGCCGTGATCTGAAAAAAATTCTCGATAAACACAGGCCTTGAAATGGAGACAGAGACCATGAACCATGAACTTGACGGAGCCATCCTCCAGCGCGACAAGGAGACCTACGCCATTGTCCCCCGGACCCCGGCGGGATTGTTGACCCCGGAGATCCTTGAAAACATTGCCCGGGTAGCGCGTAAATTCGAGATCCCGATCATTAAAATCACCTCCGGCCAGCGTATGGCCCTGGTGGGGATAAAAGAGGAAGAGGTAGGCGCGGTCTGGCGCGAGCTTGGCCTTGACATCGGTCGGGCCACCGAGCTTTGTCTTCATTACGTCCAGGCCTGTCCCGGCACCGCGGTCTGCCGCTACGGGATGCGTGATTCCCTCGGCATGGGGATGGAACTTGAGAAAAAATTAAGCGGTATGGACCTGCCGGCCAAGCTCAAGGTCGGGGTATCCGGCTGTCCCCTGAGCTGCGGCGAGAGCCTGGTGCGCGATATCGGCCTTACCGGGAGCAAGAAGGGCTGGACCGTTTCCTTTGGCGGCAACGCCGGCAGCCGGGTGCGCCAGGGGGATAAACTGGCCTCAGGCCTTGACGATGGGGCGGCAATTGATCTGGTTGTCCGCCTGATTGAACTCTATCGCGACCATGGGAAAAAACGTGAACGCACCGCCCGTTTTGTTGAGCGTATCGGTCTTGAGGCGGTAAAGGAGGCGGCGCTCAAGTGAGTCCGCTTGGATGGATAATTACCGCCGGGGTGGTGATGGCGCTAATTTCCCTTGAAGGCGGACTTTTATACCTGTTCGGCCTTGGCGGCGACAATACCCTTAAACGGCTGATGCGGCCCCTGGTGGCCCTGGCCGCGGGGACCATGATCGGCGGGGCGCTTTTGCATATGATGCCCGAAGGCCTTGAATCCTACGGCAATTCCCTGTCGTTCTTCATCTGGGTCGCGGCCGGGTTTTCGCTTTTTTTCGCCCTTGAACAGTTGATCCACTGGCACCACTGCAACCGGGCCTCGGCGGTCTGCAAGGACCCCATGGGTTACCTGGTGATCGTCGGTGACTGTCTCCATCATCTCCTGGCCGGTCTTGCCGTCGGCGGCGCCTTTGTCGTTGATATCCGCCTCGGGATCACCATCTGGCTTCTGGCGGTGGCCCATGAGGTCCCCAAAGAGTTAGGCGATTTCGCGGTCCTGGTCCATTCCGGTTGGTCGCGGCGTCAGGCCCTGCTGTATAATTTCCTTTCCGACCTTCCCTTCCTGGCCGGGGGGCTGCTGGCCTGGTTTGGTTCCCACAGCATTGATGTCACTTTCCTGGTGCCCATGGCCGCGGGACAGTTTATTTATATCGGTGCCTCCGACCTGGTCCCGGAGATCAATCGCCACGAGAAACTCGGCGTCAATATCATTAATTTCCTCCTTTTTATCCTCGGGATTTCATTTATGGCGGTGATCGCCGTGGTTAAACACTGACATGAATCCATTGTCTGCCTGACCTAAATTCACCGCCTGAATGGCGAACAGGATAAAGACCTCTATACTTTCAAATAATTGCATACCTGCAAGCGAACTTCCTGTATCAGCGGCAAGGCCGGCCATTAGGGTCAAGTGATACGACCGCAGATGCGGCCGTATCACTTGAAGGTGGCTCATGGCCTGACCGTGTTCTTGATTTTTTTTTCAGTCCTTGTAAGGTGACAGGAGTTTCTGGGTTTAAATGAACAGGTCCTCCGGCCATTTTTTACCGCAGGGAGGTGGAGATGCTTGATAAAATCGCCCGTACCGACAGCAGTTCGGCCCAGTTTTTTATCCGGATGGCACTGGCTGCGGTGATATTTGCCCATGGAGGCCAGAAGGTCCTGGGCTGGTTCGGCGGCGCCGGTATGGACGCGACCTTCAAGGCCCTTGCCGTCGCCGGCATGACCCCTCTGGCGATATTCCTCCTTATGGCCACCGAGATCATTGGCCCGCTTTTACTCTTCTGCGGTTTTCTTACCCGAATCGCGGCCCTGGCAATCGGCACCGCGATCACCGTCTGCATGTTCACCAATCATGTCCAGAACGGTTTTTTCATGAACTGGTTCGGAAACCAGGCCGGGGAAGGATTTGAGTATCATATCCTGGTCATCGGCATGTGTCTGGCCCTGTTTTTTCGCGGTGGCGGCCTTTTTTCCATTGACCACACCCTGACTCCGAAACGGCGTTTCGCCTCTACCCTCGAGCCCTGATCAATAAGCGCTCCATGAACCCCATGCCGCGCGTGCTCGAAACCCGTAATATACAAGGGTATTATTGAGCGCTATCCCTGATCATACCCCGATGATCCTGAGGGCGGGAGGTTTCCGTTCGCAGGTGCGGCTGTATGTCTCTTTGCCGTATCCCACCGTGATCACGGCGTGGATCTTTTCTTCTTCTTTGATCCCTATCCCGGCGGCGATGCCATGTTGTCGTTTCATCGCCTCGACCGCGAAACCGATCATGCAGGTGGAAAGGCCAATGGCGTGGGCGGTGAGCATCAGGTGGGAGCCGGCAAGGATGGCGTCTTCGGCCGGGCAGCTCGCCCCGGGAAGGGAGGTGATGATCACCAGGGCCGGGGCGCCGTGAAAGAGGAGGTCGCGGTCCCCGGTGTCCCAGGCGGCCAGAGCCTCGGCCACGGTGGCGGCGTGGCGGCGGTAATAATTCTCAAGAGTGCCGTGGCCGAAGACCCGGTCGGCAAGGCGCAGCAACGGGTTTGCCGCCATTTTATTGATCCGGCGGTAGAATCCGGCCACCGTTTCTCCCAATCTCTCCACCCCCCCGCGGTCGGGGATGAGGTGAAAACCCCATTTCTGGCTGTTGGTTCCCGACGGGGCGGTGATCGCGCCGCGGACCAGGTCGCGCAGCAGGGGCGCGGCCACCTTTTTTTTTCGGTAATTGCGGCAGCTGCGCCGCGAGGCGAGGAAGCGGATAAACTCGCCCGGGTCGATCGCGCCCGGGGGCAGCCATTTTTTCCCAGGGCTTATGGTCTCAAAGTCGAGGCCGCAGCGGCGCGGCAGGGTCAGCGCCTTTTGCGGGCAGGCGGCAACGCAATGACCGCAGCCCATGCAGCGTTTACCGCCAACCTGCGCCTTTTCCGCACGGATTACAAGGGTGTGATCCGGACAGACCGGAACACACAGGCCGCAGCCAGTGCATTTTTCCGGATCGATCCGGGGAAATTTATTCGTCGTCATGATCGAATCTCTGATTTCAGGTAACAAGGCCCACTTCAGCTTAACAGGGCAACGCTTTTTATCTGGGCGTAGACCTTTTTCCCGGGCGAAATCTCAAGATCAACCGCGGATTTCCGGGTTATCTTTGCCAGTATCGGCACCGGGCCGATCATCAGCCGGACAATGTTTCTCGTCTCTCCTTCGGGGCGCATACGGTCCACGGTGGCAGGGAATATATTCAGGATACTGGTCCCGGTCTGACGCTCAAGGGTAAGGCTGACCGCCCGGGCCTTTATCCGCAGTCTGACCGAGGCGCCCACGGGCCTGTGGTGGCGGGCCACGGTAAAACGGCCGCCGGGGAAATCGAGTAAGCTCAGGGCGAATTCATCGTCGTGGGCGGCAATGGTCGTTTTGATCACGGTCTCGGCCTCCGGTCCGTGGGCCAGGTCAAGATCGGGGCGGGAGAACAGGTCTCCGAGGGGCCCCGCGGCCTGCACCCGGCCGTCGGCAAGCAGAATCAGATGGTCGGCCAGGCGGGCGACCTCGTCCCGGGAATGGCTGACATAGAGCAATGGAATATCAAGCTCGCGCGGCAGTGATTCCAGATAGGGCATGATCTCCTGCCTGCGTTTCATGTCCAGGGCCGCCAGGGGCTCGTCGAGAAGCAGTATCGCCGGACTCACCGCCAGGGCCCGGGCGATGGCCACCCGTTGCTGCTCTCCCCCGGAAAGCCGGCAGGGCCTGCGGTCCAGCAGGTCGCCGATCCCCAGCAGAGTCACGGCCCGGTCCAGCGAGATCTTTTCCGCTCCCTCCGGCCGCCGTTTTAACCCGTATTCGAGATTGCCCCGCACGCTCAGATGATCAAACAGGCTTGGTTCCTGAAACACATAGCCGAGGTGACGTTTGTGGGGGGCAAGGAATCTGTGCTCGTCCTGCCAGACCTCGTCGCCGATCCTCAGGTAGCCGCGGTGATTTGTTTCCAGACCGGCGATGGCCCGCAGCAGCGTGGTCTTGCCGCAGCCCGAGGGGCCGAAGATCGCGGTTACCCCCCGATTGGGGATCGTGAGGTCAACGTCGAGGGAGAATGCGCCCCGGTCGATATGGAAACGGGCTTTGATACTCATGGCCGTACCCTTTTGAACCGATGGTTGAGACCATAGACCGTCATCAGCAGCAGGAACGAAAACAGCAGCAGGATGGCCGAGAGCGCATGGGCCTGGCCGTATTCGAGGGATTCCACATGATCGTAGATGGCAATGGATATGACCCGGGTGCTGCCGGGGATATTGCCGCCGATCATCAATACCACCCCGAATTCCCCCAGGGTGTGGGCGAAACCTAGGACCGCGGCGGTAAGAAAACCGGGCCGGGCCAGGGGCACGGCCACGGTGAAGAAACGGTCAATCGGTGAGGCGCGCAGGGTGGCGGCGACCTCCAGCGGTCGTTCACCCACCGCGGTGAAGGCGTCCTGTAACGGCTGGACCACGAACGGCAGGGAATAGATCGCCGAGCCGATCACCAGGCCGGAAAAGGTAAACGCGAGCGGCCGGCCGCCCATGGCGGTCATTATGGCGCCGATGGGACCATGCGGTCCCAGGGCAATGAGGAGATAGAACCCGAGAACCGTGGGCGGCAGCACCAGCGGCAGTGCCACCACCGCCTCGGCGATAAACTTGAAACGCCGGCGGGAACGCGCCAGCCACCAAGCCAGGGGGGTGCCGGTCAACAGGAGGATGCCGGTGGTCATGGTCGCCAGTTTCAGGGTGATCAGCAGCGCGGCCAGGTCTTGGTTGCCGTAAATCATGGGATTGCGTATCCGGATTTTTTAATGATCGCCATTGCCGTGTCACTCCTGACAAACGATAAAAATGCCCGCGCCACCCTGTTGTCCCGCAGCAGCACGGCCTGTTGTTCGATGGGGTCATAGAGCGTCCGCGGCACCTTCCAGAATGAGCCCCTGATCCCACCGTCGGCCGAGATGACCTGGGAGAGGGCGACAAAACCCAGTTCGGCGTTGCCGCTGTTGACAAACTGGAAGGCCTGGCCGATGTTCTCTCCCCGCACCATTCGCCCATGTAATGTCTGCCACAGTCCGCGGTGGCGTAATATCTGTTCGGCGGCCCGGCCATAGGGCGCGAGTTTGGGATTGGCCAGGGAGAGATAGCGAAAATCGCCCCGGTTCAGAACCCGGCCTTCATGGTCCACCCGTCCCGCTGTCGGACTCCACAGAATTATCCTGCCGAAGGCGTAAGTGAACCGGCTGCCCGCCAGGGCCACTCCCTCCTGCTCAAGCATTCGGGGCCGTCTGGCATCGGCGGCGAAAAATGCCGTCAGGGGGGCGCCGTTTCTGATCTGGGCGTAGAGTTTGCCGGTGGAACCGGAGACCAGCCGCACCCGATTCCCGGTTTTCGCCTCAAACCGTTTGCCCAGGATCCGGATGGTGGTGATGAAATTGCTGGCCACCGCCACCCGGATCTCGGCGGCAGCGGCGGTCGCGGCCCAGAAGATCACGACCATGGCCATGGCTGTCCTGGTTATGGTCACGGAAAAACACCTCCGGTTGAATCATGGTCCGGTCCGCGCATTGCCGCGAGATACGCGGCCCTGGTCGCGGGGTTGAAGCAGACGAGGATGATCCGTTGCGGACAGGCGTTCTCCCCTTCAAGGGCGGCGCGGCATTCGCGGACGCAGATCCGGGCGGCCGCCTCTTTCGGAAATCCGTAAACCCCGGTGCCGACCGCGGGAAAGGCGATGGTTTTTATCCCGTGTTCACGGGCCAGAGCGAAGCATTCACGGTAACAGGAAGCGAGCAGTTGTTCTTCGTTATTACCGCCGTCGCGCCATACCGGGCCTACGGTGTGAATCACATAGCGGACCGGAAGTTCATGGCCGGAGGTGATCCGCGCCCCGCCCACGGGGCAGCCCCCGATCCGGCGACATTCGGATAGAAGCCCGGGTCCGGCGGCGGCGTGAATGGCCCCGTCCACCCCGCCACCGCCAAGAAGGGTCGGGTTGGCGGCGTTGACGATCGCGTCCACCGCAAGGGTGGTGATATCAGCGTCAAGAAGTTGGATATTTTCCATCGAAACAGTCTCCGGCAACGTTGCAAAGCTGTGATTCCCCCCTCCGGCGTCTTAAAACAAAATCGGAATTCTTACGACGCCATCAGAATTAATGAACTCGTAACAATTCACGGGATGGCTAAGTAAGAATTTCGATATACAAGGAGTAGTGTATTTTTGTGAGCGAGACCATACATATGGTATGTCGAGGGAACAAAAATGCGCTACGACGCAGTAGATCGGAATTCTTACGACGCCATCAGAATTAACCATCAACGAGGAGGATTTACCATGAAGAAATTTCTGTTTTTTGCCATCATCGCCGCGGTCTGCGTTATCACGCCGGTAAAGGGCCGGGCCGAGGTCTCGCCCTATATCGGGCTCGGCCTCGGCCTGAACAGTTTTGACAGCAACCTGGCCCCGGCGGCCGGGGCCAGTGTTGACGATTCCGACAGCGGGGCGCGGTTTTTTCTCGGCGCCCGGCTGAATGATTTCGTTGGCCTTGAACTCATGCGCGCCGATTTCGGTGCCGCTTCTCTCCGGGGCGGCGCCGGCAGCGGTTTTACCCTTAACAACCAGGCTTACGTGTTTCTCGTCGACGGCGAGCTCAGCGAAGATGTCGATACCTGGGCCTACGGGATCACCCTGTCCCTGCCGTTGAACCGTCTTAACCATAAAAGCGGGCGGGAGATATTGATTCCATACCTGCGTTTCGGCCTTAATTCCTGGAATCTCGACCAGACCGCCACCTTTTCCGGGACAAGCGTCAGTTTCAGCGATTCCGGCACCAACCCCTGGTTCGGGGTCGGGTTTATGGTTGACATTACCAGGCACGCGGGTCTCCGCCTCGCCTATGACTGGTTTGTGATCAAAGACGACGACGGGGTCCTTGACCGCATCGGCAGCCTCGGCCTTGATCTGATGCTGCGGTTTTAAAAAACATTGGCCTCGGGAACCGCATTTCCTTGCGGTTTCCGAGGTAGCTGCGATATGTTTACCTGTCAATCATGTGAAGAAAGTCCGAATCTTTCCTCGCTCAAACGCTCACGGATTCAGGTAAAATGCAGAAATACCCAAAAACATACGATCCGCCCCAAAGGTCTGCGAAAAACAGTAAGCAGCCACCTGAATCATCGTTAAAAAACAGCTACGGCGAAGGCATTGACCTGAACTAAGAAGGGATTACGACCATGTAGAACCATGGGCGAATTACCGACAGCCCTTCTTGCTCAAGCGGGGTGATAATTGGCCGATGAACATGGCCATGAACTGACTCCAGCGGTCGAAGGAACGAAATCTCTGGCCCCTGTGATGATTTTTGGCGAGATATTCAAATTCATGTCGAGGAAAAGTATCAATAATTTTCCTCAGGATTGTGGTATGGTATGCCATGGTTCGGATCTCCTTGTTGTTATGCGTTTTTTCGTAAAAACAGTATAATACAGGAAGATCTCCGGGCCTTTATTTATATGATTTTACTTACAATTTTATGAGACAGCAGTGTTACACTACCAAAGATGAACTCTTCTGAAATAGCCGATATCATAAAAAAATACCGTCGGGTCGCTGTGGTCGGGGCCTCTCCCAGGGCGAACCGTCCCAGTAACCAGGTAACATCCTATCTGCTTGATTCCGGGTTCGAGGTCTTTCCGGTAAACCCGGGACAGAACAAAATCCTCGGGTGCCGCTGCTATCCTGACCTGAAAAGCGTGCCGCCTCCGCTTGAGATCATCGATATATTCCGCCGCGCCGAACTGGTGGGACCGGTGGTGGACGAGGCTATCACCCGCGGGGCAAAGGTGGTGTGGATGCAGGAGGGTATCGTCAATGAAGAGGCGGCGGCAAGGGCGCTTGCCGCCGGGCTTAAAGTCGTTATGGACCGCTGCCTGAAAATAGAACATTATAATTTTAATGGTCTTGGCGGATAGGATAATTTTTCCTATAACAGTCCATTGCAAAACAGGCTGGTTGCGGTGCATGGACGCGCCGCCGATTTTAGCGGCTTCTACCCTCTCTTCCTTGACTTTCCCGTCCGCTTGCGCTAATTTTCCACCCTTTTTTAAATACTTGGCCCGGCACAATCAGCCGGGTCCTGCTTTTTTCAATTCCGGAGGACAGATGGCGCAGACAAAGGCCCTGAAAGGCTTTAAAGACATACTTCCCAACGAGATTCACCTCTGGCAGCGGGTCGAAGATGTTGCCCGCGACATCTTCCGCCGCTTCGCCTTTTTCGAGATCAGGGTGCCGGTGCTTGAGCCGACCGCGCTTTTTGTCCGCTCCATCGGCGCGGACACCGATATCGTTGAAAAGGAGATGTACACCTTCAACGACAAAAACGGCGATTCACTGACCATGCGCCCCGAGGGTACCGCCCCGGTGCTGCGCGCCTATGTGGAACACGCCCTGCATCTGAAGAGCAAGGTGGCGCGGCTCTATACCATCGGCCCGATGTTCCGTCATGAACGGCCCCAGAAGGGGCGGCTGCGGCAATTTCACCAGATGAGCGTCGAGGTTATCGGCGCGGCCGGGCCGCTGGTTGACGCCGAACTCATGGCCATGGCCCACATGATTCTTGCCCGGCTCGGGGTATCCGCCGCCCTTGAAATCAACTCCCTCGGCTGTCCCGACTGCCGCCCGGCCTATAATAAGGCCTTGGTGGATTTTCTTGAAAGCCGCCGCGACAACCTCTGCGACGACTGTCGCCGTCGTCTTGATAAAAATCCCCTCCGGGTACTCGACTGCAAAAATAAAAAATGCCGGGCCGAGGTCGAGGAAAGCCCGGCAATCACCGATTTTCTCTGCCTCCCCTGCGGCGACCATTTTGCCGCGGTACGGGCCGGTCTTGACGCCATGGCAGTGCCTTACCGCAAAAACCGCTTCATGGTCCGTGGCCTTGATTATTACCGCCGCACCACCTTTGAGCTGGTCACCGATCAATTGGGAGCCCAGAGCGCGGTGGGGGCCGGGGGGCGTTACGACGGCCTGATCGAGAGCCTCGGCGGGGCGAAAAACACCCCGGGCATCGGTTTTGCCATCGGCATGGAGCGTCTGGTTCTTCTGCTCGCGGCCAATGAACCGGGACAGACGCCGGGAATCGACCTCTTCATCGCCGGACTCGGGGCCGCGGCCGGAAATTACGCCTTCCGTCTGATTCACGCCCTCCGCGGTATCGGCATAAGCTGCGCCATGGACATGGACAACGGCGGACTGAAAAGCCAGATGAAACAGGCGGGCAAAGCCAAAGCCGGTCATACCCTGATCATCGGCGACGACGAACTCGCCACCGGCCAGGCAGTCCTGCGCAACATGGCAAGTGGCGAACAGCGGCCGGCGGCCATAGACGATAATGATATAAACACCATTGCCACGGCCCTGGCCGCGGAAATTCAACCGGGAGCATAAAAACCATGGAATCCATGGGAGATCTGAAACGGACACATTATCTGAACCAGCTGACAAAGGCCGACGAGGGCCGGGAAGTAATTCTCATGGGCTGGGTTTTAAGACGGCGGGATCACGGCGGGGTAATCTTCATCGACCTCCGCGACCGTTACGGACTGACCCAGGTTGTATTCAACCCCGAAACCAATCCCGAGGTCCATGCCAAGGCCCACGGCCTGCGAAGCGAGTGGGTCCTGGCGGTGCGGGGCACGGTCGCGGTCCGCCCCGAAGGTATGACTAACACAAAAATGTCCACCGGTGAGATAGAGGTAATGGTCGATGAACTGCGGATCTTAAACCAGAGCCGCACTCCCCCTTTCCCCCTGGACGAGGAGGTGGAGGTCAATGAAAACCTGCGGCTTAAATACCGTTATATGGATCTAAGACGACCTGAAATGACAAAAAACCTGGTCATCCGCCACAAGGCCTGCCAGGCAATGCGATCGTTCCTGCACGCAAAAGATTTCCTCGAGATCGAGACCCCGGTTCTCACCCGCTCCACCCCGGAAGGAGCGCGGGACTACCTGGTTCCGAGCCGGGTAAATCCCGGCCGCTTCTACGCCCTGCCTCAGTCGCCGCAGCTGTTCAAGCAGCTATTGATGATCGCGGGTATGGACCGCTATTATCAGATCGTCAGGTGTTTCCGCGACGAGGACCTCCGCGCTGACCGCCAGCCCGAGTTCACCCAGATTGACATGGAACTCTCCTTTGTCAACGAAGAGGACATGTATGAAATTGGCGAAGGAATGATGAAGGCGCTTTTTTCCGAGACCATGGGACGGGAAATAAAAACCCCGTTCCCGCGGATAACCTATGCCGAGGCGATAAACCGTTACGGCACCGACCGTCCCGATACCCGTTTCGGCCTTGAGCTGACCGACCTCACCGCCACGGTGGAGAATTGCGGTTTCAAGGTATTCCGTACCGTGGTGAAAAAAGGCGGAATGGTCAAGAGTATCAACGCCAGGGGTTGCGCCACGTTTTCAAGAAAAGATCTTGATGTCCTCACCGAATACGTCGCCGATTTCGGTGCCAGGGGTCTGGCTTGGGTCAAGGTAAAGGAAGACGGCGAGTGGCAGTCGCCAATCACCAAGTTCTTTACCGATGAAGAGCGCAAGGCGATGGCCGCCAAACTGGATGCCAACCCGGGCGACCTCCTCTTCTTTGTCGCCGACCGCCCCCAGGTGGTCCACGCCGCCCTTGCCGAATTGCGCCTTGAATTGGCCCGGCGCCTTGACCTGACCAGCAAAGACGACTTTGACCTCGTCTGGGTCACCGATTTTCCCCTGCTCGAGTACGACCACGAGCAGAAACGCCACACCGCCGTCCACCACCCTTTCACCGCCCCCAGGGAAGAAGATATCGACCTTCTCGAAAGCGACCCCGGACAGGCGTTGAGCCGGGCCTACGACCTGGTCCTGAATGGTATCGAGATCGGCGGCGGATCCATTCGTATCCACCAGAAACCCCTGCAGGACAAGGTGTTCCGCGCCCTCGGGATTGATGACGACGAGGCCGGTGATAAATTCTCCTTCCTTCTTGAAGCCCTTGAATCAGGAGCCCCGCCCCACGGCGGCATGGCCTTTGGCCTTGATCGCCTGATGATGTTGCTGTCCGGCCGTGACTCCATCCGTGATGTCATCGCCTTTCCCAAGACCCAGAAGGCCTCATGCCCGATGACCGAGGCCCCATCAAAGGTATCCCGTCGCCAACTGACCGAGCTGTCGCTCAAACCCGACTGGAAAGAGCAGGGGTAGAACGATCAGGATAAAAACGGGCTGCGCGCGGCGCATGAACGGCTTTTTTAATGGTCTGTTATGTGGATTTGGCGTTGAGGGTACGGAATGGTTATCTCTTTTTCCCTGAAGGCCTTGAAAATTGCCTTGAGGATATTGTGGGTCTCCCGGCCTTTCAGGCTCGGGTCTTCGAGCCAGCAGAGGAGTTGAAAGTTTATTGCCGAATCAGCAAAGGCCCGCATCCTTACCCTTGGAGCCGGGTCCTTTACCACCCCGGGGTTGGCGGCGGCAACTTCAAGCATGGTTTTTTCAACCAGATCAAGATCACTGTCATAGGATACCCCAACCGGCACCCTGATCCTGAACCTTGGTTGCGGCGCGCTTTCGTTGATGATCTTGGCCCCGGCTAAAATGGAATTGGGGATGGTAATCAGGACGTCGTCGCGGGTCTTGATCCGGGTGGAACGGATACCGATATCCACCACCTCGCCGCGGTCGGAGTTGTCAACGATAATATAGTCACCTACTTTATAGATGCGGTCGGCGAATATACTGATACCACCAAAAAAATTTGCCAGGGTATCCTTGGCCGCGAGGGCGATGGCGATACCGACGATGCCGGCGGAAGCGAACATCGGGGTAAGATTGACCTGCCATATCGCCAGAACCCACAGGAGGATGGCGACAAGCAAAACCACCCGGGAGAGGTTATAGAACAGGTTATAAAGGTCATGACCGATCTTGCCCCTTGAAATCACCTCCACCATATTCTGGTCGGCAATACGGTTAAAGAGACGGAAAACAGCAAGCCCCCAGGCCCCGATCACCATCGTCTTCACCATCGACGGCAAGACCGTATGCCAGGGTGGGGACAGGGACGGCGGCAGGGTGAGGGCGTGGAGGATGCCGATGGCGAACACCGTCCAGATGACCGGGGAGTGAAAAGATTCAACCATACGGTCATCCGCCAACATCTTTGTTTTTGCGGTCAGACGGGTAAGTACCCGGGTGACGAAGAGGTCGCAAATTTTGGCTAAAAACCCGTAGGCGACAATTACCATCAGCCGTTCAAGCCAGACACTTGATTGCAGTATCTCAATATAATTGCCTATCTGATCGATTAACACATCTTCTCCTGCGGTTTTTTTCGTATCCTGGTGCGGGAAAATATCCCCTTTAATGAAATATTCTCCACCTGCTCCAGCTCCCCGATACCGGTTACGCATATATCCAGATCAACCAGACAACCGTCATCAATACCGTAAATCCATCCATGGACGGAAAGTTCACCGCCATTGGTCCATGCCCGGCCGACCACCGTGGTCCTTGAAACATTTAAAACCTGTACCAGGACATTGAGCTCACAGAGAGCCTCAAAACGACGTATAGGGTCAACAACGCTGTCAAGCCGGACGCGATACTGGTTGATGATGTCCTGAATATTGCGCAGCCAGTTGTCGATCAACCCCAGTTCAAGGTTGTCCATTGCCGCCTTGACCCCGCCGCAGCCATAATGACCACAGACGATTATATGTTTCACCTCCAGAACCTCAACCGCGTACTGAATAACGGAAAGACAGTTGAAATCGGTATGGGCGACGATATTGGCGACATTACGATGGACAAAGACATCACCGGGATCAAAACCACAGAGTGTGGTCGCCGGAACCCGGCTGTCGGAACAACCGATCCACAGGTACGCGGGTTTCTGTTTTTCCGCCAGGCGGTTGAAAAAATCCGGCTGATCGCGGTTAATCTCCCCGGCCCATTGTCGGTTGCGCTCGAATATATCTTTAAGATTACGCATTACCCGAATCAGGTTCCCGCTTTATTAATTTTTCATGCATATCCGAGGCCTGTTTGAAAATTCGGTCTTCCACCGGGGTATTTTCCATCACCAGACGGAGGTAGCGACGGATCTCGGCATCATCACCGCCGGCGGCGTTAAGAATTTGAACCTTGAACCACAGGCCTGGTACATATCTCGGTCTTAAGGCGATGATATTATTAATTATCTTTTCAGCTTCACCATATTCACCCCGTTTTTTCAGTTTTTCCGCCTCTTTCAGTTTCGGGGCAAACCTTTTTTCATCGGCTAAATCTATCTGTTCCTGTTTATAAAGGGAACTCTCAAGACAACGGCCGGAGGTACGGGTAAGAACGCGAATTATCCAGCCGAGCATAAAGGAGACCAGAAGGGAGTAATAAACCACTTTACCCGGGGAGAGACCGATGGCGTAAAGGGCAATAAAAACCAGGGGAAAGACGAGGAGGAAGGAACGGGAAAAGGTAAGTTTTCTGGCCATGTTTTTCCTCCCGGCAAAGAGATTAAATCAGACGGATTTCATGGCAGGGAAAGATCAATCTCGATCTTCTGCTCCCGGGTCAACAGTTCCCTTACCGCGTCCCCACATGGTTTATCATGATAAATCACCTGAAAAACCTGTTCAATGATGGGCATCTCCACCCCGGACCCGGCGGCGAGGTCATGGGCCGAACGGGTGGTCCTGACCCCTTCAGCGACCATGTCCATATCGGCGAGAATTTCTTTTATCTTACGCCCCCGGCCCAGTTCGAGCCCAACGTTACGGTTTCTTGACAAATCGCCGGTACAGGTGAGGAGCAGGTCCCCCATGCCGGCAAGGCCGGAGAAGGTCAGGGGATTGGCGCCCATCTTCACCCCCAGGCGAACGATCTCGGCCAGACCCCGGGTAATCAGGGCGGCCCTGGTATTTGCGCCGAAACCGAGGCCATCGGCGATACCGGCGGCAATGGCGATGATGTTCTTCAACGCTCCGGCAATTTCCTGACCAATAACATCGGTGGCAGCGTAAACCCGGAAGCAGTCGGTATAAAGCCGATCCTGGACCCAGATCGCGGCATTTTTATTCTTGAAGGCAACCGTGACCGCGGTGGGGACACCGGCAACCACCTCGCGGGCAAAACTTGGCCCGGCCAGAACTCCGGGATGAACCGTCCCGCTAATCCCGGCCGTGTCCAAAACCTGGTTCATTACCCCGGTCATGGTCAGCAAGGTCGAGTTTTCAATCTCCTTGGCGGCGGAAATGATATGGGAACCTGGAGCAAGGTGGGGGGACAGATCAGAAAACACCTCGCGGAAACCATGGGAGGGAACTGCCATTACCACCAGCGGGGTATCAGCGACCATTGCGGTATCATCGGCAATGGTGATATTTTCCGGAAAAGGGTAGCCGTTGAGGTATTTACTGTTTTCCCGCTCCCGCGTCATCGCCTGCCGGTGTTCGCGCCGATGCGACCAGAGAAAGACATGGTGTCCCTTGCCGGCTAACAACAGGGCCAGGGCCGTACCCCAGCTTCCGGCACCGATTACCGCAACTTTTTCGTGGATGGAGGTCATTATTCCTCCCCGGTATCTTCAACCTCTTCCATGTCGTCGTCAGTATCGTCTGTTTCAGCCAGGCGGGCGAGATCAACCACCTTTTCATCATCTGAGAGGTTTATCAGCCTTACCCCCTGGGTGTTACGGCCGATTACCCGGACATTTTCAAGACCCATACGGATGATCTTGCCGCCATCGGTGACCATCATGATCTGGTCTTCATCAACCACCCGCAGAGCCCCGACCACCTTGCCGTTGCGGTCAGAGGTCTTGATTGAAAATACCCCTTTGCCGCCACGGTGACGGACGGGATACTCGCCCACCGCGGTGCGCTTGCCGTAACCGTTTTCGGTGACGGTAAGAATGGATATATCGTCATCTTCCACCACTTCCACCGCCTGCACCTGATCACCAGGGGCCAACATCATCCCCCTTACCCCGCTTGCCACCCGACCCATGGAGCGGACATCATTCTCGTTAAAACGCACCGACTGACCGTCACGGGAAAAGAGCATAATGTCGTTTTTACCATTAGTACGGACCGCGGCGAGAATTTCGTCATTTTCCCTGATTCTGAGGGCTATTTTACCACGCTTCATTGGTCGGTTAAATTCAGAAAGAACGGTCTTTTTAACCACTCCGTTTCTGGTGACCATAAAAACATATGCCTTCTCGCTTTCATCTAATTCAAAGGATTCAATCGGGAGGATAGCGGCAACCTTTTCATCACTGGTGAGTTGCAGAAGGTTGACCAGGGCCTTGCCTCTGGCGATACGGCTGGCTTGGGGAATCTCATAAACCTTGCGCCAGAACACCTTGCCCAGGTTGGTGAAGAAAAGAAAGGTATCATGGGTTGAGGCAAGGTAGAGATTTTCAACAAAATCCTCCTCAATGGTTCCCATACCCTTGACTCCCTTACCACCGCGGCGCTGGGAACGGTAAATATCAACCGGGCTGCGCTTGATATAACCCTGATGACTGATGGTGACTACCATGTCCTCCTGGGCGATCATGTCTTCAGGAAGGATCTCGTCCGGGGCCTCGATGATCTCGGTGCGACGCTCATCACCATAGGTTTCACGGATTTCCTCGAACTCTTCGCGGATGATTTTCAACACCACGGCCTCGTCACTTAAAATCTGGTTATACCAGGCTATTTTTTTTGCCAGTTCCTCAAACTCGGCGATAATTTTGTCGCGCTCAAGTCCGGTTAAACGCTGGAGTTTCATCTCAAGAATTGCCTGGGCCTGGATCTCGCTCAGACCAAAATGCTCCATTAACGCCCCCCGGGCCTCGTTGGGGTTGGCGGATTTTTTAATCAGTTCCACCACTTCGTCAAGATTCTGAATTGCTATCTTCAGACCTTCGAGGATATGGGCCCGTTCCTCGGCCTTGCGCAGTTCATAAACAGTGCGGCGGTAAACCACGGTCTTACGATGGAGAATAAAGTGTTCGAGGATCTCCTTTAAGTTAAGAACCTCGGGTCGGCCATTAACTATGGCGAGGAAAATGATCCCGAAACCGCGTTGCAGCGGAGTCATTTTGTAGAGCTGATTGATGATCACGTCGGCGATCTCGTCTTTTTTCAGCTCCATGACAATCCGCATCCCCCGGCGGTCGGACTCGTCGCGGATAACCGATATTCCTTCGATCCTTTTTTCCTTGATCATCATCGCGATCTTTTCGATCAGGGTGGTCTTGTTCTGCTGAAAAGGAATTTCAGTGACCACTATCGCCTCGCGGTGGGAATTGGGAATTTTTTCCACCTCAAGGCGGGAACGCATCAGCACTGAGCCGCGACCAGTCTCGTAGGCCTCGCGGATTCCGGCCCGGCCGCAGATAAAGGCTCCGGTGGGAAAATCCGGCCCGGTGATATATTCCATTAATTGATTAACCGTGATATTAGGGTCTTCGGACAGGGCGATAAGGCCGTTGATGACTTCGATGATGTTATGGGGGGGGATATTTGTAGCCATCCCGACCGCGATTCCCGAGGAACCATTGATCAACAGGTTGGGTATCCTGGTGGGAAATACCGACGGTTCTTTACTGGAATTGTCATAGGTGGGGATGAAATCGACCGTATCCTTGTCAAGATCGGCGATGAGTTCCTGGTCGATACGGGTCATCCGCGCCTCGGTATAACGCATGGCCGCGGGGGAGTCACCGTCAATGGAACCAAAATTGCCCTGGCCGTCGACCAGGGGATAGCGCAGGGAAAAACCCTGCGCCATCCTGACGATGGTATCGTAGGCGGCGGTATCGCCATGGGGATGAAATTTACCAATAACATCACCGACGATACGGGCCGATTTAAGGTAGGGACGGTTGAAGTAATTATTCAACTCCCTCATGGCGTAAATGGCGCGGCGATGTACGGGTTTCAGGCCATCGCGGACATCGGGCAGAGCCCGGCCGACGATTACGCTCATGGCGTAATCGAGATATGATTTTTTCAACTCCTGCTCAATGGAAATATTTTCCGGATCTTTAATATCAGTAGTATCACTCATACTTTTTCCTTTATGGGAACGGCTTCAGCCGCGAATTTCACTTTATTGCGGGCCAAAGGCAATTGCGCTTCTAAAATGAAAGAGAAAATTAAACATCAAGATATGTGACTTCCATGGCGTGGTTTTGGATAAATTCTCGCCGAGGATCAACCTTGTCACCCATAAGGGTGGTGAACATATCGTCGGCCTTTTCGGCGTCGTCGATATTCACCCGCAGGAGCTTACGTTTTCCGGGATGCATGGTGGTATTCCACAACTGTTCCGGGTTCATTTCTCCAAGACCCTTATAACGCTGAAGATGATTGCCTTTGAATGATTCATTCTTGACCATTTTAAGAAATTCACGCCAGTTTTCCGTCTCTTTTTCCACCTTTTCATTAATAAGGACAAAGGGAGAGTATATAAAAGAACGGATATCGGGATGAATACGAAGGAGGTTACGATACTCGGGGAGAAGCGGAATCTGCGGCCCTACGGTCATCCGTACATGGGCCCGGTCTTTTATCGCGACATCAAACTCGTAACATCTTGGTTTCCAGCGGCAATTACGGCGGGTACCGATAATAAAGTTCTTTTTCCGTAATTTTTCTTTCATGGCCATGATCATTTCCTCATCGCCAAACTGATCGGCATTTTCGATCCCCTCGTCAATGAGGAAGGTTATGATTTCCTCCCAATAACCATTGCGCTCCAGGGAGTCGATCAGGCGACCGTAAAAAGAAAAACGTTTGAGGATATCCAGGAGATCATTGCCTTTTAATTCATCCCCGCCATTTATCCGGGCACTGAAATTCACTGCCGCCTTTTTAAAGAGAAAATTGTTAATCGCGTCATCGTCGGCAAAATACTGCTCGTTCTTTCCCCGGCTTAAACGATAAAGGGGCGGCTGGCCGATATAGATATGGCCGTTTTCAAGCAGCGGCAACATCTGGCGATAAAAAAAAGTAAGAAGCAAGGTACGGATATGGGCTCCGTCAACATCAGCATCTGTCATGATGATGATCTTGTGATAACGTAGTTTGTCTATCTCAAATTCATCGCGACCTATACCGCAACCAATGGCGCTGATAATATGCTTGATCTCATCACTTGAAAGAATCCTGTCAAACCTTGCCTTTTCCACGTTCATGATCTTGCCGCGCAGAGGAAGAATGGCCTGAAATACCCGGTCGCGACCCTGTTTGGCACTGCCGCCGGCGGAATCGCCCTCAACCAGAAAAAGCTCCCGCTCCTCGGGTTTGCGGCTCTGACATTCTGCCAGCTTGCCGGCCATCATTACATCAAGACCTGAACCTTTTTTACGGGAAAGTTCCTTGGCCCGCCGCGCCGCCTCCCGGGATCGGGCGGCATCAATAGACTTGGCCAGAATTTTTTTAGCCTCATTTGGATGCTGTTCAAAATAGATGGATATTTTCTCGTTACAGATTGATTCAACTACCGATTTTACCTCGCTGTTACCGAGTTTGGTCTTTGTCTGTCCTTCAAACTGGGGATTTGGCACCCTGATCGAGATAACGCAGGTTATTCCTTCACGGACATCATCGCCGGATAATTTGGTCTTGAGATTTTTCGGGACCATGTTATCGGTGGCGTAACGGTTTATACATTTAGTGAGAGCGCCGCGGAAACCGGCGACATGGGTACCGCCCTCGCGGGTATGGATATTATTGACAAAAGAAAAGAGACGTTCGGAATAACCGTCAAAATACTGAAAAGAAACCTCAACCTGCACCCCGTCTCTTTCACCGGTAAAAAAAATAGGTTCATGAATGGTGGTGCGCTTGCGATTAAGGTATTCAACAAAGGAGTAAATGCCGCCCTTGAAATGAAATTCGTCCTCAGCCCCGGTGTGTTCGTCTTTAATAAAGATTTTGACGTTACTGTTAAGAAAAGCCATTTCCTGCAGACGTTCATGGATAATATCGTATTTAAATTCCGTGGTTTCAGTGAAAATTTTTGGATCAGGCATGAAGGTTATGGTACTGCCGGTATTTTCACTGTCGCCGATCACTTCGACTTCACTGTCTTTTATGCCGTATTTATATTTCTGGCGATGAATATGGCCATCGCGTTTAATCTCAGCCACACACCACGATGACAGGGCGTTAACCACCGAAACCCCTACCCCGTGCAGACCACCGGAAACTTTATAGGTGGAATGATCAAATTTTCCACCGGCGTGCAGGGTACACATGACCAATTCAAGCGCGCTTACCTTCTCGGTGGGATGAAGCGCGACCGGGATACCACGGCCGTTGTCGCTGACACTGACACTGCCGTCTTTATTGAATACCACCTTTATTTCTGAACAATGTCCGGCCAGGGCCTCGTCGATGGAATTATCAACAACCTCATAAATCAGGTGATGCAGACCTTCTTCGGCAGTATTACCGATATACATCGCCGGTCTTTTTCTTACCCCTTCAAGGCCGGAAAGAACCTTTATCTGACCGGCACCATAATCACTTTTATTTTCACTCACGGCTGTTTCCTTTTTTTTATTAAGTGACAAAATGATCGAGTGACGGAATCACAAATAAAAACCATTATTTCTCACCCTGTTACTTTATTACCCATTCACTGGGTCACCTTATTTTATGGAAATTTTAAAAATTACTTTTAGTAATACTTGATCACTTTGCAAACCACACTTGTTTCCGTCATTGCGGCGAATACTGTAATCCATAATGTGTTTCATCACAGAATTCCGGATCATCAAGTCCGGAATGATAAAAATGATGATTTGAGACTTTTTACGACGCCATCATAACTTGTGTAGTCATCATAAAAATCAGAAACACCATTATATTATTTTTATTAATCAAATTTTCATTGGCATAATAACACTTAAAAATCCAGTATCATCTTCTGATTCTATCATGCACGGATTTTCAGATGAATTTACATAAATTTTTACATTTTCACTTGTAAGAACACTTAAAACATCTATAAAATACCTACCATTAAAACCAACTATAATATTATCACCTAAATATGAAATATCAATTTTTGAATTAGCATTTCCAATATCAATACTTTCAGAAGAAAGATTTAACTTTTCTTTTGAAATTTCAAATTTAATTAAATTAAATCTTTCTTCTGAAAATAGATTCATCCTCTTTACTGAATCATAAAGAACTTCACGATTTACAGTCATGAAATTATTCTTTTCAATCAATGATAAAATATTACGATAATCGGGAAAATCTCCTTTAATAAGACGGATGACCATTAACGAATTTTCTTTTTCAATTATCATCTGTTTTCCCTGAAAACCGATTTTTATTTTATCCGTTAATTCACATAGTTTTTTTATCTCCTGCAGACCTTTTTTAGGAACAATAACCGGGGATGAAAAATCAAAAACTCCAAGGGAGGATACTGTCTCTTTTTCCATTACCGTCAAACGATGCCCGTCGGATGAAACAAATCTCAGAATATCGGACCCGGATTCATTTTTGTTATTTTCAACCAGGACTCCGCTCAGGGTGAACTGGCTTTCTCCTTCCGCGGCCACGGAAAAAATAGTTTTGTCGATCATATCGCGAATATAATCCGAAGAAAAATAAACCATTGTTTCTTCGTTGTATTCCGGAAATTCCGGGAAATCATCCACCGGCATTCCGGCAAGATTATACTTGCTGCTCTCGGCTATAATCCGGACCCAGCAGTTTTCCCGCTCTTCGATGGTGATCAATTCACTGTCACTTTCTCTTACCACCTCAAATAATTTTCTTGCCGGCAGAGTAAGTGATCCTGGTTCAAATATCTCGGCGTTGATCGTGGTCTTTATTGAAATTTCAAGGTCTGACGCGGCAAGGATTACGCGGTTATTATCAGTGCTGATAAGGACGTTGGCCAGAATAGCCATTGTTCCCTTTTTGCCGGTTATGTTCTGCATAAGGGAAAGGGCTGCGTAGATTTCCTGTCGGGATACTTTAATATTCAGAGCCATGATTTTTTCCTGATAATTAATTAATCTTTATTTTGGATTTATTAGGCCTGTTTCTTTGTTTAAAACCGACAAAACTTCTTAATATTAAAAGAAAATTTATTAAAAACTGGTCTTTGATAAAAAGCTGTTTTTCAACACCGTTTTTTTATCAACAGGTAAAAATGATCCATTGGGGATTCTTTGTTGAAAACCATGTTGAAAAGCCCCGGAAAATACGAATATTGGAGGTGTTGGAAATTAAAAAAATTCAGCTTATTTTTATCGTTGAAATATAAAGAAAAAATGAAAAAAAAACAAATGATTTTTATTTAATTTTTTTCCTATAAATATATGTTTTTATTAATTTTTTTTATTTAAAAGCATTGGTAATATAAACAGGGATAAAAAGAGTAAACAGGGGTTTTAAAAAATAGATTTTTGAGGGCTTGGTAAAGTAGTTTATCTACCTTATTATTTTAGTTGAAAATCGGCTGAATTTAAATTCAGGAATATAAATTGATCAATAAAATCAATAAATTAGATGAGCTTTTTAATAAAGCGATTAAAAATGGAGTGGCTGGTGCCTTTGCCGCCGGGATTGGAACGGGAAAATCAGGAAAAATAATAACCTCCTGCCGGGGAAAAATTTCCCAGGAAGAAAATAGCAAAGAGGTTGACGATAAAACCCTGTTTGATCTGGCATCCCTGACCAAACCCCTGGCCACCACCCTGGTTTTTATTTCTCTGATGGTCGAGGGCCGTCTTGATCCTGACCAGGTTATCAACGAATTTTTTCCCCATGCTCCGGCGGACAAGGCTGATATCCCTATATCCATGCTCTTAAGTCACAGCGCCGGTTTTATCGCCCATCGTAAATTTTATGCTGATCCGGAACCAGACGATGATATATTCCACCAGATATTACATACCCCTTTGGTTTATGCTCCGGGGAGCAGATCCGTTTATTCCGATCCTGGTTTTATTCTCCTTGGCCGGATAGTGGAGATTGCCGGAAATAAAGGGCTTTCCGCCCTGGTTGATGATCTTTACCGGCAATTGGATATCCAGGGTTATTCAGGTTTTATCCCGGATCTTGATTTGAGCGAAAAAAAGGTCTGCGCCTGCCAGTGGTCTGATTGGCGTCAAAGGGTGGTGTGTGGTGAAGTAAGTGATGACAACTGTTATTTCATGGGTGGTGTGGGGGGCCATGCCGGGCTTTTCGGCGATATCCGGGCGGTGAGTGATCTGGTCCTTAAACTTCTTGATATATGGCAGGGAAGGATACAATACCCCGTTCTTCCCCGGCGGATGATAAATGATTTTTTCTGTCGCCGGAATATCCCCGGAAGTACCTGGGGATTTGGTTTTGATCATCCTGATAAACAAAATTCCAGCGCCGGACGGTTATTGTCGCGCAACAGTGCCGGCCATCTTGGTTTTACCGGAACCTCGTTTTGGCTTGATCCTGAGCATGACCTGGCCATAGTCCTTTTGAGTAACCGGATTCATCCTGATCCGAAAAACCGGCTAATAAGAGATTTCCGTCCCCTTTTTCATGATATGGTAATCAAACTCTTTTTTCCGGAAAGAGCCTGATTATATCTGTCTCGTTCGCCCCGCAGACGCCGCGTTCAGTTATAAGACCGCTCACCAGCCGGGCCGGGGTGACGTCAAAACCATAGTTTTTCGCTTTTGAATTTTCAGGGGCTATTCTTTCCCTTATAGTCCTGCCGTCAGCGTCGTTTATCTTAATATAGAGGATCTCATCAGCGCTTATCTCCTCGATGGGGATATATCTGATCCCGTCGCTTATATCCCAGTCAAATGTCGATGATGGCAGGGCGACGTAGAATGGAATTTCGTTGTCTTTTGCCGCCAGGGCCTTGAGATAAGTGCCGATCTTGTTGGCGACGTCACCACGTCTTGTGGTGCGGTCGGTGCCGACTATGACCATGTCAACCATCCGGTGCTGCATCAGGTGACCGCCGGTGTTATCGGCAACGATTTCGTGGGCGATTCCCTCCTGTGATAATTCCCAGGCGGTAAGCCGCGACCCCTGAAGCCATGGCCGGGTTTCATCCACCCAGACCTTTACTTTTATCCCTCTGGCAGCGGCGGCGTAGATGGGAGCGGTGGCGGAGCCGTAATCGACAAAGGCCAGCCAGCCGGCATTGCAATGAGTGAGGATGTTTACCGTATCGCCGGCCTTTTTTCTGCTTAATTCTTCAATTATTGCGCTTCCGTGTTCGCCTATCATCCGGCAGCATTCCGCGTCTTCATCGGCAATAGCTATCGCGGTTTTAAAGGATGTTTCCCGGGCCTGATAAAGATCGGTGATTTCAGATAACCCGGCAAGCTGACGCTTCACCGCCCAGGCGAGATTGGTGGCGGTGGGCCGGGCCTTTATAAGTCTCCGGCATTGATATTCAAGGTTTTTTTTCCATTCCTTTTTACTGTCAAGCAAAATGGAATAAACCGCGAATCCGGCCGCGGCGCCGATAAGACCGGCACCGCGGACGTGCATATCGGCAATGGCGGTGATGAAATTATTTATATTAGTGAGTTTTTCGATTTCAAAGCAATGCGGCAGCAAACGCTGATCGATTATATGAATAATCCTAGGGTCATCGGCATCGGGCCAGATGGTGCGGTATTGTTTTCCTTTTACACGCATTTTTATCCCAGGTAACGGTTGAGGATATATAAAGTTAAAAGGGCGGCGGCAATGGCGGCGTTAAGTGCCAGGCACATGGGGCAGCCATCCTCGTCCTTGCGAAAATAAATAAAGGCGGCCGCGCTCACAAGCGCGGTAATGATCAATTTCAGGAGGAAAAACAAAACAGTTCCTTTTCCTGTTAATCTGTTTTTGTCATTCCGTACTTAACAGAGTGTTGAAAAAGCCGTCTTGGTTTTTTCAACCGCCGGTTGGATAAAACAAGTTTAATCCAACCTCTCGATTTCACCGTTCAACCCGGCAAAATCGGCGGCGCGGACATCAGCCGCGACCAGCCGGTTGAAAAACTGGGGTTTTGCGAAATTATCATTTTTATGTAGGTTGATTTTAAATCAGATTAAATTATTCTGCGACGCCATTAAAATAGCGTGCAGGACTATTTTACACAAGGAGGCGGATATGAGTCTGATTCATGAGCTGTTCGGAAGGTCACCGTTTGGTCCCATGGTCGAGCACACCAAGAAGGTGCATGAATGTGTTGAGATGGTAAAGCCGATAATGGAGGCTCTGGCCCACGAAGACTTTAAAGAAATTCATCGTCTCCAGGACCGGGTATCGAAAAAAGAGTACGAGGCCGATCTGTTGAAGCACGAGATCCGCGCGAATCTGCCTCGGCGTTTTTTTCTTCCGGTTGACCGCTCTGAACTGGAGAATTTTCTCCGCTGTCAGGACAAGATTGCCGACTATGTTGAAGACTTCGCGATTATCCTTACCCTCCGTAACACCACGATTCACCCTACCCTCATCGACGATTTATTCGCCTATGTTGACCAGATTTTTCAGGTTACCGGCACCCTTTTGACTGCCGCGGTTGAGATGCAGAATCTGGCCGAGGTCTCATTCGGCGGGGCCGAGGCCCGGACGGTGATGGAATTGCTTACCGGTCTTAGCGAGGAAGAGTGGAAGGCCGACCGTATGGCCCGCAAGATAAGCCGCAAAATTTATAAACTTGAGGGAGAACTCGATCCCATCACTATTATCTTTTATGAAAAGATGATTATCGCCCTTGGTTCGATTGCCAACGAAGCGGAAAACGCCGGCGACAAGTTGCGCAATATGTTGATTTCCTAAAAAACTTCAGGGTACCTGAAAATTAGTCTTTTCGTCCGAGTCCGGCGTCATGAGTAAAATAAAAAATGCTCACATATTATTAATATACTGCGCTTTTTAATTTTGCTCGTTCCTTGGGATCGGCGAAAAGCATCATTTTTCAAGGTACCTTTCAAATAACACCCGGAGAAAATTATGCTCTTGACCGTATTGATCATCGCGGCGGTACTTGGTTTGTACATGGCCTGGAATATCGGTGCCAACGATGTTGCCAACTCCATGGCCGATGCGGTGGGTTCCAATGCCCTCTCCATTCGTAACGCCGTTATTCTTGCCGGAATCTGCGAGTTCGCCGGGGCGGTGCTGGTTGGTTCCCATGTTACCGATACGGTGCGTAAGGGGATTGTCGACCCCAACCACCTCCTGTCTATTGCCCAGAATCCTACTGACGCGGCGGTAATCATGGTCATCGGCATGACTTCGGCCCTGCTGGCCGCCGCCATCTGGCTTAATATCTCCTCCTATTTAGGTATGCCGGTTTCCACCACCCATTCAATCGTCGGGGCGGTGGCCGGGTTCGGAATCATCGCCGCCGGATGGGACGCGGTAAACTGGAGCAAGATGGCCCAGATCGTCGCCAGCTGGTTTATTTCACCCCTGGCCGGGGGTGTGATAGCCTTTATTCTTTTTATGTTTATCAGCCGTTTTATCCTCGGCCGTGACCGTCCGGTGCGGTCGGCGAAGATATTTGTTCCATATATAGTCTTTCTCGCCGCCTCGGTGGTTAGCCTGGCCACAATTTACAAGGGGTTCAAAAATGTAATAGGCAATCTTCCCTGGCTTACCGATAATGTCAGCCTCGCCATTGCCATGGGTTTAAGTCTGGTCTTTGCCTTGGGATCAAAGTGGTGGCTTAACCATACTCTTGCCGGTAAGGAAAAGCTTGCCATCGGTGAGCAGCTTGATGAGGTGGAAAAGGTTTTTATCCCGCTGGTGATTGTCACCTCCTGTTCAGTGGCCTTCGCCCATGGCGCCAATGATGTCGCCAATGCCGTCGGTCCTCTGGCAGCGGTGGTAAACGTGGTCAGAACCGGTACGGTGGAGATGCGGGTCGGGGTGCCGATGTGGATCATGGTTTTAGGCGGGGTCGGGATCGTAACAGGTCTTGCCACCTATGGTTATCGGGTGATGCGGACCGTGGGTAGCGATATCACCGAGATCACCCCGTCCCGCGGGGTGGCGGCCGATATCGCCGCCACTGCCACCGTTCTGGTATGCAGCCGGCTCAAGCTGCCGGTTTCCACTACCCATACCCTGGTCGGAGCGATCATTGGTATCGGCATGGCCCGTGGTCTTACCGGTATCAACAGCGCCATCACCAAGAAGATATTCAATTCCTGGATTCTCACCGTTCCCGCCGCCGCCATCGTTTCGATGGTTTTTTATGTTCTCGGGCGACTGTTTGTCTACGACTATCTTACCCGCCTGATCAACATGGTTTCCGCCTGAAAATCGTCGTTTTCAGCCGGAGCGGAGACTTGTTACGAGTCCATCATTATTTTTTGACGGTGAATAAGTGTATGCGTTTACAAGATGGCGCTCAATAAACCCCACCACCGTGCTGTAATGTCACGGTATGTAAGGGTTTCAGGGAGTGCGTTTATAAACCCGGGCCAGGGTAAAGACGTTAACCATGGCGGCGCCTCCTTTATACAGGGCGCGGGCGCATTCGTTAACTGTGGTTCCGGTGGTGAAGACATCGTCGACGAGGATTATTTTCTTTCCCGCTATCTTTTCCGTTTTTTTTACCATAAAGGCGCCTTTCAGGTTTCGTCTTCTTTCGATACCGTTCATTCCGGTCTGGGACATGGTCCTGCGTTTGCGCACCAGGGTGTAGGGATCTATACGCGTTTTTCGGGAATTAAAGACGATGCGGCTGATGATCAGGGATTGATTATAGCCGCGTTGTCTGAGTCTTGAGGAGTGCAGGGGTACCGGGATGATAAGGTCTGCTTCCCCCAGGTCTGAAACAGGATCGCAGGGATATTTGTTGAGCAGCTGTCGCAGAATAACACCCTGGTGGCGGTATTTTACCGCCTGGACCAAGTCGCGGGATTTTTTTTCATAGACCAGGAGGGATCGACCGAGGTTGAATATGGGTTTATCCACCAGGCATTCCCGGCAGAGATGATTTTCCCGTTCACCGGGAAGGGGAAGACCGCAGCGGGGACAATAAGGGGATTTTATCCTTTTGATATCGCGGTCGCAATCATCACACCAGTTTTGATCCGTAGCGACCGGGGCCCGGCAGAAGAAACAGGTCCCCGGGGCAAACAGGCGCGAAATCGAGACAAGAAGATCATCCAGGCCCCAGATCATGCCGGTTTCCTCAGCGTCTTCTTCCCCCCCTTGGGGGACCACCGGGGCGGCGACCACCGTGGGAGCGGTTGCCGCCCTTTTTGGCCGGTGGTCTTTGTTCCCTGTATTGCGGGTTTTTCTGTCTGGGGAGATCGGTCAGTAGTTCGGCCGGCGGCTCGATACATTTCAGCGGTTCACTGATATACTCTTCAATATCGGGGATATAGAATGATCCCTCCTCGCAGGCAAAACTTACCGAGGTGCCGGATTCTCCGGCGCGGCCGGTGCGGCCGATGCGGTGGACGTAGTCTTCAGGTTCATAGGGGAGGACGTAGTTGACCACATGGGTGACACCGTCGATATGGATACCGCGACCGGCGACATCAGTGGCCACCAACACCCTGATCCTGCCGGCGCGGAAGTCTTCAAGGCGTTTCTGTCGTTTATTCTGCGGCACGTCGCCGGATATTGTCGCGGCGTTGATTCCGTAACGCACCAATCTCTCGCCCAGGCGCCGGGTTTCATCCTTGCGGATGGTGAATACCATTACTTTTTCAAGATCACGGCTGACGATCAGGTTGTAGAGGAGCTTGAATTTATTGTCGGCAGTGGTCAGGTAGGTGATCTGCTCAACGGTATCAACCGCGACATGGTCCGGTTCAATCTCTATCTCTACCGCTTCCCGGGTCCATTGTGATGCCAGCCGGGTTACCTCGGGGGTGATGGTGGCGCTGAAGAACAGGGTCTGGCGTTTGTCCTTGGCCGGAGTATTGCCGACGATGCGCCGGACATCGGGGATGAAACCCATGTCGAGCATACGGTCGGCCTCGTCGATCACCATTACCTTTACCCGGCCTAGATTCAACAGTCGGCGGTGGATGAAGTCAAGGAGACGGCCTGGGGTGGCGACGATGATGTCGGCGCCGCGGGCGAGTTTTTTCTCCTGTTTATGGAAGTCGGTGCCGCCGAACAGGGTAACCACCCTGCATTTACTGTATTTCGCTAAATTTTCGGCGTCCTTGCCTAACTGGATCACCAATTCCCGGGTCGGGGCGATGATAAGGCCGCAGGGGCTGTCACCTTCGCGGTTACGGAAATTTTTTTCTTTACTTAAACGATGGAGAAAGGTGATGAGAAAGGCGGCGGTCTTACCGGTGCCGGTCTGGGCACGGCCGACCAGATCCTTGCCGTTAAGGGTATGGGGCAGGGATTCGGCCTGGATCGGGGTGCAATACGGGAAACCAAGATCACTGATGGCGTGCATCAAATCAAGGGGGAGACCAAGGTCATGAAATCGGATTTTTCCCTCTTTCTCAGGTACCTTGAAGTCTGCGATATTCCATGGGGCGACGGCCGGGGCCTTACTTTTTTTGCGCCGCCGCGGTCTTTTGCGGGCGACAGGGGGCTTTTCCGCACCGGTATCAGGTTCGGGATTAACCGGGAGCGGTCTTTGCTTTTTTTTCACCCGGTCAGGTTTTAAACGGGAACGGATAAGGGCAAAAAATTTTCCTACCAAATTAGAGGTCCTCAAAAGAAAAAGGCGCCTCAAGCGCCTTTTTCTTTCACATATTATCGATTATCGCTTGCGCGAACTCAGAACATTTTAATTCCGTCGCCCCGCTCATCTGTCGGGCGAGATCGTATGTCACTGTTTTTTTAGTGATGGTGGTTGATATTGCCTTCTGGATCAGGTCGGCAGCTGATTTCCATCCCAGGTATTCCAACATCATCACTCCGGAAAGGATGATGGAACCGGGATTGACTTTGTCGAGGCCGGTATATTTGGGGGCAGTGCCGTGGGTGGCCTCGAACAGGGCGATTCCGTCACCGATATTGGCCCCCGGCGCCAGGCCAAGGCCGCCGACCTGGGCCGCGAGGGCGTCAGAGATATAGTCGCCGTTCAAGTTGGTCAGGGCGAGAACCGAATACTCGTCGGGCCGAAGGATTATCTGCTGGAACATGGCGTCGGCAATCCGGTCTTTGATCACGATCATCCCGGCCGGGACCTTGCCGTCGTGCTTGTCCCACACCTCGGCCTCGCTTATCACCCGGTCGCCGAACTCATCGGCCGCCAGTTCATAACCCCAATTACGGAAGGCGCCTTCGGTGAACTTCATGATATTGCCCTTGTGGACCATGGTCACCGAACCGCGTTTATTGTCAATGGCGTACTGGATCGCCTTACGCACCAGGCGCTTGCTGCCGAAGATGCTGATCGGCTTGATGCCGATGCCGGAATCGGCGCGGACATTACAGCCCATGGAATTATTGAGGAAGTCTATGACCTTTTTCACCTCATCCGATCCCTGCCGCCATTCGATTCCGGAATATACGTCCTCGGTGTTCTCGCGGAATATGACCATGTCGACCTTTTCCGGGTTTTTTACCGGGCTGACGACCCCGTCATAATAACGTACCGGGCGCACACAGGCGTAGAGGTCAAGTTCCTGGCGCAGGGTGACGTTGAGGCTGCGGATGCCCTCGCCTACCGGGGTGGTCAGCGGACCCTTGATCGCCACCACATATTCCCGGATCTTGGCAAAGGTGTCGGCGGGCATCCACTCGCCGGTCTTCTGGTGGGCCTTGTCACCGGCATAGATTTCAAGCCATTCGATTTTTTTCGCGTCGTTATATGATTTTTCCACGGCCGCGTCGAGAACCACTTTGGCCGCGGCCCAGATATCAGGGCCGATTCCGTCGCCTTCGATGAACGGGATAATCGGATTTTCGGGGATATTTAATGAATTGTCAGGGTTGACGGTGATCTTTTCAGCCAATGTGATGATGCCTCCGAATGTTTTTTTACAAGGATAATGAACCCCGTCTTTTATTCTAAAAAACCCTGAGCGTCAAGGTAATGCTGCGACCTTGGATTTTCTAAGTGCTCCATGAACACCACCCTGCACAAGCTTTAACCCTTTGGAATAAAAAGGGTTAAAGGCAAATCTGGCGGTGTCCCTGAAACCATTACCAAGTGTGATTTTTTTGTATCTTTAGGTTATTGATGACAGTCTCGTAACAATTACCCGCGCAGACGTCTTCGGCGCTTTTTCCAAAAATCGCCGTTTATTGATCGCTTGCGGATTTATCGTCATCGACTGTTTTATCCCACTATATCAAGGAGTTCACGGGTGAGGCTTTTAAGAAGTTCCCGGTCGCCGCGGGTCTCGATATTCAGGCGGATAAGGGGTTCGGTGTTGGATTTACGCAGGTTTAAGCGATGGTTTTCAGTCTCTATGCTGATCCCGTCGATATAGCTCCGCTTTGCCGGAACCTCGGCGAAGTGGGCCTCAACCTTTGATATGACCAGGTCCGGATTTTTCACCCGGCGGTTGATCTCGCCGCTCACCGGGTATCTTTCCTGCATGGCGTTAACCATTTCCGAGATTCTTTTTTCTTCCCGACCCATGAGCTCAGTGACCAGCAGCCAGGGGATCATTCCTGAGTCGCAGTAGAAAAAATCGCGGAAATAGTGGTGAGCGCTCATTTCGCCGCCGTAGATGGCGTTTTCGTGGCGCATTAACTCTTTGATGAACACATGGCCGGTGCGGCTCATCACCGGGACGCCGCCGGCCTTTTTCACGATTTCACGGGTGTTCCATACCAGGCGGGGGTCGTGGATAATTTTCCCCCCGGGATTTTTTTCAAGGATCGCCGCCGCCAGCAGGCCGACGATGTAATAGCCTTCAATAAAATCACCTTTTTCGTCAAAAAGGAAACAGCGGTCGAAATCGCCGTCCCAGGCCACCCCCAGATCAGCGCCGTTTTCACGCACCGCCCGGCTGGTGGCGGCGCGGTTTTCCGGCAACAGCGGGTTCGGCACCCCGTTGGGAAAGTTACCGTCCGGCTCGAAGTTGACCCGGATAAACTCAAACGGCAGCTGTTTTTCAAGGGCCTCAATCACCGCTCCGGCCCCGCCGTTGCCGGGGTTGACCACGATTTTAAGTTTCGGCAGCCGGGTGATGTCGACAAAGGAGAGGATATGGTTGAGGTATTTTTCTCTTATTTTTATTTTTTTCGGCTCACAGCTTTCACTAACCTCCCCGGCGGTCGCGGCCATGGCCTCGATATCGCCGAGGCCGTTGTCGCGGCCCACCGGCACCGCTCCGGCAAGAACGATCTTCATCCCGTTATAGTCGGCGGGGTTATGGCTGGCGGTGATCATTATCGCCCCGTCCACCTCGAGATCGGCGGCGGCAAAGTATATTTCCTCGGTGCCGCAGAGGCCGAGATCAAGGATCCGGCTGCCGCCCGCGGCAAGGCCCGCGGCAACCGCGGCACTGATTTCCGCCCCGGAAAGGCGGACATCGCGGCCGATCACCGTTTTTTTCAACCCAAGTATTTCCGCCGCGGCCCGGCCGATCTTCGCCGCCAGGGCGGAATTGAGTTCATCGGGAACCCGGCCGCGGATATCATAGGCCTTGAAACAGGACAGTTGCGTCATTAATTTATTGGCTCTCTGTTTTCAGGTTTAAAATTATGGTAAAACCACACCTTCCGACAACTTAACCCAAAGGGGATTGAAATAAAATGGATTCAACGGAATTGCAGCCTTATCTTGACCGGCTTTCCGGTCTTTACGCGAAAATGGACCAGGAGTACGATCGGGTCGCGACCGAACTTGATTTTTCCTGCAACGGATGCGACGACAACTGTTGTGACAGCCTCTTTATTCACCATACCTATATCGAGTGGATCTTTCTCATCCGCGGGATCAGACAGATGGCCGCCGATGTCCAGGCCAGGCTGGTGGCCACCTCAAGGGAGTATCTGGGTCGGATGAGTATGCTCAAGGCCAAGGGGGAAGAACCGCTGGCCATGTGTCCATTGAACCAGGAGGGAAAGTGCATGGCCTACGGACAGCGGATGATGCTCTGCCGTCTGCACGGGGTTCCGGCAAAAATTATCATGCCCACCGGGGTGGAAAAGAGATTCGGCGGCTGTTTCTTTGTTCAGGAGAAAATTAGCGGCTCAAACGATTTTCCCGAGATCAACCGTACTCCGTTTCTGACCGAACTGGCGGTCATTGAGCGTGATCTTCTTACCGCCGCCGGCCCCCATCCCAAGGTAAAGCTTTCCATAGCCGAGATGATCATCAAGGGTGAGCCTGAACTTTGATCACGGCATCAGGTCTTGATGATAAACGGCGCCGCAGTCAGCATCAATCCGGCGATAAGCAGGCCGGCGGTGTTGCTTACCATATAGGGAATGACCATCAGGATTATGCCGCAGAACAGCGGCACCGGTTTTTGTTGTTTTTTGCCGTAGACAAAGAATCCAATGCCGATTGAACCAAAGAGGACGCCCCAAAGGAGAAGACCGCTGTTCATCGGAGCATCTCCGCGATCAGGAAGGCCAGTTCCAGGCTCTGTTCGGCGTTGAGTCTCGGGTCGCAGCTGGTGTCGTAGTTTTCAAGCAGTCCCTGGTCGGTGATCTTTTGTCCGCCGCCGGTACATTCGGTGACATTCATTCCGGTCATCTCGAAGTGGACTCCGCCGGGGACGGTGCCGGTGTTCCAGTGGATTTCGAAGAAGCTCCTGATTTCATCCATTATCCGGTCAAAGTTGCGGGTTTTGAGGCCGCTTTTGCTGGTATAGGTGTTGCCGTGCATCGGGTCGCAGCTCCAGACCACATGGCTGCCTTCGCGCTTGATCCTGGTGGTGAGACCGGGGAGAAAGTCGGCGATTTTATCGGCCCCGAAACGGGTGATTAGGACAATGCGCCCCTCCTCGTTCGCGGGGTTTAGGCGGTCGATGAGCCGCACCAGTTCGTCCAGGTCGTGGCCGGGGCCGACCTTTATCCCCACCGGGTTTTTCACCCCGCGGAAGAATTCCACATGGGCCCCGTCAAGCTGGCGGGTGCGGTCGCCGATCCAGAGGAAATGTGCACTGCAATCGTACCAGTCGCCGCTGGTGGAATCGTTTCTGGTCATTGCCTCTTCGTAGTTCAGGAGCAGGGCCTCGTGCGAGGTGTAGAAGGTGGCCTGGTTGAGCTGGGGGATGTTTTCCGGCTCAAGCCCGGTGGAACGCATGAAGGCAATAGCCATATCGATATGTTTTGCCAGTTTCTCGTATGATTTTCCCTGGGGCGAACGTTTGACGAATTCATTGTTCCAGGCATGGACCCGTTCGAGGGCGGCGTAACCGCCGCGGGTGAAGGCGCGGAGTATGTTCATGGTGCAGGCGGAGAGGAAATATCCCTGTAATACCCGTTCCGGATCAGGTCGCCTCGCCTCGGGGCTGAACCCGGGCAGGTTGACCATGTCGCCGCGATAACTGGGGAGTTCAACCCCGTCGCGGATTTCGGTGTTTGAGGAACGGGGCTTGGCGTATTGTCCCGCCATCCGTCCCACCTTTACCACCGGTTTGCCGCCGGCATAGGCGAGGACCACGGTCATCTGCAGGATGACCTTGAGCATCTCCCGCACTGTCGGGGCGGTGCAGTCGGTGAAGTTTTCAGCGCAATCGCCACCCTGAAGCAGAAAGGCCTCACCGCGTCCGGCCCGGGTCAGGTCTTTTTTCAGGCTCCGGATCTCACCGGCAAATACCAATGGCGGCAGGGCGGCGATTTTTTTCATCACCGCCGCGTGATGCTCCGGATCGGGCCACTTGGGTAGCTGCAGGGCCGGAAAGTTTTTCCAGCTTGTCTTTGTCCAGTTGCTCATTTTTTTATCTCCGTATTCCGTAAAACAAGATTTTCAGGCAAAAGGCGGGAGCGTCCCTGGGCCGCGCTGAATTTTTTTAATTAGTGTCTAATTAGCCCTCTTTTGCCCCGGGCAGGGCGCAGGGGCCGCCGGCACAGCATATCTCGAGATCAAAGGCGTTCATTATTCTCTTTTCCCTCTCCGCGGCCTTTTCGTCAAGACCGGGGCGAAAAGAAAGTCCGGCGATCATGGCCATTGCCTGTTCCCGGGTCGGGATCGCCTCCATGCCGGTGGCGATGACCTTTTTGTCGGCAGTGTCCAGCAATTCGGCGTCGCGGCCGTTGGTTACCACTGCCAGCGGAATCAGGTATTTTGACGAAAGAACCCGGGCCGCGGCAATGGCGGGACGCTCCCGGGTGACCAGAGATCCGGGGCCGTAACGGATGATCATGAATATTCTTTCCGCAATCCTGACGGCGAAGTCAATCTTCGAGACCACAAAAGTTTGGTTGAACAGGGTTTCGATGGTCAGCCGGGGGATGATTTCCTCCAGGTCGTAGCCGCGGTCGTTGACCAGAAGGCGGGCGATACCCTGCCGTATCCGTTCATCGTCAGTATCCACCAGGGTCTCGCCGTTGATGAAGTCGGTGCATTTTCCGTAGATCAGATGGTGTGAGGCAATGTCGGCCATGTTTTGATTTTACGACGCAATGGACAGGGAAACCATAAAAAAAGGGGGACCGGCAGGCCCCCCGAGGTTACGCTTATCAGACTGTTGGAAAAGCCGTCCTGGCTTTTTCAACTCCCGGTTGGCCAAAATAAGTTCCGGCCAACCTCTCGATTTCACTGGGTTTTTCAATCCGGTGAAATCGGCGGCGCGTCCGTGCGCCGCGACCATCCCGTTTTTCAACGGGCTGTTATGCGAGGTTTATCAGTTTAAAGCTCAAGCCATGACTCGGAGAAAACCGTCTGTCCCGAGAGGGCCTTATAGGTCTTGTAATGCTCCATGGCAACGCCGGAAAGGGTGGATGGATCGGGATCATTGCCGTCCATCATCGCGTGGACCATGTCCACATGTTCCTGACGTTCACCACGGCAGATTGCCATCAATTCGTCATCATAGGAGTTGACGATGGCAGTGGAGATGTCGTGTTTCATCAGCATTATCAGGTAGGTACGGTCGAGGTATTTGCGCAGGTGGTCGGCGACCCCGTTGGAGACGTTTGAGAGACCGACGGTGGAACCGGCGCCCGGGGCGATTTCTGAGAGCATGCTCAGAAATTCAAGTCCGCTTGCGATCTGGTCGGCGCCGAGGGTGATCGGGGTGGCGATGGGATCGAAAAGCATCTTCTCGTTGGGGATCCCGGCCTCCATCAGGGCCATCATCAGGTCAACCGACATCGCGGCGCGCTCGTTTGAGTCCCGCGGCATGCCGTCGGGTCCCCAGAGCAGGGCGATGACGTTGCAGCCGGCCTCGGCCGCCACCGGGATCAGTTTTTCCATCCGCTCGGGCTGGGCCGAGATCGAGTTCATGATCGCCACGTCCTTGTTTTTTACCACCGCGAAACCGGCGGCCATGGCATCGGTGTTGGTGGTGTCGAGACACAGGGGGGTATCGACCTCGTTCTGCACCGCTTCAACCACCCAGGGCATGAGTTCGGTACCGTCCTTGCGGGCCGGGCCGATATTGAGGTCAAGATAGGAAGCGCCGGCCCCGGTTTCTTCTTTGGCCATTTCCACGACCGGGCCGGGTTTTCTTTCTTTCATCGCCCCGCCGCTACGGTTACCCATGATATTGATGCTCTCGGCGATGGCTTTTACGGTATTGGCCATTTTGTTCTCCTTGTTTTTATGAATATGGTTAAAAATTATTATCCAGCCGTTTCCGCAGCCTGATATGTCGGTAAAAAAGAGAAATAACTTGCGAAATTACCGTTTAAACCATCACTTGTCAACCATCATCGGCCGGTGAAATAAAGACATAAATCAATCAGGCCGTGCTCGGGGAAAAGACGGGCCGGATCACCTTTTACCTCCGCCCTTGCCCGGGGCAGGGCAAAGTGATGCCAGCCGCGGCGGCGGCCGCGGCGGCAGAGAGCGGCGATGCCTCCGGGGCCGGATCGGGGAAGGCCGGTCTCGTCGATCATTTCCGGTCGCATTATCAGTGCCGGTACGGAGATGGCGGCTACTTCCACCTCGTCACGGCCCGCCGGCGGGACAAGTTCTATCCTGCTTGTGGCCATGATCCGGAAAAAGGAGCGCGGCCGGCCAAAGGTTGGCAGCCGTTGTTGATGGCAAAAAAGGGCCGGGGCGGCAATACCAACCTCCGGGTGCTGGTCGAGGAAATCGATGATGGTGGTGAAGATTCCGGCCGCGGGGATGATATCCCGTTCCCACAGGCCAAGGTAACGGCCGCGGTGAATGTCTGAGGTTTCCGGCCATCCCGATTTTACCCGCACCGCCGCCATTGCCGCCGCGGTGGTAATGATCTCTTCCGGCCATCCGTCCCGGTCTCCGGTCAGGCATAGAAGGAGGTCGTTCCATGGTGCATCCATCAGCGGCAATGGCGGCAAGCTTTTCCGCTACCGACGGAAACAGGCTCATGTCGGTATGGGGGAGAAATAGTGCCGCCATGTAATGGTTCATGAAATCGGGGTTTTCCGACAATTCCATATTGGTTATCAGGCGGCTGACCCGGCTCCGTTCGCGGAAGCGGTCGTTGTCGATCAGGCTGATCTGGCAGCCGGTAAGAGAGGCGTTGCCGAGATAGTAAAAACGGTCGCGGTCGATGTCGGGCAGAAGACCGATGCTGATCGCCCGTTCGAGGTCGATATAGGCGCCGAAATTACCGGCAAGGATCACCCGCTCAAGATCGGCGAAGGACAGGCCCACGGATTCAAGCAGGGTCTGGTAACCGGCGTACATCGCCCCCTTGGCGCGGATGAGGTTGTCGAGATCGACCTCGGTGATCACGATATCCTCGCCGGTCATTGAGGTGTCGCCCCAGGCTAGGACGTATTCAAAACCGTCCTGGCCCTCGCGGATGCGCGGGTTTTCAAGGGCGCGGCTGAACTTGCCCTGCTGGTCGATTACCCCGGCCTCGAGCAGTTCGCTGACAATGGCGATGAGCCCTGAGCCGCAGATACCCCGGGGTTTGCCCCGGTCAATGGTGATCAGCATCGGCTCAAGGGTCTTGGGGTGGATATGGAAGTTTTCGATGGCGCCGCGATTGGCCCGCATGCCGTAGCGGATGCCGCCGCCTTCAAAGGCGGGGCCGGCGGAGCAGGCGGCGCAGGCCATCCAGTCCTGGTTGCCGACCACGATCTCGCCGTTGGTGCCGATATCGATGAACAGGGTCAGGGACTCGCTTTTATGCATCCGGCAGGCGTGAACGCCGCTGACGATATCGCCGCCGACATAACTGGCGATGGAGGGATAGAGAAACAGGCGTACCGACGGGTGGGCGTAAACTCCCAGGGCCGCGGCCCTGGTCAGGGGGAACTGGCTGCAGGTGGGGACGTAGGGGGACTCGCGGATATACTTGGGGTCGATTGCCAGCAGGAGGTGGCTCATTACCGTGTTGCCGGCGGCCATGATATAGCTGATGTCACTGGGGCTGATGATTAGTTTTTTGCACAGGGTTTCGATGACGCTGTTAATGGTCCGCACCACCGCCTTCTGGGTTTCGGCCAGGCCTCCGGGGCGCTGGGAGTAGATGATCCGGCTGATGACGTCCTCACCGAATTTTATCTGGTCGTTATACGACGAGGCCTCGGCCAGCACCTTGCCGGAATTGAGGTCGATGAGCAGGCCGCAGATGGTGGTGGTGCCGATGTCCACCGCGAGGCCGTAGAGGCGGTCGGTGGTGTCGCCGGGTTCAACCGCGATGATCCGGTCGGGTTCCTCGGCCCTTTTCCCCTTGAGGAGGATGACCGTCACCTCCCAGTCCGCCTCTCTCAAGGTAAAGGGCAGTTCCTGGAGGAGTCGGGGGTGATCGTAGGTAGGTTCTTCGCAGTCGCTGCATCCCTGGCGGATTGCGCGCAGGAGTCGCTGGAGGTCGGGGGTATTGTCGTCAATGGATGGGGGCTCTAATTTGATCCGCAGTTTTTCCACCGGCGGACTGACCTGCCATTCACCGACGAGATCGGACATGGATCGGGCGGAGATGGCGCGGGTGACCTGGGGTTTACGTCTGCCCGCCCCCGGGGTATCCGGCACCCGGATTACCAGGTCGCCGGTGACCGTGGTCTGACAGGCAAGGCGGATGGCGGGATCGTCGTCTTTCAAGGCCGCGGCCTGGGTCATTGCCGCCTCGCCCTGTTCGATCCTGACCTTGCATTTGCCGCAGACGCCGTCGCCGCCACAGCTTGCGGGAATATAGATTCCGGCCGCGGCCGCCGCGGCCAGCAGGTTTTCACCGTCATCAACGTTTATTTTGATGTCATCGGGGAGAAAGTGGATCTGATGTTGTTTCATATTCAGGATTGGGGGAAGTTTTCAGGTTTTATGTTATTATCCATTTGAAATTCTTGACCATAGAAGCATGTCATAATCCAGAATTCCAACCCTGAACAGTGAAGCATGTCCCCTGAATCCAGAAAAATAAATTGTGGTTTTATCCAGTTTGCCGTGGTCCCCGGAGACATTGAGGCCAACCTTTCCTCTTTTGTTCGCGGCCTTGATTCCCTTGTCGTTTCATCCCCCGGCCTTCTTGTCCTGCCAGAGATGTGGAGTTGCGGTTTTGATTATTCGCGGATGGACGCGCACGGCGGACGGACTCCGGAAATAATTGCCATATTGACGAAAACGGCGCGGCTGCTGGGGGTGTTTCTGGCTGGAAGTCTGCCGGAGGTGGATGGAGCGCGGATATACAACACCATGTTTCTGGTCGGGCCGGACGGGATTATGGGCCGACATCGCAAGTCGCGGCTGTTCGCGCCCATGGGTGAGGACCGTTTTTTTGCCCCCGGTCCGTTGCCGGGCAGGTGGAAAACCCCGGTGGCCGGGATCGCGCCGCTGGTATGTTTTGAACTCAGGTTCCCGGAGCTTGCCAGGGGGGCGGTGGCGTCCGGGGCGGAAATAATCGTGGTCTCGGCTCAGTGGCCCGGGGCCAGGATCGGCCAGTGGCGGTTGTTGCTCAAGGCCCGGGCGCTTGAGAACCAGGCCTTTGTCGTTGCCGCCAACGCCTGCGGCCGCATCAGCGATGAACCCGGCGGTTATTCGGGCGTGATCGCCCCGGACGGAACGGTCCTTTCAGAGGCCGGTGCCGGGGAAGAGGCGGCCATGGTCACGGTTGACATGGGATTGACCGACACGGTCCGGCAGCGTTTTTCCACCGTGGCATCGCCGGCGCCGGCGGACAGGGCGGCAACAAAGGTCGTCTCCCGGGAAGAGATCAGCGAACATCTGGCCCCTTATCGGAAAAACGGGCAAAAGGTGGTGTTCACCAATGGTTGTTTTGATATTCTCCACCCCGGTCATGTCATCTACCTGGAAGAGGCGCGTCGCCTGGGCGACTGTCTGGTGCTTGGGCTCAACTCCGACGCTTCGGTGCGCCGGCTGAAAGGGGAAGAACGGCCGGTGAACAACGAGTCAGGCCGGGCCCGGGTGATCGCCGCCCTCGCCTGTGTTGATTTCGTTGTCATCTTCGGGGAAGACACCCCCATTGAGTTGATAAGGATGGTCAGACCCGATATCCTGGTAAAAGGCGGCGACTGGCCGGTGGAGAAAATTGTCGGCGGACCCGGGGTTGAGGCCTACGGCGGCCGGGTGTTATCCATTCCCCTGGTCGCGGGTCATTCAACCACCGGGATCATTGACGGAATAAAGATAAGCGCTCCATGAACGCCCTGTTTTTTTTAATCCGGGCCGGGGCACAGTTTTTCCCATCCCGGCGGCAGTTCTGTCGGGTCAAGGCCCAGACACAGGGCAAGTTCGGCAATGGCGGCGGCATCGCAGTTGATCGCTGATCCCCGGTCGTCATATTCTTTCATTTCGCGACCGATAAAGGCGGTCATGGCCCTAGCTGTCTTCCGCCTGAACTCCTGATCCACCTCCATCCCCTCCCGCTCACAGAAAACGCAGTATCGCCGCCAGTTGAACAGGGTCCGCATGGGTCCGCGATACAGGGGGAGATCGCGGTTTTCCGGGGTGAGGTCACGGAGAATAATCTCCTTGAACCGTTCAACCGCGGCCTGCCGCAGGGTACGGCGTTCCCGTTTGCCCAGGGTGATCCGCGGTCCTTCGGGATCATGGCAGAGGTAATGGATGGAGCCGTGCAGGGCCACCTCCGGGATCTCGCCCGAATCCCTTACGATCAGCCTTTCATCGGCGATTATTTCTTCTGTACTGTTCATTGCCTGTAAAAAACTTTCAAGCCTGATAGTTAAAGGACCGATCACAGTTGGTAGGTATACCAGCCCGTTGAAAAACGGGCTGGTCGCGGCTGATGTCCGCGCCGCCGATTTTGCCGGGTTGAACGGTGAAATCGAGAGGTTGGATTAAACTTGTTTTATCCAACCGGCGGTTGAAAAAGCCATGGCCGGCTTTTCAATTCCGGTTGAAGAGAATAATAGGGAGGTCGTCTTAATGCAACACCGCAGAATGGCGAATTTTTTCATAACCATTGCCGGGATTGTTTTTCTCGCGGCCGGAACCCTGGTTTTTCCCGCCCGGGCTCTTTGTTTCTGGCCCTGGCCCCTGCTGGAGAAAAAGCCGATTCCGGCGGCGCAGGGGTTGCTGCGGGTGAAGATTCCCGGCACCGTGTCGCCGCCGACAACCCGGGCCGAGGCAATGGCCCGGGAGACCGCCGCGCTTGCCACCGAACTCATCGCCCATCTGGCCCAGGCCGACCCTGACAACGGCGACCTTGCCGACGGTCTGCTGGTCACCACCTTTGTTGACCTGAAACGCCTTTACCGGACCTCGTCATTCGGCCGTTATCTTGGCGAACAGCTCATGGGTGAGATGCAGCGCCACGGTTACCGGGTGCTTGAGATCAGAAAGAGTCGGCAGGTGATGATCGCCGATCGTTACGGCGAATACGGTCTTTCCCGCGACCCCAAGGCGATAAATACGGCAATAGCGGCCGGGGCGATGCTCACCGGCACCTATACCCCGGCCGGGGCCAACATGGTGGTTAACGCCCGGATCGTCGATAACCGTTCCGGCGAGGTCCTCGCCAGCGCCACCCGTATCTTTGTTATCGACCGGGTCGTCAAGAGCATGTTGGCCGATTCCTCTACCCCGGGGCGGGAGCGTTCCGGGGTTATGTATCTGCAGAAGCTTGCGATGTAGAATTTTTATTATTCCAGGAGAAAATAATGTCGCCTCATCCCAGAAATCTGATTTTTTTGACGGCTTTTATCCTTCTCGTCGGCTGCGCCGGCCACGATGCCCCGTTGCCGCGGGTTGAGTCGCCGTCGCCGGACAGGGCCGCGACCGTGGTTTCGGAAAAGGCCGCCGTCGTGGTGCCGGTAAAGGATACCGCTTTCGACAAGGCCGTCGCGCTGAAGGATGAAACAGGCGCGATTGCGGCGAAGGACAGGGCCGTGGCCGGAGAAGAAAAGGAGCGATTGACCCCGGAGCAGCTTTACTCGGCCATGCTTGCCCTTGAAGACCTGGGACGGGTCCGGGCCCGGCGTCTGCCCCATACCTTCCGCACCCTGCAATACCTTCCCGACTCAAGCGGCGCCGCCGATACCGGCACCCGCCTCGGAGAGATCAGCAAAGAGGTCGCGGGCAAGGTCTTTTATCATCTCAAGGAAGAGGGACAGGATGTTTTTTCTTCCAAAATCGCGGTGGTGGCGGCAGTTCCCCTGGCGGATTTCAAAAAAGAGACCGAATTCGGCCGCCTGGTGGCGGAATACCTTATCACTGATCTTGCCGACCGCGGCCTGAAGGTAACCGAACTCCGTCTCGGCCGTGACATCAACATCCTTCCGCGCACCGGCGAATTTATCATGAGCCGTAATCCCGGCGAGCTTGCCAGTAATATCCAGGACCTTGATTACGTGGTGGTATCCACTTTCAGCAATACCAGGCGCAGCCTCATTCTTCAGGGGCGGCTGGTGAGCCTCAAGAGCGGTCTGGTGATCAGCGCCTGGCGTCATGCCATGCCCTTGAACCGCGAGCTGATGGGATTGTTTGCCTCCGGTCGTCAGCCTTACCGGATCTCGGTGCGGGGGATGGGGCGATGAGGATCTTTTTTCTTTCCCTCCTGTTGTTGCTGGTCGGAGTCGGCGGAGCCGGGGCCGGGGAGACGGTGGCTCCGGATTATATGCAGCGGCATCAGAAGACCCGGGCGGTGGTGGAGAGCTATGCCGGGGTAAATGATCTGATTGACCGTATCAGTAACGAGGCGATGGCGGGTTTTTATGATTTTTTCGGGCCGGTAATGGTCAATGTCGAACCCTTTGTCCTCGTTGATCGTTACCCGCGGGCCACGGTATCGCAGCTGGGACTGGCCCTGGCCGACCAGATGATCGCGAGGATAAACAACGACAGCATCAGCCGGGCGAAAATGTCCGGGAAGCCGCAGCCTCAATGGCTTTTCGGGATGCTTCAGGAGATTGATGGTCACCTGCGGGTCCATATCTACGGGGTCAACATGCGCGGTGAGCGGAGATCCTCGGTGGTAACGGTGGAGATGAGCGAGCCGGTTTACCGTTCCCTTTATGCCCGGGTCGGGGACTAGCAGCAGATCGTTGAAAAACAGACTGTTATGTGGAAAAGAGACCATGGCCGAAGAAGAAAACAAAATTCCTGCCGATGATGACTGGCTGGACGATCTCGACAATGAAGCGGAATTTACCGCGCCGGAAGATGGTCTTGACACCTCTGCCTTTGATGAGCTGTTTGCCACCTCAAAAAAGAAAAAGCCGGATGAGCCTGTGGCGGCCGGGACGGAGAAGGCGGAAGAGTCTGTGGCGGCCCCGGATACCACCGTGGGACAGGAAGACCTGGGAGTGGATCTTGACCAGTCAAGTATTGATTCCCTGTTGAATGAGGTGGAAGAGCCGCCCGCGGCTGAGGCTGAGGCCGAAGCCGCCCTGGATCAGTCAACGATTGACTCCCTTTTTGAGGGCGGGGCTGAGGCTGAGGCCGAGGCGGCGGGTTCGGCAGTGGAACCGGAATCCGTTGCAACGGCGGCCGCGGCCGCCAGCCCGGCAGTGCCGCAGGAACCCGCGGCTGATCTCCCTGCCGCCGAAGACCTGCCGCCAATGGCGGATCTCGACGATCCGGATCAGGCGTTTGCCGAAGAGGGCGACGAGCTGGATGAGCTTTTTGGTTCCTCAGCTAATTCCATCACCCTGGGTGGGGCCGATGAAGACAGTGCCCCGGCCTTTGTCGCCGAGGAGGAGGATGGTGGTGGTAAAGAAGGCGGCGGAGCTTCCGGTGGTATCGCAAGCCCCGTAAGCACGCCGCCGGAAGCGGAATCCGGCAGTGGTTTTTCTGAGCTGATGGCCGATACCGTTCTTGAGCAGACCGGGGCAAAAGCGCCGGGGAAGCTGACATTGGCCGGTCTCATGGCTGATAAAAAAATTCTCGCAATTGCCGGCGGGGTGGCCGCGGCCCTGATCTTTGTCATCGTCGCCCTTGTTCTCCGTTCCGGTTCGGGAAAAGCGGTAATTCCGGCCCCGGCAGAGATGGCGGAGCAGTCTCCGACGGCGGCGCCACAGATAAAACCGGCAGCGCCGGTGGTTGTGGCCCGTAAAGTTGCCGACCGCGGTAAACAGCCGGTTCCGCCGGAGAACCGTAAAGTCATGGTTGCGGAGGCGGAGATAAAGGTAAACCGGCCGCCAAAGGCGGTGCCGTTGCAGGCCACCCTTCCCGTTGACCGGGACCAGGTGCGGCTGCTTCTTGCCGGTGAAGATCCGAACCGGGACAGCCTGAATTTTGAGGTGGTATCGCTGCCGGCCCACGGTTCCCTGTCCGGAGATCCCCCGGAGCTTACCTATATTGCCGGTAGTGATTTCAGCGGCACTGATTCCTTTGCCTTTAGGGTCACCGATCCCGGTGGCGTCAGTGAACCGGCCCTGGTGGAGATATCCCGGGCCAAAGTAAGCCCTGCCGGGGTGCGGATAATCGAACCCCGGCAGCCGCTGTTCAGGATGGCGGCGGCAAGGTTGGAGACCGGCAGCACCAGGACGCTTTTGATTGACGGGCGTAAGCTGTGGCAGGAGATAAATTCCGATATCTCCATTGACCGTAAGGCGGTGCTTGAGGTCCGGGGCCGGCCCCGGCACGGGCGGCTGCAAAAGGTTTCTTCTCTGCTTTATAAGTATATTCCCGATCCCTATGACCACGGGATTGAGCGTTTCAGTTACCGTTTCCGCAACCGGGGGTTCAGCGGCAAGAGGGCAATCCTTATGGTTGAGGTGGTCAACGGCAACCCGCCGCCGGATGTTCGTGTTGCCGGATTTTCGGCAAGGTTTTTCCGGGTCGGAGATCGGGTGGTGGTGGACGCCGGCCCCACCCGGGACGACGATCGCGGCAGTCTCAAGTTTCGCTGGCTGCAGAACCAGGGGGTTGATGTCCGCCTTGAGCGTTTGAACGCGGAAGGATCAAAGGTCAGCTTTGTGGTCCCGTCATATTTCTACACCACTGATTATCCCGAGCCGGTATTCACCATCGAGGCCCGGGACGCAAGCGGCCAGGTGGGAAGGGCAAAGGTCCGGGTACCGGTCAGGCGCAGGCGCGTCAATAAAGACTGGGACGGCCTTCATCTTGTCCGCGGCAAACCCGCTGATCCGGGGCGGCTTCTTCCCTGGTCCATGATGGCCGCGCCGTGAGAGCGAGTTAGCTGTTCGTTGAAAAACGTAGGAGCGCAGATGAGGCAAGGAAAAATCCGGCAAAGCGCAGTGTACATGAAGTACATGAGCATTTTGAGCCGGATTTTGACACAGAATTATCAAGCGCAGTAGTTTTTCAACGGGCTGGTAAACTGCTTCCGGGATTAAGATTTCCTGAATCAGCCAGAGATGTTGACTCCTTCAGTGGTCAGGGTGTAAGTATATCGACGATATGAAGTTTAAACAGCCTTGTCCTGGCGGGGATCAACTCCAGGTAACCTGTGCGATAATCGAGCGTGACGGTAGAGTTCTTGCCGCTCAACGCAGCGCTGACATGAGTCATCCCCTGAAATGGGAGTTTCCCGGGGGCAAGATTCATCCGGGTGAAAGCAGGGAAGACTGTGTGCGGCGTGAGATCAGAGAGGAATTGGGCCTTGAACTAAAGGTGGTAAAAGTCCTTTCGCCTTCAGTTCATGTCTATCCGTCCGTCAAGGTTGTCCTTTATCCTTTTGTTTGTTTACTGGCGGGAGGGGAGCCTGTCCTGAAGGAACACGCGGCTGTGGCCTGGCTTACGCCGGGGGAGCTTGCGCAACTTGACTGGGCGGCGGCGGATATTCCTGTTCTTGATGAATATTGCCGACAATCTGGTGTTTGATTCGTGCTTTTCAAAGAGCTGCATTACGGTATTTATGATTCCCTTCTTGACCAGTCTCTGACGGATTTGTTGGCCGGGAATCCGGACTTGCGGGCGGTCTTGGGCAGGCTCGATCTTGAGGAACAGCCGGCCCGCTACGCGGCCTTTATCGCCAGGGTGGTGGCGCAGGCGCTTCGCTGCCAGACGCGGCCGGAAAAGCGCCTGGCCCTGTGTAACCGTATTATTGATCTTCTCGCCGATGCGGAAAACATGGGGCATCTCAATGCACACAAATTGGTTGCCGCCCAAAAGGCCCTGCTTCTGGAAATAACCCCTCCCAATTATTCCTCCCCCGGGATTCCCCGGCCACGGACCCCCATTGCCACCAGCAGCCTGTTTACCGGCTCACCAAGCGAACCCCAGCTTGTCCATGAACTGCTGGAGGAGATACGCTCCGCGGACTCGGTTGATATCCTGGTCTCTTTTATCAAATGGTCTGGCCTGCGGTTGTTGATGCCGGGCTTTGAGGACCTGCGCGACCGGGAGGTGCCGGTGCGCCTGATTACGACTTCATACATGGGTGCCTCGGACGCTCCGGCGGTTGAATGGCTGGCGGCCATGCCCAATGTCGAGGTGAGGATTTCATACGACACGAAAAGGACCCGTCTGCACGCCAAGGCCTACCATTTCCGGCGTCTGTCCGGTTTTTCGACCGCGTATATCGGTTCGGCCAATATGTCGCAGGCGGCGATAACCAGTGGTCTGGAGTGGAACCTGAAAGTAACCGCTCAGGACATGGGGCATATTCTTGAAAAGTTTACCGCCGAGTTCGAGACTTATTGGAACAGCCGCGAGTTCGTCCCTTTTGATCCAGACGACGCAACCACCTTGCGCATGGCCATATCCCGGGCCCGGAGTTCCGGCGCCTGGCAGGCAACGGTTTTTTTTGACCTGACCCCCCATCCTTTTCAGGAAAGGATACTCGAAGCCCTGGAGCGGGAACGCCGGGTTCACAATAACAGGCGTAACCTGGTGATCGCCGCGACCGGAACCGGCAAAACGGTGATCTCCGCCTTTGACTACCAGCGTTTTCGGGAACGGAGCAAAGGCCAGGCCCGGATGCTGTTCATTGCCCACCGTCAGGAGATTTTACAGCAGGCCCTGGCGACCTTCAGGAACGTCTTGCGGGACCACAATTTTGGTGAGTTGTTGGTGGGCCCCTATCAGGCGGAGTGTTTTGACCACCTTTTCTGTTCGGTTGGGATGCTCGCGAATCGACGGCTCTGGCAACAGCTTGGCCGCGATTTTTATGACTATATCGTGGTCGATGAGGCTCATCACGGCACTGCTGCCAGCTATCGTCCTGTTTTCGATCATTTTGCCCCGGAGATCCTCCTGGGTTTGACAGCCACCCCGGAACGGCTCGATGGCAAAAACGTGGCCGCGGACTTCGGTAATCGTTTTGCGGCCGAGATCAGGCTTCCTGAAGCCCTGGAAGAGAAATTGCTCTGTCCGTTTCATTATTTTGGCGTGGCCGATCCGGTGGCCATCAACGAAGACCGGTTCTGGAAACATGGCCGCTACGACGACCGGGAGCTTGAGAAGGTCTATACCGGCGCTCATATCCAGGCAAGGCAACGGCTGGATGTGATCTGTTCCGCCTTGCGCCGGTATGAGCCCAACCTTGATGCGGTCAAGGGGGTTGGGTTTTGTGTCTCGATAAAACACGCGCGTTTCATGGCGGAGATGTTCAACGAGCGGGGGATTGCCTCGGCGGCCTTTGTTTCCGACGTAGATAGTGCCGATTGCGGCGCCATGCTTGACGATTTGAAGGAAGGCAGGCTTACCTTCCTGTTTACCGTGGATAAATTGAGCGAGGGTATCGACCTCCCGGAGATAAATGTCGTCCTCTTTCTGCGCCCCACCCAGAGCTTGACCGTGTTTCTTCAGCAACTGGGACGAGGGCTGCGTCACGCGCCGGGCAAGGAATGTTTGACTGTCCTTGATTTTGTCGGTCAGGTGCATCGCCGCTACCGTCTTGATCTCAAGCTGAAGGCATTGCTGCCCAAACACCGTTACGCCATTGACCGCGAGGCGGAAAACAATTTTCCCCACCTGCCGGCGGGCTGTTCCATCCAGTTTGATCGTATTTCCCGGCGCTATGTTCTGGAAAACATCAGGGCCAACCTGCGCAATCTCGCGACCCAGGTGCCGGAACGCATACAGACTTTTGTTTCCGAGACGGGACAGACGCTCAATTTCGGCAATTTTGTCCGCTATCACGACTATGAACCGGAGCGGTTATTGATGGCGGAAAGCTGGAGCGGCTGGAAGGCCAGGGCGCAGATGGCACCGCCTCCCGTTGCCCCTGATCTTGCCCGGCTTAAAAAATCCCTGGTCAGAGCTGCCTTTGTCTCCGGCCCTGCCGAGATCGCCAGGCTGCGTCGGGTTATTGCCATGCTTGGCCGCGGGGAGGTGGACAATGCTATGGAGGCGGCCGGGGCCGAGGCAACGGCAATTCATTATCGCCTGTGGGCGGAGACCGGGTCGCGTCTCGGTATGGATTGCCTCGATGATTCGTTCAGGAGTCTGAGCAGGAACCCATCCATACTTAATGACCTGGACGAGATATTGGACTGGGCCGAGGCGGAGACCCCTGTCGCAGGTATTGTCCCTGATCTGCCGTTTTCCTGTGCGCTTGAACTGCACGCAAGCTTTGGAATCAAGGATATTCAGGCGGCCCTCGGCCGCGCCACTCTCTCTTCATCCGGCCAGCGGGGCATAGGGGTTTTGCATTTTAATGATCTCAAGGCTTATGTCCTTCTGATTACCTTTCAAAAGACGGAAAAGGAGTTTTCTCCCAGCACCATGTATGCCGACTACCCCATGAGCCGGGAACTATTGCACTGGGAGTCGCAATCCAACACCACGCAGCAATCGAAATCCGGCCAGAATCTGATCAACCACCGGGAAAGGGGATACACTGTGCTGATCTTTGCCCGCGACCAGAAAAAGCGTAACGGCTGCACCCTGCCGTTTGTCTATCTCGGCCCGGCGGACCGGGTAAGTTATGAAAGCGAGAGGCCGATCCGGATGGTCTGGCGGTTGCGGTACCCTATGCCGGTTGAGATGTTTGAGGAAAACCGCCGGGGCGGGTGAAAACCTGGGTCGCTTTTATGATCACCGAAGGGCCTAACAGTCCGTTGGGAAACGGACTGTTAGAGGGGCGCACGGACGCGCTCTCTTTGCCTTGATTTTTTTCGGCTAGATTAGTTTTAATCGTCAACCAGGGTCGCGTCAGTCAGGTTGACAATAATTGGGTATTGTGTACTCGCCTAGTTGGGGTAACTCGATACCCACCTTGCTCTGGTATTGGCCAGTTTACCAGGTGCCGATGATCTGTTACGCAGTCATCAAGTTTTCGATTTTTGAGGAGGTATTATGATGAAAAGTTTTTCCGTTTTAACGGTCTTGTTTTTATCTGTTTTCATGTTGTCCGGTTGTGGCGGAGGGGGGGGAGGTGCCCCGGTGGCCGACGCCGGGCCTGACCAGTCAGTGACCACGGGCGCGACCGTAACCCTTGACGGCAGCGGCAGCACGGACGCTGACGGCGATTCTCTCACCTACAGCTGGTCGTTGACTTCCGTGCCGACCGGTACAGCGCTGCTCTTTCAGACCCTGCCGTGGTCTCTCCCACCTTTACTGCGGATGTGGTCGGCATTTATGTGGCGCAGCTTATTGTTAATGACGGAACAGTGGACAGCGCTGCCGACACGGTGACAATAATGGCGGGCATTGTCACATCAGCCACCGGCCGGGTATGGATGGATCGTAATCTCGGCGCCAGCCAGGTGGCGACAGGTTTGACGGATACAGCCGCTTATGGCGATCTCTACCAATGGGGCCGGGGCACCGACGGTCACGAGAAGCGAACCAGTGCAACCACTGCGACTCTCAGCAGTAGCGATGTTCCCGGCCATGGCAAATTTATACTTGCACCCGGCTCACCCTATGATTGGCGGAGCCCGCAAAATGATAATCTCTGGCAGGGAGTCAGCGGAACCAACAACCCCTGTCCGGCCGGTTTCCGGCTGCCGACCGCCATCGAGTGGGATACGGAAAGGGCTTCGTGGGACAGTAATGATGATGCCGGTGCCTTTGCCTCACCTCTGAAGCTTGTGTCGGCAGGCTACCGCTACTTTTCCGATGGCACGTTCATGGGCGTAGGCAGCATCGGTTACTACTGGAGCAGCTCGGTCGATGGCAATGTTGCCAAATACTTGTACTTCGGCAGCAACTTAGCCCAATTGGGCAGCTTCTACCGTGCGTTCGGCTTTGGTGTCCGGTGTATTCAGGATTAAGCCCCTTTGATTGACTTGACTCTTTTGTCACTTTCCCGCCGCGTCCCGAGGGCGCGGCGGGAAAACTGGCGTTAAGTTACGGGCGGAAGGGGGACGTCCATAAAATTATAAGTTTGTCGGTGAGGCAGCCCATGCTATTGCAGTGGAATGCCACGCAAAGCCCGTATTGACGCATCCGGAGCACTGTATCATATTATCTGCCGGGGGATTGAGCGGAACCGGTGTCTTCCGGGATGACGCTGGCCGTAACTTTGTCACACGACCTGGCAAGCGCCTGATCGAAACGTCCACCTCCTGTTTTGCCTGGCGCATATTCCGAATCATTTTCATCTCCTGCTGCAGACCGGCCCGCTACCCATCGCCAACCGTCATGGGAAATTCATAATTTTATGGACGTCCCCTGTTGCCTCCTGTTGCCCTCAAGGATTGAACTCATTTTTTAAATGTTCCGGCGAACAGACAACAATATTTTTTCTTATTTCGTATGATTCTTCAACGGGAGCAATCACCCAGGATGATGCCGGCTGGAGATCGGCAACCAATTCATAGAAACCCCGTGAAGGCTTGGGAGCCTTTGAAAGTTTAAATTCAAAAAGGTACCGTTGTCCTCCCTGTTCCATGAGCAGGTCTACTTCGGCGCCGTTGGATGTTCGCAGGAAAGACGGGTGCAGGCGATCATGTTCAGCGATAATATTTTCAATCATCAAACCTTCCCATGATGCTCCGGCAACAGGATTTGCCAACAGATTATCGTAGCTCTCAATATTAAGAAGTGCGTGCAGGATTCCACTGTCACGCAAATAAATCTTGGGGGACTTTACCAATCTTTTTTTAAGGTTGGTTGTCGCCGGTGGCAACAAGCGCACCATGTATGTCTGCACAAGGATGGCAAGATATTTTTTCAGGGTAGGAATCGAGATATCTGCCGCTGCCGCCAGCTTATGGTAATTGACTGTCTGACCGTGATAATGAGCCAGTAACAACCATAAACGCTCAATCACCGGAATGGGAATATTGAACCCCTGGGCAGGAATATCCCTTTCCATGAATGTCCTGATAAAATCCAGACGCCAGTCAAAACTGTCCGGGTCATTTTCTGCCAGAACACTTTCGGGAAAACCGCCACGCAACCAGACATCAGACCAGTTTGAAACATCCCTCAACTCACTGAGCAGAAATGGCGTGAGGTCAATATAGGAAATACGACCGGCCAATGACTCCGTGGACTGTTTTATAAGATCCCGCGACGCTGACCCCAGGATCAAAAACCTGCCTGGCCTTCGATCTCTGTCAATTTCCGACCGGAGTATTGAAAAAAATTCCGGCAGGAGTTGAATCTCATCAAGGCAGATGAGAGTATCGCGGTGACGATCAAAGAAAAGCTCCGGTTCTGTCAACTTGTTCCGGTCAACTCGATTTTGCAGGTCAAGATAAACAGCAGGAACGGTTTCCAGCATTTTTTTAGCCAGCGTTGACTTCCCGCACTGCCTGGGACCAAGAATAGCCACAGTCGGAGAGCGAGCCAGGGCCCGGTTTAACTTAAACTCAGCAAACCTCTGAATATATCCATGCATATCCATAACGCCAATTATTAATTTGCATTGATTTTATCGACTGGGCCAGCAGGCTGTCAAGTACAATGTTCGTTCTTTGGGGTATGTGTGTTAAAAGGGGGTGTCCATAAAATCAGGCTCAAAGAGCCGCCACCGGAATCGCCATGACGCTGTCCGTAACGGGCATGATTTTCCTGCCAAGTGATATCACCCCGCCCGGGCTTGTTTCTTTCTTCAGCCTGTTCAGCACCGTGAAGTGCCTGATGTCTTTCTTATCAATCGAGGCGGACTTCTTGAATTCCAGCGGATAGATGATTTCGTCCCGGACAATAACAGTCCGTTGAAAAACGGACTGTACGCGGCTGATGTCCGCGCCGCCGATTTTGCCGGGTTGAAAACCCCGGTGAAATCGAAAGGTTGGCCGAAACTTGTTTTGGCCAACCTTTATCCCCAGCCTCTGCTTTTATCTTTACCGCAAGGGGCACGGGAAGACGCGGGTGGAGTTATGGCTTGAAAGATTATACGAAAACACCTTTGGCCGCCTGATCGGCCCCTATGTCGCCATTATCAAATTTTCCCACGGTCGCTGGTCGGCGCTGAGAAGGGTGGCCATGACCGTCGGGGTGATCCTGGTTCTGGGTTTAAGCGTGAGAAATATCATGCCGGTTATCGGCAGGGACCTGATGCCGCCCATGGATACCGGAATCATCAAGGCCCATGTGAAGTTTTCCGCCAACGAGACGGTGGACGAGGCCGAGCGCCGCCTCACCCCGTTTCTTAAATGGCTGCATGGCCGTCCCGAGGTGGTGATGAGTTCCGTTACCTTCGGCTCCGAACCGGGGGGGGTGTCGTTTGGTTCCGGTTCCCTGCCGTCGGAGGCGAAGATGACCATCAACTGCGTCAATCGTTTTGAGCGCAAAAAGAATATCTGGCAGTTGGAAGACGAGATCCGCGACCGGTTGATGGCACTTAAAAACGTCAAGGCGGTGGATGTTTACGATTTCGGCGCCACCCCCATGAGCAGTATCAAGGCGCCGGTGGATACCCGGATTTACGCCGAGGACTATCATCTGCTCCCGGCGGCGGCGGAAAAGGCGGCAACGGCCATAAGGAAGGTGAAGGGGTTTTCTTCGGTAAATACCAGCTGGGACAACGATTTCACCGAGGCAAGGCTTGAGATCGATGGCAACCGGGCCCTTCTTTACGGCATGACCCCGACCGCCATTGCCGCCCAATTACCCCTGGCCGGGATCCCGGTGGCACCCTCCGGTAACCATGGTCTCCATGGATACCCAATTCGTTTGTCTTTATTTCGACCACGGTTTTGACGGCAAACTTGAGAACCTGGCCATGATCCCCATCCAGACCGCCAGGGGGCCGGTGCCGCTTGCCACCCTGGCGAAGATCACCTACGGCTTTACCGCCAACAAGATCGAGAGAAACCGCATGCTTTATTCCGTGGATGTCTCTGGTTATCGCCGCACCCGGCCCATCTCGACCATGACCGCCGATACGGTCAGGGCGGTTAAACAGGCGGGAATAACCGGGGTGAAAATCGATCAGCAGGGCGATATCTTTCAGATGAAGGACAGCTTCTCGCGGATCATCAAGGCGATCAGCATTGGTATTGTCCTCTTCCTTCTCTGCCTGGTGGCCATCTATCATTCCACCCGGATGGCGGTGGTCATGATCCTGGTTCTGCCATTATCGATGATCGGCGCCTCCTGGGGAATGCTCAGCTTCAATAAACCGAGCTGTATGCCGAGCATGGTCGGGATCATCATCAAGAACTCGGTCCTGTTGATCGACTTCTATCAGCAGCACCGGGCCGGGGGAGAATCCCCATTTGACTCGGCAGTGGAATCGGTGCGGGTGCGTTTCCGCCCGGTATTGATGACCGCCTTCGGCACCATCGCCGGGATGCTCCCCATCGCCCTTGAATGGGCGGTGGGACTGGAAAAATTATCACCATTGGCGGATGTTGCCATTGGCGGCCTGCTGGTCGGCACTGTTCTGACCTTGGTCTATATTCCCATGTTTGCGTATAGTGTTGATGGAAAACCATGATCTGCCGGCAATGACCGCGGAGGCGTTTTCCAACACGTTCACGTGCACGTTAACGTGAACGTACACGGGTTAAGAACACTGGCATAATTCGGGGATCTGACATCCCGACGCCCGCCGCCGGCCGCATGCTGGGCGATGTCGGTCCCTTTTGGCAGGCGGCGGTGGGGGCGCTGCTTCTTTATGTCGCCTGGACCCTTTTCCGCCCTCCGGTATGCCCGGCCACCGGCAACGCCCTCGGCGTTTCAGGATGCAGGGGCCGCTTGGGGCATTGGTTTCAGGTCTTGGTTACGGCTTTCTGGCCGGGGCCTGCACCTTTGGCTTTATCGCCCCCATCCTCGGAATCATCACCCTGCAGAAAGATGTGGCAACCGGGGTGTTGATGCTGGTTCTCTT
>JAJRZW010000046.1 GCA_024275015.1 Deltaproteobacteria bacterium | reverse complement strand
GTAATAAGTCACGGGATGGCTAAGTAAGAATTTCGATATACAAGGAGTAGTGTATTTTTGTGAGCGAGACCATACATATGGTATGTCGAGCGAACAAAAATGCGCTACGACGCAGTAGATCGGAATTCTTACGACGCCATCTTACCTTAGCCATCCCATTATTTTTCACAAGACCATCAAATGAAAGCGCGTTTCTATACCGTCGAAGACCAGACCAACGGTACTGTCCGCTGCGGATTATGTGCCCATAACTGCCTGATAAAGGCCGGACGTCGAGGTATTTGCGGGGTCAGGGAAAACCGCGACGGGGTCCTCTATTCCCTGGTTTACGGCCGCCTGGTCAGTGAGAACGTCGACCCGGTGGAGAAAAAGCCCCTGTTTCACTTCCTCCCCGGATCAATCACTTATTCCATCGCCACAGTGGGCTGTAATTTCCGCTGCCGTCACTGCCAGAATTTCGAAATATCACAATATCCCGGCCACCACGCAGGCGAAATCAGGGGCCGGGTAAAAACGGCGGAGGAAGTGGTTGCCGCGGCAATGGCGGCCGGCTGCGACTCCATAAGCTACACCTATGTCGAGCCCACGGTCTTCGTGGAATTCGCCCTGGATTGCGCCCGGCTTGGCAAAAAAGCGGGACTGCGCAATATATTGGTCAGCAACGGCTACACATCGGAGGCAGCGACCCGGGAATTTGCACCATCGCTCGACGGCAGCAACATCGACCTGAAATCATTTTCCGACGATTTCTACCGCGAGATATGCGGCGCCCGCCTAAAGCCGGTGCTGGACACCATAAAACTGATGTCCCGGCTCGGGGTATGGGTTGAAATCACCACCCTTATTATTCCCGGCCTTAACGACAGCGAGGCCGAATTATCGCAGATCGCCGCATTTATCGCCGGGGTCGATACAGAAATCCCCTGGCATGTAAGCCGTTTCCACCCCACCTATAAACTCACCAATACGCCACCGACCCCGATCACCACCCTTGCACGGGCCCGGGATATCGGCCGCAAAGCCGGACTGGTCCATGTCTATACCGGTAATATTCCTGGAAATAAGAACGAGAATACCCTCTGCCCCAAATGCGGGGCGATACTGATTGAAAGGACCGGCTTTATCTCAAGGCAGAGCGGGATAAGCGAAGGCGTTTGCCGCAATTGCGGCCAGGAACTTGCCGGGGTCTGGAAATAAACTCCCTTTTCAGCGCCATGCTGACAAAGCCGTCCATGGCTTTTCCTCTCTCCGGTTAGCCCAAATTTTGTTTCGGCCAACCTCTCGATTTCACCGGGCTGCTGATTCTTTCGGGGAAATTTCACCTTTCCCTTGTCCGCTTTTAGGTTGACGACCCTGACATTTCCAGTTTTAATGCCTTGATTTTGTCGAGGTTATACCGGCACAGGCGTTTTACCCCGGCCAACGACATCCCGGCCTCGTATCCACCCCTTTCCAGCTTGATCCTCACCAGCAGCGTGGAAAGGTCTGCCCCGGCAAAACAAAGTCGTCTAAAAACAAGGATTCCGGCCGATATACCCGGAACGCCCCTTGATAAAGCTTATCTTCGGTCTTGATGCCTTTATAGAGACAGCAGGGCCTTTAATTTATTTCCGTCTAAAAGATTCGGACAGACAGGATAAGGATGGAGTCACTGTCACTGGCATGCTATCGCCTCGTATGCAGGGTTCTCCAGTTGATCGTATTGTCGGCCCTGCCATTTTTCCTGCCTGTTTTTCGTGGTGAGAAAAATGAACTGCGACAACGGTCAGGGTGGATACCGGGGCCGCGAAACAATGACCACAGGGTGGTCTGGATTCACGCCGCCAGTGTCGGTGAAGTCAAGGCGGCGGCGATACTGATCGAACAATTAAACGGTAAAGACAGGAAACTCGACTTCATGGTCTCCACCGTCACCAGGCAGGGGCGAAAAATCGCCCGGCGAATCCTGCCGCCTGAGGTCGAAACGGTGTTCGCCCCGCTTGATCTGCCCGAATGCGTGTCCCTGGCGGTAAAAAGAGCCGGGCCATCATTATATATATGCCTGGAGACGGAATTGTGGCCGAACCTCCTGACCCGGTTAAAAAAAGACAAGTGCCCGGCGATATTGTTGAACGCGAGGATGAGTGAACGATCATGCCGCCGTTACCGGCATTTCCGCTGGATAGTCAGACCGATTTTAGCCGACCTTGCCGCCATCGGCGCGATCACCGATCTTGACCGCCGCCGTTACCTGGATCTGGGGGCAAAGAAAAAAAGCACCCGGACCTGTGGCAACCTCAAATATGACCAGACCCTGGGCCGGGAAACCCATGAACGCAGTCTGAAGTATCGTGGACAATTACACCTGGAGGCGGACGACCGGGTTCTGGTGGCCGGCAGTACCCACACAGGTGAAGAGGCGATGATCCTTGACCAGTACCGACGGATGCAGGATAATATCCCCGGACTTATCCTTATATTAGCACCAAGGCATATTGAACGAATTGAAGCCGTGGAGAAAGAACTCCATTGCCGGGAGATTGCCTTCAGCCTTCTGAGCAGAGGCAGCAGGGCCGGGTCCAGGGTAATCCTGGTTGACACCATGGGTGATCTTGCCGGGCTCTACGGTCTGGCCGACTGGGTATTCTGCGGCGGAAGCCTTGTGGATCGCGGCGGCCATAATATAATGGAGGCGGCGATCCACGGAGTTCCGGTATTTTACGGCCCCGACATGAAAGACTTTGCCGATGCCGTGGCCATTATGGAAGAAAGCGGTATCTCTTTTGTGGTTCATTCCATGGCCGAACTACGGGAGAGAATCATCCTCATGCCCCCGGGAAGCGAAGAGTACCGCCGGGCCGCGGCCGCGGCAAGGGCCGCGGCCGCAAGCCAGGCCGGAGCCGCCGACCGCCAGGGGAAAATAGCCCTGTCCACGCTTGGTTATATGATTACGGAGTGACCGAAGAACGCAGACGGAACAAATTGAAGCCTTTAAAACCAAATATTCGGAACAGACATGAAAGCATTGATCGCCCTTGAAGATGGACGGACCTTTACCGGCAGGTCTTTCACCGGCCCGGTGGACACGGTCGGTGAAATCGTATTCAACACCAGCATGACCGGTTATCAGGAGATCCTTACCGACCCCTCATACCGGGGCCAGATCGTCACCATGACCTTCCCCCTGATCGGCAATTACGGCGTCAACGAGGAAGACATGGAGTCGTCGGCAATCCATTTGAGCGGTCTGGTGGTTCGGGAGTACCAGGACATCCCCAGCAATTATCGCGCCAGCGGCAATCTCGGCGATTTTCTCAAACGCTTCGATATCCCCGGTATCGAAGGGATTGACACCCGGGCCCTGACTCGACATATCAGAAAAGCCGGGGCGATGAGGGCGGTAATCTCCACCACGGATCCGGTTCCGGAATCGCTGATAAAAAAGGCGCGGGCCGCCGCCGGTCTCGTCGGGCGCGACCTGGTGCGTGAAGTAACCTGCGCCGCCCCTTACGGCTGGAATAACGGACCGGCCGAAGGCGACAATTTTGCTTCCTCAGTCGCGGGAAGATACAAGGTCGTTGCCATCGACTTAGGGATAAAATTCAATCAACTGCGCCTCCTTTCCCGCAAAGGCTGCGCAGTCCAGGTGGTACCGGCAACCACCCCTGCGGCCGAAATTCTGGCAATGAACCCCGACGGTATCTTCCTTTCCAACGGTCCCGGCGACCCGGAAGGGGTCGAGGGGGTAGTGGAAACGGTGCGGGAACTCCTCCCGCGGAAACCGGTATTCGGTATCTGCCTAGGGCATCAGATTCTGGGGCTGGCCTACGGCGGCAAGACCTATAAATTAAAATTCGGCCACCGGGGCGGCAACCAGCCGGTAAAGGCCCTCGAGACCGGCAAGGTGGACATTACCTCCCAGAACCACGGTTTCTGCGTTGATCCGGCAACCCTGCCGAACGAGGTGGAGATGACCCACATCAACCTGAACGACAACAGCCTCGAAGGCATGCGCCATAAGAAGTATTGTTCATTTTCCGTACAGTACCACCCGGAATACGCCCCCGGCCCCCATGACGCCGAACACCTGTTCGATCATTTTATCGCCATTATGAAAAAATAGGCCGGTCCCGGAACCGGAGAATACCAGTCCATTAAAAAACGGGCTGTTGCGGCGCATCGACGCGCCGCCGGTTGACCGAAACCAAGCTTTGGTCAACCGGCGGTTGCCGACGCAGTCAACAACAAAAGCGGACAAACGAGAAAATGCCAAAAAGAGACGATATAAAAAAAATCCTGATCATTGGGAGCGGACCGATCATCATCAGCCAGGCCTGTGAGTTCGACTATTCCGGAACCCAGGCGGTAAAGGCTCTGAAAGAGGAAGGCTACGAGGTCATCCTGATCAACTCAAACCCGGCGACGATCATGACCGACCCGGAGATCGCCGATCACACCTATATCGAACCAATCACCGCCGAGATGGTGGCAAAGATAATTGAAAAGGAACGCCCCGACGCCATCCTCCCCACCCTTGGCGGCCAGACCGGGCTCAATACCGCGATCCAGGTCGCCGAGACCGGCATCCTGGAAAAATACGGGGTCGAGATGCTTGCCGCCGACATCGACGTCATCCGCAAGGCCGAAGGCCGCGAGTCCTTCCGCGAGGCCATGGGCAAGATCGGTCTGGCGGTACCGGACAGCGATATAGTTCACACTATTGAAGAGGCACGGATTTCCGGTGACCGCATCGATTTTCCGATCATCGTCCGCCCGAGTTTTACCCTTGGCGGCACCGGCGGCGGCATCGCCTATAATCATCAGGAACTTGAAGAAATGGTCACCAGCGGCCTTGACCTGTCGCTTAATTCCGAGGTCATGCTGGAAAAAAGCCTCCTTGGCTGGAAGGAATACGAACTTGAGGTGATGCGCGACAAGAACGACAACGTGGTCATCATCTGCTCTATTGAAAACATTGACGCCATGGGGGTCCACACCGGCGATTCGATCACCGTGGCCCCGGCCCTGACCCTGTCCGACCGCGAGTACCAGAAGATGCGCGATGCCGCCATCGCCATCATCCGCGAGATCGGAGTCGAGACCGGCGGTTCAAACGTCCAGTTCGCGATCAATCCCGAGAACGGCGAGATGATGATCATTGAAATGAATCCCCGGGTATCACGGAGCTCGGCCCTGGCAAGCAAGGCCACCGGATTTCCCATCGCCAAGATCGCAGCCAAGCTGGCGGTGGGCTATACCCTGGATGAAATCAAAAACGACATCACCCGCGAGACCTTGGCCGCATTTGAGCCGAGCATCGACTATTGCGTGGTCAAGATCCCCCGCTGGACCTTTGAAAAATTCCCCGAGGCCGAGGACCACCTTACCACGGCGATGAGATCGGTGGGCGAGACCATGGCCATCGGCCGGACCTTCAAGGAGGCGATGCAGAAGGGTCTGCGTTCACTTGAAATCGGTTGCGCCGGCTTCGGCGGCAACCAGCTGTTCGAACTTTCAGACCTTGAGACTCACGAGCTTGAAACCGGACTGCGCACCCCCAATTCAAAAAGAATACTCTTTCTCCACGAGGCCCTGCGCCGGAACATGGATATTACCGAAATCCACCGGATAAGTCTCATCGACCCCTGGTTTCTCCATGACCTGAAGCGCATCGTTAACAAGGAAGAGGAAATCAGAAGCCGCGGCTATGCCGGTATTGACAGCGATTTCCTCGAAGAGATCAAGCAGATGGGCTTTTCCGACCCCCAGATCGCCTGGCTCACCGGCACCGACGAGAGTGATATCCGTGGCCTGCGGCACCAGAAACGGGTACTGCCGGTCTATAAACTGGTTGACACATGCGCCGCCGAGTTCGAGGCCCACACTCCCTATTATTACTCCACCTACGAGAGTGAAAACGAGGCAAGGATCAGCAAAAAGAAAAAGGTTCTCATCCTCGGCGGCGGACCCAACCGTATCGGCCAGGGGATTGAATTCGACTATTGCTGCGTTCACGCCTCCTTCGCCCTCTGGGAAATGGGAATTGAATCAATCATGGTCAACTCCAATCCCGAGACCGTGTCCACCGATTATGACACCTCGGACAAACTATACTTTGAGCCCCTGACCGGCGAGGACGTCCTGAACATCATCGAAAACGAGAACCCCTTCGGGGTAATCATCCAGTTCGGCGGTCAGACCCCGCTCAACCTCTCCGCCCGCCTGGCCGCGGCCGGGGTTAATATCCTCGGGACCTCGCCCGACTCCATCGACCGGGCCGAGGACCGCAAACGCTTCCAGCAGTTCCTGCAGAAACTGGGATTGCGGCAACCGGACAACGATACCGCCCGCACCGAGGAAGAGGCGCGGGCCATTGCCGAGCGAATCAGTTACCCGGTGGTGGTACGGCCGTCATACGTCCTTGGCGGCCGGGCGATGCGCATCGTTTACAACGAGACGGAACTGGAAAATTACATGACCACCGCGATCAACGTATCGCCGGAGCACCCGATCCTGATCGACAAATTTCTCAAAGACGCGATCGAAATCGATGTCGACGCCATCAGCGACGGCAGAATCACGGTTATCGGCGGAATCATGGAGCATATCGAAGAGGCCGGCATCCATTCCGGCGATTCCGCCTGTGTCCTCCCCCCCCACACCCTTGACGCGACAATAATCGAAGAGATCAAAAACGCCACCGGAGCCATGGCCGCCGAACTAGGGGTAAGGGGGCTGATGAACATCCAGTACGCGGTAAAAGACGACGACCTCTATATCCTCGAAGTCAATCCCCGGGCCTCACGGACCATCCCCTTTGTCAGCAAGGCCACCGGAGTCCCCCTGGCCAAATACGCCACCAGGGTAATGCTGGGCGAAAGCCTGGCCGATATCGGTTTCACCGAAGAAAAAACGATCAGTCACTTCGCGGTCAAGGAAGCAGTGTTCCCTTTTGACCGCTTTGACAATGTTGATACCCTCCTCGGTCCGGAGATGAAATCAACCGGCGAGGTCATGGGAATCGACACCTCGGTCGGCCTGGCGTTCACCAAGTCGCAACTGGCCGCGGGGCAGAACATCCCCGCGGCCGGCAGTGTCTTTCTCAGCGTCCGCGATATCGACAAGGAGGCGATTGTCGATGTGGCCCGGCGCCTGACCCTCCTGGGCTTCAATATCCTTGCCACCCACGGGACCGCCGCTTTCCTTGATGACAACGGGATTGCCTGCGAACGGGCCCTGAAAATTTCCGAGGGCCGACCCCATATTCTCGACAATATCATGGACGGCCAGGTGCAATGGATCGTCAACACCTCCATGGGCACCAGGACCACCGAAGACGCATACCGCATCCGCCGCGCCGCCCTTGATTTCCACCTGCCATACACCACCACCGTCGCCGGGGCGGTGGCAATGCTGCTGGCAATCGAGACCATGCAGGAGGCAGAACTGGGGGTACGATCGGTGCAGGATTTTTTTACCCCCAGGACAAGATAACCTCTTATCATGCTGGACAAGTGCCGAGTTAGCCCTTATCTATTTTACAGACGCAGACGGCAACACCCCTCCCGACTTTGCGCAAACGGCTTTTTTTGTTAAAAGGCCATCATTAAATAGGATATGTTTAATTTCCCCCGACGGGGATAAACCACGAAAACAGCCAACCAAAAGACCTCCAGGGAGGATCTGGTGAACACCTTTTACAAAAACCTTTCCATGTGGCTGATCATCGGCCTGACCATGATTCTGCTGTTTAACATGTTCAACAAACAGCAGGCCACAACCGAACAGATCAGTTACTCGGATTTTTTAAGCCGGGTTGAAGAGGGCGGGGTTAACGGCGTCTTCATCAAAGACGGCGACATCAGCGGCACCACCAAAAGCGGTACCACCTTTACCACCACCGCCCCGAACAACGATCCGGAACTGATAAAAAGTCTGCGTGACAACGGAGTCAATATCCGGGTCAAAAAAAAGGAAGATACCCCGTGGTACCTGACTTTGCTGATATCATGGTTTCCGATGCTGCTGCTGATCGGGGTATGGATCTTCTTTATGCGCCAGATGCAGATGGGCGGCGGCAAGGCCATGAGTTTCGGCAAGAGCAAAGCCCGACTGATGAACAAGGAGGAGAGCAAGATCACCTTCGAGGACGTGGCCGGGATCGAAGAGGCCAAGGAAGAGCTCTCCGAGATCATTGATTTCTTAAAGGAACCGAAGAAGTTCACCCGCCTTGGTGGTCGGATCCCCAAAGGTGTCCTGCTCATGGGTTCTCCCGGCACCGGCAAAACCCTGCTCGCCAAGGCCATTGCCGGCGAGGCCGCGGTTCCGTTTTTCTCCATCAGCGGCTCCGATTTCGTTGAGATGTTCGTCGGCGTCGGCGCCTCCAGGGTCCGGGACCTGTTCATCCAGGGCAAGAAAAACGCCCCCTGCATCATTTTCATCGACGAGATCGACGCCGTCGGCCGCCACCGCGGCGCCGGATTAGGCGGCGGCCATGACGAACGGGAACAGACCCTTAACCAGCTACTGGTGGAGATGGACGGCTTTGAGTCAAGTGAGGGAGTAATCATCGTTTCCGCCACCAACCGACCCGATGTCCTTGATCCGGCCCTGCTGCGTCCGGGCCGTTTCGACCGTCAGGTAGTGGTTCCGATCCCGGACGTCAAGGGACGGGAAAAGATCCTGGAAGTTCACGGCAAAAAGACCAAGCTCGCAAACGATATCGACTGGGCGGTCATCGCCCGCGGCACCCCGGGTTTTTCCGGAGCCGACCTCGAAAACATGGTCAACGAGGCGGCCCTGCTTGCCGCCCGTGACGGGGCCACCGAAGTGGGCATGGAACAATTGGAAAAGGCCAAGGACAAGGTTATGATGGGGGCCGAACGCCGCAGCATGATCATCACCGAAAAAGAAAAAGAGATCACCGCCTTCCACGAGGCCGGCCACGCCCTGATGGCCTGGATCCTCCCCGATACCGATCCCATCCATAAGGTGACCATCGTCCCCCGGGGCCGGGCCCTGGGCCTTACCCAGCAACTTCCGGTGGACGAAAAGCATACCTATTCGAAAACCTATCTCCTCAACAATCTGAAGATCCTCCTCGGCGGCCGGGGGGCGGAGAAACTTGTCTTTAATGAACTAACCACCGGCGCCGGCAACGACATCGAACGGGCGACCGCCATGGTGCGAAAGATGGTATGCGAATGGGGCATGAGCGATGAACTTGGTCCCCTGTCGTTCGGCAAAAAAGAGGAACAGATTTTCCTGGGCCGCGAGATCTCGCAACACCGCGACTACAGCGAGGCCACCGCGGTCAAGATCGACGAAGAGATAAAAAAACTGGTGGTCGACGCCAACGCGACTGTTGCCGACCTTCTCACACGCAATATCGAAAAGCTCAAGGCCCTGGCCGCGGCCTTGCTGGAGAAAGAAACCCTTGACACCGAAGCGGTCGAAAAAATCCTCGGACCACCGGTTGAAGAGGTGAAAGAACCGGCTCCTGACGCCGGCGAAGACGCCGATGCCTGAGCATCCGGCACGGACAAGGATAATGGGGATATTAAACGTAACCCCCGACTCCTTTTCCGATGGCGGCCGACACCGTAACCTTACCGAAATCGTCGCCCACGCGGCAACCATGCTCACGGACGGAGTCGATATCATCGACATCGGCGGCGAATCAACCCGCCCCGGATCTGATCCGGTTACCAGAGAGGAAGAAATAAAACGAGTGGTTCCGGCGGTCAGGGCGATTTACGAAGAATCAGGGGCCATGATCTCCGTTGACACCACCAAGGCCACGGTCGCCGCCGCCGCCCTTGACGCCGGGGCGGCGATGGTCAACGACGTCAGCGGTCTCAGATTTGACCCGGACATGGCCGCCCTGATCACCGAACGCCGGGTGCCGGTGGTTATCATGCACATGCGGGGAACCCCGAGCGACATGCAGGATAACCCGCTGTACGATGACGTAGTTAAGGATATCGAAAGTTTTTTCCGGGAACGCCTGCGCTTTTGTGAGCAGGCAGGAATAGACCAGGAACAGATTATTCTCGACCCCGGCATCGGCTTCGGCAAGACCATGGCCCATAACCTCGCTATCCTGGCCGGAATAAAAAAAATCAGCGGGATTGGTCCACCGGTATTGATCGGTCATTCACGCAAATCATTTCTTTCCGGCCTCCTTGGGCTTGAAACCCCGGACAGGGATTGCGCCACCGCCATGATTTCCTGTCTCTGTGCCGCCCGCGGCGTCGACTATATAAGGGTCCACAACGTTAAACTCACCCGGCAGGCGATAACCATCGCCAACCGGATTATGCCTTGAGTCTCAAACCCCGGCCAAAAACGGACCCGGAGGAAAACTTTTTTGATCCGCAAGCGCATTGAACGATATCTGGCCTATAATAAAAGTCGAAAACTCAAGGCCATCGCCTTCAACGAGACCAAGGCCACCCTGCTGTTCAAGATCATCCCCTTCCTTCTCCACGCAAACTATCCCGACCTGCCGGGATTCATCGACGACCCCGAATGCGCCTTCGGCATCCACCTCTTTTCACCCCGCAAACTGGTTGACGCCGCCCTTATCCGCCGGATGTTCCCGACCTCGACCTGTCTTGATGAACGAACTCCAAATCCCTTTGCCGTAAAACCATGTATCCATTCAATCAAGACCATCGGCTCCATCGGTACCATCGCCCAGACCGAAAAATCCGACTGTGACTACTGGATCAGCCTCCGTTTCGACGAGATATCCCCGGCCGGGCTTGAACTGTTGCGGGAAAAATGCCGCCGCCTTGAGGCTTGGGGAATGGAGAAAGAAATTGAAATCCACTTCTTTCTCATGGACATCGACCAGATCCGCGAAAACCGTTTCGACACCGCCACCGATGAAGAATCCGCCGGCAGTGCCCTTAAAATCCTGTTAAAGGACGAACTCTTCCGCACCCACATTCTGGTGGCGGGCAAAATGCTCCTGTGGTGGCTGATCCCGCCGGGACTGTCGGAAAATGAGTACCGGGAATACTCAAGCCGCCTGAAGTCCCACCAAACGATCAACAGCGATCACTTTATCGACCTCGGCTATCTCGCCCACCTGCCGCCGTCGGAAATATTCGGCGCCTGCCTGTGGCAGATGAACAAGGCCCTCGACAGCCCTTACAAGTCAGTGATCAAATTCGCCTATCTCGAATTACTGATGCAGGACAAGAATAAACGTCTGCCCCTGTTTTCAGCCCATATCAAAAGCCTGGTCACCTTCCCGGAAAAAATCAGCCGCAAGGACCGGGCGAAACTGCCCCTGGCTGAAATCGATCCCTATCTCCTTCTGGCCCGGGAAATCGTCGGTTTTTACCTTAGAGAGGCGGAAGACCGAAAAGGTGCCGACCTGATTCGGGAATGCATGTTTCTCAAGACCCTTGAAGGCATGGCCTCGCAGAAAAGAATCCCCGGGCAGCAGAAACGAATACTCCTGACCATGTCCCTGATGCGCAACTGGGAGTTACTGCCAAGGGACCATCACCATTTCTCAACCATCCACGAATGGAGCTACCGGGAGCTTGTGGAGTTCGGCAACCGTATCCACGGTTATCTGGTTGACACCTATAACCGTCTGCGGTGGATATTCCACCATATCGACCATGAAACCCGGGTCGACATCACCGAGCGCGATCTCTCGGTCCTCGGGCGTAAACTCTTCAGTTTCTATGAACAGAAAAAGGGCAAGATCGACTATGTAAAAAGTATCTCGCGGGAGGCCATGGCCCAGGAGAAACTGACCTTCCATGTCGCCAGGGTTCAGGATGAGGATTTTTATTATGTCCTCCAGGGCGACCAGACCAGAACCGCAATTGATACCCAGGCCGCGAGGATCATCAATCGCGACAGCTCCCTGGTCCGCCTGGTGGTATGGCTGGCGATCAACCACATCCTCACCCCGGGGACCGAACTGTTTCTCACCAAAACCTACCTGCCCCTGAACCTGGTCGATATCCAGCAATTATGCGACGCCTTTTTCACTAATTTCCCCCTGGTGGTCTTCGGCCACATCGCCCCGGAACAGCTCCTGGCCCCGGAAAAACTGGAAAGGGCCCTGGTGGTGGTGAACATGGGCAGGAAACAGGTAAACGAAAAGACCCTGGAATCAGAGATGATCACGGTCAACAGCTACGGAGAATACTTTCACCACGACTTCGACTCCCTGGTGCAATTAAAAAACAATATGCGTCTGCTCCTGACCCGGCATTTCATAAGCCGCTGGAACCATAACCTCGACTTTCTCATCCCGACGCAGAGGGAACAGCACCGGATCAAAAACCTTATTTTCAATCAATGACGATGGACTCGTAACAAATCACGAAATGACTAAACAATAATTTCGGCCTGCGGGATAAGAAATTACAGGCTTTCCGCCACCCCGTTGACCAGGAAGCAATCCATGAAAGAGTTGACCTTTTATCATTCATTTTTATGTCCCCGCTGCCACCGTAGCAGGAAAACGCTGATGCGGGTCCTCGCCCGTCACCCGGAGATCAGGCTGAGAGAGCTCGACATAACCCTTCACCCCTTTACCGCGATACGGGAGGGCATCCGCCTCTTTCCCGCCTGCCGACTGGATGACAGACACATCAGCGGAGTTGTTCTCAGCGAAAACGAACTCGTCCGATTCATAGAATCCTAACAGACTGTTAAAAAAGCCGTCCTGGCTTTTTTAACTCCCGGTCGGCCAAAACAAGTTTCGGCCAACCTCTCGATTTTATTGTTTTTTCAAACCCAATAAAATCGGCGGCGCGTCCATGCACCGCGACCAGCCCTTTTTTCAACGGACTGCTAAGGATCAATCACCACACCTGATGCAAAAACAATCGCACTCTCCAAGCCCCCCTGAAGCCCCGGTCATCATTTCTCTTTTCAACGCCACGCTTTTCTCTCCTGCGGTATTGATATTGTCCGGTTTTTCGGCTATTTTTTCTTTTTTTACGTTTTGAATCCTTCATCGCGGTGAAGGTTAAAGTTCTCACTTAATCAACTTTAAAAGCCAAAGGAGAAAGCAATGTCACGCAAAATGGTAACAGTCGATGGCAATCAGGCCTGCACCCATGTGGCCTATGCCACAAGCGAGGTCATTACCATTTATCCCATTACCCCATCATCTCCCATGGCGGCGGAATCTGATGCCAAGAAGGCCGCCGGTCAGGAAAATATCTGGGGTACCATCCCGGCGGTAACCCAGATGCAGTCTGAGGGCGGGGTTGCCGGAGCCCTGCATGGTTCCCTGACCACCGGCGCCATGTGTACCACCTTTACCTGCTCCCAGGGTCTGTTGCTGATGATCCCCAATATGTTCAAGATCGCCGGTGAGCTTACCCCCACTGTCTTTCACGTTACTGCCCGTTCTTTAGCCGGTCAGGGCCTGTCTATCTTCGGCGACCACAGCGACGTCATGGCCACGCGCCAGACCGGATGGGCCATGCTATGTTCCCAGAACGTCCAGGAATGCCAGGACATGGCCCTGATCGCCACCCAGTCGACATTAAAGAGCAGGATCCCGTTCATGCACTTCTTTGACGGATTCCGGACCTCACATGAGATCCAGAAGATGGAGCAGCTGACCTATGATGATATGAACGAGATCATCGACGAGGATCTTATCATGGCGCACCGTGAGCGCGGCCTGACCCCGGACCGTCCGATGATGCGCGGCACAGCCCAGAATCCGGATGTATACTTCACTGGCCGTGAGACGGTTAACAAATATTATAACGTCTGTCCGTCCATCGTCCAGGAGACCATGGACCGCTTTGCCGCCCTCACCGGGCGCCGGTACAACCTCTTTGATTACCACGGCGCCCCTGATGCCGAGGAGATCGTGGTGATGATGGGTTCCGGGGCCGAAACCGTGGCCGCGACTATCGACCACCTGATTGCCGACGGCGGCAAAAAGATCGGCCTTATTATCGTCCGTCTCTTCCGTCCTTTTGACTGCGAGGCTATGGTGAATACCATGCCGGCAACGGTTAAAAAAATCACGGTTTTAGACCGGACCAAGGAACCCGGCAGCGCCGGCGAGCCCCTGTACCTTGATATCCGGGCCGCGGTGGGCGAGGCCGTTGAGTCCTCCACAATCAACACCCAGCCGGTGATCATCTCGGGCCGTTACGGCCTTGGTTCGGCCGAGTTCACCCCGGCAATGGTCAAGGCGGTATTTGACAACATGGCCTCCTTGTCGCCGAAAAACCACTTCTGTGTCGGCCCCAATGACGATGTCACCTTCTCAAGCCTTGATTACGACAACGAATTCAATATCGAAGGCAAAGACGTGTTCCGGGCCATGTTTTTCGGCCTCGGTTCCGACGGCACCGTCGGTGCCAACAAGAACACGATCAAGATCATCGGCACCGAGACCGACAACTCGGCCCAGGGCTACTTTGTCTACGACTCCAAGAAAAGCGGCTCGATCACCACCAGTCATCTGCGCTTCGGCAAGAATAAGGTTGTGGCACCGTATCTTATTGACAAGGCCAATTTTATCGCCTGCCATAACTTCACCTTTTTGGATAAATACGACATGCTCGCCCGCCTTGAGCCCGGCGGCACCTTCCTCCTTACCACCACCTTCAGCAAAGACCAGGTATGGAAGCACATGCCGGCCAAGGTTCAGAAACAGCTGATCGATAAAAATGCGAAATTCTATATCATCGACGCCATCGGCCTCGGCCAGGCCCTTGGGCTCGGCGCCCGGATCAACATGATCATGCAGACCGCCTTTTTCATGATCTCCGGCATCCTTACCGAAAAGCAGGCGATCAAAGCGATCAAGGACGCGATCAAGAAGACCTACGGCAAAAAGGGCGACAAGGTCGTCAATATGAATTATTCCGCAGTTGACGGAGCGATCGAAAAAATTGTCGAGGTCAAGGTCCCCAAAACCACAGACGGCCACGAGATTCCGGCCACCGTACCCGATGATGCCCCTGATTTCGTCAAACAGGTCACCGCGACCATGATCGAAGGCAATGGTGACAGTCTCAAGGTGTCGCAGATCCCCGACGACGGCACCTGGCCCACCGGCACCACCCAGTACGAAAAACGTAATATCGCGGTCAAGGTACCCGAATGGCTGTCGGAAAACTGTATCCAGTGCGGTCGTTGCTCAATTGTCTGCCCCCATGCCGCGATCCGGATGAAGATCAGCAAAACCGCCGATCTCAAAAAGGCCCCAAAAAACTTCAAGGCCGTGGACGCGGTGGGAAAACAGTTCAAGGGACGCAAAACCACGGTTCAGGTGTTCACCGAGGATTGCTGCGGATGCACTCTCTGTGTTGACGCCTGCCCGGCCAAAACCAAGGCCCTGGTTATGGTCGACAACAGCGAAAAACTGCAGGCGCAGGAATCGGCCAACGTCCGTTACTTCCTCAGTCTCCCCGAGGCCGACCCGGAGGAGATAGATCCGGCAACGGTAAAAGGCAGCCAGTTGCTGCGGCCGCTGTTTGAGTTCTCCGGTGCCTGTGCCGGCTGTGGCGAGACCCCGTACATCAAGCTTGTAACCCAGATGTTCGGTGATCGGATGATGATCGCCAACGCCACCGGTTGCTCCTCCATTTACGGCGGCAATCTCCCCACCACCCCCTATGCCAAAAACAATGACGGCCGCGGCCCGACCTGGTCCAACTCACCGTTTGAAGACAACGCCGAATTCGGCTTAGGGATGCGGAACACGGTCAACAAAATGGCATACCAGGCCTCGGAACTACTGGAAAAAGCAGTGGCGGAAAAGATCATCAGCAAGAAAATGGCCGATGACCTTATCGGCGCGAACCAGAAGATCCAGAGCGAAATCGACGCCCAGCGCGACCGGGTGGCCGCCCTCAAGGATAAGCTCGCCGGCAGTGGCTCGGTAATCGCCAAACGTCTGCTCCATGTCGCCGATTACCTGGTGAAAAAGTCCGTCTGGATCTTCGGCGGCGATGGCTGGGCCTATGATATCGGTTATGGCGGTCTCGACCACGTCCTCGCATCGGGGGAAAACATCAACGTCATGATCCTTGACACCGAGGTCTACTCCAACACCGGCGGGCAGATGTCCAAGTCTACCCCGAGGAGTGCCACGGCCCAGTTCGCCGCCGCAGGCAAGAAGATGCCGAAAAAAGACATCGGCATGATCTTCTCCACCTACGGCAACGTCTATGTCGCCAAGGTCTCCATGGGCGCCAACCCCGGCCAGGTCACCAAGGCGATAGCCGAGGCCGAGGCCTATGACGGCCCATCGCTGATCATCGCCTATGCCCACTGCATCAACCACGGCATCAATCTCGCCGTCGGTCTGCAGCAGCAGCAAAAAGCGGTCGCCTGCGGTCACTGGCCCCTGTACCGCTACAACCCGGCCCTTGAAGAACAGGGCAAAAACCCACTCCACATCGATTCCAAGGCCCCATCGATACCGTTCACCGACTACGCCCTTAACGAAAACCGCTACCGGATGCTGAAGATGATGAATCCGACAGAAGCGGATTCGCTGCTGACCCAAGCCCAGAATGACGTGGACAAGGCCTGGAATTTCCTCGAAGGCCGGTTCAAGGCTCTCGAGTCCTGAAGCACATAACAGACTGTTGAAAAGCCGTCCTGGTGTTTTCAACAGTCTGATAACCCATACCCGGGGCAGATTCGTCAAACTGCCCCGGCCTGAAAAAGTAGGGGCGACCGGTCGGTCGCCCCTACGGCGATGGGACCGCGACCACGTTCGTTGGGGGCGTTGGTGGCCGGATTCAAATCCGCCGTTACCAAACGGATAAACGCCATGCGTGGCACGCCCGGCGGCAAAATATGGCAACGCAATTATTGGGAACACATTGTCCGGGATGAAAATGAATTGCACCGTATCCGGCAATACATCATCAACAACCCGGCAAAATGGGAAACGGACCGCGACCACGTCGGCAATGGCGACAGGACGGGCGAACCCGTCACCCAATACGGCCATGAACCGTGGATGGTGTGATGGACAACGCGAAACAAACCAAACGGTTCCCGGCGGCGGCGCGCAGGGGCGAAAAATTTTTCGCCCCTACGGAACCATGGCAACGGAATCATTGAAAATAACGGATAACACGAACCGGACAACGCCCGGACAACGCAAAAAAACAAAACGACCAATGGGGGTGAAACGGATCGTCGGCAATGGGCCGATAAATTTATAAATTTATGGACGTCCCCTTACCCCCGGCCAAGGTTTACTTTACTGACCTCGCCCTTGCAACCTTGCAAACCGTGTGATACGTTTGCAATATGCAAGAAAGATACATCCCCCGCCATCTTGAATCAGAACTCCGGGAGTGCTTGCGGGAGTTCCCCGCCGTTGCCGTACTGGGCCCCAGGCAGTGCGGTAAATCTACCCTGGCGCGGGCCGTGATCGCCCGGTTGCCGGACGCTGTATATCTTGACCTGGAAAAACCGGCAGACCTTGCAAAGCTTCAGGAGCCGGAGCTGTTCTTCTCCCTCCACAAAGACAGGTTGATCTGTCTCGACGAAATACAGCGTCTGCCGGAAATTTTCGCGCCCCTGCGGGCAATCATCGACTCCCGAAACCGCAATGGACAATTCCTCTTCCTTGGATCAGCGTCCAGGGATCTCATCCGGCAAAGTTCAGAAACCCTGGCCGGCCGGATCGCCTACCTGGAACTGTCCCCCTTCCTCTATGGCGAAATCAGCGGCAAGACAAAAGTCGCGTCCATCCACGCCTACTGGCTGCGCGGCGGATTTCCGGACAGCCTGCTGGCGCGCAGCGGGAAGGCCAGCCAAAGGTGGCGGGAAAACTTTATTCGCACCTTCCTTGAGCGTGACATCCCGCAGCTTGGTGTCCGCATACCGGCTCCGACCCTGCGGAGGGTATGGCAAATGTGCGCCCACACCCAGGGACAGCTGCTCAACAGTTCGCAGCTCGGTTCCGCCCTTGGGGTCTCGCACACAACCTTCCGGTCATACATCGACCTGTTGGCGGAGACGTTTATGATACGAATTCTCCCTCCCCTTGCAGCGAATCTGAAAAAACGGCTGGTCAAATCTCCAAAGGTGTACCTCCGGGATACCGGCATTCTCCATGCCCTGCTCGCCATCGACACCTTTGACGATCTCATGGGGCACCCGGTTTTCGGGGCATCATGGGAAACCCTGGCCCTGGAAAACATCATTGCCACCTTTCCGGGATGGGAACCGTATTTTTACCGAACGGCGGCAGGGGCGGAAATCGACCTGGTTCTGGTCCGGGGGGCCCGTAAAATGGCGTTCGAATTCAAGGCGTCAACCACTTCCCGCCCGACAAAAGGTTTCTGGAACGGCCTGAAGGACCTGCGCATCGACCAGGCGCTGGTCATAGCCCCGGTAGACGAAAGTTACCCTCTCAGCGAAACGGTCAGGGTATGTCCGCTGGCGGAAATCACACCGGCGCAATCCGGAAGCCGGAAGACAGAAGGCTGATTAAAACAGATCAAATCCACACGGAATGACGAGGGACCGGGAAAATGCGGCAATTATTCGGCGAGGACATGGATCGGATCATTGACGAGATGAACGAGGCCCCGGCGGCATGAAATATGACCCTGCCCGCCATAATCGCCGTTCCATCCGGTTGACGGGGTATGATTATTCCAGGGCCGGCGCCTGTTTCGTCACCATCTGCGCCCACAACAGGAAATGTTTGTTCGGGGATATTGTCAATGGCGCAATGCGGTTGAATGATGCGGGTCACGTTGCAGAAAAATGTTGGCAGGCAATCCCTGATCATTTTCCCCATGCAACCGTTGATGAATTTATTGTGATGCCCAACCATATCCACGGCATCGTTTTTTTGAACAACCATACGGTTACAAACGGCGGAATGGTCGGAATGAATGGCGCGGTGGTTGCCGTTGGGGCGAATGCGGGGGCGAACGTAGGGGCGAAAAATTTTTCGCCCCTACGCCACCCCACCCCACGCGGGACATCCAAAACCATCGGTTCCATTGTGCGTGGTTTCAAAATCGGCGTGACCAAATGGATTCGGCAAAACGCCAATGTTCACGATGTATGGCAACGCAATTATTGGGAACACATTGTCCGGGATGAAAATGAATTGCACCGTATCCGGCAATACATCATCAACAACCCGGCAAAATGGGAAACAGACCGCGACCATGTCGGCAATGGCGACAGGACGGGCGAACCCGTCGCACGATACGGCCATGAACCGTGGATGGTGTGATGGACAACGCGGAACAAATAACCGTTTCCGGCACCGGCGCGCAGGGGCGAAAAATTTTTCGCCCCAACGGAATCATTGAAAATAACGGATAACACGAACCGGACATATCCCCCACCGGACAACGCCGAAAAACAAAACGACCAATGGGGCGACAGGACGGTCGCCCCGACCAAAAAAACCCCGGTGGAGACTGGTTCCACCGGGGTTGACTGTCTTATGACAGGTTGAGGTTTACTTGGTGACCTGGATTACCAAACCGACCTTGATATTACTATTGCCACTGCTGTCGGCAGGTTTCATCTCACCCTGGTACCAGTAGGTGCCGGTCGGGAAAGTAATGGACTGCTGACTGAGATCAAAGCTCCAGCGGTAGACATTGCCGCCTTCATAGCTACACGAACTGAAGTCGAGCTTGTCGATGTACTTGGTGTCATCGAACCCGGCCAGCTTGGCGGCCTGGGTGCCGTCGCAGGTGCCGTTAAGTATATTGTGAACCGCGGCACTGTTGACCTCGACATAGACCATGTCGTTGGAATTAAACGAGGTGGTCTCGTTGCTGTACCCGCTGTCGCTGAAGGTCTTGAGGTACTCGCTGGTGCTGCCGAGGGTGATCGGCAGGTACTTGATCTTGAACTTGTCACCAGTGGTGTTGTCCTCGATCCCGTACTCCATGAAGGCGACGCCTGTGTAACCGCCGCACTGGCTAAAATCAACCGAGGCGGTCCAGGTATTGCCGCCGTCACCGGAGGAGAAGGTGCCAGCACACAACGTACTGCCGTTCTGGGCCTCGTCGTACAAGGTCCAGTAGTTATTCTTGTCACCGGCGTTGGCGGTGGTGAAGGTGACGGTAACCGAGACATTAGTGTCACTGCTGGTGAAATTGTCACCCGGGAAGATACCGTCAACCGTCTGGCCGCCGTCACCACTCATGGCCGTAGGCGCCGCATCAATATTGATGGTCAGCGTCGCGGTGTCGCTGCCGCCGGTGGCGGTGGCGGTCACGTCAACCGTGCAGCTCGTGCCGCCGGAACCGCTCGGGGCGGTGCCGGTGATGGTGCCGTCCGTTGCCACGCTGGTCCAGGTACAGGAACCGGTGCCCGCGTCACCATAGGTGATCGCGTCACCCTCCGGATCAGTGGCCGCGCCCACCATGGTGGTGGTGGTATAGGCGCTGCCCTCGGTGGCGTTCGGGCTGGCGGTGTAGGTCGGGCTGCCGAAAGCCGGCGGCGAGTTGTCGTCATCAACAATGGTCAGGGTGACCGGGTTGGTGCCGCCGATGGACGCGCCGCCGGTGGCAGACGACAAGGTCAGGTTGACGGTCTCGTCGCCCTCGACCACGGTATCCTGGAGAATGGTCACGGTGAACGACTTGCTGGCGGTGTCGCCGTCAATCCAGCTCAGGGTGCCGGAAGTCGCGGTATAGTCGTTGCCGGCGGTGGTGGCGGAGCCGTCGCTGGTGGCGTAGCTGACGTCGACCGCGCCGACAGAACCCGCGGTCCTGGTCACATTGATGGTGATTGAGCCGCCACCCTCGCTGACCGAGTAGGAACCCAGTTCAAAGGAGAGGGTACCCGGCTGGTCATCGTCAACAATGGTCAGCACCGCGCTGCCCGGGGTGCCGAGCGAGGCGCCGCCGGTGGCGTTGGACAGGGCAATGTTTACCGTCTCGTCACCCTCCTGCAAAGTGTCGTTGATGATAGAGACGGTAAAGGTCTTGGCGGCGGTGTCGCCGTCGGCCCAGCTCAGGGTGCCGGAGGCGGCGGTATAATCAGAGCCGGCCGTTGCCGAACCGTTGCTGGTGGCGTAATCGACCGTGACCGCGCCCGATCCGCCGGTGCGGTTAACCGTAATGGTCACCGAGCCGCCGTTCTCGTTCACCGAGTAGGTGGAGGCGGACAGGGTGATGGTGCCCGGCTGGACCGAGTTGTCGGTGACCGGATAATTGGTCACGCTCGGAGTGCCGGTGCCGGAACTGCTCACGTCAACCGCGGCCGGAACCGCGCTGACCGCGGTGGTCAGCTCGCAGTAACCGGTGGTGGCGTTAAGGGTCATGCTGCCGTAAGTGCTTCCGCCGCTCTCCTTCACGGTGAGCTTGTTGCAGCCCTCGTCGTTGCCGGCAATGACAACCAGGTTGCCGCTCGTATTGACCTCGGCCGAGTTGACGAACACCCGGTCGTTGGGCGGGGCAAGGGCGGTGAAGTACGGAATGTTGTTCAGTTCGCCATACCCGATTCCGCTCGAGGCGCTCGGAGTTGAGAAGTTGGTGAACTTGGCGTTAAAGGTCAGGCTGTATCCCTTGGTGGACTTGGTCTGACCGAACTGGCTACTGTTCTTGCCAAAGATATTACCGAAGTCGATATTGTTGCCCAGGTCATCCGGAACCGTTTTCTTGCTCTCCTGGATATCCTGGAGTATGGCGTTGGCGGCGCTGTTAGTGGTCGAGCTCATGCCGGTGGTGAAGTACTTGCCGTCTTCATACCCACGCTCGTTATAGCCGCCGATGCCGTTCTTGCCGCCCCGGTCGTACAGCTTGGTTCCGTTGGTCTTGGTGTTGAACCGGCGGAAATTGATATGACCAGGATGATAGTACATGGAGTATCTCGGGATATTGTCGCCACTGCTCTCGTCAACCAGCAGCTTTGACCCGTCGATATTGGTGTGCATATTGGCGTTGCTTGCCATGATGTCATTATTGGCCTGATCACCCGGGAAGCCGTGGAACGGCACGACAACCGGAGCGTTCGGGTAAGAGCCGTTATGACAGGAGAAACAAGCGCGGTAGTCCTGCACGGTTATTGAGGCAGCCGTAAAACTATGGGTGCTGACAAAACCATTGCCATCGGTTGTGGCATTGCCGAGGTTAGCGTTCTTGTTCTCCAGATGATTGGGCCGTGAACCGCTCAACTTGCTCAGCCGCAGACTGATAATGTCAAGACCGTTGCTGTTGTCCACATGACAGGTCTGACAGGCCAGCTGCGGCGGGGCCGTGGCCGAATTCACCCCGCTGGTATCAGAGTTGACATGACACACCTGGCACTGTCCGCCGGTGGCCAGGCTTGAGCCATGATGCAGGCTCTTCTTGGCCGTGGCGTCATGACAGTTGGCGCAGTCGCCGCCGCCGTCGGTGCCGCCGATGGTGCCGCCGTCGGGCATGGCGTAGACCAGACCGCGCGGACTGGGCAGGCTGATAAGCTGACCGTTCCATCCGCTACCGGCAAAGGCATGGCAGGTGGTGCAGTCGTCATGGACCTTGGGATCGCCCAGGGTGCCGCTGATCGGCGGGTTGACCCCGGCGGACGCGGCAGTGTTGGTATGACAGCTGTTACAGTCACCCGGGGTATCCTTGATCATCGCGGTATGATCGACCGCGGTATGGCAGTTCCCGCAGGTGGCGCTCGGGGTCGAGGTGCTCAGCACGCCGTAGGTGGCGCTGTTGTGATGAATACCACCCACCGAGGTGGCGTCCACATTGCCGGAACTGATATTGTGACAACCGAGACAGGTGGTTGACTTGTGGGCGCCGCTGCTGATGGCAAGGCTCGGATCGGCGTCAACCCCGTTGGTGGAGTCAACCCCGGCGTTGCCGCCGTCGAACCTTACGGTGGTCAGACCGCCGGAGGCGCTGGTATGGCAGGTCAGACAGTTGTTGTTGTGGATGCCTTCCACAACCCCCTTGCCGCCGTCATTATGACAGGTGGTACACTGGGCGTCAGAGCCGAAGTCGGCCGCGCTGTGACCGCCGTGCTGCGAAGTGGACGGGCTGTCGGCATAGCTCTTGGGCACGTGGCAGGAAATACAGGTGTTGCCGGTGCCGGAAGAGATAACCGTCTGGACCGTGGCGAGCAGCGGCGTATCCGCGTCACCGCTCTGGTTGCCGTTGGTGGCATAGTCATGGCAGGTGGCGCAGGCCGAGGCCTGGGCAGTGCCGCCAACCGTGGCATGCTCGGTCTTGATCGCGGCCCAGGTCCCGAGAGCACCGCTACCCTTGCCGAGACCGGCGTCATCGTGACAGTTATAACAGGAATTACTCGCGCCGCCGGTCTGGGAGATGTCAACCGAGGCGTTGAACACCACGTCATGGTCGACATAGCCGCCGTCCTGACCGTGGACGTGGCTGTCGAAGTAGGCGCCGTGGCAGGTGGAGCAGTTTCCGGCCGCGAGGGTCTTGCCGCCGTAGGTGGTGGTGCCGCTGACCGTGCCGTCGGAGGCGTGGCAGACGGTACAGGCGTCATGGACCTTGTCGTCACCGCTGTTCACCGGCATCAGGCCGCTTGCGCCGCCGGCGGTGCCGGTGTGGCAGTTGGCACAGGAACCGTAGGTGCCGTCGGAATAGATATCCACCCGGCCGCTGTGATCAACGCCGGAGGCGGCGCCGTCACTGGCGGAGTTCATGTGCAGGACATACCAGGTGGCGGTGTGGCACTCGGCGCAGACCCAGGTGCCGTCGCCGCCGTCGGAAACGGTGGCATCGCCCTTGCCGTTGGCGCCGGTGATCCGGGCGCCGGTGGTGACGTTATGACAGGTGGCGCAGGTGGTGCCGGCGCCGTCGTTGTGTACCTCGCCGGAGGCAACGTAAGGCGCGGTCACCGCGTCACGGGCGTTGGAACCCGCCACCGCGTTGCCGTGGCAGTTGGCGCAGGAGGAGGTGGCACTTATGTCATGGACCGTGGTAGCCACACCGCCGTGGAGCGAATCCCACTGGCTGGCGTGACACTCGGCGCATTCCCACTTGCCGTCGGCACCGGCGGAAACGGTGGCGTCGCCAACCGTGCCGGCCCGCAGGGAACCATCCGTGGTGGTGTTGTGGCAGGTGGCGCAGCTGCTTGCGCTGTGCACCTCACCCGCGGCCACAAACGGAGCGGTGGAAGCAAGCAGGGCCTGAGATGTCGCCGGCCGCGAAGCGGTGTCGGCCGCGTGGCAGGACGCACAGGAAGAGGTGACGATCACGCTGGCACTGTGGTCGTGCTGATGGGCGCCAAAGTACTGGTCGTGACAGCTCTGGCAGTCACCGGCGGCGATGTTGCCGGAGCCGCCGGGAGCGGCAACGGTCAGGGTGCCGCCGTTGGCGTTGTGGCAGGAATCACAACGGTTGGTGGCGTGGGCCTCGCCGCTGCCCACATAGGGCGGGGTGATGGCGTCGGGGGCGTTGCCGCCGGCGGTGGTGTCGTGGCAGGAACCGCAGAGGCTGTTGTTGTACACCCTGGTGGAGTGATCAACACCGCTCGCGCCGTCATGGATGCTCTGCCAGGTGGAGGTCTGGGTATGGCAGGTGCTACAGTCACCGGCAGCTATCGTATCAGCTTTGGTATAGCCGCTGGTCAACGTGGAACCGTCAGTGGTGTTATGGCAGGTCGCACAGCCGCTGCCGGAATGCACCTCACCCGAGCCGGTGAACGGCGCGGTTATAGCGTCCCTGGCACCGGAACCGGCAATATTGTTGCCGTGACAGTTGGAGCACGGCGCGACCAGATCCACCCGGCTGCTGTGGCTCACGCCGGCGGCGCTGCTGTGAATACCGGTCCAGGTCTGGCTGGTACTGATATGACAAGTCTCACAGTCACCCTGGCTGATGGCCACGGCCAGACCGGAAGCGGCCTTGGTCAGGCCGGTGGTGGTGTCGTGGCAGGTGGCGCAGTTACTGGTGTTATGGACCTCGCCGGTGCCGACAAAGGGCGCGGTGAGCGCATCACGAGCGGCAGCACTGGCGCCGGGAGTAATAGTAGTATGACAACCGTCACAATTGGCAGCCAGGGTAACCTTGGTGCCATGGCTCACGCCGGGAGCGGCGGTATGAATTGACTGCCAGGTATTAGGCAGTGCGCCGCCGAGATGGCAGGTCTCGCAGGTGCCGCCGCCAGCGGCGATGCCGGGGGCGAGAGAGGTGGCCGCAACCAGAACGCCGGTGGCCTGATGGTAGGTGCTACAGGTATTGGTGGCATGAACCTCACCAGTACCGGTGAACGGTGAAGTGGCCGCGGCCCGGGCCGCGCCGGTGGGAGCGGCATTATGACAGTTGGCGCAATTGGCGCTCTTGGTCACCAGACTGGTGGCATGGTCGATATTCTGATGGTTCGGAAAGTACTCGCCATGACAGGCGGCGCAGGTGCCGCCGCCGTCGTTGCTGGCCGAACCCGGATTGGGCATGGCAACGACCCTTGTGGTATCAACCTGCGACAGGGTCTTGAGACTGGAATCGGTGTTGTGGCAGGCCACGCAGGAGTCGTGCACCTTGTTGGTCGACGAGTCGATGACCGCGCCCTGAGAGGTGCCGACATTGGCGCTATGGCAATTGGTGCAGTTGGTGTAATCGGCTATGAGGCCGGAATGATCGGCCGGGTTACCGGCGCCGTTAGTGGCCGTGGCCTTGGCGGTTGACGAATCATGGCACTGGGTGCAGACGCCGTTCTGGGCGTAATTATTGGTTGAGGCGAGATGATGGGCATCGGGAATCGAATTGGTGGTGCCGATACCATGACAGGAAGTACAGGTCTCGCTGTGGGTCGAACCGGAGGTGACCGGACCGCCATTGGTTGAAGTACGGGCATCACCGTCAACCCCGTTGGCGCTGCTGCCGAGGATGGTGGTGCCGGTGCCGCCGCTGGAATTGTCATGACAGTTGAGACAGTTGTTGTTATGGACGTCCTTGACCACCCCGCCGCCGTTGTCGGGATGACAGGTGGCGCAATTGGAATCCCATCCAAACGCGGAAGAGGAATGGCCGCCGTGGGTGCCGTCGGCTACGGCCTGGGGGTTATTGGGATGACAGGCGGAACAGTCAACCGGATAGGTACCGGTACCAAAGTTGGCATCGGCCAGCCCAAGACGGGTTATGGCAATATTACCATTAAGGGATGAAGTAGCGGTGTCATGACAGGCGCCGCAGCCGGTGCCGTCGGAGATGGGAGCGGTGGAGCCGGCACTGGCGTTGACCGCGCCGCGGTTGAGATGGGCGGAATCAGGAGCGGCGCTGACGTCACTGTGGCAGTCGTCGCAATTAACCGCGACCGCGGTGCCGCCGCCGCTGGGCGTGACACTACCGGTATAGACCACGATCTTGGCGGTATGATCAGCACCGCCGGCGAACGCGGCCAGGGGATTGTGACATTGGGTACAGCGGGCGGTGGCGTTATGCTTATCACCTGAGTTGTTGGTATTCCAGTGATTATCAGTCGGGCTGACCCCGGCGACATAGGGGGGATGACATACCTGACAGAGACCGACGGGAGTGTTAACCGCCCGTTCGTCGACAAATCCGCCGTAATCGTTGGCAATAACGTTGGGGACAAAAAACTTTACCGTCCGCGCCATAGAACCGGCTCCGGAATAGGTCTCGGCGTTCTTGACGGTGGAACGGATATTGTCGCCATACATAATACCGAAGGTGGCGCCGGAAGTGGCGCTCATCTGGCCTTTGACAGTGATCGTCGTGGCATCGGCGGCGATGATTTCAAATGAATCTTTGGAAGAAGAGGTGTCGGGGACCAGAATCAGACCGCGGGTACCATCTGTGGCCCGCAGTGGGTCTACAAGACCACCTTTATTTGTCCAGTTGCTGAACTGTGACCAGTCGATCCCGCCGATATTCTGCCCGGCGATACTGGTATAGCTAATGATGGTTGACCCGGCCGGGCCACCGGTGGGTGCGGCGACAGGAGTCGGAGCACCGTTAACCGTGCCAGTGGCAAGCCAGAGCTTGCCGCCGTCAGCCGCTGCCCAGTCAAGCTGGGCCTGGTAATGGGGATCATGACAGTCGGTACACTGGGTGGTCCAGGCGGTGGTGGCGTGAGAAGCCGTACCCATTGCCGCGGACGAATGCAGAACCTTGGACGGCGCGGCAACCTCACCCAAACCACCATCATTGGTTCCGTCATGGCAGACCAGGCAGAGGGCATTCCTTGCCGTATCGTCAATCCCTGAGCCGGTATACCCGTAAAGTTTCGAACCGGCTGCATACGAACTGGAATGACAGGTCCGACAGGTAAAGCCATTCGACTCATTGTGCGGCGCGTCCAGATAATAGGCCCGGGCGCTACCGGAGGTCACTGCCGCGACGAGCAGCAGCAGACCAGCTATAAAGGCCAGCCTCTTCATCATGCATCCCCCTTGATTCATACTGCTTTACTTCGTTTCGGACATCGCGACCGCGACGCCCCCCCCAAAACACAAACCAAAAATTACCAGGAACAACCGGAGCCCACGGAACAACCCCATGGAATCACCGGAAAAACAAAAATTCACAACATAAAAAAGCCGTTTAACCAAGGCCCTTTTTTAAAAAACTCCTTTAATCTATATAACACAAACCGACTCACGCAGTCAACCCGGAAAACCTCCTGACCGAAAAACATCGGAAAAATACTGAAAAACTGAAAATTTTGATTATTAATTGTTTATTTCAGTTTATCTTATGCAATAAATGGGCCTCTACCTGTCCCTGACTTGAAAGATCAGAGGATAGCGGGATGATTCCAGCTTTCGCGGGGCTGACGAGTTTATTTTTCTGCCACCCCCTTCCCGCTCAATCGGGCAAAACTGACAAATTACGGCCTGATTTATGACAAAAAAAGACATACCAGTCCGTTGAAAAACGGACTGGTCGCGGTGCATGGACGCGCCGCTGATTACACCGGGTTGAAAAACCCGGTGTAATCGAGAGGTTGGCCGGAACTTGTTTTGGCCAACCGGGAGTTGAAAAAGCCAGGACGGCTTTTTCAACAGTCTACTAAGACTTGTTACGAGACCATCAACCTTCAAAAAACCCATGAATCCCGATCTCATTGACAGAATCATTATCCCCGCCGATGTCCGCCGTGACCTTCTGAAGCATTGCCGGCGGAAACTGGACGGACGATACCTCGCCGGTGAAGAGCCCCGGCCCAAGGCATTCGGGGTTGTCGGCGGTCGGATTCACGGCCGGGTGGCAGCCGTGACCAGGGTAATTGAACTGCGACGCAATGTCCGCAACATCTCCCCTTACCGCGAGGCCATGGACCGACAGCTGACACGATACGCCGTGCCCTCCGAGACCCCTCTTTCCGGTCGCGGCTGGGTGGCCGACCCCGAAGAGTTACGGGGCGTGGTCAGCCTTCTGCGGGATGAAGGCCTGAGAATTATCGGCACCTACCATATGCACCGGGTCGCGTGGGAAGAAGACCCTCACCGCGACACCCCCACCCTGCTCGACACCATCCTCGGCCGCGACAGCCGGTTGTTGATGTTTATTATCGCCATGGTCAGACCCGAAACGCCGATGATCAGGGCTTTCGTGGAGGGAGACGTTGAACGCGAGGTAAGGGTTGATGCTGAAGGCGAGGGAATCAAATGAGAGTTGAAAGGCCTTGAAATCCTGATGAACCTTCCCGACGGACCAGCACTGATAATTGAATACCGTGACCCCCTCGAGGGCTTTGGCGGCTGGCTGGTGATCGATTGCCTCGATCACGGGCTCGCGGCCGGAGGCATGCGGGTATGTCCGGGGATACGACCGGAACACCTCGCCGCCATGGCCCGGAACATGACCCTTAAGATGCGGATCGCCGAGATCGGCCTTGACGGGGCCAAATGCGGCATTGATTATAACCCCGCGGCCCCGGGAAAAGAGGCGGCCATGAGCCGCTTTCTTGCCGCCATCGCCCCCTATGTGCGAACGGGGTACTCCATGGGACCGGATCTCAACGTGGGGATGGATGAACTGTCCCGGGCCGCGGATGCGGCCGGAATAAAATCGGTTAAGATGGCGGTGGCAGGGGCGATGGGCTGGGAGATTGATTATTTTCTCGCGCGCTACCGGATTCTTGCGGCCGGGGTTAACGGCAAGAAACTCGGCGCGGTGCGGGCCGGATACGGAGTCACCGGGGCGGCGCTTGCCTGTCTTGAACGCCTCGGAATTGCCCCGAAAAACGCGACCATCGCGGTGCAGGGGGCCGGAACCCTGGCTATGGGCGCCCTGCACGGGCTTGAGAAACACGGGGTAAGGCTGGTGGCCGTTGCCGACGCCGAAAAGAGCCTCAGGTGCGCAACCGGAATTGATATAGCGACATTATTGGCGCAGCCGCCGGGAATTCTCTCCTCTTTCAGCCACCGCGCCATAAAGGTCCGTCCCCGGGATGAAATTATCAACGCCGACTGCGACCTGCTGCTGCCGCTGGCGATCGAAGGGGTTATAACCGCCGCCAACGCGGACACGGTAAAGGCCGGGGCGGTGGTCCCCGGGGCCAACCTCGCGGTTACCCCGAGGGGATATGAGACCCTGCACCGGAGGGGAATATTGACCGTACCGGATTTCCTTGCCGGGGCCGGTGGGTCTATCTCGATGGAGGGATTATTCGCCCCCTCCGCCCACCCGCGACCAGGGGATGTGCTTGCGCATGTGACAAACCGCACCCGGGAGTTGACCCTTGAGGTCTTTAACCGGGCCGCGGCTGAAGGGACAAGCCCTTACAAGGCGGCGTTGACAATCTGCGCCGAGAGAAAGAAAAGCAAGAGCGGATACAAACGGGAACAGCGGCATTGATTCTCAACCACCGGACGGCGGGCCGGTGAAATCCCGAGCTCGGGCTATACCCTCAGGCATGCGGGATTTCTTAACCCACCCCGCCGCCCGGAGAACGTCCGGGAACGGCGCATCTGCCGTGTCGGCAACTCGTTGATATACCTGAGTATTATCAACGAGTTGCTTTCTTGCATCCGCGCCGTTCCCGAACCTCACGAATCCAGGATGATTTCAGGCGGAAATCAGCAAAAGTACAGGAGTCACATAAAAATGCCGTCCCAGGCGATAGACTTTCAATATCAGGCGGATTTATTCTCCACCCCGGCGATGAAGGCGGTTTTTGCCGAGGAAAAACGTTTTTCCCGCTGGCTGACGATTGAGTCGGCCCTGGCCGCGGTCCAGGGGGAACTCGCGATTATCCCGGCAACAGCGGCAAAAGAGATATGCGCCAAAGCGGGAATGGAAAATCTCGATCTCAAACGGGTCGCCGCCGCCTACAAAACCAGCCGCAACTCCATAATGCCGGTCATCGGAGAGCTTAAAAGGATCTGCGCCCCCGAGGCCGGGGAGTTTGTCCACTACGGCCTCACCACCCAGGATGTACTCGATACCGGGGCCGTGCTGGAATTCAGGGAGGCAATTGCGATAATCGAGGCCGATCTCGTCCGTCTGGAAGGACTGCTGCTGGCCTTGAGCCGCAGACACATTGAAACCCCTATGGCCGGCCGCAGCCACGGCCAGGTGGCCCTGCCGATCACCTTCGGCTTTAAAACCGCAAACTGGCTGGCCGAGATCCGCCGGGATCTTGAACGCCTGGGGGAAATGAAACCCAGACTCCTTGTCGGCCAGATCGGCGGAGCGGTGGGATCAATGGCCGGGCTGGGGGATAAGGCCTTCAGGGTGGCGGCGATGGTGATGGAACGACTGGGCCTTTCATGGAGCGGGGCCGCCTGGCATAACAGCCGCGACCGGATGGCCGAATGCGCATCTTTTCTGGCCATCGTTGCCGGTGGCTGCGAACGGATCGCGGGCGAGATATTCGAGCTCTGCCGCACCGAGGTCGGGGAACTGGCCGAACCACCGGCCCCGGGTGCGGCCTCAAGCTCGACCATGCCCCATAAGCGTAACCCGGTGATCTCGCAGCGGGTATGCGTACTGGCCCGGCAGGTGCGGGGGCTGGCCCGGACCGTGACCGGGGCCATGGCCCACCAGCACGAACGCGACGGCCGCTGTCTGTGGTCGGAAATGCTGGCAATGCCGGAGATCTTCATTTACACCGGCGCCGCCCTGAACTATACTGTAATGATTGTCGATGGGATTGAGGTCAGGACGGACCGGATGCTCGCCAATCTTAAAAAGAACAGTGACGCGGCCATGAGCGAATGGCTGATGTTCCGCCTTGCCGGGGTCTTCGGAAAGATGCGGGCCAGGGAAATACTTGGCGATATTTACCGCCGGGCCACGGATACGGGTATTGAAGAACTACTGCGGGGCGATGACGATATAGCCGCGGTTCTGAAGGAAGAGGATTACCGGCACCTGCGGCACCCGGCAAACAATATCGGCCATTGCGTGGAGATTGCCCGAAAGATTATCGGGGACGAATTTTTTTAACCTGACCGTCTGGATTCGCGGCTGAAGCCGCTCCTCAACCAAAAAAACCGTAGAATGAATCAATGAGCTGCGCCAAGGCCGTATCCCATATCACCTGCTCACCGTTCTATCGCGGGGGCTACACCACCGACGAGATCAGCGCGGTTTTCTGCCCCTATCGCCGCATGACCCGCTGGCTCGCGGTCGAGGTCGCCCTGGCCGAAAGCCAGGCCGGGCTGGGAATGATCCCGGCGGACGCGGCCGAGGCCCTGGCCGCGTCCGCTGATCTTTCCCGTTTCAACCTCGAAGCGATCAGCCGGGGGATAGAAGAGACCAACCACTCCCTTATCCCGCTGTTGGATCAATGGCACCGCTTAAGCGACGAAGAGGCGGCGGGATACATCCATTTCGGCGCCACCACCCAGGATATACAGGACTCGGCCCAGGTTCTTGAGCTCAAAGACACACTGGCGATCATCGTTCGCGATCTTGACCTCGTTATCCGCGAGGTCGCGAGACTGGCCTTTGCCGGCCGCGACACCCTGGTCGTAGGCCGGACCCACGGGCAGCCGGCCCTGCCCACCACTTTAGGGCTTAAGTTCGCGGTCTGGCTTGATGAACTCCTGCGCCACCGGCAACGGCTCAGTGAAACCGCGCCGAGGGTCCTGGTCTGCCAGCTCTTCGGCGGCGTCGGAACCATGAGCGCCTTCACCGGCGAACGGGAAGAACTGCTGCGTGACTTTGCCGCCCGTCTTGATCTCAAGGTCCCGGATACCTGCTGGCACTCATCCCGCGACCGAATGGCCGAGGTCACATCCCTGTTCGCCCTGATCGGCGGCAGCCTCGGCAAAATAGCCAACGAAATCTGCCAGCTCTCCCGGGACGAAATCGGCTAGATGGAGGAACCCTTTCACCTGGGCAAGATCGGCAGCACCACCATGCCGCACAAACGCAACCCGGAACAATGCGAACAGGTGGTGGTGCTGGCCAAACTTTTAAAGGCCACCGCCGCCGCCGGTCTTGATACCCTGATCAACGAACACGAACGCGACTATCGGGCCGTGAGGGTCGAATGGGTCTCGATAACCGACAGTTCCATGTACCTCGCCGCGGCCCTTGACCAGATAACAAAAATCCTCAAGGGCCTGATCGTCCATCGGAAGGAAATGGAACGTAATCTTGACATGAACGCTTGTCTTGTCGGCTCTGAGGCGTTAATGTTCTTAATTGCCGCCAGGACAGGGAAAAAGAAGGCCCATGAAATACTCTACCGGGCGGCAATGGCGGCGCGGGAATCCCGGGAATCATTTCTTGAAACCGTGATCCGCCAGCAAGAGACTGCCGGGCTGTTCACGGTAGAGGAACTACGCCGGGTCACTGTCCCGGAAAAACATGTGGGCCGGGCCCGGGAAATCACCGAAGCGGTGATAAAAAAAAGTGAAAACCTCAGAGCAATTGATCCGGGAGTATCCCTGACCCCGACCACCTGCCCCCTCGCGGCCCCGGGAGGAAAATGCGGGATTGAACCGTAATACCCCGGGGAGCAATAACAGTCCGTTGAAAAACGGACTGTCAGGCGCATGTCCGCGCCGCCGATTTTGCCGGGTTGAAAAATCCGGTGAAATCAAGAGGTTGGCCAAACGACAGAACAGACCTGTAACAGAAATTTTCACGAACCATCGGCCATGAACAAGACCAGGAAAGCTATATGACCCCCGTTACCATGTACATGGGCGCCATTGCCCTCGGCGCCATGCACGCCTTTGAACCCGGGCATGGAAAGTCCCTGATTGCCGCCTACATGATCGGCACCAAGGGACGGGCCATCGACGGCCTCATCCTGGGGCTGATCGTTACCTTTACCCACACCTTCAGCGTCATCATCCTCGGCATCATCGCCAAACTCATGGCCGGCAGGTTCTCCGACGCCCAGCTTCATACCTGGATGGGGCTCTTTTCCTCCGTGCTGATTCTCGGGGTCGGGCTATGGATGCTGAAGGAACGTCTCCACGGCGGTGGCGGCCATACCCACATGCATTTTTTCTGCAAGGACGATCATCATTCCCACGATCACGATCATCACCACGGGCATGCCCATAGCCATAGCCACGGCCAGGTGCTGGAACGCGGTGGTGACGAAAACGCGGCAGTGGCGGAGAAGACCGATATGTGGCGTCTTCTTCTCCTCGGGGTCTCAGGGGGACTGATCCCCTGCCCGGCGGCCATCGCCACCCTGCTGGCAGCCATCGGCGCCGGGCGCACGGCCCAGGGGCTGACGGTGGCCCTGTTCTTCAGCCTCGGACTCGGGCTGGTGATGATGACCATCGGCGTGGCCCTTTCCCACGCCGGCGACCTTACCCGCAAACTGGGAGACAACAAGAAGTTAAGCCACAGACTCGGGATATTGAGCGCGGTGGTAATTACCACCCTCGGCGCCTATACCCTTTTCAATTCGATCATGGGTTTTTTGCAATAACCAGAGAGGCAGCAGGATGAAAAAAACAGCAAGCGTTATTGTCGTCATTCTTGTCTTCATCGCCACGGTGTTTACGACAATCAGCCCCGGGATCGCCTGTGTCGGCCGCACCCTTTATATAGGTTCCACCGGTACGGCTGAAGAATCGTTGATGGCGGAGATGCTGGTCACCCTGATCAACGAACGCACCGGGACTACGGTAAAACTTAGAAAATTCCCCAATTACCGGGCAATGTACAAGGCGATTAAATCGGAAGACGAAAAGGTCCGCGCCGATATCATTATCGAAAACACCGCCAGGGGGATGCAGAAAATAAAGATCACCCCAAGCGGCGACCCGCAAAAAGACTTTATCGCCGTTAAGAACGGCTATGAAACAGACAACGACCTTGACCTTATCTGGATGCCTCCCTTTGGTTATCATGTAAAAATCGGCAGCACCACGGCGGTAACCGCGGCGGTGATCCGTCATAATGTTCTGACCAATTTTCCCCTCCTGCCCAGGGTATTGAAAAAACTGGCCAACGCCATCGACGACCATCATTTCAACAAGATGACCGCCAGGATCAGTAATGGGGCCAAGGCCCACAACGTAGCCAAGGATTTCCTCATGCGCAAAAAAATTATCTAAACCCCATGTCCGTATCTGCCTCATATCCACCGCGTCTGATCGTGATCGCGGCCGTTATCATGGTCACTACCGGAGTCATGGGGCGTCCGGTCTCGGCCCATGTGGAGCAGGACATGCCGCCGGCGCTGGCGGTGATGGAATACCGCATCCTCCTTGAATTCAAACCCGGGGAGATCAGAACCAGGCTGAAATTCGCCGCCGCCCTGGAGGCCCTGAAACGCTATGACGAGGCGGAAAAGGAGTTGAAAACGGTTCTGACGACGGATCCGGACAACTTCAACGCCATTGATCTTCTCGGCCTTGTCCGCCTGCGACAGGGAAAAACCGAAGAGAGCCTAAGCCTCTTAAATAAGGCGATAGCACTTAAACCCGCCGATGTCATGGTCTTCTACCATCTGGGCCTTACATGGACAGCCAGGGCTGAGAAAAAAAAAGCCATGGCAGCCTTTGCCTCGGCCCTGCGTAATAACCGCAAATCATCCGGAAAAAACCGGAAAAAATGGCAGGCCATGATTATCAAGGCCAGAAAAGAGGCGGCAACGCCATAATCATCCGGGAAAACACCGTGAAAAAATTCATCCTTATCCTGACCGCGATCCTTACCCTCAGCGCCTGCGGACACGGCGGCAAAACGCCGCAGACGGCAAAGAGCATCCCCACCTACCGCATCGGCTACATGATCTGCAACTCAAGGCAGGAGACCCTTGAACGTTTCCTGCCCATGAGTGCCTGGCTGGGGAAAAAGCTGGGGGTAAAATTCAAGACCGTGGCCATTGACACCATCCAGTTTACCCGGGAGATAAAAAACCTTGATTTCACCCACTCAAATTCACTCCTTTATGTGACCCTCCACCGCTTCAACGGGGTCGAGGTATTGGCGGCGGAGCGCAAGGGGGTCAACGATTACCGCTCCCAGGGGATCATCTTTACCCGGGCCGATTCGGGCATAAAAACCCTGGCCGACCTCAAGGGCAGACGAATGATATTCGGACCGATGCTTGCCCCCACCGGGTTCATGAGCCAGATTGACCTCCTGCAGCGCAACGGTATCGACCCTGAAGACGACCTCGCCTTCTACACCATCCCCACCGGCAGCGATAAACATGAAAAGGTGGTTTACGGGGTGATGTTCGGCAAATTCGACGCCGGTGCCATCCCCCTTAACGACCTTGAGGAAATGGCGGCCGATAACCGTATCGTCCGCGACGATTACCGGATAATCGCCAAGGCTGCCCCCATCCCCTACTGCAATTTCGCCGTTACCCAGAAAATTGATTCCGGTCTGGCCCGGCGGTTCAAGGAGGCGGTTCTGTCCCTGGGGGCCAAAGACACGGTGAAATACGACGGCGAAACGGTACGGGTGGCAAAACGGGCCTGGGTCAAGGGCTATCGCGACATCAAGGACAGTGAATTCGACGTGGTCAGGGAGATGGCGAAACGGACCAATATGCCGCCGTACCAGAAATTTTAGAAAGGCTTTTTCAGGCTGAAGGCTGAATCTGGGGGGCAGAGAATAACTGCGGCGACGGATGATCGCCCTGTTCACTTCTTACGCCGCTCCTAACAGACCGTTTAAAAAGCCGTCCCTTGCTTTTTAAACTCCGGTTGGCCAAAACAAGTTCCGGCCAACCTCTCGATTTCCCCGGGTTTTTCTTTCCCGGTGAAATCAGCGACGCGTCCATGCGCCGCATACAGTCCGTTTTTTCAACGGGCTGCTAAAGTGTCTGCCGATGCCACGCCCCGGCGGTCCAGAACCCGCCTGAGATATCAGAAAAGACCGTAGCGCCGGAACAGGCGCAAATGCCCCGGGGCGGGATCAGCGCAATGAGCTAATATCCGGGCCGATCCGGGCAATCATCACTCCTCCCCTGGTCTTCCTGCTGTCAGCAACCCCGTCAGTTCCCCTACCGTTCGCGAACCGATGCCGCGGATTACGGCAAGTTCCATCAAATCACCGATCTTTCCCCTTGTCCGCCTTAATTTTATAATCGCCCGGGCCCGGGACGGACCAATCCCCGGGATCCGGATCAGGGTGCGGTAACCGGCGTGGTTTATGTCTATCCGGCCAAAGCAAAGCAAAGGAAGAACAGCCTGGTCGACGGGGGCGGCCGGATGGGGAGATGAATATTCCGGACACGGGGGCGGACGACGTAAGGCGGGAAGGAGGAACAGTGCCGCCAGAAGAATCAGGATCAGGGCGCGGCTGTCGGACAGATATGGCCCCGGACGGTTGTCGCGCTCTTCCCCCGACAAAGTACCCTACCCGTCGACGCGCTGGTCGTCCTTCATCAATTTATAGGTGATGGAATCGACCAGGGCCTGCCAGCTGGCCTCGATGATGTCGTTTGAGACCCCTACGGTTGACCAGGATGAAGAGTTATCGCTCGACTCGATCAACACCCTTACCCGGGCCCCGGTACCGTGATCGCTGGCCAGGACCCGAACCTTGTAATCATCAAGACGCATCTCGGCCAGGCCGGGATATGCCGGAGTCAGGGCCTTGCGCAGACCGTTGTCAAGGGCGTTGACCGGCCCCTCACCCAGGGCGGCGGTATGGACGGTCTCGCCACCGACCTCTATCCTGATCGTCGCCTCGTCAAGGGGCGGGGCGCCCCGCTCGTCCTTCTGGCTGATGACCCGGAAACCATGGAGGTCGAAATAACGTTTCCGACCGCCGACGGCCCGGCGCATCAGGAGCTCGAATGAGGCCTCAGCCCCCTCGAATTGAAAGCCCTGGTTCTCCATATCCTTCAACTCCTTGAGGATGGCGGCAAGGGCCGGGTCATCGGGCTTGATCTCGATGCCGAATTTCTTCGCCTTATGGAGGACATTGCTGCGCCCGGCCTGGTCGGAGATAAGAATCCGGCGCTGATTACCAACTTTTTCCGGCTCAATATGCTCATAGGTCAGGGGATTACGCTTGACCGCGCTGACATGGATGCCACCCTTATGGGCAAAGGCGGCAGCGCCGACAAAGGGCTGGTAACGGTTCGGCGACAGGTTTGCCAGCTCACTGACAAAACGCGAAACATCGCTGAGGCGGTTGATGTTTTCCCCCATGCTGAGCTCGCAGTCCATCTTCAGGGCCAGGGCGGGGATGATCTAGGTCAGATTGGCATTACCGCAGCGTTCGCCGTAACCGTTGATGGTCCCCTGAACCTGAACCGCGCCCTGATCAACGGCGATGAGGGAATTGGCCACCGCGGTATCGGAATCATTATGGGCGTGGATTCCCAACCGGGGAGACTCGCCCCTGGCAGTGAAAAATTCCTGCACCGCGGCGATGATCCCCCGGATCTCATGCGGCAGGGTACCGCCGTTGGTATCGCAGAGAATCAGACAGTCGGCGCCGCCGGCAACCGCCCGGGCCAGGGTTTCAAGGGCGTAGTCGGGCCTGGCCTTATAGCCGTCAAAGAAATGCTCGGCATCATAAAAAAGAAAATCGACCCCGGGCCTTAAAAAGGCGAGGGAATCCTCGATAATGGTGAGGTTGTCGTCAAGGGCAATCCGCAGGGCCTCGGTGACGTGAATGTCCCAGCTCTTGCCGAAGATGGTGATCCCGGCGGCCCCGGCCGCGACCAGGGCGGCGAGGTTGGCGTCTTCCCCCGGCGGATTACGGAACATCCTGGTACTGCCGAAGGCCATCAAACGGCTGTGTTTCAGGTGGTAACGCCGAATTTCATCAAAAAATTCCGAGGAGGCGGGATTGGCCCCGGGCCAGCCGCCCTCGATGAAATCAACCCCGAACTCATCAAGACGAAGGGTGATCCTCACCTTGTCCTCAACCGAAAGGTTAAAATTCTCCGCCTGGGTGCCGTCTCTCAAGGTGGTATCGTATATCTCGATTTTTTTCATGGATTCAATTAATTACGGTTCACAGCCCGGATGGTTGCGTTATTATGTCGACAGCAGGCCCGCATCAGGCCGGTCTTTCCCTTTGCAACTTCCGGCGTTCAGCCCCAGTCTTCCTCCACCGGTTGCGCCTCGTCGCCAAGGCCAAAGGCGTCATGAAGGGTCCGGACCGCCAGTTCGGTATATTTTTCTTCAATCACGCAGGAGACCTTGATCTCCGAGGTGCTGATCATCCTGATGTTAATCCCCTCGTCGGAAAGAACCCTGAACGCGGTTGAAGCGACCCCGGCATGGTTACGCATCCCGACCCCGACGATTGATACCTTGGCGATATTAGTGGAGCTGCCCACCTTCCCGGCGCCGATATCCGCCGCCACCTCCGCGACAATCTCCATGGCGCGATCGTAATCGGTGCGGGGAACGGTGAAGGTCATGTCGGTCATGTCACCGGCCCTGGCGTTCTGGATGATCATATCGACCACGATCCCGGCGTCGCTGATCGGGGTAAAGATACGGGAGGCGACCCCGGGGGTATCAGGCACCCTGGACACGGTTATCCGGGCCTCGTTCTTGCTGTAGGTGACGCCGCTGACCATCCTGCTTTCCATTTCCCCGTCCTCCCTGACTACCCAGGTTCCATCGTTATCGGTAAAGGTTGATCTCACATGGATCGGAATCCCGTATTTCTTGGCAATGCCGACCGAACGGATATCAAGTACCTTGGCCCCAAGGCTCGCCAGTTCAAGCATTTCATCATAGGTGATCCGGTCGATTTTTTTCGCCGAGGCGCAGACATTGGGATCAGTGGTAAATACCCCGTCGACATCGGTGAAGATCTCACAGACATCAGCGCCAATGACGCTGGCGAGGGCAACGGCGGTGGTATCGGAACCGCCGCGACCGAGGGTGGTCAGGTCACCATTTTCGGTTACCCCCTGGAACCCGGCAACCACCACCACGTTACCCGCGGCCAGGAGCGCCATGATCCGGCCGGGGTCGATCTCCCTGATCCGCGCCTTGGTGTGACCGGCATCAGTGGTAATCCGCACCTGATCGCCAAGGAGGGACCCCGCCTTACCTCCCCTGGCCTTCACCCCCATGGCAAACAGGGAAACCGTAACCTGTTCGCCGCTGGCAAGGAGGACGTCCATTTCCCGCGGGTCAGGAATCTTCTGCATCCGCGAGGCAAGATCAACAAAACGGTTGGTCTCACCGGCCATGGCTGAAAGGACAACGACCACCTGATGACCCTGACCGACAAACCTAAGGACCCGGTCAACAACATTCTTTATCTTTTCCGGATCAGCAACCGAGGTGCCGCCGAACTTCTGAACCACAAGAGACATAATTTTTATTCCTGACCATGGATAAAGGCGAACTCCTACCAATTTCAGAAGGATATTATCCAAGGGAACAATTCAACGCAACGGAATTCCCATGCCGCGAGGGTATAACAGACGGTTGGAAAAATCGTCCATGGCTTTTTCAACTCCCGACCGACCAAAATAAGCCCCGGATAACCTCTCGATTTTATTGGATTTTTCAAACCAATAAAATCGGCGACGCGGACATCGTCCACGACCAGCCCGTTTTTCAACGGGCTGTTAACAAACCTTTGCCATAAACAACTTGCCAGAAATGATAAATTTTGCTAAAAATAAAGAATAGTTAGCTGTTGCAGTGCCCTTCCGCAAGAGCGGCCTCGTCGTATAACATCTTGATATAACTGAGGTTTTACCAAACTGCAGCATCACGCCATGAACGCTCTTAAAAACTTCCTCAAAACCTTTCATTTCTTCACCATCGCCATTTTCATGGCCCCGGCGCTACTGTTTTTCAGCGGTATATTCAATATAGACGAGCCGGATACCATCGGCAATGCCATTGCCTCGGTGTCCGATTATCAGACCATCAATTACCACACCCCGCAGCACGAACCGGAATACTTCACCGACTTTGTTGATGAAAATGTCCGCGAAATCAGAGGAACCATCCGGCCGGGAGACACGTTAGGGAAATCATTCGACCGTAATCATGTCCCGGCAACGGTACGCAATCAGGTGGTAAAAAGTCTGAAAGGATTTGTTGACTTCAGCTCTCTCAAGGCCGGTGACACCTATTCCCTGATCATAAAGGACGGCAACCAGCTTGAAAAAGGCTATTACGAGTCCGGGCCGTTCAGTGTTTTCGCGATTACGAGCCAGGCGGACGGCTTTAAGGTGGAAAAAAAAGATGTCCTCCTCGAATGCCGGACCATAAGGATCTCCGGAACAGTAAAGACCTCTCTGTACGATGCCTTTCCCAGGGACATCAAAGACCCTCGCCTCATCTACGCCTTTGCCGATATCTTTGCCTCGAAGATAGACTTCAACACCGAACCCAGACCCGGGGACCGTTTTGAGCTGATTGTTGACGAATACTACCGTTATTATGATTTTGTCAGCTACGGCAAGATCCGCTTCGCCCGCTACGCAAAGGAACAGGACGGTGAAATCCTTGACGCCTTCCTATTTGACAGCGGCAGAGAAAAGGCCTATTTCAACGATCAGGGACACGAATTAGGGGCCTTTTTCCTCCGCTCACCGGTACCCATGGGAAGAGTGACCTCCAGATTTTCCCACCACCGTCTTCATCCCATCCTCGGAGTCATAAGAGAGCATTTAGGGGTCGACCTCGCCGCCCCCAGGGGGACGCCAATCATGGCCGCCGCCGACGGCAAGGTGTTTAAAATGGGCTATAACGGTGGATTCGGCAACCAGATCGTCCTCTCGCACGGGTCAGGATACAAGACCTATTATGGCCACCTGAGCCGCTTTAAACGGGGGCTTAAACCCGGCGACAGGGTGAAGAAAAAAGAGACCATCGGTTATGTCGGCGCCACCGGCATGGCCACCGGCCCCCACCTTGATTACCGTATCAGCGAAAACGGTCGCTTCAAAAATCCCTTTTCGATTAAATTCAAACCGCGATCAACCCTTAAAGGGAAAAAACTTGCCGAGCTTAAGCGAACCGTGGCCTCCATGCGCCGGATGATGACGGTTGCCGGCAATGCCAGACGTAAACTGATCATGGTCAAAAGCGTCAGTGCCAACCCGGACGTGGTCACCTTCCTGTAGTCTGAATCCGTGACGAATTAGCGGCAACCGAGTATGTATTTATCTGAATCCATGCGTTTTTGTCGGTTTTTCACTCCGGCGGAGATTACACCCCGCCGCCCGGCGTTTTTTCTGGAAATCGCCAAAGACGCATCCGCGGGGAATTGTTACGAGTCCAACAAACAAGTATAATCAACATGCTTGCCTCCCTGCATATGCCACCGTTCCCGCCCGATACGGATCCAGGTGTAAACAGGCGTTCCTGAAACCCTTACAGAACACGGTTGTTCTCGCATTTCAGGGGTGGTAACTGATCGCTTGCTCCCGCAAGCCCCGGCAGCGGGGGATGGAAAACGATTTTAAAATCGGTAAAATCGGCGGCGCAGCCATGCCTGAGACATAAATTCCGCCCTGGATCATCAACTATTCATGTCTGACCCCCCGTTCAACATCGTCCTGGTTCAACCGGAGATCCCACCTAACACCGGCAGCGTCGCCCGCCTCTGCGGCGCCACCAATACCACTCTTCACCTGGTCAAACCCCTGGGGTTCAAAACCGATGACAAACACCTGAAACGGGCCGGGCTTGATTACTGGAAATTCGTTGATATCGTTTATTGGCAGAACCTTGAAGAGCTGCTCGCGGCAATACCACGACAACAGATGAAGTTCTTCAGCAAGAAGGTGACCACCCCCTATACCTCGGCCCAATTCAAGAACGGAGATTTCCTCATTTTCGGCCGTGAGACAAAGGGGCTGCCTGAAGAGCTGATAGACCGCAACCGGAAACGAAGCTACGCCATCCCCATGGAAAACCCCGGGATCAGAAGCCTGAATCTGGCGATGAGCTGCGGAATTATCCTTTATGAGGCGATCAGACAGGCTGGTCAGACTGAAGAAGGGTATCTTGAATAACTGCCTTTTTCGTCGCGGCCCGATTATTCTCCGGGACTCGGGGCTATCACTTCATTTTCAGTAGTTTCCGGCCAGTCAGGGATGGTTTCCGGCTCTGCGGCGACCGGGACCGGAGTTGAGGCCGAATTTTCCGGGGCCGGAGACGCGGCCTCAGGGGAACCTGGCTGGTATGGTACGAGCTCAGGGGTTACCGGGCCTGACGAAGCCTCCCCGAATGCCGCCGGGGTCGCGGCACCGGGTTCGACCACGGGCTCAGCCGTCTCAGGCCCGGCCGCCGGGGTCGCGGCACCGGGTTCGACCACGGGCTCAGCCGTCTCAGGCCCGGCCGCCGGGGTCGCGGCACCAGGTTCGACCACGGGCTCAGCCGTCTCAGGCCCGGCCGCCGGGGTCGCGGCACCAGGTTCGACCGCCGACGGCGTCATCTCAACGTTTATCTTAACCTCGACCCGGCGATTCCGCTGCCGTCCTTCCTCGGTATCATTACTGGCAACCGGCCTGGTCTCACCAAGGCCAAAAGACTTTATCCGATCGGCGGCAATACCATGTTTGACAAGATAGGTTGATACAGCCGCGGCCCTTTTCTCTGAAAGTTTCTTATTATAACCCTGGGAACCGATACTGTCGGTATGACCATAGACATCAAGGGTAAGACCCGGGTTATCGAGCATCAACCTGGTCCAGCGGTCAAGCTCCATGAATGACTCCGGGCGCAGTTCCCATTTCCCAAAGGCAAAGAAAATATTATTGAGGCGAATCGGACGTTCAACCGCCTTATCCACCACCATCTGCGGCACCGAAATGGTCTCATCGCTCCCAGTGTTAATCGCAGTCGGCGAAGTCAATTGTTTTATGGGATAGAGGACGATATCGAGGATATATTCCTTGAATTTATAATCCTTACGCAGATCAAAGGACTCGGACTCACCCATATAGCCATCCTTGTCGGCGTAGTAACCATACTGCCCCCCGGTCGGGAGGGTAAGAAAATAGGCGCCGGTATTGGGATCGCTGGTGGCATGACCGACTTCACGATTTTTCGTCAGGTCATTCCAACGGATATCAGCGGCAAGAGGATTGCCGTCAGGATCGCGGACAACGCCGGAAATGGTGATAACCCCGGAGGGCTGCGCCTTTTTCGGCAGACCGATGCTGAAGATATCACTACCGCCCACCGAACCGACGTGACGGTTGGAGGCGAAATAGGCCTTATCGCCGCTGGTCGCCACCTGATAACCCCAGTCGTTATAGGGGCCGTTGACGTCTTTGCCCAGGTTTACCGGCTCACTCCACAGGGTCCAGGAAGTATCGCTTAAGCGGGTGGACTTGAAAACGTCAAGGCCGCCGAGGCCGTCATGACCGTCGGAACTGAAATAGAGGGTCTTGCCGTCGGGATGAAGGTAAGGCGAATACTCGGCATAGGGGGTATTGATAACCGGGCCGAGGTTTACCACCTCGCTTTCCCCGTTTTCATGGGGAATATAGACGTAAATGTCGGTATTTCCAGCGAAATTGCCGTGGTGAAAATCACCTTTACGGACATGTTCTCCCACCCCGCCCGGGCGGTCGGAGATAAAAAGCATGGCCTTGCCGTCAGCGGTGTACATGGCGCCGGACTCAAAGTTTTCGGTGTTGACCGGCTCGGGATAATGCTTACGCCCCGACCACCCGTCAACTCCTTTCTCAACATAATAGATATCACCCCGGCCATAGGAATCTTTATAATTACCAAATACCGCGATCCGGCTTGAGTCGGCGGCCACTGAAAGGGGCATCTCATCGGCGTTGGTATTCAGGGGGGGGCCGAATTTACCCGCCGTTCCCCATCCCCCGGCAAAGGCCCCGGCAAGATAGATATCCTCGCCCCCACCGCATTCGCCACACTCACGGGAAAAATATATGGTCTTGCCGTCAGCGGCGACCACCGGACTTATCTCATCAGCGGCAGTGTTGATACCACTGCCGAGACCACTTACCTCAAGGTGCTCACCCGGGGTCTCAAGGTAGGAGATTATCCGGGCGAAACGTCCGCCCATATCAGGGAAATCATCACGGTATCGTTCATACACCTTTACCGCCCCCTGCCAGTCCTTACGGGCAATATACGGACGGGCCAGACGCTGAACCGCGACAAAGGCCAACTCCGAGGGTTTGTTCTTCCGGACAAAATTGTCATATTCCGCCGGGGTCCGGGCCGCGACAAAGGCGCGTTGCTGCGGGGTCATGACCGCAGCCTTAACCCGGGCAAAGGGATCGGAATGGGTGCGGCCGGCACTTATCCCCGTGGCCGCGGAATCGACATAAGTAATGGATTTCCGCGCGCTGTTATCCACGTAAGTGGTCATGCCACTGTTGTTTTTTTCCACATAGGTCACCACTCCGTCTTCAGTGGCGGCGCAGGCGGCAATCATTAAAGAAACGACGGCAAGCAGACAAAGATGTACGGTTTTATTACGCATCTTTTCTCCTAATGAGCTTTTTGTCCCCGGATAAAGACTCCTGAATCCGTAACGGCTTAGCAGCCCGTTGAAAAACGGGCTGGTTGCGGCGCACGGACGCGCCGCCGATTTCAGCGGGTTGAAAAAACCAGTGAAATCGAGAGGTTGGCCGGAACTTGTTTTGGCCAACCAGGAGTTGAAAAAGCCAGGACGGCTTTTTCAACAGTCTGTTAGTAGTAACCGAGTATGTATCCATCTTAATTCATGTGTTTTTACCGGATTTTCACGTCGACGGGAATTTCACCCCGCCGCCCTTCGGGCGTCCGGTAACGGCGCCTCTGCGGTGCCGGCAAGCCGTTGATATACCGAAGTATAATCAACGTGCTTGCCTCCTTGCATCTGCGCCGTTCCTGAACGTCACGGATCCAGGATACTGAAATATTTACTACAATTAATAGCTATTTTACTATCATCAACAGGACAAATAAGCAATTATTTATTTAAAAATTACATAGGTATATACAGTCAGACGCAGGACAAAACCCAAAAAAACATCACTCTTCCTGATCAAGGCCATAAGTCTTTATCTTGCTAAGAAGCGAAGGAAAACTGATTTCAAGAAGTTCCGCGGCCCGGCTGCGATTCCACGAGGTGGCCGTAAGCGCCCGCCTTATCAGCCCGGCCTCCACCACCACCTTGGCCTTTTTAAGGGAAAAGCCCAGCCCGGCCAGTTCCCCGTCAATGGTGGGGCCGGACGCAGTCAGACCGGAGGCAAACTCCGATACCCCAAGGACATCACCGTCGGCAAGGACCATGGCCCGTTCAATCAGATTCTCAAGCTCACGGACATTGCCGGGCCAGGAGTAAGACATCAGAATCCGCATGGCCTCGGGGTCTATCCCCTTGACATCAAGGGCAAGACGAGTGTTGAAACGCGAGACGAAATAACGGCAGAGCATGGGCAGATCGGCAAGCCGCTGCCGCAGGGGAGGAATAGCGATCGGCATCACGTTTAAACGGTAAAACAGGTCTTCACGGAAGGCGCCTTTTTTTATCTCGCGGCCAAGGTCCCGGGCGGTGGCGGCGATAACCCGGACATTAACCTTTATCCCGCCGCGGCCGCCAAGGGGACGGACCTCGCCCTCCTGGAGCACCCTTAGCAGCTTAACCTGCAGGGCCAAGGGCATCTCACCGATCTCATCTAAAAAAATCGTGGCATTGTCCGCCTCGACAAAGAGGCCGGGACGATCAAGGTGGGCGCCGGTAAAGGCACCCTTCATATGGCCGAAGAGCTCGCTTTCGAG
>JAJRZW010000045.1 GCA_024275015.1 Deltaproteobacteria bacterium | reverse complement strand
CTCGTCCTCGAAGAAGACGACCGTTACCTTCTGGTCCACGGACGCCGACGTCTGGCCGGGCTAATGGACCTGGCAAAGGAAAAAGCAATCTGCGCCATCCTCAACAAAGATACCCCTCTCGCCGAAATCCTCGCCCGCCTGGCCGCCGAATACATGCTCAGCGGCCCCATGAGTCCGTATAATATTGCCATCCTCCTCAGTCTCGCCCGGCGGTTAAACGAAAAACAGCGGCAGGCACTCCTCAACCGCGTGGGTATAAACCTGCGTCACCATCCGGCCACCGCCTTTGCGGCAATTGCCGACCTCAGCCCCGAGGCCCGCCTGGCGGTGGATAACGGCAGCATCGCCGCGGCAACCGCCCTGTCCCTGTTCAAACTCGCCCCTGAGGCCCGCGACCTCGTCTGCCGGATCATCACCGCCCTGAAACTCAGCCGCCAGTCGCAGCGGGAACTGCTGGCCGCGACCATGGAACTGGCCCGCAGGCAACACCGGGACGAGCCGGACATCGCCACGGAAATCTGGCGATATTGCCGGACATGCGAAGGCAACCCGCCCCAGAAAAGCGCCGCCCTTAAACGCTTCCTGACTGAACAGCTATACCCCCGATCCACCACGGCCCGGGAGGAATTCAATACCTTTGTAACCGGCCTGAAACTACCGCCGAACGCCACCCTGACCCCGGCCCCGGCCTTTGAATCAGACCGCCTGGACCTGGCTCTCACCTTTGAAAACCGTAATGAATTCAACCAGTTCTGGGGCAAGGCCAGCGCCGGTCCTACTCGCCGATAATCTTAACCAGAACCCTCTTTTTGCGGTTGCCGTCAAACTCACCGTAAAATATCCGCTCCCAGGGTCCGAAATCAAGTTTGCCGTCGCTCACCGCCACCACCACCTCGCGCCCCATCACCTGCCGTTTCAAATGGGCGTCAGCATTATCCTCATAACCGTTATGACGATACCGGCTCACCGGCGCGTGAGGTGCCAGACCCTCAAGCCAGACCTCATAATCGTGGTGCAGGCCGGCCTCGTCGTCATTAATAAACACCGAGGCGGTTATATGCATGGCGTTCACCAGCGCCAAACCCTCCCGGATCCCGCTCTGCCGCAGACACTCCTCAACCTCGGGAGTAATGTTGACATAACCGCGGCGCCCCTTGATTTCAAACCATAACTCCTTGCGATAACTCTTCATTTTCCCCCTCCGGAAATCATTGATGGCGTCGTAATAATGCCAATCTACGGCGTCGTAGCGCATTTTGTTCACGCGATCCCCCATGGCGGAATATGGTCTCACTCACAAACATACCCTACTCCTTGTATATCGAAATTCTTACTTAGCCATCCCATTACTTTTTACAGGACCATCAACGATGGTTAAATTAAAAACTTAAACGTCGCTTGACGAAACAAGATTTTTCCCCTATTATCAATAAGGTAAACTAACCTGAAATCAAAACACCGAGCCATGCGAAAAATAATTACCGTTGCCGCCGTCATCATTGCCGCCTTTGTCCTTCCCGGTGCCACCGCCATGGCCCAGGGAAACCTCGCGACCCTCAAAAACGCCTTTATCTCTGAAAAAAACAGCATGGAACTTGAGATAAGCAAAAGATACCTGAACCAGTTGATCATCCTGCGCAACCAGGCTGCCGCCACCGGCAACAGCGGTGACCTGACCGCGGTGACCGCGGAAATAAGCCGGATACGCACCGGCATCACCGCCCTCGGCGGGGCCGCGGTAGCCCCCCCGGCCCCGACGGTAAAAGCCCTTACTTCCAGACATATCGCCAGGGATTACATCAAGGTTATAAAGGGTTGGGCCGGAATCCCGGAATTCAGCCGCAACAATATTTACAGTTTCAATATCCCCGAGACCGGAAAGGTCTCGACCCTGAAGTTCTACGCCTCCGGCCGCGACTCGACCGATACCTACGGAGAGGTGTTCCTTACCACCCCCGAGGGCAGAACAAGCAGGATTTACAAGTGGAGCCCGGACGACTTTGAAATCCCGATAAAAGAGGCCCGGATCTACAAACACTTAAAAGCGGTACGGGTTGATATCAGCAAATTCGTCAGGGAACCGGGAACTTACCGGGTCAAGTTCAAATATCGCAAGGGTGATGATCCTCTGGGAATCCTCCGGGTCGAAATAAATTCCTGAGGTCCACCGTAACAGGGAAACTATTTTCACCGCCGTAAATGAACAAATTACCAGGCAATGCGATCCCTCAGGGAACCATACCTTAAAAACCCAGCTCTTCATCCAGGGAAGAATACCCCTTCTTCTCTGTTTCTTCCTGTCGGGGGGGGGACGGCCATGCGGTCGTCCTCCCCCCTTTTTTCACGCAAACCATCCGGCAATAATCTTCAACTGCAATTCAGCTCTCCCCCGATCCCGATAAAAGAAACCTCAGCAGGAAGAATAACCGCAGCTGACGCAACTGTTACAGCCGCCGCTGCGTCGCAGGGAGAGCTTACCGCAGACCGGGCAGGAAACATAGGTTGACGGCTCGGTGTAAGGGGCCGGATCATCGCCGGAATCATCCGCGGCGCACTGTTCCAGAACCCGGGCCAGGGCCGCGGGAATGGAATAGACCCGGCCGAGACTGCCGTTATTCCAGGCCCCGTCCGAGGAGATATCTTCAAGGGTGCGGGCGATCTTACCCACCAGGCGATAATCATGCTGCAGGGCCACCGAGATTACCCTTCCCAGGGCCTCACTCATCCCGTGCAGGGTGGAACCTGACTTGGTGGTATTTAAAAACAGCTCCCGCACATGGTTATGAGGGCCTTTGTTAGCGGTAATATAAAGCGGAGCCGGTCCCCGCCACTTGAAGGTCGAACCGGAACGCTCGTCAAGGTCGGTGAATTCAACGATACCATCCTTTTTGATGTTCTTGTCACTGAGAACCCCCTCCATGGAAGAGTCACGGAACATCGTAATCCCCTTGAGATTACTATTCCGCGCATACTCAAGGATCTGCCTAATCTCCTCCTCGGTGGTTTCGACCGGGAGGTTGATAGTCTTTGAGACCGCGGTATGGTTGAAGGCCTGACAGGCCTCAAGGATCCGGATCTGCTGAAAGGGCTCGATATCATGGGCGGTCTGGATGGAAATCCATTCAAGCTTTTCCTTGGGGTAATGATAAAACTCCAGGGGGACGAGGGTAAATTCCTTCCATGAATCATCTATATCCTTGACCTTGCGCGACTGGACCATGGAAAAATATGGTTCCACCCCGGTACAGGCGGAACGGAGAAGTTGCGAAATCGAACCGGTGGGAGCCTGGGAAGTGGTTACCGAATTGTAGAGCCCGCCGTTATCGGCAATAAAGGCGAATATCCGCTCAACCCTTGCGGCCCATTCATCTGGCCGGGAGAACTCGGCCCTAACGAAATGGATCGCCTCCTTTTCCAGACGTTCGCAGTAATCCCGCCGCCATTGCCGCGGTTTAAGTTCATTGCCGTTATCGCGGGCAAAATCGCCGTAATCAATACTACCCTGCATACTGCCCAGCATCAGGGCCAGCTGGGTCGCCTTGGTAAACCGGGGCGCGTCCTCAGGATCGGCGTAGGATACCTCAAAATGATTCATGGCATTGTGGAGGGCGGTAAAACCGATCCCGATGGGACGGAACCTGAGGGTATTTTCCTTGATCCTTGACACCGGAGGAAAACCACCCATATCAAGAATCTCGTTACCGGCAATAGCAGCCAACCTGGCGGCATTGTAGACGTTTTTCAAAAAGGTATCTTCATCGGCATCAAGACATTTCTTCAGGTTTACGGTCAGGAGATTACAGGCGGTATCCTTGGTAGAAAGGTATTCACCACAGGGGTTGGAGAATACCGGGTTATACTTCTCCGGAACCGGAGTATTCTTCAGGCTCTTGGCAGTAAACAGAAGGCCGGGATCACCTGATTTCCAGATATATTTCGCCACCAGTTTAAGGAGATCCTCGTCCTGCCAGAAATCATCACTGGTAATATTCAGCGAGACGTTGCAGCCGGTGTATTTGCCGGGGTTATCCCCCTTGAAAGAAATAAACTCGGCCACGTCCTTGATATTCCAGTCGGCCTGAATCATCAACGCCCCCCGCCTCTTCCCCCCCTGGCTTATGCGGGCCGAAAGATGGGAAAACCCCTTGGCAAAAGAGACCGGACCCGAGGCCACTCCCTGGCCTCGGTCGACCATCGTCCCTTTGGGCCGGAGTTTTGAAACGTCGATACCGCCACCGCCGGCATGCTGGAAAATAGTCACCAGGTCCTTTTCCATATCAAAAATGGCCTCGGTGGAATCCTCCACCATCCCCAGGGGATAGCAGGAATAAAAGCCCTGGCGGCAGGTGTATTTATTCCCGCCGTTCATCAGAAAAGGAGTGGCGGTGATAAACAGGCGCTCCCTGAGTGCTTTCCCCACCTCGGGATGATTAAACTCAGCGCTGATCCGCGCGAGAACCGCGTCAAGATCCGCCTCCATCGACCTCCCGGTCGCGGGGTCACGGACACTGTAACGCGCCTGAATAAGATACTGCTCAAAACGATCCCATTCCCTGACCGCGTCTTCCTGATTGATAGGCAACTCCATGCAAAATACTCCTTTAATAAAGCTTTATTTACTGGATATAAAAAAGGTCCATCGCCGCGTGACGCAAATCGCCCCACCATATATAAATATACCCCATAAGGGGGGGCAAGAGGATTCATAATACAATATGTTGTATGGGCAAGGGGAGCTTTTTTTTTCAGCAGAGATACTTTTATCGGTAGATCTTTGAATAACAAGGAGTTACGGGAGCATATTCCCCAAGCGATCAATAACCACACCTGATGCAAAAAAAATCGCGCTCTGTAAGGGTTTAACAGTCCGTTGAAAAAACGGGCCGGTCGCGGCGCGTGGACGCGCCGCCGATTTTATTGGGTTTGCAAAATCCAATAAAATCGAGAGGTTGGCCGGAACTTGTTTTGGCCAACCGGCGGTTGAAAAGCCCGGACGGCTTTTCCAACAGTCTGTTACGGTGAATCCGAAGACATGGGAAGACGAACAATAAACGTGCTGCCCTTACCGGGGACGCTGATCGCGGTAATCTCCCCACCATGGCGGTCAACAATGCGTTCGCAGGTGGAAAGCCCGATGCCGGCGCCGTCGCAGGCATTGCCATGGAGGCGTTCAAAGGGAAGGAATATCCGCTCCAGGTCCTTTTCGGCAAAACCGATGCCGTTGTCGCTGATCCGGATCTCGCAGAAGCCGTCAAGGGCAACAGACTCTATCCTTACCCGGGGTAGAACCCCTTCCCGGTGATATTTTATGGCGTTGGCGAGAAGATTCTGGAAAAGCTGGTATAGCTGGAGACGATCGCCCTGAAGGTGCTGGTCGGCATCAACCTCAACCCGACCGCCGAAACGTTCAATTACTCCGCCGAGGTCACTGACCACTTCTGAAATAAGGGGTCCCAGGGCAACATCGACCGTTTCCGTCCCCCCGGTGGTTACCCGGGCCAGGGACAGAAGACCGTCGATGAACCGCTGCAGTTTCCACCCGGCCGCGGCAATCCGGGCCAAATAATCACTGCCGCGATCGTCAAGGACCGTCCCGTAACCCTTCTGTAACTTCCCGGCAAAGGCGCAGATAAGGATCAGCGGCTCCTTCAGGTCATGGGAAACCACATGGGCAAAATGCTCCAGTTCATCATTCGAGCGTTTAAGAGACGCGGCAAGGTCGAGGAGTTCCCTCTCCATCCGCCGCCGCCGCCGGACCTCCGCCGCCATCCGTTTGTTGGCCCGCAGCAGATCATCGGTACGTTCATCAACCAGGTCCTCAAGCCAGTTGCGATATTCCTCAAGCTCATTCTCGATTTTTTTAAGCTCGCTGATATCCCAGAAGACCCCGTCGACCAGGGGTCCGTCTTCGTCTTCATAAACCCCGGAAGCCCGGTCGTGGAGCCACATCCACCCGCCATCACGCCCCATGATCCGATAGCGAAGATCAAAGGGAATACCGTCGGCGAAGAGTTGCGCAAACGCCTCCCGGGCCCACTCCTGATCGTCGGGATGGACCCGGGCGAAACGATCACCACCGATACTTTCCCGGGGACTTACTCCTAAAAGTTTTTCAATATTGGGGCTGACATAGTCAAGACGCCCATCACTGCGGGCGCGCCAGGTAACCGCCGGCAGGTTCTCAACCAGGGTGCGGTATTGTTTCTCGCTTCTCGCCACCGCCGCCTGCGCCGTTGTCTTCTCGGTGACATCCTGGATGACGACAATAGCGCCGCCGGAATCTTCAAAGGGAAAAACAGCTCCGGACATCACCAGCACCCGGTCCTCGCCATGCAACTTCCGGATCCGTTCCCGCCCCAGGCATGCCTCGACATCATGAAAAGGGGACAGAGGATTCTCCCTGTCAAAGCAGGGGCAGACCCGACATATCTCGGCATCAAGAATCTCACGGCATTGACGTCCGAGACAGCCGCTTCGCTCAACCCCGACAAGATCGCAGAAGGCCTGGTTACAGTCAACGATCCGCCGCCGGGGATCAAGGACAAAGGCGGCGTCATTGATCGATCTGAACAGGGTGAGATAACGCTTGCGTTCTTTGAGGAACTGCCGCCGGGACTCCCGGCCCTTCCGCCTGGCAGCAACGACCCCGGTCCGATACCATTCAACCAGCAGATCATTCTCGCATACCGCCAGACGAACACGGGCGTCAGGGGAACAATCGCCTGCCCGGGAAATCACGGCAAAGAGGGTACGCAGCAGGAGAGGAAAAAATTTTTCCGGCAGAGAGAAGGAATGGGCCAGGGTCATGAGATCCCGGCAGAAAGAGGGGATAAACCCGGCCGGAGGCTCAGGGCAATCCGGGGCGAAAAGCCCGGATATCCGGGCCGTTATCGGGAGAAAAATCCCGGGATCGAGGCTCTGGTCGTCCCCCAGAAACGAGGCAAGGGAAGAAATCCAGACCCGGGTGACCGCTTCGGGATCAGGGGCGTTTCTTCCTTTTCTTTCCTCCCCGCTGTTCACGATTTCTCTCCCTGATCTTGATGTTAAAGGGAATAAGATCCAGCCCCAACCCTTCGCGGAAGCAATTAATCAGATAACGGTAATAGGAAAAATGGACCGCGTCCGGGTAGTTTACAAATAACAGGAAGGAAGGCGGCCGGACCCCAACCTGGGTTGCATAAAAAAACTTCAGCCGCCGTCCCCGGTACAGCGGCGGTGAATGCCCTTCCACCGCCCGGGTCAGAACCCGGTTAAGGACCCCGGTTCCAAACTTCCTGCCCGCCTGGTTCACCATCCGGTCGACCATGGGCAGAATTCTCTTACAACCGCTGCCGGTAAGGGCGGATACCTTCAGCAGCGGGGCGTAGCCGACAAAACGTACCTGCCGTTCAATTTCTTCCATTACCTGGACCATCCGTTTACGCTTACCGGCAAGGAGATCCCACTTGTTTATTATTACCAGACAACCCCGGCCACGTTCCAGGGCATAACCGATTATTTTGGCGTCCTGCTCGGTGATCCCCTCGTCGGCGTCAATGAGGACCATGGCGACATCACTTTCCTCAATGGCTTTCAACGCCCGGATAACACTAAACTTTTCTATCTTTTGCCGCACCTTGCCCTTGCGACGGATACCGGCGGTGTCGATAATCCGGTATTCCTTATTGCCGCGGCGGAGAACGGTGTCGATGGAATCCCGGGTGGTGCCCGGCATCTCCGAGACCACCATCCGCTCCTCCCCCACCAGACGGTTGACCAGCGATGACTTGCCGACATTCGGACGACCGATGACCGCGGTCCGGATCGCCGCCGGGAGGGGAACCCCCTCTCCGGCATCAGGCTCTTCCTCCGGATCGGCGGCAACAAAATCCTCCGCCTTATCATCCGCGACAATTGCGGGTTTAAATCCGGCGGTCAGCTGGTCTAAAAATGACCTGACCCCGTAACCATGGGCCGATGACACCGGCCACAGCTCTTCCACCCCCATTTCAAAAAAAGACGGTAACAAGGTCGCCTCAAGCTCGGGGCCGTCAACCTTGTTGACGATGACCATGACCGGTTTATCGCTCTTGCGCAGCCAATGGTAGATCCGGATATCCTCACTGCTCAAACCCTCGCGGCCATCAACCATGAACAGGACAATATCGGCGTCCATGGCCGCGGTCAGGGCCTGGGAACGCATATTGCCGGTGATCTTTTTCCGGATCCCGGCGGAGGATTCTCCCGGAAAGGCGGCCCGGGTGGCGATGACGTCATCACTCTCCTCGGGCTCAAGACCGCCGGTGTCAATCAGGATAAACTCCTTTGCATCCCATCTCACCCGGCCGTAATGACGGTCACGGGTAACCCCGGGGGTATCGTCGACAATGGCCTTGCGGCTCCGGGTCAGACGATTAAAAAAAGAAGACTTGCCGACATTAGGGCGCCCAACCATGGCGACCAGGGGCAGTCGACCGGAATTTATGACCTCACTCATCAATAATCATCCTTAATCCGCGCCTGCTCCGCCGCCATTTTCACAACCAGGGCGGTAAGGGCCGGGAATATGTTTTCAACCTCTTCAAGCTGCCGCGCCAGAGAACGCAGAGCCGGGACCAGATAGACCCGGAATTCCTCCTTGCGTTCACGGTTGGCAAGCCGGGCGAATGCGCCCAGAATCTGGAGATTCCTCTGCAGACTTAAGCAATAATAGCCCTTGAGAAAAAAGGGAAGATCTATCTCCGTCATCCCGGCAAGGGTGGTGAGATAATGACTGAACAGCTCTTCCCTTAAACCATGGCCAAGCGCGACATAGGGATCGACAAGCAGGGAGGCGAGGTCATAGGGCAGAGGACCGCGACGCCCCCCTTGAAAATCAATAAAATACACCTCCCCGTCCGCGACCATGATATTGCGGCTCTGGAAATCGCGGTGTAGAAAAAAGGTCGCCGGCAGACTCGCGGCCCGGTCGGCGAGCAGAGCAAACTCCGCCTCCACCGCCGGATCTACCCGGGTGACCCCCATTTCGCCATAAACAAATTCCCGCAGAAAATATCGCGACTCAAGGTTCAGCATAAGTTCACGATCATATACCGAACCCTGCCAGCACCACGAGGGATCAAGGCCATTGGCCGCCGTGACCTGCATCCGCGCCAGCTCCCCGACTACCCGGCGGTAGAGACTATGAACCAGAGGAGAGTCCTCTCCCTCGGCCCGGACAAGATCGTGGAGATGGAGATCACCCAGATCCTCGGCCACCACGATCCCGGTTTCGGGATCAAAGTCAAACATCCGCGGCACCGGGACGGCACAGTTGTGGAGATGATTGCCGATATGCCAGCAAGCCCGGGCCTCGCGCATTCCCAGGGGATTATGCGGGTCAGGAAGAATGGCGATCCGACCGCGGCGGTCGCGAAAAAAACGCCGTCCGGAACCATCGGCGGCCATCGGGACCTGATCGCCGGGCAGCATCCTCGCCAGGGCCCGGGTCTCGGCAACGCTGATTGGGCCGGAGACCCCGCTCACCCGGTCACCACCTGGTCGGTGATAATCGAACCGGCCGCGACCCGGGCTCCGTCCCAGATCACCGTACGGGTTATCCGGCAACCGGGGCCTATCTCAGCCCCCGCCCCGACCACGGCCCAGTCCGCGAAACCTGCGCCGGAATCAACCCGGGCCGAAGGATCGATGAAAAAGGAAGACCCGGGGGATAAACGCAGAGAACGCCCCTGAAAAATATCACGATGCAGGGTGAGATAATCGGCCTCGGTCCCCATGTCACGCCAATAGGACGGAGACTCGTCCATCAGCGCCCGGATCTCACCGGTCGCGAGAAACCCCTGATAACAGTCGATCAGGTCATAAAAGGTATCAACCGGAATGGCCTCAAGGAGACCGGGATCAAGAACCTGAATGCCGGTATAAGCCCGCAGGTCACTCCGCGGCCGACCAACGCGGAAGGCGGTGATCCGGCCATCGGCACCAACCAGAACATTATTGAACCGGGGCAGATCATGAAGCAACAGGGAGAGCCGGGCCCCGGAGCGAAGGTGGGAACGAAAAATCGTCGCGGGATCATAGTCGTGAAAGATATCGCCGTTCATCACCAGTACCGGCTGATCCTCAAACCAGCCACGGGCGCGACGCAGACCGCCGCCGGTGCCGAGCTCGATCTCCTCGTCCTGGAGGAAAACCCCGGGCTCGGTATCGAGAAGTTGATGAAACCGGGCTGCCAGGTGGTGGCAATTGACCAGAATCCGGTCAAAACCGGCGCCGCGGAGACGGTCGATCAGGTGCAGAATCAGCGGCCGCCCCATAACCGGGAACAGGGGTTTGGGCCGGACCAGGGAATGGGGCCGAAGACGGGTGCCGAAACCGGCGGCAAGAATCATTGCCTGCATGGCTGAAACCAGGGGACAGAATTAGCAAAAAACCGCAGGACAAAGCGATTAACCGGCAAAATCGGCAACGTCCGTACGCCGCCCACAGTCCGTTTCTCAACGGACTGCTAAAATACAAGTTTCCCTTCCGGGGTCTCTTCGACCCCGACCACCGCGATGCCGGCAAGATCAGCGGCCTTTATCACCCGATCGGCGTCAAAGAGAAGGGCCTGGCCTTTCTCCACCGCCAGAACAACGGCCCCGACCTCGGTCATGGTGGCAATGGTTTTAGTGCCGATGGCCGGAAGGTCAAAACGAAAATCCTGCCCCGGTTTTCTCACCTTGACCACCACCGCCTTTTCATGCGCCAGCTCCCCGCCGCGGCGGATGGCGGCATCAGTCCCCTCGATGGCCTCAACCGCGACCACGGCCCGGTCACGGACCACCACCGTCTGGCCGATATCAAGACGCCCGACCTCCCGGGCCATGCGCCAGCCGAAGTGAATGTCCTCGACCTCGTCGGCGACCGGCCGCCGCCGGCTCAAGATCCCGCCGGGGAAGAGCAGTTCCTGAAGATACAGGGTAGACTCAACCACCTTTATCCCTTCATCTTCAAGGGAATCGGCCACCGCCCTGAGGATGGAGTCGTCATGCCGGGCGCGAATCTTGTTCCACAGGGTAAGTCCTTTGAGGTCCGGGAAGATATCGCGAAAAATCCTGGTCTTGGTAATCGTGCCAAGGAACGCGGTCTCCCGCACCTCCTGTTCCTGAAAAAAGCGGATGATCTTCCCCAATTGCCCTAATTTGACCCATAACATGACATCGGCAACCGCCTCAATGGCGGGATCAGATTCCCCCTTATGAGCGGCAATCACCACCCGGCGACCAGCGCGTCTTGCCGCTGCGGCGAACAGCAGGGGGAACTGCCCCCCGCCCGCGACTATCCCAATGGCTTCCATAATATTTCTAATCGTCGATACCGCTGCGAATCACGCCGCTGCGACTCTGGGCCCGAAAAAATTCGACCATATACATGACCTCGGGACGATGGGCGAACTCGGCCACGGTCTTTTCCAGGGCATCTTTAAGGAGGAGATCCGGGGTCTTGAAAATCAGGACAAAGGCGTCGCTGAGGTCTCGGATGGTCTCCTTGTCAAAACCGCAGCGTTTGAGACCGATACGGTTGATCCCGGTTATCCGCATCCGATTTCTTACTCCGGAAAGAATGACAAAGGGAGGCACATCCTTACTTATCCCACTCATGCCGCCGATATAGGCATGTGAACCGATACGGGTGAACTGATGCACCGCCACCATACCCCCCATGGTCACCCTCTCTCCGATCTCGACATGACCGGCAAGGGCGGCGCCGTTGGCCATGATGATATGGTCGGCAAGACTGCAGTCATGGGCGATGTGGACATAGGCCATGAGCATGTTGTGATTACCGATACGGGTAAGGCGGCTCTCCTTGGTCGTGGCCCGGTGAATGGAGACGTATTCACGGATGACGTTATCGTCGCCGATCTCAAGCCGGGTGTCCTCGCCCTTGTAACCAAGATCCTGGGGCGGAGTGCCGATGGAAACAAAACCGCCGATGCGATTGTTCCTGCCGATGCGGGTATTGCCCTCAATAAAACAATGCGGCCCGACCTCGGTGCCGGCGGCGATCTTTACCCCGGGGCCGATGACCGTGAAAGGGCCGACCTTCACCGACGGGTCAAGCTCGACCCCGGAGTCTATGACGGCGGTACTGTGGATATTCATGTCCATGTCCTGTTATTGCTCCCGACACCTCAGGCAAAAGTCGCCATGAGTTCAGCCTCGCAGGCAAGCTGCCCGTCAACATAGGCCCGGCCGGAGAATTTATATATCATGCGCTTTATCTTGACCACTTCCACCTTGTAAACCAGACGGTCACCGGGTACAACCTTGCGCCGAAAACGGACCTTGTCGACCCCGGCAAAATAAACAAGTTTACCGGCGAACTTGTCCTTATCGCTGCCATAGGCAAGGATAGCGGCGGCCTGGGCCAGCCCTTCGATGATCAACACCCCGGGCATTATCGGTTCGGTGGGGAAATGGCCCTGAAAAAAAGGCTCATTTATAGTGACATTTTTGAAGGCGATAATGCTCTCCTCGCTGACCATCTCAGTCACCCGGTCAACGAGGACAAAAGGATAACGGTGCGGCAGAAGGGCAAGGATTTCCCCGATCTCATAATATACCTGTTTTTCTTCGTCCATCACTTTTCTCCATCGCGGCTTGAGGGTTCCTTTATTTTCTCCTGAATCCGTGACGGCTTCGTGCCGCCTTTGTCCGCAAAGACCTGACTCGTGCTTGCGCCCTGCCTGGTTCCACCCGCCGCCCTGCGGGCGTCAGGCAACAGAGCATCACGGATTCAGTTTTTATCAAATTCCTTTATCCGTTTTTCAAGTTCGCGTATTTTCCGGGCCATCTCCGGCAGGGTAGCGAACACCTTTTTGGCTTTGATCCATTGGCGGTGCGGGATTGCGGGCATACCACTAACCATCGCGCCATCGGCCTGGTCACGATGAATCCCGGTCTTGCCGCCGGCCATTACCCGGTCACCAACCTTTACATGATCCTTTACCCCTACCTGACCGGCAAAAACACAATTACGCCCCAGAGACGAACTACCGCCAATGGCTACCTGGGCAACCAGGAGACAGTTCTCACCGATATCGGCGTTATGGCCGACATGAACAAAATTATCGGTTTTAACCCCGTTCCTGACCCGGGTAACCCCGAGATTGGCCCGATCAACCGCGGAGTTGGCACCAAGTTCAACCTCGTCACCGATAATCACCCGGCCCACGTGGGGACGCTTGACATGGTTGCCGACGGCATCGGTGACAAAACCGAAGCCGTCAGCGCCAAGGACCACCCCGGCGTGGAGGATCACCCGCGCCCCGATCGTCACCCGGTCGTAAACAGTGACATTGGGATAGATAACCGTATCAACGTCGATCTCGCAGTCATCACCGATAACACAATTGGCGCCTATGCTTACCCGGGGGGCGATCTTCACCCGTGCCCCGACAACCACCCCGGCGGCAATGGAAACTTCGGGGTTAATATGACAATCATCGCCACAAACCACGCTCGGATGAAGGCCACGGGCAAGGAAGCGACGACGGAGAAGATGATTGTGGATGACCGCGGCGGCATAGGTGACATTTTCCACCACCAGCTGCGGCACCGGCAGGTCCTTACAATAAACCGGAACAATAAGGGCGGCGGCGTTGACCGCCATGGCCTCACCGGGACGAACAAGAAAAGCGATCTCACCCGCCCCCGCGGCCTCAAACGGGGCCATGGCGCTGATTTCAAGGTCAGGATCGCCGTACAGATCCGCCCCCACCAATTGCGCTAATTCTTTTATCGTGTATGTCTTGTCTGTAAACTCTTCCAAGGTCGCAATCCAGTGAAAAACCGCTCTTTGGGGCAATAAAAATACGGGGCGGTTCACCTCCTGATGAGGAGAAAATCGGCCCCGTCTTATCTTTCCTGTCAAAAAAATTCGGTTAACGTAAGCGCTCCATGAACCCCATGTGCACATACTCTAAATCCGCAATACACACTCTTAACGCAAGTGGCGCACTTTGAAGTTGAATCCTACCGTGTCATTGTGGATTCAGATCATGTCCATCATGATCCCCCCTGCATACCGTGACAAGACAGCACGGGAATAGAGCTTGCTGAACACTATCGGTCTAACGACCGTTATTAATCATATCCCGCAGGAGCCCTGAAGGCTTAAAGGTCACCACCCTCCGGGCCCCGAGGATCAACTCATCACCGGTCTGGGGGTTACGCCCCCTTCTCGCCTTCTTGTCCTTGACGTTGAACTTGCCGAAACCACTGATCAACAGATCGTCACCAGCGAAGAGGCATTCTTTGCTGATCCGCAGGAATGCCTCAACCGCTTGCGACGCCTGATCCTTGGTGAGTTGATCATGATTTTCATAGACATTCTGAACCAGATCTGCCTTGGTAAGAGTCATCAAAAATTCCCCTCGCTTGGATTATGACCTTTTTCCAGGATACCCCTTTTTAAAAAACACCAAACAGTTAAGATAACAAACCTGAATCATTGAATTTTGTCAAGCATGATGACATCATGATAATTCCGGTCAATTATCCTTCTCCAGCCCGATAACAGCCCGCCGCCCGGCAAAAACAGCGGCGCCACCCAGATCCTCCTCGATCCGCAGCAACTGGTTATACTTGGCGACCCGGTCGGTACGGCACGGGGCCCCGGCCTTGATCTGGCCACTGTCAAGGGCAACGCTTAAATCAGCGATGGTAGTGTCTTCGGTCTCTCCGGAACGATGGGATATAACAGCGGTAAAACCGGCCTGATGCGCCATGGCAACGGCATCCATGGTCTCGGTCAGGGTCCCGATCTGATTGGGTTTGATCAAAATGGAATTGGCACTTTTCTCCTTTATCCCCCGGGCCAGAAGCCCGGTATTGGTAACAAAGATATCATCACCCACCAACTGCACCTTTCCACCAAGCGCCCGACACAGCTTCCCCCATCCCCGCCAGTCTCCCTCGGCCAGAGGATCTTCTATTGAAACCAGGGGATACCTTGTCAGCCAGTCATCATAAAAAGCGATAAGCGCGTCAACATCCTTTTCCGGCTCCGACTCCGCCGTCAACATGTATACCCGGCGGCGGGAATCGTAAAATTCGCTTGCGGCGGCGTCAATGGCGATGGCGATATCAGCCCCGGGCTCATAACCGGCGGCGACAATGGCGGCCATAAGGATCTCCATCGCCTCTTCGTTAGACTCAAGATCAGGGGCGAAACCACCCTCGTCACCGACACTTGTACGGTACCCCCTCTCTTTCAACACCGCCTTTAAGGCATGATAGGTCTCGACTCCCATCCGCATCGCCCGGGCGAAGCTCTTCGCCCCGACGGGAACAATCATGAACTCCTGAATATCAACATTATTATCGGCGTGGACGCCGCCGTTTAAGACATTCATCTGCGGCAGCGGCAGTTTATGGGCTCCGGCCCCGCCGATATAAGAGTAAAGAGGAAGGCCGATCTCCCGGGCCGCGGCCTTTGCCACCGCCAGCGACACCCCGAGAACGGCATTAGCGCCTAACCTTTTTTTGCCCGCGGTTCCGTCAAGTGCGATCATAAGCCGATCGACTTCGATCTGCCGAATGACATCGATACCAATTACCGCCACCGCGAGTTCGTTGTTGACATGGGCCACCGCCTGCAGCACCCCGCGACCGCCAAAACGACGACGACGAAGGTCACGCATCTCGAGGGCCTCGCGCCTGCCGGTTGAGGCGCCGGAAGGCACAATCGCCCGCCCCGTTATCCCGGATGCCAGTTCAACCTCAACCTCAACCGTGGGATTTCCACGGGAATCAAAGACCTCACGGCCATGCACCCCGGTGATCGCGCTCACATCCGCCCCTCCGGCACCGGTATCAGTGAACCACACTGCCCAGCTTGAAGATCGGAAGGTACATGGCGACCACGAGGCCACCGATCATCCCACCGAGAAAAACCATCATGAACGGCTCGATCATCGCGGTCAGGTTCTCAACACTCTGATCGACCTCCTCGTCATAGAAATCAGCGATTTTGGAGAGCATGGCATCAAGGGCGCCGGTTGATTCACCAACGTTAATCATCTGGACCACCATGGTCGGAAAAACCCCGGTCTCCTCCAGTGGTTCGGCAATGGCGCGGCCCTCACTGATACTGTCGGCAACCCGAAAAACGGCAATCTCGATAACCTTGTTGCCGGCGGTGCGGGCGACAACGTTAAGGGCCTCGAGAATCGGAACCCCGCTCTGGAGCATGGTTCCCAATGTCCGGGTAAACTTGGACACCGCAACCTTCAGGATCAGGTCACCAAATACCGGCGCCTTTAAAAGCATGGCATCTACCTTGGTTTTGCCCTTGTCGGTGGCGTAGATCTTCTTGAACACAAAGACTATAGCGACAACGATAAAAATCATATACATGATGTTCGATTTGACGAAATTACTCAAATTAACCACTAGCTGGGTCGGCACCGGCAGGGCTGCCCCAAAGTCAGCGAACATCTTTTCAAATACCGGCACCACCCAGATCAGGATAACCGCAAGGATGATGATCGCGATACCGAGACAGATAACGGGATAGGTCAGGGCGCCCTTAACCTTTTTCTTCAGGGTCATCGCCTTTTCCATAAACACCGCCAGCCGAGCGAGGATGGTATCAAGGATACCGCCGATCTCACCGGCCTCGATCATATTGCAGAACAGATTATCAAACATCTTGGGATGCTTTTTCATCGCGTCTGCGAAGGTGGTACCGGTTTCAACGTCTGTCTTGATCTCCCGGAGGACCTTTTTAAAGGCCGGATTTTCCTGCTGATTGGCAAGGATATCAAGACTCTGGACCAGAGGAAGACCGGCATCGATCATAGTTGACATCTGCCGGGTAAAGATAACCACATCGCGACCGGTCACCTTTGGCTGGAAAAGGGCGATCCCCTCAAAAATATCCTTGGGTTTTTGCTTGATTTTGGATGGAGTTATCCGAAGTTTCTTCAGATAGGAATGTACCGATGCCTCGTCCGGGGCCTCATGCTGACCGCTGCGTTTATCACCATAAGAGTTTACGCCTTTCCATAAGAATATGGGCATTTTATTCACCTGTTGAATTTATCCGCCGGGATCATGCCCCAGGCAAAATCAACCATACACCATCGATATTACAGGCCAATGATAATGTAATAGCACCGCAAAGACAACCGCTAAAACAAACTTGCCGGAATTATGGCGCCCCGGGTGAGCCGGACGATACAGCTTATGCTGTCTATGATGGCGACCCACCCGCCCCCCCACTTCTTGCATTTATCGACTTTACCCCGGAAATCGTCGTTTTCAGCCGGAGCGGAGACTTGTTACGAGACCGTCAATCTTGATTCCAACAGATCTTTACCACAATCTTCACCGCCTCAATGGCCCGGCCGGTTGAGAGAAAAACTTTCCGGTATTCTACGAATAACCATATGGAATTACACACTTTTTACCTTTTCCACCATGTAAGCGAAAAATTTCGCCTTAACGTCGCGGTTGACAACCGTCCATTTTTCAGGTTAAAAAGTTTTCTTTTGTTTTATACATTCGGCGGGTATCCACTCGCACGTATATCTTATGGAGGATTATCAAAATGGCCGCAGTGAAAGAAAAGACCACCGCCTCGGTTGATCCGGCCCTGGTCGGCGCGGGTGTATTCACCCCGGTGGTGGAAAAATGTGAAGGATGCGAAAGAATAGTCGAGGCAGAAGGGGATAATTATTGTTACGCCTATGCCAGACCTGAGGCCAAATGGCGCCTGGGCCTGTGCAATTTCGCCACCCATCAGAAAATAGAACTGGCCGCCGGCCAGGCTAAGGTCAACCCCCTCAAAGCTTCCAAGAGGGCCATGGCCGGACGCAGATAACGGTCAATCCGCAATCTCAAAAAAGGCCTGTCCGTGATCACGGACAGGCCTTTTTTGAGATCTTCACCTTCAGCCTGATAAATCAGCAGGGTATCCTGAAAAATGATCCCTTTTCAGGATACCCTACAGATCCTGCCCCGCCTGGGGGAAAAGTTCACCCAGAATCTGCTCGTCCCTGATAATATCCATAAACCGCTCATGGGCCGCGACAAACCCATCCGGGGCATCAGAGGCGGCCGATATGTCCGCCGCCACCTCTTCAAGCAATGCCGGCGACTGCCGATACACGGCGTGAAAGACCCGATCCACCATACGGATCGGCGATCTTTCATACGCAGGCGCCACCTTACGCAGGGCAATCTCCACCTGCCCCCGGGTAGGGGAATCAATCAAACAAAAGAGGTCGGGGATATCATAAATATCAACGCAGACGACCATGGCATCGATCACCTCCACGGGAATATTTTTGAAAAACGGCACAATTCGTTCAATATCCCCGGAAACACCCGGCCCGCGGTGATGGTAATCAGCCAGGGAGAGACTTTCATTGCCGAGAAGGATACGAATATAGGCCCCCATCTCCTCCGGACCGCGCCCCACTCCACGTCCATCCTCCCGATCCTGGAGAAAACGGGCCATGGCCCCGACCAGCCACCTTACCCGGGCCTCCGTCCCCCGGGCCACGAACGGAAGCCAGCGTTCAAACCACCTCTCACCGCCTTCTAATGTTTCCCGGATGGTCAAGAAAGCCTCCGGCATAACTCAGCGACCCGATGACCAAGCTTTCTGCCGTCGGCAGTCGCGCCGGAGTCAGGAAGCTTTTCACAGGCAACGCCATAATGTCCTGACGCGTCCATGGGATCGCCGACAATAATCATCCCATATATCAGCATACACTGAAGGATGGAGAGCATGGTGGTCTCCTTGCCGCCGCTGGGATGTCCCCCGGTGGCAAAGGCGGCCCCGACCTTGTTTTCCATCTGCCGCCGGGTGGCGACAAAATCATCAAACACCTTTTTGAGATCCGCGGCCATCACCCCAAAATACACCGGCGACCCGGCGATTAACCCGTCAGAGGAAAGGAAGTCATCCCGGGAGACCTCGGAGGTACTTCTTACAACCACCTCCGCGCCTCCGGAAACGACTCCCTCGGCGACAGCCTCCGCCAATTTTCTGGTGTTACCACTTTTGGAATAATAGAGAACAAGAACCTGCGTATTTTCTTTCATAAACTTTGACTATCCTCCTGAAATTGACAACATCCTTAATTCCGTGACGGCTTTGAGAAAGAACCGGCGAATCACTCGTGGCTCCCCTTTATCAACCGCAGCCGCAGCCGCCTGCGACCGAATCACCCTGCCCCGCGGGGGCGTTTGACCCGCCCCCGCGAACCCTCACAGATTGATGAAGTCGTATCAGATCCCCTCTACGGCTGAAACGACGATTCCCAGGACCGGGTTGTTGAAATCCCGAATTCGGGCTACACCCTCAAACACGCGGGATTTCTTAACAGACTGTTGAAAAAGCCGTCCTGGCTTTTTCAACTCCCGGTTGGCCAAAACAAGTTCCGGCCAACCTCTCGATTACACCGGGTTTTTCAACCCGGTGTAATCAGCGGCGCGTCCACGCGCCGCGACCGGCCCGTTTTTCAACGGACTGTTAACCCGCCCCGCCGTCCGCCGCTTTTTCCGGAAATCGCCGAAGGCCTGCTCGGGCATATTGCTACGAGTCCATCACGGATGGATGTAATTCATGCAACAGACGCAATGTAAGCGAAATTTACCCTATTACCGCCACTGTTCAAGTTTTTTGTCCCAGACTTCCCGGTTCAGGTTGACCTTATCGCCGTCGGTCGATAAACTCATGAGCAAAGACATCCGCCATCGATTGTTAAGAATTCATCATTAAATACTGATCAAGCGATCATAAAAATATCCCATGGCCCCCAGCGTAAAACCAGACCGACGCATATCCCGCCTTAACCCGTTAATAATCAGCACCATTATCGTCGCCGCGGCTGTTATCGCCATGGCTCTGATATTTTTCAATTGGAACAGAATAGTCCATAATGCCGCGGAAAAAATCTTTGCCGGGGAAAGGGCGCAATACGAAGAAAAAATAGCCAGGCTCGAGAAGGATATCGAGACCCTGGCTGAATCCCCCCCGGAGGGTGCCAAAAACACCGCCCCAACAGAGAACGGGACAGCCCCGCAGCCCGAAGCCCGTACTGCTGACAGATCAGGGCAAAAATCAAACTGCGCCCTGCTTGAAAAAAAAATAATCAACACCATATCCGACCTTGAAGACCGCCCGTACATAGCAAAATACCATCTGCCGAACGGACTGTTGCCAAAACTTGAGAGCATACGGAGGAAACTCCTTGCGCACCCTCCGATCGTGGTCAGGGAAACCGACAGCCTCTACAGCATCCTGACCAACACCGCCCACTTCTACCGTATCCTCGGCAAAAACGACCTGGCTCTCCTACGCGACCTTATCACCGGAGAGAATGATCACCTTGAAGATATCCTTGACACCTTTTACCATTGGTCAAAGAAAGATGACGATTGCGGCAAAAAAAGCAAACTCTTCAGATTACCCCTTGAACAACTGTACGAATACGCCGGTTTTTTCCTGAACACCCTTGGCGGCCGGGCATATATCTTCCGCCGCGACACCAGGGTCAGAATCCTGGTTCGATATTACTGCATAATGATCATCGACCGGGCCAACAGCAATATCATCAACCGCCACGGGATCGACCTGCGCCCCGCGGTTGACTCACTCATCCGGGAACTCAAGGCCGCCCCGCCGCTCAAATACCGCGAACGCTACCTTGCCAGGCTGATGACCCTCAAGGGACGTTACGCTGCCGACCGCGGGACCACCCCCTGAGACAGCGTCCATTGCGTCCTTGCTCCATCTTCCCTTGACGATGGAGCAAGGATGATTAATTTGAAGGTGTCCTGTTTTCAGGACACCTTGACTACATCCGGGACAAAAAACCAATAACCAGTGCTTCGAGGAGAAAAAATGTACCCCAACCAATCATTAAAGACCACCGGGATCACCTCCACCGCAAACGAGGCCGGAACTATATTCCTGGCCAAGGTATTCAATTGGATGGCCGTCGGCCTCGGGGTGACGACCCTTACCGCCTTTCTGGTCACAAACTCCCGCACCATGATGCAGTTTATCTTCGGTTCCCAGATCATATTCTACGGCCTGATCATCGCCGAACTGGGGATGGTGATCTTCCTTTCCGCGAGAATAAACAAAATGACCGCCAAGACGGCGACCCTCATGTTTCTCGCCTATTCCGCCTTAAACGGCGCCACCCTGTCGGCGGTACTGCTGGCCTATACCGCGGCCTCGGTCACCTCGGCCTTCCTCGTGGCCGGATTGATGTTCGGGACGATGGCGGTTTACGGAACCGTTACCAAAAAAGACCTCGCCAGTCTGGGATCCTTCATGTTCATGGGGCTCATCGGCATCGTTATCGCCGGATTCATAAATATCTTTCTCCGCAGCGGAATGATGAATTTTGTCATCTCCGCCATCGGCGTTGTCGTCTTTACCGGCCTTACCGCCTACGATGTCCAGAAGATTCAGGCAATGGGCCGTACCGGCATCATGAACGACTCCGCCGGGGCGATAAGGAAAGGCGCGATCATGGGCGCTTTGGCCCTGTATCTTGATTTTATCAACCTTTTCCTCAGTCTTCTGAGTCTCATGGGCAACCGCAAATAAATCAGGGCCCTGGTCTCAACTTCGAACAGCCCGACTCAAGGGCCGGCGATCACCGGCCCGGGGGAGACATATCCGCCATGACTGCGCCTCCTTGCCATTCACGACAGCGGCAATCCTTTCCCGCTCATCACTGCGGACGTGGACCAGGGCCAGATCGCTTACGTTGGTTTTTTCAGCAAAGGCGCGGATCCCGGCGAAATTATTGTGTCCAGGCTCCAGACCCTCGCCGCGATAGCACTCAAGGATAGCAAAATCCACCCTGACGGCAATTTCTTCCGCCTTCCGGCCCGGAACCCCATCGCCGCTATAGAAAAACGATCCGCCTTCGCCGTCCCCCCGAATGGAAAGACTCAAAAGGGAATGAGAATTTTCCGCCGCCACACACCGCATATCCCCAATAATAAAAGGCCGTCCGGGAATAATCTCCATGCAATCCCAGGCAAACCCGGCCCCGGCCGCAAGCGACCCATAGGCCAGGTCAACCAGGTCATCGACTGCCTGCCGCAGTCCCGACGGCCCGGTTATAACAAGCCTCCGTCTGCGTCCGGTCTCAATCAGCTTCAACAGCAGAAGCGGCAGGCCGAAATAATGATCAGCGTGAAGATGGGATATCCATATCCCGTCCAGGGTCTCAGGGTCATACCCCTTGGCAGAATAACGATGCGGGACGGTCAGACCGCAGTCAAAAAGGATATGGCCTGAACCGCGGTGAAGGACAAAAGAGGTATTGGGTTCCTCCGGGTCACAGGCCTCGCCGGTGCCTAAAAATTCTATTTCCATAACTCTCCCGGGGTCAAAATCTGCTGTTATGGGTTCATAACTTACGACGCCATCAGATATATCTAAAAAGAGATAATAAAGCGTGCGCAGGGGTGGTATTCATGGAGCGCTTAGCAGTCCGTTGAAAAATGGGCTGGTCGCGGCGCATGGACACGCCCTCGATTTTATTGGGTTAAAAAAAACAATAAAATCGAAGGGTTGGCCGGAACCTGTTTTGGCCAACCGGGATCCGTAAAAGCCAGGACGGCTTTTCAACTCCGGCTGGCAATGCCTTTCACCCAAAAAAGCGGGGCAGATGCCCCGCTTTTTTGGGTCGGCCAAAGGAGTGCCGCCACTGTCGAACGATTGGGAAACAACCCCTAAAACGATGGGTTCGACGACACCCCCGAAACAAAACGCATCCGTTAATCAGTCAACTCCGGCAACATCCTCCGCCTGCAGTCCTTTCTGGCCTTCAATGAGCTTGAACTCAACCTCCTGACCCTCTTCAAGGTTACGGTAACCAGCGCCACGGATCGCGCTGTAGTGGACAAAGATATCGTCCCCTTCCCCACGGGTGATAAAACCGTATCCCTTCACCCGGTTAAACCATTTAACAATTCCACTACTGCGTTCAGACATAAACACCTCTCCTCTTTTGATCATAAAAGATCGATGCGCCCGACAGTACCGACTAAAATTCCATTAGCAGTCAGAGTACCGTTTTGACAAGTTTTTTCTCAAAAAAGCATCTCCAGACGCGGACTTCAAAGACAGATAACCCAACGATATCAGAATGTTAAATTCATAAAAAATCAATTACGGCCAATTATGACGGTCTCGTAACAATTCCCCGCGGAGGAGTCTTCGGCGATTTTCGGAAAAAGCCCCGGGCGGGGGGATGCATTAAAAAATCCCGCATGTTTGAGGGCATATCCCGAGTTCGGGATTTTAGCAGCCCGCCGACCGGGGCCCGAAAATCGTCGTTTTCAGCCGGAGCGGGGAATTGTTACGACTTCATAAATCATGGCTGACACTCAGAAAATACGGAAGGCGGATAATTCACCTCTCTGTCAGGATCCTTTCCACGTCATCAAGCATGGCGATGAACTCTGCCACCCCCATGGGCTCTGTACTGCAGATTGAAGGACCTTGCCGGCGTCTGATAACCTCCCCCCCGGGATCGAGGAACATCAACATGCACTCACCCATGTTTGCCATCTCATCCGCCAACATCTGTTCCTCTGGCGACAGGGGCGCGGCAAGACTTATACGCACGGGAATAAAACGGGCATTCACCCGGGCTATGACCGCATGGTCGGTATATATCTCGTTGATAAAACGGTCACAACGCTGACAACCGGGGCCGTAAAAAAAATCCACCAGGCCGGGAAGATGACGTTCAGCCGCCAGAGTTCTACCCCTGACCAGGGTCTGCCAATGAATCTTCGGCGGTGCCGGCGCAGGCTTCATCAACACACAGGCAGTGACGGCGATAAAGAAAAAAACAACCACAAACGCTAACGGGAACCGCCGCCAATCCAGGCAACACATCCTTGACATGTTTGATCCTCCCTGTTTAAAATCCTGAGTTAATGCTGTAAAGAGGCGACTCAGATGATGTCAAGCGATTATTACCTTAAACAGAAAATAATAATTATCCAATACTTCTACCTTGTTACTCTTTGACCTTTGTCTGCAATTGCGCTTTGCGGAATTGCCTCCTCATTGTCCCATTAAACCTCCCGGGCCGCAATGAGAGACTTCAGCCGCTCTTTTTTAGCCGGCCTCATCCTGACCCTGGGCGCGACTCTTATGTACCGGGGCATATATTCGTCGCCGGGGATCATTTCCGTGCCCGGGCGACCGGAACTGAATTCCATATCCCGATTCACGCCTCCCCCAAAACCGGTATTTGCCCTATCCCGCCGGCAAAAAAATCCGGGAACAGAAACCCCGAAAAACTCCCGTGCCATATCACCGGCGATATCATCATTTTTCGCTCCCTGGTTCCAAACCATGGCCTCGGTTGACCCGGCGGCAATGCAGAGACAACAAATCCTTTTAAAGGATGTATTCGACAACCGCGGGACGATCCCGATACTCAACTCCCCCGAGACCTGGGCCATGCTTACCCTGAGCGATTCCCCCCGGAGCCCGGCGTTCCTTCTCGCCGCCAATCAAGAGAACTATCGCCCGCTTACCGATATCCTCCTGAGCCATGCCTCCCCGGCCGGAATCAGGGAATTCAGCCGTATCCTCGAACGAAACCCGACCCTGATCAACAAACTTTACGCCCGCGGCTTAAACGGTGTGGAAGTCATCTTCGCCTACAAACACGACAGCGACACGGGGCTGGAGTACAGCCGCTGGCAGACCGAGGTTCTGGGCCGGGGGATCAAACGCCCGGCGGAACAGCTGGCGTCACTGATAAACCTGCAGCTGCTGCACGGGAAAGATATCCGGACAAGGATGAGGGACAGTAAAGCATTTCTGACCCGCTTCCGCCGCGAACTCTGGCCGATCATGACCCGGCTGGCAACGGCGCACGGGAAAATGTTCGAGATATTCCTCGATACCCCGAGGATATGGGATCTCCTGATGCTGCCGGAGGGAGAACAGCTGATCCGCAGCAAGGGACCGCTGGTTCCCGTCGACCTCCTCTATGGCTTCCCCGCCATCGGCCATAATCCCTACCCGGATTCAATGCGGGCCGATATCATCCGGACCCTGCTCACCGGCGATGAAACAACGGTCATGGCCCTGATGAAATTTCGCCGGGAGCCGGAATTCTCCCGCCTGGTAAAAAGGAACCTGCCGCCGGAACTGTTGAGCGCGATCAGCAGGGAATTACTCAAGGCCGGTGCCGATTATCCCCGGCGGTTAAAAAATTTCTCCCGGATGACCGATTCCGGCCTTGGCGAGGAAATCGGCCCGCCGCCGTCAATAATCAAGGTCTGGACCCCGCTGTATTTCACCCTCTGGGAGGTACCGCGAAAACTTGCCCACGGCCGCAGCCCCAAGGTCATGGAATGGATTACAAGCATTGCCGACCCCGCCTCGTTTCTGATGCCGGTGGTAAAGATCGGCACTGCCGGAATCAACCTGGCCAGAAGCCTGACCGGGAAAAAATCGACACCGGCAAACCAGGTAATGCGGTTTCATGACCGGGGAAGAAGACTTGCCGCGCGGGAACTGGGACAGGAGCTTTCCAGCGCCCTCTCCGACCGCCAGCTATACTCCTTTGGGGTAACCGCCACCCTGGTGCGGATAATGAAGAAACAAAAGGCCATAAGGCCCGAAAATATAATCGACCGTAGCGGCGCGATCCGTTTCTTTCTGGCCTCAAGCGGCGCTGATTCCGAAGGACTCAGGATTATTGAACGCTATCGCCTCCGTTTCCTGGGCCGGGGAACAAAACCTATGCAGGTTGTTCCGGAGGCCGAACTCAACCCGACGCTCATAAATTTCTTTGCTACCACTGCCCGGGCCTGTTTTGACCACAACGACACCATGGCCTGTGGTCGCAACCGGGCCGGGTGGTGGCTGCTGATGGCCGGTGGCATTCCCTGACAAAGCCGTAAGCCTTCACAACGCACCGAATCTACTTTGTTATCGGCCAGAATGATGGCGTAAACCGTGGGGAAATGTTAGTTTTTCATATTAAATCCCGGGCCGGGATCAAACCCTCCCCCGCAAACTCCGGCACATGGTGGACATGTCATTACTCAAGCCGAAAGAACCCCGTTACCGATTTGCCCTCTACGGCCGGGCCGCCTCGGGCAAAACCTGTATCCTCGCGGCCCTGGCCATGCAGCGTCGGGCCAATGTCCGAGGTTTCACCTGCACCCCGGTAATCAATCCTCCCGGAATAAAACGGCCGGCCGGTGACCCGGCGACCTGGAACACCGAAAAACCCGGCGCCGCCTATTACCTCGGCCGGATCTGGCTTGACCAGGCCATCAACCGCCTCAGCCATGGCGACTTGCCGCCGCCCAACCCCAACCGGGCCGCGCCGCTTAAATACCTGTTTCATTTCACTGAACCCGAGGGCCGAAGCTTTCAGGTGGAATTGACCGATTATTCCGGCGAACTCATTGACGCCGAAATAAGCGGCGACGAAATGGCGCAAAAACTGCAGGCCCACATGCGGGAGATGGACGGAATCATGGTCCTGGCGGAGATAGCGCGTGAGGGAACGCCGGACCATAATGAACTCGCGGTGGAACTCCACCGCCTGGAACAGGCCTTTGTCACCATGCGCTCCAGCGGTCTGTGTTCCGCCGACACCGATACCCCGGTAGCCCTGCTCTTCAATAAATGGGACCGTTTTTCCGAAATCGACCACGAACACCCGGGTCGGGAGGAACAACTATTAACCGAGTTCCTCTCCCGCAATCCACCGCCGCCCCACCAGGGCCTGGCGCAGGTTCTGAACAATTCCGTTTCACCAGGCAACTTCAAGGCCTTCCCGATCAGCGCCTTCGGTGCCGCCCGGATTGTCTGTGATGAAAAAAGCTGTCTTGAAAAACCGGCCCGGATCAATCCCCTGCCCGCCTTCAACCTCGAGACCCCGTTTATCTGGAGCGCCATCCGCAGGGAAGAAAACGAAGTCGCCCTGTTTACCCGCATGGCGGAAAAACGATCAAGCCTCTGCCTGTGGAAATGCCGGACCATGCTGCCGCCATGGCGCCTGTTGAAAAGGGGGAGGGTGCTGGCCGCCCGCCTGCCCTCCACCCGGGCCGGGGAACTCAAAAAACCCCTGCGGCGCCTGTCGCTTTACAGTCTGGGCCAGACCCTTGTCCTTGTCGTTATTATTATGTTAACGGCGTATTCCACCGAGGCGATGTTCGATGGTCTCCAATTTCGGGCCGTGGTCAGTTACGACTCCAATCCCGCCTCAACCGCGAAAGACCTTTCCCGGGCGGAAGGGTGGCTGGAGGCCTATTACCGCTCCCCGGGCTGGCGCCACCTGTTCGCCCGCTTCGCGATAATCGACCGGGGCGAGGCCCTGACGAGACTGAGACACCTCCGCGACCGCCGCGAGGCCATGTTCTGGAATCCGGTAAACACCGCGAAAGGCAATACCCTCAAGGCCCGCCTTGCCGGGCGCTATCTTTCACGCTTCGGTGAAAACGGTCATCATGTGGAAGAGGCGTTCGCCATAATTACCGGCATAGAGATTGAACGCGGCCTCGAGAAAAACCGCGCCGCCCTGGCCCGGGCCGGTACCGCTCTTGAGGCAATGACAAACGGCGACAACCTGAACCGCGACGCCATCAAAGCCCTGGAATACACCGTGGATAACCTGCCGATACCAAACCAGGTGGACAAAGATATAATCGACCAGCAGCAATGGCTCCTGCGACGGCTGGCGGAAGAAAAAATCAACCTGGCCCGCAGGGACGGGGAGGCAAAAACCACTGTATTCAGAGAGATATACGAACAACTGATCAAACAAAGACAATATCGCGATGCAGCACGACTTATAAACGCCTCTTCCCTGCCCCCCGGCAAGATCAAGCCTTTCCACGATGATTTTGCGACGAAAATATCACGGTGGATCAAGGCCGGGACCATAAAAGATATAAACTCCCGACAGTGGCACCGGGCCCGCCGGCAACTGTCGCTTATCACCGACGACCGCGACATCCTGGGGATGATCTCGCCGGCAACCCTGAAAAAAATCCGCGCCCTGACCGCGGTCATCGACCGCGCCGAGGATCGCTACCTCTACCGCCAGCTCCTTAAATTCCGGGACGGGGAGAGGACGGACGCCTATCTCGAATCCGCGCCGCTTAAACAGATGTCCCGCGAGGTAAAACGATTCAAGGTCTACCTTGACCGTTCAAACAGCAGGCTGGGCATAAAGACCTCCATCGCGACGATAAACTGGGGCGAGTCATGCGGCAATACCGAGGTGATTGTCAGGGTCGACGGCGACGAGGTGCTTGACCGAAAAAAGATCCGGGCCCGGGCGGCCGAGCGTTCGGCCCAGGTGGGGACATTCCCTCTGAGCATCAAACCCTCCGGACGGCTTAAACTTGAGGTCGAGACCATCTGCCACGGGTTCTGGTCGTCAAACCGAAGCGGTTTCGGGGTCTGGACCGGAAAGGCGGTGAAACTTGACGGTCTGAGCCTGACCCTCAGCGGCAAGGGTGAGGCAAGGACAGTGGTCAATTTTCGCGCCACCGGACTACCGGCAGAACCGGAGCTTCCTCCATGGCGGCAATAAACAGACCGCTGTTACTGATTGAAACCCCGAGAGCGGGGGTATTCGGACATCGTTTTCTCGTCGGCGACCCCGATCGACTGGTGGAGACAAGCCCGGCGGAAATATTCAGCCGCGCGTCCCTGGCAACGCATGGGCCGGACTATATCGCGGTAAAAAAACAGGTAGAGCAGGAACTGCCGGGAGGTTCCATCCGCACCGGCCCGGAGACCCTGGTGGTGGCAAAGATAAAATGCGACCGCATCAGGAGTGAAGAAAAGGCGGTAATAGAAAAATGGCTTAATGACCGGATGGGAAAAATTACCGGGCTCATCACCACCCTGCCCGACAACCGTACCGCCGGATCACGCACCGTACTGGCGGTGCCGGAGCTTGCCGCCTGGGAGGAAGACCTGCTCCGCCTCGTCCCGCCGGCGGCGTTGAAAAGGCCGTCCCGGATTCTCCCGTCCCTGACCGGTTTCATCCTCGGCATCGCCGCCGCCATCGCGGGGGTATGGTTTATGTGGAAGTAAACCTGAATCCGTGATGACTTTGTGTTACTTATGTATGCATCTACCTGAATTTACGTATTTTTATCCAACTATTACTCCGGTGGAAAATTTCACCCCGCCGCCCGGAGGGCGTTCGAGAACGACGCAGCTACTGTGTCGACAACTCGTTGATATACCTAAGTATTATCAACATCGTTGCTTCCTTGCATCTGCACCGTTGTTCCCGAACATCACGGATCCAGGGAAGAATAAAAAGCCACCAGAACCAAGCATCCACCGGCGCCACCCGGGCAATGGCCTGGTCGCCGAAATCAGCCGACAGGAGATCGGCATCGGGGTCACTGACCGGCCACGGTTCCCACCGGGTGGCCGTCAATGACGATTACCGCTCCGGTATAGCTCGCGGCCCCGGGCCGTCAACGCCCGATAACCAGAGCCAATCCTCGGCCGAATCATTATCCCGGAAACAGGCAAACTCCAGCGGCACTTCCTCGATGGCGCTGAAAACGGAAAACATTCGCCCGAGGCCGAACTCAAGGTCACCGGCAAGAACCAGGGCGGTGCGTCCGCCCCTTCTGACCTCGGCGTACTGCCGTACCAACCTGGCCAGATCCCTGATATCATCACCTTGCACCCGGCTCACATCAGCACGGGAAAAATCCCACAGGGTATTCATAGTGATGGCGTCACCCTGGTAGTATTCCTCAATCCAGCATTTGACATCCTCGGCCATGATCTGCCCCTCGACCCGATGGATGGTCAGATCCCGTCCGGCATCAAGAGTAATATCTATGGTTCCCATAAATCCCCCCTCGACAATCTATCTCTTTGGTTTTACACAGAAATTGTCTTGAGCAGAAAGACCGTGCGACATCCTGATAAAAAATTATTGTAGACACCTTTATTTGTAATGGCAAATACTCGCAGGAAAAAATGCAAAAGCCGGGACGGGGTTTGCAACACTCAATTGCCGTTGACCTCGCAATAAATTGCGGGCCAACGACAATTACTCTTATAACTTATTGAAATTACATGGATCCGATTCCGTTTGAGATATTTACGAGACCATCCATAGTTAAAGGCCAAAAGACCACAAAAACAAGAATAATTTGACAAAGAGACGCAAAACAGGAAAGAGTTAGAAGATAATTCCAATCAATATCAGGATCATTGCTGCTTAACCGGCAAACGTATTCCCCGCACCCATATATAGATATTATGGCTAAAAATAGAATTGACCCGCGGATAGTCGACCAGATCGCCGAAGGATCACTGGTGATTGACAACGCCAACGACTTCAACAAACTCCTGGGCGCCTTTCCCGACCGGCCGGAGGCACACCGTTCCCACGCCGATTTTCTCTTCCGCAAGAAAAAATTCTTTGAGGCCGGGATAGCCTACCGCAAGGCCTCTGCCCTGTACCTTGAAAGCGGTCAAACCCTTCAAGGGCTGGCAGCGGCAATGAACAAGTGGGAGATCGTCAAGCCCCTGTCAAGGGAGATACGGGCCCTGTTTCTGGCGATCCACAAACGCGATTCCCACGCCACCGTGATCGCCGAGTGCTGCGCAAAAATGAGCTATCCGGAGATGAATGCCATCTTCAAGGTCGCCCATCTGCATAAACTTGCCGCAGGCGAGGTATTCAGCCGTCCTGACGAACCCGCCAACCGTATTTCCTTCGTGGTCAGCGGTCGGATAGAAATGGTCCCCGCCGACGGCGGCAAAAAAAAAGACAAAGGCGGTCTCTTCGATGCCAATGATTTCTTCGGCCGGATCTACCCATTTGACCGGGAAGAAAAGAACGCCGCCACCTACCGGGCCATCTTCCCCACTGAACTTATAATTCTCGACCGCATGGACCTCATGAGCATCTGCGCCGAACACCCGGACGTCGAAACCGGGCTCAGAAACCTCATCGCCGACACCCATATCGCCCCGGAAAAAAAACCAGCGATATATAACCGCAAAACCTCACGACAGGATCTGGCCATCACCCTTGGAGTGGAAATATACCCTGATGAAGCGGGCCGCAGCCCTTATATCTTCAAAGGGTTCTCGAGCGATATGTCACTCGGCGGCGTCTGCCTGGTCCTCGACCCCAAATACCGCGACCTGCCCGCTGGTAATCTCATAGGCCGGATCGCCAAACTGCGGATAAGTCTGCCGGATGAATCGGTCGGCCTTAACATATTCGGGACCATGGCCTGGCGGAAAAAGATCGAGCTTGACGGTGAACCCACGACCATGCTGGGAATAAAATTCAACGAGATGCCGCCGCGTCTGCGGGGTCTTTTGATCGTCTTTGCCAACACCATCGGCCAGATGGCCAAAGACAACGGAGAAAAATGACCAGAATAATCGCTGTAACCAGCCAGAAAGGAGGCGTAGGCAAGACCACCACCGCGATAAATCTCGCCGCGAGCCTTGCCCGCCTCGGTCACAAGATCCTTATCGTCGACTGCGATCCCCAAGGCGGAGCCGGCTCCCACGGCAGCCTCAAATCTTCCGCCGGACATGGCATGATCCAGATCCTGCGCCGGGAATGTGAGCCTTCGGATACCATCACCCCCCTTTTTGACGATAAAGTCTTCGGCTGCGTCATCGGCAGCAAGACCCCCGCCGATCTCATCTATTTTGAATCCCGCGCCGCCGACGGCGGCCTTCCCCCCCTGATAAAGGCCCTGGCCCCGGGTTTTGATTATCTCGTAATCGACGCCCCGGTGGGTTCATCGACGACGATAAAGGCGATTTTAGAGGTTGCCGACGAAATGCTCCTTACCGTCAACTGCAAGGCGGCAACGGTAAAGACCCTGCCCGACTTTATCCGCCTGGCGCAATGGCTCCGGACCGAGGTAAATCCCCGGCTCAAACTTGCCGGAATCGCGGTGACCATGTACCGCGACGACGATCACTCGGAAAAAAAGATCCTCGACCACTTCCGCGCCAAGCTCCCCCGGGGGCTGTTTCTTGAAACCATTATTCCCTTTGACCCCAACCTTGAGATGGCGAGTATCCGTTCGGTCCCGGCCCTTATGGTTTCATCGGCCCGGGAAACAGCACGGCGCTATCTTGACATGGCGGTGGAGATAAAACAGCGGGAGGGAGAGCTTGAAAACGGAGCCGCCCTTGATCTCGGCGACCTGATCGCAGAAGAAATCTCCGAGCGCCACCCGGAAGAGGGCAGGCCTGATGACGATAGCGACCGGACCAATTTCAGAAACCGCCGTACCGAGGATATCCTCGCGAGCATGTGCGATCAGGCCAACCTAATCGGCGCGGTAATTGCCGACCGCACCGGTCTGCCCCTGGCAATCCACAACCTCAAAGGAGGCAGCGCCGACACCATCGCCGCAATGGCCCCGGAACTGGGTAAAACCCTGGAAAAAGCAGCGGTCTACATGGACCAGCCCAAGGCCAATAACATCTCCATCGACCTCGATTCCGGTGACCGTCTGGTCCTGCGGACCTTCAGCATCGACACCACCCGGTTCTTCCTCGTCGGCCTGTGTCCACAGACAATCGATCCCGCCGGTGAAATGGTCCTCGCCGCCACCCGCCTCACCGAGGAACTGGCCTGAGTCAGAAACAAGAATTCATAAGACAGATTGCGAACGAAATATCCGTGATCCAAGTTAGTTTTCAACCGCTGACGAATTGGCTGTTTTTTTGCGTTTGATTATACTTGTTACGAGACCATCAGATATATCAATCTGATATATCATTCCACCGCAACGTGATAGCAGCACATATGGTTGTCAAGAACCGCGTCAACCACCTCTTTTGCCACCCCGGCCTCCTTGATCAGACGGTCGGCAAAGCCCTTCTTGCCCGCCCCTGATTTACAGCCCAGCTGGGTAACCCTGACCTTTTTGCCGCCAATGGTAATCTTGTCGCCGATGGCGCTGCGCAGGGGCTGATGCACGGCGCAGAAGGGGCTTACCCCGGCGCCTTCGCCGATACGGTAACGGGCGGTGGCAGGCCCGGGCTTGTTGAATTCGGCGGTAAACTCGGCATAACCCTCGGGAAGGACGCCGAATACTTCGGTATAATTGGCGATTGCCGGAGCAAAGGGACAGTCCGGAAGGCCGAAAACCCCGTCACCGGTATGCTCGGCCTTGCCTTCAATCACCGTTATCGGATTGGTGGCATTGCCTATCGCAGCGACAAAGGCATCGAAATCGGGGTAGTCGACCTCGCGGATCCTATCGGCGCATGCAAGGGCGTTGCGGATCAGCCCCCCTTTGGCAGCCGCCACCCCGCCAAGGGTGATCATCTCCTTGATCATATTCAAAAAACTCACCCGGGCAATATCCAGAATCTTCCCTTCATCAGGCATAAACATTCTCCTTAATCAGTGTAGTAACAAAAAAACTCCCTAATCATCCGCATGACTCCGAGGCAATCTGCCAGCCACACCCTGGCAAATAAGGCAGCAGATCCGGCGGCATGGCAACCATTATCTCATATTGCCGCGGCCGCGATAATGGCCTGGGCATGCTTCTTAATCTTAAGCCGGATCATCCCGAGGTTGCTGTCCTTATCAGCAACAATAACCAGAAAAGCCTCATCACCAACCGGGGAAAAAATGACCGGACCCTGATCATACTCAATCATGGTCATCGCCATTTTACCCTTGCCCAACTGGTTGCCCATCGATTCCGAGGCCCCGAAACCGCTTGAGGCGATGGCCCCGATCATCTCGGTGTCGACATCCATTGTGGCGGTGGAGTCGAGGAGAAAGCCGTCCCTCCCCACCAGACAGGCGGTATTAACCCCCGCTATAGTAGTAAATTCACCCAAGAGATCATTCAAATTCCCGTCCATATCATCCTCCTGTGCTTGCGATTGCTGAGGGTCGCCGCCGTCCGCGCGAAAATCCCCGTTATTGCTGCTGTGATCCTTTTCATGAATCAGGGCCGGAAAAGGATCTTCCGCGTCAAGGGCGTCGAGATCAAACACCGCCCCATCCCTCCCCCCCTCGTCAATACGCCGGGCCGCTTCAATAAGCAGGGCCTCGCAGGGTTTATCTATGCTTGTTTCCGGCGCCCGGGCCACCTTCTTGCTGGCGATATTACCGCCGTCAAGACCCATAATACGATAAAAGGCCTCCTCGCCGCTCAGACTGCCGCTTTCGGCATGAACAATCCGCCCCTTGACGAAAAAGATAACCCCGTCACCCTGTTTTGCCTTCACTTCCAGGGCCGAGGTCGATTGCGACAGACAGTTGACCTGAACAATATCGCCCAGACTGACCCCCACCACGGTACCGGTAAATGATCGGTCATCGTTAACGGCGTCAAAGACCACCTGCCGCAGTTCGACGATGTCAAAGGGCTTTTCAATGTAGTGCAGGCCACCGCGACCCAAAACCTCTTGCTTATACTCCGGCGAGGGAAAGGCGGTCATAACGATTACTGCGGTCCCGGGCCAACGGTTACGCACCTCGAGCATCAGGTCAAGGCCGCTCATCCCGCTCATCCTGATATCAGTCAGGACAAGATCCACCGGCTCCGCCTCCATCACCTCCATCGCCTCCTCGCCCGAGGCCGCGGTTACGATCTCCGCGTGCAGGGATTGATGGTTCAAGCAATTCTTCAAGGTCCAGATCATGTCCTCCTCGTCATCAACAACCAGGATCCTCTTTTCCTCTGCCATTTCGTTCTCCTCAAACGCCTTTATTCAGTTACAGGCACATCCATATCCACTTGATATATCAATATCCATGCCAACAGCGCAAAACAGGAAGACACAACTAATAAAAAATGGAAATTCAACGTGTTACAGCATCCCTAAACAAGGACCGACATGAAAGAAAAGAGAACCCCATGGTGGAGTAAAACCGGACACATGCGTTAAAATCGGACAGCAGCGATCAGGAGAGTTTATTCTGCAGGGTGGAACGAGAGATCCCTAAAATTCGGGCGGCGCGACTCTTGTTATAATCGACCGCGGCCATTACCTGCCTGATATGGGCCATTTCAACCTCGGCCAGACTTTTATCAGCATTGCCCGGGGGGAAAGAGACGACAGCGGCCTCGGGCAGCCCAAGGTGTTCGGGACCAAGCCAGTGACCACGGCCGTAAATAACCGCCCGCTCCACGCAATTACGCAATTCCCTTATGTTCCCCGGCCATACATGCTGCCGCAGGCGCTCTTCCGCCGCCGGAGAAAATCCCTTTGACTCAATCCGCATCTCGCGACTGTATCGGCGGCGAAAATAATCGCCAAGAAGGAGGACGTCATCCCCCCTCGCGGACAAAAGCGGAAGATGGATGCTCAACACATTCAGACGGTAAAACAGGTCAACGCGGAACCGCCCGGCCTCGACCTCGGCGACAAGATCGGTGTTGGTGGCGGCGATGAGACGGATACTGACCCGGATATCCCTGACCCCGCCGACCCTCCTGAAGGTTGATTCCTCAAGCAGACGCAGCAGAACCGGCTGCAATCCCAGGGGAAGGTTGCCGATCTCGTCTAAAAACAGAGTGCCGCCATCGGCGATCTCCACCAAGCCCTTTTTATCAGCCCGGGCATCGGTAAAGGCCCCCTTTTCATAACCAAAGAGCTCACTCTCGATCACCCCGGCGGCCAGGGTGCCGCAATCAACCTTTACAAAGGGACCGGGGTCGTCACCGTGGGCGTGTATGGCTCGGGCGACCACCTCCTTGCCGGTGCCGGTGGCGCCGGAGATCATCACCGCCGCTCTTACCCCGGCTGCGGTGGCAATCTCCTCCCGCACCTTTATCATCGCCGGGCTTTCCCCGACCAGGTCGACATGATCCTCACCCTTATTCACCGAGTGCAGCCGACAGGCGCGGCCGGCGGCGAGCATTTTCTTCAACACCGCGGTGAACTCGATATTTTCAAAGGGTTTAACCAGATAATCAGCCGCCCCGGCCTTTAGTGCCTGAACCGCAACCTTGGCATCATTCATCCCGGTAAGCATAACCAGCTCGCAGTCGGGACAAATTTTTCTGAACTGCGGAATAAGTTCAATCCCGTTGGCATCAGGCAGGATGATATCAAGAAAGGCCAGATCAACGATATTGGAACGCATCATCTCCAAAGCCGCGGCGCCGGTATTGGCAATCAGGGCCTCAGCCCCGGCCCGTCCGACCATGTCGCCAAGGACCATGGCCAGATCCTCGTTATCTTCAACTACCAGTACCCTGCCGCCCATGAACCGCCTCAAAAAAGACATTAAACCGAGTTGACGCCCCGACCTCGGAATCTATGTAAACAAAGGCGCCGTTTTCCTTTAAAATCCGGTAAACAATGGCCAGGCCGAGGCCGGTGCCATCATGACGGGTGGTAAAAAACGGCTCAAATACCTTGTCGAGGATCTCGGCGGGTATACCGCAGCCGTTGTCCTCTATCTCCATCTTGATGTAACTGGTCTCACGATCAAACTCAGCGGGAAATTCTTTTATCCCGGCAAGATCTTCCCCCCCAACCGGGGCGGTACGAATCATGATCTTGCCGTCGTCACCAATGGCCTGCATCCCGTTAAGCATAAGATTCAATAGTACCTGCTGCACCTGGGCCGGATCGGCCCATACCATGGTATCACCGGAGATATCCATCTCCACCGTAATCCCGCGCCGCCGCATCCGCGCCATCACCAATTGCAGGGTGTCGTTAAGCACCGCGCCCAGGTCAACCTCCTGTTTCTTCGGTTCGGGGGGACGGGCGTAAGTAAAAAATTCAGTCAGGAGCTGATTCAAGCGGTCAACCTGGCGCACGATCCGGGTAACGTACTCCCGGTTGGGGTCGTCACCATCCATGCGTTCTTCGATGACCTGCCCCATGGTCTTTATCCCGGCAAGAGGATTCCTGACCTCGTGGGCCACCGCCGAGGCAATCTCGGCCACGGTGGCCAGACGATTCATCTTCTCCATGTCACGACGGAGATTGTGCTCAACGGTCACGTCGGCAAAAAGAAGGATACTGCCGCTACGTCCGGAATGGACGGTAAGGTCTGCCCGGCTCAAACGGAGAAGACGCTCTTCCCCGGCAAGATTGGGAACCCTGATCTCGGCCTGCCCCCCGGTTGAAATCGCGGCCAGGGAGGAAAATTCCGGCCCGAGGACATCCCCAAGCCCTGCCCCGACCGGATCGCCCTTATAAAAAAACGAGAAAACAGCCCGGCCGGCAGGATTAACCAGGGTAACCCGGCCGTCGGAATCGACCACCGCCAGACCGGAATCAAGGCCGGCAATCACCGAGTCGCTGAAGAGTTTTTCCTCTCTTGCGCCCTGAACCGAACATTTAAGGGATTCAATAAGGAGATCAAGGTGTTCCTCAATCATCATACGCTCAATAATCCCCGCCAAGGTTCGGGACACGACCCCGAGGACCTTTTCACCGCCGTTTGCCTTCCGGCCCGGCTCAACATAGAGGACAAGAAGACCTAAAAGGGCGCCGCCGGCGGTTATCGGCACACAATAATGCCCCGGCATTGCCTCCGCGGCAGAACCGTCGCCGATCGCCTTACCGGGAAAAAACTCAATTTCGCCGTGGGAGATCGCCCGGCCGCAATCATCACTGTCTACCGGAATCCTGCCGCGGGCCGCGGTCTCCTCAGCACTCAGGCCCCGCTGGGCGGCAAGAACGAGGACATCGGGGTCATCTTCGATTAAAAATACCGCCCCCTTGGGTAAAAGGCTTAAATCAGGAAGAACAAAGATATGATCAAGGGCCTGCTCAAGCTGCACGATCAGACCCGTGCGCTCAAAATATATCCGCAGAAGGGCGTTAATCACCGCCTGCTGCTGCCGGGCGTTGGCTAAATTCTTCTCCCTTGCCTTGACACTGGTTGAATCACGAAAAAAAGCGACAAAGCCAGGGCCGGAGTCAAGATTTACCGCAGTAACAAACATCTCTACCGGCAGATCATAGCCGTCACGGTGCCGCGCCAGACGCTCACTGATGCGGTCAAGGGTAATGCCATGGCCATTTTCCCGGAAATAGACAAGCTCCCGGGTAAAGGCAATCCTGGTGCCGCCGGAAAAAATCACCCCCCCAGATCCCGTCCCATGACCTCGGATGCCTGCCAGCCAAAAACCAGGGCCGCCGCAGGGTTCCAGCTCACCACCCGTCCGTCCTGATCAAAAACGATAATCGCGTCCATGGCACTTTCAACAATTACCCGGTTCTCCTCCCGGGCCTGTTTCCGGATCAAATCATGGCTGTTGCTCACCTCCCGGGAAAGATCGGAAAACATCGTTTCAAGGCCGAGTATCTCATCCCCCCGGGGCCTGCGCCCAGTATCAATGCCCAGGGCAGTCTCCTGAAAACGCCCCACGGACAGGGCCAGCCGCCGCAAACGGATAGTGGCGAGGAGAATAAGGATAAGAGAAGGAATAACGATCGCCAGCGCGGTAAACAGCCGTTCACGGCGCGCCCGGCGCAACAAGGAATCAGACTCTTCCTTCCAGCGGGAAACAGACCTGATGGTGACAAAATCAATCGCGGTGGCAGCCATGGAAGGACGAAAACGTCGAACCACCTGATAACGATAACGATCACGGTTAATAATCCCGCCGCTGCGACACCCGGAGGCGGTGGCAGCCAGCACCGCCCCGTCCGGCCGCAAAAAGGCGGCATGACGGTTGCCGCCCGCGCTTACCGCCTGTTTAAGAAAACCACGATCAATGCGGAGCATGAGCAGCAGGATCCCACGATCCCGGGCCGGCACCAGGAAAACGAGGAAGGCATCGTCACCCACCGCCACCGGCCATGGCCCCTGATTGGCACAGGCGCCGAGATCTGCAGGCAATATCCCGGGAGGGAGGGGAGGTAAATCCGGGGAATGGAACAGATCCTGGGTTCCCTGGGGAGAAAGACGATAAACCGCGACCAGACGTGGAAGCATGAGCCTCAGGGCGGGATCAGACTCCTGATCACACCCGGACCGGGGAGAAAGAGAGGCAATAATTCCATCTTTATGTTCAATCTTTTCTGCCAGATCAACAAGATGACGACTGAAAAGAAGAAATTGCTGTTCCTGATGCCGCCCCTCACGCCTCAGGTTCCGGGCCACCCGAACCTCAAAATCCCGCCGCATCCGTGCGGAAAACATGGCGTCGGAAACCAGCCCCGCTACCAGCGCCGTAATGGCCAGCATCAGTACCAGCTTCACCCCTAGGGGCAATATCCGTCTAATTCGAGAGAAGAGATCCATGGGCGTCTATACCACAACGTGGTACGGCAGCAAGATACCCCCTTCCGTAACCCTTGGCAACAGTAAAAAAACCGGAAATTATTTATCAGCGGACAGGGAAAAAACAACAATGAGGACACGACTGTTAAAAAAAAATTGACAGCCGGGTCTTTACAACCCTGTCTTCCATAAGGAAATTTTGCTGGACAGCATAATTTACAGTACGGGCAAAACGGCGTTCAAGACCGCCATGGACTGAATGCAGGAAAATTCAATGCACTTCAACGTAATCTTCACTGATTCCGTTTGCCGCGACCTTGCGGACCCTGAAATTCAGCCTCCCGATCTCAAGCCCGTCCGGAGTTTCCAACAAGACCCGCCAGTCGCCGGGGCGGTAATTTTTCTTGTAGGCATACCCCCGCCACCCCAGGTCACGCCCGCCGGATACCCCCATGCCGATTCGGTCACTGGTCAGCCATTTCCCCGTGCCCCAACGCTGAAAGCGGAGAAAAACTCTCTCGGAAAACCCCCGGGGGGCAAAGATGCGGGCAAAGACATAGATACGATCCCCGGGGGCGGCGGCAAAATCTACGTCGCCATGGACCCAGAAATGCCATAACGGCGTCTGCCGGTGGAGAATATACGATCCCCCGTCCCGCTCAACCTTATGATATACCCCGATATAGCGCGCGCTTAACGGCAGCGGCGGCAGAATTCTTAAGGCATAAAACAGAACAAAAGCGCATACCACCAGACAACCGGGGACATAAAGCCAGGCGCTCACATCCGCAATCGCCACCCCTGATCCCGCCAGGGCCGCCCCCATGAGCGTGAAAACCAGGATGGCGAGACCAAGACTTGCGACAAAGAGCCAGCCCCCCCGACCGCCGACAAGCACCGGCAATAAATAAAGAAAAAAACTGACCAGATTTATCATCACCAGCGTGCTCTTCAACGCCAACCCCCGTGACCTGAAAAAACTGGTCTCGTTTGCGAGCAGAAGCAGAACAAGCAGGAAAAGGAGAAGAAAGGAATTGGCCAGGGTCCCGCTCTTGAAATAGAAGATAACAAAGGCGTTGAGAAGACCACCGAGAAAAAAATGTAACCCCTCCTGACGCAGGGCGACAATCCGCGCCAGCCATGGCCTTTCAGGCTGCCAGCCTTCAGGTTTTACAAATAGGGAGGCAAGGATAAAAACAGCCGCGGCGAGATAGAGGCCATGACCGGCCATGGTGCTGATGGAATCGATCCGCCCAAGGGTGACGATATCAAAAACAAAGCCGGAGGCAAAGAGCGCCGCCGGGACAAATTTCCGCCAGCGGCTGATCCTTTCTTCACCAACAAAGTTGACCATCCGTTCCCGGCCATGTTCTATCCTGTCTCTGATATCCATACGGCCGTAGGTCAACTCCTGTCAATACCGGCCAGGCATTCCCGCGCCGCCGCCTCAAAATCGGCGGCCTTTTGGAAACGCCGGCTCTTGGCCCGGGCCAGAAGTCGGGCCACAAGCTCATACAGGCACGACGGAAGGCCATCCCTGACCTCGTCCAGAGGAATAAAATCGGCCCTGGCGATCAGGTGCATGAGGGTGGCGACATTCTCGTGTTTAAAGGGTTTGACCCCACTGAGGAGCTCATAAAAAACCACCCCGAGGGAAAACAGGTCACTGCGACCATCAACCTTCTTGCCTTCCACCTGTTCCGGCGACATATAATTCGGGGTTCCGAGGATAGCACCGGTCCGGGTATAGGTTGATGCCGTCTGCAGACGGGCGATGCCGAAATCAGCCACCTTCACCTGGCCGTCGTCCATCACCACGACATTGGCCGGTTTTATGTCCCGATGAACGACCTGATTTTTATGGGCGTAATCAAGAGCAGAGGCGACCTGAATAACAATCCGCAGGACCTCGTCCACCGATCGCAGAGCCTCCGGACGACAGAAAGAGGAGAGTTCCCGGCCGTTCAATACCTCCATGGCGATATAGGTCGTATCGTCGTCCTCGCCGATATCATAGATGGTGACGATATTGGGGTGATTCAATGAGCCGGCAGCCTCGGCCTCGCGAAAAAAGCGTTCCCGCACCTCTTCAAGATCGTCGCCGGCCACCTCCTGGGTCCGCAAGGTCTTGATCGCCACCTCACGGTTAATCTTGGGGTCACGGCCAAGGTAAACGGTACCGATGGCCCCCTGCCCCAGTTCGCGAATGATCTCGTAACGGCCTATGGTCGGGGCGGTAAAACCGACGGTGGTGACATCCGCGCCGAGGGCGGTGCGAAGGGAAGGCATATCAACCACCTTCCTGACCCGGGCCAGACGTTCACGACTGTCGCGATGGCCGCCGCGTTTCTCTACCCTTTCATAAACCACTATCGCCTTGGCAAACATCCTTTTACGCTCAAGGTCGAGGGCGAGGTTGTAAAGCAACTCCCGACACGAGGGATCAACGGCGGGCAGGGCCATAAATGTATCCATCGCCAGGTCAAGAAGCCCCTGACTCTGGAAGGCAAGGCCGACCTTTTTATTATCCGCAATCACTGCGGGATCAAGGATGGTTCGAGCGGGGGATCGGCGATAAAGCAATACCAGCCCATAAGCAAAAAGCCCCGGCAACACCGGGGTGACGGCCCGGAACCAGAACCCCCCGGCCCATAAAAGGACAAAAGCGGCAACAATCCAGCCCCCGGCCGAAACCGAAAAAAGAAGCCCCCCGGAGAGCGAACCCATGCGCGGCCCTGCCAGGGAAACGAAGAAAAACAGATAGACCATTACCCCCAGTTCGAGCAGCCAGGCCCATGGCAGCCGCGCCGGACGATGGGAAGAAACAAGGGTGGCGGTGGCGGCCGCCTCGATCTCGGAGACGGCGAGATCGCCAGCCGGGGTCGGCATGATCGTTCCACCGGCGGCAACGGAAGGCCCGACAATTACCACGGCCCCGGCCAGAGCATAGTCCTTCTTTCCGGCCATAATCCGTGACGCTGAAACCCGTTTCATCCCCCGCAGATATGCGAAATCAATCAGCATATCCCCGGAGGCGACCAGTGGGATACGCTCCTCGCCGCTGAAAAGCGCCAGTACCCGGCGCGGCCCGAACAGCCCCCGCAACCCGGCAAGACTGCGGTGGCGATACTCCAGAAAAGAGGCAAGACTAAACGCGGGCAGCAATTGCCCACTGGAACGGACAAACACCGGCTGCCGCCGGACCAGGCCGTCGCTGTCCCGCTTAAAGAGCCGATGACCGACCGCCCCTGCCGAGCGCACCAGTCGCGCCGGAGGAAGATCAAGACCAAAATCACGAAAAAAAGGGGGGGCCGGCCAGGGGTTGGCAAAGGCGGCGGGCTCAGGGTAAGGGGTGAGGTTTGACAGGGCCAGGGCTGACATCCACGACGGCAGGACGGAATCGATACCAGTGGTATCAATCCCAAGCACCACCCGTCCCCGGCCCATGGCCCGGGCAAGAAGCTGGTCACCGGCGAATTTTTTCTTTAATTTGGCAAAACCCTGCCGCAATTTTTTCCCGGATTTCCCGGAAAGCGCCTCAACCATGACCGCCTCGATCGCCGCGAAATCAACGGCGGAAGGGTCCCGGCCGGCAAGGGAAAAATCAAGGCCGATGGTTTCCGCCCCGGACCGCCGGAGACGGTCAACCAATACCGCGACCTTCCGCCGGGGCCAGGGCCAGCGGCCAACACGATTGAGACTACGGCGGTCAATGGAAACCAGAACCACCGGCCCCGACCGCGCCTTACGCTGCCGCATGGCGACATCGTAGAGGGGCAGATCAAAACGATCGGCAATATCCCAGACGGCAAGAATTGAAAACATGGAAATACAGAGGAGAAAAATCGCGGCAAGGCCAAATCTGGAAAAGATAAAGCGTTGTTTCATAGAGGCAAAGTGTGTTTTTTCAAGTTTGAGGGAAACAGTTGACAAAATTCCGTCTGAAGCCTAACACTGCCGGAGGCAGGAGGCAACCTGTGAATAATTCACCAACCATGGCGGGATCGAACGGGTTGTCCCTGGAGCGCTTACATTATCCTGGATCCGTGACGTTCGGGAACGGTGCAGATGCAAGGAGGCAAGCACGTTGATTATACTTCGGTATATCAACTGCTTGCCGACACCGCAGATGCGCCGTTCCCGGACGCCCGAAGGGCGGCGGGGTGAAATTTCCGCCGGAGTGAAAATCAGGCAAAAAAACGCATGAATTCAGATAAATACATACTCGGTTACCACTAAGCCGTCACGGATTCAGGATTATATTTGGTGAAGTCGTAACAAGTCCCCGCGGGGGCTTGTTACGAGACCATCATATTTTAATGGTCATCGGATCAGGAAAGAAACTGCGCCGGCTGGATCCCGAGGGTTACCGGGTTATAGCTCTTCTTGACCGAACGGACAAACGACCCGGTGGCTGGATCGCAGCCGGTAAGATCAAGGATGCCACCCTTCTGAAGCCCGCCCCTGCCGTCAGGGACCATCATCACCAGTCGGGGCCGGTCAACCGCGGCCGCCGACGGGGTCGAACAGACCACCCCCATCTGGCCGTCGTCAAGCTCAAGTACAGTGCCGATGGGATAAACCCCCAGCATATTGATAAAGACCTTGAGGATGATGGGATCAAAGTAGTCCCCGGATTCCTCAAGCATGATACCCAGAGCCCGGTCGGCGGGGATTGCCTCCTCGCGATATACCCGCGGTGAAGTCAGAGCGTCATAGACATCGGCCACCGCCAGGACACGGCCGAAGAGACTGATGGGACGTCGCCATCCCACCTCGGGATAACCCTTGCGACTGTAACGAAGGTGATGTTCAAAGGGGGCGAGAAGAATTCGCGCCTTGCGTTTGCTTGAAGCCCGGAGCTTGACGATCAGCCTGACGCTGTTTAAGGAATGCTGCTTGATTTCGGCATACTCTTCCGGGTCAAGTTTACCCGGCTTCTTCAATATCCGCTGCGGCACCAGGACCTTGCCGAGGTCATGGAACAGACCGCAGACTCCAAGCATTTCAAGGGATTCCCGTGACAGCCCCAGCTCCTTGCCCAGATACATGGAGAGAATCGAGACGTTAACCGAATGGCAGAAGGTATAGTCGTCATAGACCTTGATGGTGCTCATGGCCAGAAGCAGGGGTTTGTCCTGTAGAATAACGTCCTCAACCATGGTCTGAACCACCCGTACCGCCTTTCTGATTCCGGTCCGCTGGTTGATGGATATCTTGCGGGCCACATCGCGCATGCTGGCCATGGCATAGGAATATACCTTACGGGCGGCGAGATAGCCAACCGCCTCCTCCGAGGCATCACCAACATCCCCGCCACCACCAGGGCCGCCGGTTCCACCGCCACTGCCCGGGCCGGCTCCCGATCCAATACCGCCTTCACTACCGACCGAAGCACCGCCACCTGAACCACCGCCGGAATCACTGCCCGGAGTGCCACCATCAAAACCGCCCCATACCGAAGCGGTATCGGAATAACCGCTGATCCCCGGGGCTTCGGGTTGAATAACCGCGACCCATTCGATCTTTGCCGCCTCAAGCGGGAGAACCAGCCAGTCCATGGGGTTCTTCTGTTTCACCATCTGGTTAAGAAGACGGACAAAGGCAAGGATCTTCTCCGCCGGGGCCACCCGTACGCTGGGATAGATACGCAAACCGGGAAGCTCCCGTTTTTCAAAGTATTCCAGCATCCGGTCAAGGAGTTGCCCGGTCCGGCGCCGACTGGGGAGCTTTTCCTCCTGCATATAAAAAACCCCGTGGGATATCTGCAGGGTCATATACTCATCCTGTCCTATAAGCAGGGTCGCCAGCTCGACAAAACGCCTGATCCCGTCAACCACCAGACGATTATTGCCCTGGTGAATTTTCACCGTCTGTACCAGGCCGTTAAACGCAACCATAAACTCTTCCGGCGGCAAAAGATTCGACCGGGACGAATATTTTTTTTCTTTTTCCTGAGACATCATATCTCCGCCAGGGCCTTTGCCGCCGCGCTCTTGATGTGGGGCATCCCCGATGACGCGGCCTTTTTAAGAATCTCCCGGCTTTCCCTGGTGTCAATCCCGGCCAGGGCCAGGGCCGCGCCCTGCCGATGGGCCGGGACCCCCAGGCCGGTAACAAAATTAAATTTATGCCCGGTAAGGACCCTGGCAAGATACGGAATGGAACTAACCGAACCGCATTGTCCCAGGGCCCGGTAACAGTCGATTATATGTTCAGCGGTATTAATCTGGTAACGTTCCCGCCCCAGATAATCCTGCAACATCTCCTCGACCTCGCCGCTGCGACGCAGGCCGATATAGCCGAGAACAGTATCACGGATCCGACGGTCGGGATCGTCAAGAACGGTCAATAATTTCCGGTATTCCCGGCAGCCCCAGCTTATCAGGGTATCAAGGGCCTCCCTGCGGATGGCAACCCGGGGATGATGCAGGACCTTGTCCACCAGAACCGCCTCCGCCTCCCGGTCACGCCGGTAATCAAGACCATGGAGAATTTTTGCGAGCAGATCCTCTTCCGGACGGGCCAGAAGATCCTTCAGGGTCTCGACATCGCGACGGGCGAAACTGACGATGATATCGACAAAAAGTTGTCTCGCGGTCGCTTCCCTGACCTCATTTATCATTGGCCCGAACGAAACCCCGGCCCGACCGGGGAGGAACTGCATGATCGCCGCGAACTTCTGCAGATTCTTCCGGTCAAGGGCGGCAAGGTCAGCCCACACCGGCATCAACACCTCAAGGACCTCGGGTTCGGAGATATCGTCAAAATATTTATCAAGCAGGGGCCGGGTCCACTCCCTCTTGCCGATGGCCCGGTCGCGGATCTTACCGATGGTATTGAGCAGGGCATAGGCGAAGGTAAAATCACGCAGTTCAAGGAGGCTGCGAAATTCCTCAAGCATGAAGTTGAGAATTGACTCAAATATCCGCGGATCGTCTTCACGGATAAGGATCGTCATCAGCATCTCGACCACATCGTTACCGATGACCCGGGCCTCCTCCTCCTCAACCATCTTCGCGATTGCCGCCTGCTCGGTATCGGAAAGTCTCCAGAGTTCATGGCTGATCTCCGGCGAGGCGATACTGACCGCAATATGACCGCGATAATCAACCGGGGCTCCATCTTCCACCTCTTCCACCCCATCGCCGAAACGGTTACGCGAACCGGCAACATGGATGGCGCTGCCCAACTCCCCCGGGCCGCCGGCCCCGATGCCGTCGCCCCGTCCACCGCCGAGACCAATACCGCCGAAACCAGGGCCAGGGGATAGGCCTTCCCCGACGCCGGAGTCACCGCTTCCCCCGCCGCCGCCACTGCCTCCGCCTCCGGGGCCGATGTCGTCACCGCTTCCCCCGCCGCTGCCGCTGCCGCCGCCTCCGGGGCCGTCATCAGAGGAGAGCACTCCCCCAAGGATGCCTGAGCCTGAGCTTTTTTCGTAAATATGACGCAGGCCAGCCGGGTTAATCATCGAAAATTCAAGCACCGGTTCCGCTTCCCAAAGATCATCATTGGCCTCAATGGCGATATGAGGGAAATTCTCCTCCCAGATGGCGGTGACCAGATCATCCTCCGGCTCCTCCAACAGGATCCGGTACCGGTTGATGATGCGAAAGAAACGGGTCAACTCCCAGGCCTCAAGGCCCTCTTGAAACTCAATCCAGATTATACCGTCACGACAACAGATATAGGCAAGGTTATCGGAGGTCAAAGGGCCGCGATGGACCTCTTCGCCGCGATAATGCATGGTGTCCTTGCTGATATCAAGCTTGAGATTACCGAAATCGCGCTGAAAGGCGACCAGACCCTTATGAACCGCGGTCACCATCTTGCGGGTGGTGGCGTGTTCCTCTGGAAGGAGAGAATAATTCTTAAGCGCCGCGAGCAGAGCGGCGACAAAAGCGATTACGCCGCTAAACTCTTCCGGGTCCGGCCCGGCACTCATCTCCTCAAGAAATTGATCGGCGATACTTTTATCGTTTTCAGTCATTCAGCAAATCATGAAAAGGGTTACGGGGGCTGCCGTGAATCAGAAGGCAAAATTAAATCTGCGCGCGACGAAAGCCGGAATCCACAATATATTTCATCATCGAATTCCGGCCTTCGCCGGAATGACAAAAATGATGATTTACGACTTTTCACAACAGATCACAACGCCGACATCAATAAACAGGACACTCTCTCACCTAACTATTTTACCCCATTAAGGAGAAACTTGTATTTTTTATTGATAATAATTCCTTCTCGGCATAATCCAAAAGCCTGAACTGCCGTTGGGCCCGAAACAGATTTTCCCCAGGGCTTTTGACCTTGAACCAGGTATCGCCGCCCAGGTGATCGGTAAAAAAACGCAGACCAAGTTCAAAAAAAAGACATTTTATCGCCAAAGGGACAAACTCAAGCTCATGTGACCTGACAAGCCCCTCAGCCTCTTCCATCCATCCAGCCACCAGGGCATGATAAAATCGGGGGTCAAAACCGTTGTTACCGACAGCGCCGGAGCGGACGCAGTCGGCGACATCGAGAACCAGCGGCGCCGCCATCACCGTATCTAGGTCAACCAGGGCCACGACCCGGTGATTATCGTCAAAAATAAAATTCTCACATTTAGGATCACCGTGGATCGCCTGAACCGTCAGGGTTCCCGCCTGCCAATGTTCCTCAAGGGCAAGATATTGCCGCCGTGATGCCTCTATCCGCCGCCGGATCACGGAAACCATTGCCGAATCCTCCCCGCCGGCGGCCACGGCATCGTATTGTTCAAGATAATGGGAAAGACGGTGAAAGCCGGGAATAACCCCGACCAGGGAAGATGAATCAAGATCTGACAGAAGATGATGAAAACGCCCCAGGCCCCGTCCCAGAGCCCGGGCCTCTTCCCGGTTCCGCGGACGCGGACGGCTGTGACCGGGGATAAAGGTCAGAAGACGCCAGACGGCACCGGCGGCGTCAAGATAAAGACAGCCACCGGCCCCGGTCAGACAGGGACGCGGTACCCGGGTCATGAGCGCGTCCGCGCCCCGGGTCGCGATCTCCCTCTCAAGGTGAGCGCAGACCGTGACAAAATTAGCCATAAGGGCGGCGGGGTCGGCGAAGACCTCGCCGTTTATCCGCTGAAGGACAAAACGCCGCCCATCGTCACGCCGGCAGAGGAACGTATGGTTGATCAGCCCCCCGGCAAGAGGGAAAAACTCAATTTCACCACCATCCGCGAACGCCGTAAACGCGGTCGCCGCGGCCCGGGCCTGTTGCATATCTAATGATCGCGGCAAAACAGCACCCCCGGAATGCGAAAAATTCACCACAGCAAAACATTGCAAATCCAAGCACAAAAATGGTAACAAATAAAACAGGCTTGAGCCACAGAACCACATGACAACTGAAATATTTAACAAAAGGGGAAGTTAAAATGAAGAGAATCATCATTCCGGCGTTTCTGGCCCTTGGGATCATACTCCAGCCCCACCTGTCCCAGGCCCTGGTGGCCCAGCCCGACCTCTTCGGGCTTGACTTCCGTTTCAGCAGCCCCGGAGCCCGGGCCAACGCCATGGGAGGCGCATTTATCGGCCTTGCCGATGACGCCAGCGCCGCCTACACCAACCCTGCCGGCCTCACCGTACTGACCCGTTCCGAGCTGTCAATGGAATACAAACAGGGGACATATACCACGGTAATTACCGACTTCGCCCCACAGAACAATGAATACGACAAAGGACTCGGCGGCATGAGCTTTGTAAGTTTCGCCTACCCCCAGGACCGGGCGACGATCACCATCTTCCGTCACAACATGATCAACACCGAAAGCGATTTCATATGGCATGATCCGTCGACACACCCCTATCATAACGTCAACCATGTACAGCTTAACGGCCTCACCTACGGCATCGGCCTCGGTTATAAGGTTATGGACAACCTCTCGGTCGGACTCACGGTAAACTCGACCCAAATGGAATACCTCTCAAGTTCCATCGGTTACGAGGACGACCCGGCCAACTGGAGCCCAAACTCTCATCCACAGCACATATCAAACATAAACCGTTCCAGCGGCAGCGACACTGACGAGCACTTCACCGTCTCCATGTTGTGGAACGTGGTGAATGAATTCAACCTTGGCCTCGTTTACCGCCAGGGGCCGAAATACACCTTTACCTATAATGACTTGGAATGGGATCACAACGGGACCATCGGTGCTTTTTTGACGGGACAGCCGCTCGACCAGGAACTCAAGGTCCCGGACGTCTATGGTATCGGTCTCTCCTACAATCTCCCCTTCGGCCTCACCGTCAGCGCCGACGCCGACTATATCAAATACTCCCAACTCTACCAAAACCTTCTCTGGGACAACAGGATTCCTGTAACCCTGAGTGGCGGCGGCACCACCGAGGTCACCATCCACACCCCCAGCAACGCCCTGTACATGGACGATATATGGGAATACCACGCCGGGCTTGAATACGTCTTTGAGATCGCTGCCGCCCCGGTGGCCCTGCGCGGCGGTTATTACTTCAGACCAGCCACATATTTCAAGTCCGACGGAACTATCCCCCCCGGCGGTTCAGCCGATTTTGCCACCCTCGACTGGAGCAAGGACGACGACCATATCTACTCCGCCGGTCTCGGCTTTGTCATTGGCGAAAACGTCCAGATCGATATCGCCGGGATGTTCGGTGATTTTACCACCGAGGGAATCCTGTCCCTGGTCTACCGCCTGCAATAAACCCGGGGAAATCCATCATCGAAGACGGTTTCCTTCATCTGAAAGGGACTGACGCAAGATAAACAAAAACAAATTAAGGAAAAACCATAATGAAAAAAGTCTGCGTTCTTGCTCTGCTGACCCTGGGGGCCATGTTCCTGCCGCGTACGGCCCACGCCCTGGTTATTGGCTCTGATGTTCTGGGGTTTGACTTCCGGTTCAACAACCCCGGGGCCAGGGCCAACGCCATGGGCGGCGCCTTCATCGGCCTGGCCGACGACGCCAGTGCCGCCTACACCAACCCCGCGGGGCTCACCATCCTGACCAAACCGGAACTTTCCGTCGAATACAAATACGGCACTACCACCACCAGGATCAAGGATGGCATCGGCAGCCACGATTATGACTCTTCCGGAGGCTACCTTTCCTTTGTCAGCTATGCCAACCCGCGGGGAAAGGCAACCATAACCCTGTTCAAACATAAGATGATCCACAGCACCAGCGTAACTTCGTGGAAAGAATACCCCGGCGACACCGGTATCGACTCCACCGTTGATCTTGATGCCGATACCTATGGACTGGGGCTGGGATTAAAAGTTGCCGAACCGCTGTCGCTGGGATTGACCATCAACTTCACCCAGATGGACTACCGCACCATTACCACCAGGATGTCCAACAGCGACCCCGGATATATCGATTATACCGACCGAATTCATGGATCCGACAAGAATGAACATATAATCGTCTCCATGCTCTGGAACGTCTTCGACGAACTCAACCTCGGCGCCTCCTATCATCAGGGCGCGGAGTTCACCTTCGAACGTATCAGGTACAGCCAGGACACTGCGGTTCCCCTTGATCCAACCAATGATAATCTCATTATCAAGAAGACCTATGAACATGTCCTCCATGTACCTGAATTTTACGGCATCGGATTATCATACCCTCTGCCGTTCGGCCTGACCCTTGCCGCTGACGCCAATCACGTCAGATATTCCCAGATCCTTGACAACGCCCTTAATGAGTACGGTCAACCAGAAACCGATTTTGCAATAAAGGATAGCTGGGAATATCATGCCGGGATGGAGTATGTCTTTAACCTGGGCTCGATCCCGGTTGCCCTGCGTGGCGGTTATTTTTATCGTCCAAAGCATACAGTTGAATATATCGGCACCAAGGCATCGATGACAGGCATTGATCTCGGTGGAGCCAACGACAATATATATACCTGCGGCATCGGTACCGTACTCAGCGAAAACCTGCAGGTAGACATTGCCGGTTCTTTTGGTGAACTTATAACGGAAGGGTACTTGTCTCTGGTGTACCGTTTGCAGTAAAATACATTATCAGTCCGTTGAAAAATTGACCGTTGGGCAAAACTTATCTGGGCCAACCGGAGAGGAAAAAAGCCATGGATGGCCTTGTTAACGCTCTGTTATCAGCCCGTTGAAAAACGGGCTGATCGCGGCGCATGGACGTGCCGCCGATTTTATTTTGTTTAAAAAATCCAATAAAATCGAGAGGTTGGCCGGAACTTGTTTTGGCCAACTTCGGGAGTTGAAAAAACCAGGACGGCTTTTTCAACAGTCTGTTCATAAGATATACATTGTTCGGCCAACAGATCAACCAGAGTGGAGTAACGTCATGAAAACCCGCAGTTTTACCGCAACCGTACCCCTGGTTTTCACCTTCATCGCCGCCTTTATTATCAGCGGCATCGCCCCCAGCCCGGCCCACGCCCTTGAGGACTATAAAAAGAACTATCTCAAGGGCATCGAACTCAAAGAAAAGGGCGAATACGAGGCCGCGGTCAAGAGCTTTGACCGCGCCCTGGCCGACCGCGACATAGAAAAGAAAAAAATCCGCTATTACGGCATGCGCTACGGTGAATATTTCCCCCACCGGGAAAAAGGCATCAGTCTGTACAGATTAAAAAGATACCGCGACGCCATCGCCGAACTGGAATTTACCCTGAAAAAATTCCCCAGTGAAGAGACCAAGAAATATCTGGCCCTGGCGCGGATGGAACAGGCCAACCTCGGCGACCAGGATCTGTTCAAGGTGGTCGAGACCCCGAAAGAACTGAAAAAAATCCTGACGGCAAGGGCGGTAAACAAATATGCGGTGGCAGTGATCATCGGCAACCGTGATTACAAGGACCGCGATATCCCCCCGGTAACCTACGCCATTTCCGACGCCAAACTCTTCGAAAAATACCTGATCAAGACCTTCGGAGTTCGCGAGGGCAACATCATCTTCAAGACCAACGCCACCAAGGGGGTGTTCGACAACATCTTCGGCACCCACGAAACCTATAAGGGCCTGCTTTACCAGTACATCAAGCCGGGGCAGTCGGACATATACGTCTACTACTCCGGCCACGGTGCCCCTAATATAGAAACCAAGAAGGGCTATATAATGCCGGTTGATTCAAATCCCGGCTCAATCGCCATCGGCGGCTACTCCCTTGACCTCCTCTACGGCAATTTAGCCAAGATGAAGGGACGCAGCGTGACGGTGATCACCGATGCCTGTTTTTCCGGGGCAAACGTCCTCAAAAACGCGAGTCCGGTGGGAATCATCGTCAAGAATCCCCTTGCCGCCAGCCGCGGCACCACCCTGATAAACTCCTCCGCCGGCACCGAGATCTCAAGCTGGTACCCGGAGAAGGGCCACGGGATGTTTACCTACTGGTTCCTCCGGGGTCTGACCGGCGACGCCGATCTCAATCATGACAAAGAGGTGACAACCATGGAGATGGATAATTATCTAAACGACAACATCCCCTATATGGTGCGCAAACTCTATAACGGCCGCAAGCAGACCCCGTCTATCAAGACGGTTGACATGAGTCGGCCCCTGGTGGAATTCAAATAAAGATGGCGTCGCAACTCCCCGCGCAGGCGTCTTGATTTCCGGAAAAGGCGGCGGGGTGCGTTAAGAAATCCCGCATTTGAGGGCTTAGCCCGAGTTCGGAATTTCAGCAGATCGCCGCCCGCTGCCCGGAAATCGCCGTTTTCAGCCGGAGCGGGAAGTTACGAGTTCATCAATTTTAACGGACTCGTAACAAGTATCTCAAACAGAAGCGGGTTCATGTAATTTCAATAAATTAGAAACGCAATGTATTGCGAGGCCAATTTAAAAAAAACATGGACGGCTTTTAAAATGGTCTGTTAACAGGCTGCCAAAGGAGACGAATTTGAAGAAAATCACGATAATCTTCCTCGCCGTTGTTGTCTGCCTGGCCACGGCCACGGGGGTTATGGCGGCGGGACCGTCCGGCAAGGTGGTTACGGTTACCGGTGAGGCCGAGCTTGCCAACCTGACCCCGGATGAGGCCCGGATCCTGGCCCTTAAACGGGCGCGGCATAACGCCATCGAAGCGGTGTGCGGTATCCAGGTACAGGCCGAGACATTGGTGCAGAATTTTGTCCTCCAGGGGGATTTCACCCACGCGGTAACCTACGGCAAAATCGTTAACGAAGACATCCTCAAATGGGATGCCGAAGTCAGGCAGAAGTCGCCCACCGCCATGCCGGTGATCACCTTCAAGGTCACCATGCGGGCCGAGGTCTTCCAAGAAAGGGGCAAACCTGACCCCTTCTTCAATGTCCACCTGTCACTGAACAAACCCGCCTTTGAAAACGGCGACGAATTGATCATGAAGGTCAAAAGCAGCAAGGACGCTTACCTCAACATCCTTAATTTCGCCGCCGACGGCAGCGTGATTATCCTCTTTCCCAATGCCTTCCGCCGAGACAACAAAATCGAGGCAGGGCGCGAGTATGTAATTCCGGCGGAAAGCGACCGTAACGTGATCAAATTTCAGGTTTCAACCCTGCCCGGCCACCGCAAGGACACCGAGTACATCAAGGTCATCTGTACCCGGGAACCCATCGATCTCCTCCAGGAGATCCGTCCCAGCGGCACCTTCACGGTTATGGAGAACACCACCTTCGCCCTTACCGAAGTGGCGCGGGTGCTCTCTTCGATTCCGCTTAAATACCGGGCCGAGGACACCGCCATCTACCAGATCATCAACCCGGCAGCCAGATAAACCATGACCACCGGCGCCGCCATATACACCGACCGTCCCGGTTTTGACCGGAGAATGAGCAAGGAGGAGATAAACGCCTGTCCCATGGCGGCCTGGGATGGCCGGATAACCCTGATCAGGGACAATAAAAGTGCCGAACACGCCTTTATCTCCCTGCAAAAAGAAGAGATCATCGGCTTTGATATCGAAATCCAGCCGAGCTTCAAAAAGGGCGAGAAACATCCGCCGGCGCTGCTGCAGTTGGCCGGAGAAAACGAGGTTTTTCTCTTTCAGCTCCCGGCCCTGAAATTTCCCGGCCTGTTGCGGCGGATCTTTGCCAGCCGGGAGATCATCAAGGCCGGGGTCGCGGTGGCCGATGACCTGGAAAAACTCTCCGAACTGGGCAGATTTACCGCCGGAGGATTTATTGACCTGGGCCGGGTTGCCCGTGAGGCCGGGGTTAAAAACCGCGGTCTGCGGGGCCTGGCCGCGGTGCTCCTCGGCTTCAGGATATCAAAGGGCTGCCAGCGCTCAAACTGGGGCCACGATCACCTGACCGCCAAACAGATCCGCTACGCCGCCACCGACGCCTGGGTGGGGAGGGAAATCTACCTGAGATTTGAAGAGATGGGCTTCACCGGCGAACATCTGTCGGCAGCGATATAACAATCGGTAAAAAACGGGCTGGGCGCGGCACGGGATTAAAAAAATCCAGGGCAATCGAGAGGTTGGCCAGAACTTGTTTTGCTCAACCGGGAAGAGATAAGCCTAACGGCCTGAATAATCTACCTGGTGTCTTATAACCACGGGCCAGCCCCGTCTGTTACTCCATAATCTCCATCTCAATCCGCCGGTTACGGTGATACAGAAAAATGTCGATTGCGACCATGATCCCGTTGGCGATATACAACCAGATCACCAAATCACGGCTGTGGAGAAGTTTATGAATGATGCCGGAGATGTAACCGGCAAAGACCACGTAGAGGAAAAAGACACTCTTGCCCGCTGTGGCCCGGGAACGCCAGGAACGATAAATGGAAAGAGGCCAGGCGGCACCGAAGCAGATCAGCATCAGGGCCTCGAAGATACTCATTTGCCCCGGCCTGATTTTTCACATACCGGCAGGTTGATATGAAAGGTCGTCCCCCGGTCAAGGACGCTGTCAACGGTAATCAGCCCCTGGTGCTTGTCTATCACCGATTTACAGAAGGCCAGCCCCAGACCGACACCGCGGCTGCTGTCACGTTCCCGGGTGGTAAAATAAGGATCGAAAATCCGTTCAATGTACTTCTCCGGAATCCCGGGACCGGCATCACTGATCGATATCCGCACATACCGCCCCGGGGGTAATTCCTCATCCCCGCGTCCGACCTCCACATTTTCGACCCGCACCCGTACCGGCTTGCCCTCGGGTGACACCTGATCACCGTTGACGATCACCGCCTGCAGGGCCTGAATCATCAGTTCCCGGTCAACCATAACCGACATGAGATCCGGAGCAAGATCCATATCAACCGCGACCCGGGCCTTATTATGGGCCATGGGAACTGACTGTTCAAGGAGTCTACGGGTATCGACGGCACAGGTGACCACCGGCGCCACCCGGGAAATGGCCATCAATTGCCGGGTAAGATCGCGGGCGATAAGGGCGGATTTATCGGCCTCATCAAGACTCTTATAGATATCGCTCCCGGGGGCGACCTGCATCCGGGCGATATTGAGGTGGGCCAGGACCGCAGTGAGAATGTTGTTAAAGTCATGGGAAATCCCGGCGGTGAGGGTGGCGATGGAATCGTTGCGGTTCTTTTCCGCCAGGGCCGTCTCCATCTCCCGCCGGTCCCGCATCAGCCTTTCCTTCTCGCCGATCCCGCTCATCACCTGACGGGCAACAAAGGCCAGGACGAACATAAGGACAAGGCCGACGATAAAGGCGGAAAAATTGGCGATAACGGCAATCCGGTCAATCGCCTCCATGGAGGGAGTGACGTCTTTATATATCTCGGATATCCCGACCAATCTCCCCTGCATCAGGATCGGAGCATAGGTCTCGACCACCGATATCCGGCCTGCCGCCGCCTTCTTCTCCACCATCTGCGAGGCAACCCTGCCGCTTTTGACCGTCCGGCTGAAAAGCTTGAGATCACCTTTGGCCTGGTCATCCGGATCGGATGAGTAAAGAAGGCGACCGTCAAGGGAAAAAATATTGACCTTCATAATATCAAATGATTCACGGATGGCCGAAATTTCACTAATAACACGGGAATCCCTGCGAATATTCCGGGGGTCGGGGATATTATCGGAAAGATACTTAGCCAGGTGCGCGGCCACATGCTCCGTCTGCCGCTGGGTCTCAACGGTAAAAAAAACCTGAAACCGCGGGACCACAAAAAAAACAGCAAAGACCGGCAGCAACAGCACCGCGACCAGGGCGAAGATAATTATTTTTTTCAGGGCGGACGAATATAGCATGCGGGTTCAGGGGGCAAAGGCTCCGGGGGTCGTAAGTGCCTGTCCATG
>JAJRZW010000044.1 GCA_024275015.1 Deltaproteobacteria bacterium | reverse complement strand
TGGCTTCGTATCCGGTCACAATCCGGAATTTTTCCATCATCTTCTCCCGATAATGGGGGGCGATATCAAGGAGGTTGAAGGTCGGCACCTTGTCTTCAATTCCCCGCAGACGGATAAACTCGTGTTCCACCACCTTGAAACGCTGCTGGATTTTCGGCCGGCGGTATATCTCCTCGGAGATGATGATTTTCCCCGGACCCGATACCCCGCAGAGTCTTGAGGCCAGGTTGACCGCGTTGCCGACCACGGTGTAATCCATCCGGTGTTTTGAACCCATATTCCCGGCAAGCATGGTGCCGGTGTTGATCCCCATGCGGAACTCAATGGTTGTCAGTCCTTCATGCCGGCGACGGCGGTTCTCCTCGGTAACTATCAGATTAATCAACACCGCGCAGAATACGGCGTGGAAACAATGATCAGGGTCATTGTCAAGGGCGCCGAATACCAGCATGGCGCAATCGCCCATGTATTTGTCGACCATCCCCCGGCATAACTCGCAGGCGCGGCTGATGAGGGCGAAGTAATGATTGAGGATGGCGGCGATCTTTTCCGGCTCCATGTTTTCCGACAGGGTGGTGAAACCGACGACATCGGCAAAGATGACCGAGCCCCGGATGCGTCTGCCGCCAAGGGTGACGTTTTCCACGTCGCCCATGATCCTGTCCACCACCTGCGGCGACAGGTAGCGATTGAGCATGTCCTCCATCTGTTCCTTGCGGACAATGCCGGCGGCCATCTGGTTAAGGGACTCCATCAACTGGCCGTATTCGTCCCGGCGGCGGTCTTTGAAGCGGAAATCAAAATTGCCGTCCTGGAAGGCCTCGATTCCGTGCATGATCTTGTCGACCGGGGATGATAACCTCCGGCTCAGGAGATATGCGGGAAAGGCGGCGAGAACCATGGTCGCCAGGGTGGCGTAAAGGATGATGTCAAGGGTGACATCATGGCTGCGTTCAAGGTAGCCTCGGTTAAAGGTGACCACCGCGTAGCCGGCGGTGAGGCCCTGGAATTTTATCGGGCTCGCGTAACAGACGTAATTTATTCCATACCGGTGCCAGTGCCATTGGGAGACATTGCTGTTGTTGAACCGGGTCCGGATTTCCCGGGAGGCGAGGGGATGGTCGGTTAAACAGTTCAGGCCGGAACGGACCACGGTGGCACCGTTTTTTGCCAGGATCTCGGCCCCGACCACGGAATCGCCGCTCAAAAGGCTTGTGACCATGACCTTCATCTCCAGACGGTCGTCGGCCATGATCGGTTCCCGGGCCAGACGGGCCAGGTAGCGGCTGACGGTGGCGCCGAGATCGTCGGCCTGACGGCGCTGAATATCGCTCAGGTGGCTTTCGATCGTCCACCCCAGGGCGGCCATGGCGCCGCAGACCATGATAACCAGCACCACCGCCAGCCTTACCGCCAGCGGCGGCCGCAGGAGATCAATGATATTTGCCGAAAATTTTTTCGATGATGGAAAAATGGAGTTCACGGTTACGGTAATCGGGATGGGATTTTATCCTGGATTCGTGACGGCTGGGTTTGGGTGCCGTTTTTCAACGGACCTCTACGCCGCCGGGAGCATCAGACCGTGTTCAAGACAATGGGCGATCATTTCATCCGCCGGCAGCGGCGGACAGATAAAATACCCCTGGAGGATATCACATCCGGATTCCTCAAGGGCCTCGGCCAGGCTCGAGTTTTCTACCCCTTCGGCCACCACCTGCAGACCGAGATTAGCGGCGAGGTTGATGGTCGAGTTGACGATGGCCCGGTCATCATTATCCACCAGCATGTCAAGGATAAAGGACTTGTCGATCTTTATTTCCTTTACCGGTAATTGTTTTAGGAGCGAAAGAGAAGAGTATCCGGTGCCGAAGTCGTCGATGGAAAAGCTTAGTCCCAGTTTATGGAGTTCATATATGATGCGATGGGTATTGTCTTTTTCGTGGATCATGCTCCGTTCGGTGATTTCAAAGAGAAAGTTCTCCGGTCTCAGGTTTGACTGTTCCAGGAGTTGTCTGACCAGCACGACAAGCTCAGGGTTTCTGAGGTCGCGGACCGAAAGATTTACCGATATCGGCAGGTCTATTCCCGCCGTCTGCCACTGCGCTTCCTGGGCAAAGGTGTACTCAAGGACCATCCGGCTTAAATTGCAGATCAGGCCGCCCTGCTCCGCCAGATCAATAAACTCGCCGGGGAGGATAACTTTGTTGTTACCGGCCATATGCCAGCGGATCAGGGCCTCGACTCCGACCAGGGTATGATCGCTGCTTCTGACCTTGGGCTGGTAATAGATTTCAAAGGCCTTATGTTTTTTCACATCTTCCCGAAGGCGGTTGACCATCATCAGATTGTCAAAGGTAAAGGCATCATGACGGCCGCTGTAGATAACAAAGGCCTGGCCGCTGGTCTTGCATGAATACATGGCGATCTCGGCCCGCTGCATCAGTAATTCCCCTTCGCGACCGTTTTCAGGATATACCGCCGCCCCCATACTGATGTTGATGGTCAGACTATGGCCCTCAATGGCGAACGGGCTTATGAACGCATCCTTGAGTTTGCGGCAGGCGGCGATTAACCCTTCACGGTCAACCCCGGGGAGGAGGATGGCGAATTCATCGCCGCCGATCCGGGCCACGGTGTCGGAACCGCGCACTGTCTGGCATAGTCTCGGGGTGATGAGCTGGAGAAGGTAATCACCGTAATGGGGCCCGAGGGCGTCATTGACCTCCTTGAAATGGTCGAGATCGATAATCACCAGGGCGAAGGAACACACCTCCCGGTCGGAGGTATTGATGGTGCTATCGATGTTTTCAAGCAGAAGAGTACGGTTCGGGAGGTCGGTCAGGGGGTCATGGAGGGAGCGGTGGCGTTCAAGGGCGGTGATCTTCTTTATGTCGCCGATGGTTATATAGCTGACCCTGGTAACCAGAACCACAAAGACGCCGCCGCCGGCAAGGATCATTGCCACGATGAGATCAAGAGAACCTACCTGGCGGCTGAAGACGTTGAACATGAATATGAAATAACCGCAGATGAAGAACAGTATCAGCAATCCGAGGACCTGCCAGTAACGGCGGTTTAGCGGATCCTCAGCGGCGGTTTTTTGCACCGGGATAATTGAGGCCATGAGGCCGGTGACACCGACGATAAGCAGGGCCGTGATAAGGAGAATTGTCATCGTTTTTATTCGCTTGGGGGAAATTCTTTAATTTTGTCATATTTTTTATCATTTCCGCCCGTCTCCCCCTGGGCGAGCACCTCGTCTATCATAATCTCAGGTATGACTTTAAGTCAATGACGCCGTGGCGCGTAGATTGTCCGTCGGTCTTGCGGCTATGATAAGTCCTTTGGAAATCATAGAATCAGCGATATTGTAGCCCATGACTGAGATAAAAATAGAAAAACTGCTCAATGACGGACGCGGTATCGGCCGCGATCACCACGGCCGGGTGTGGATGGTCGCCGGGGTTATTCCCGGCGAGGTCGTAAGGGTTGCGGCCCGCAGGAGACATAAAGATCATGTTGACGGCATCTGTGAGGAGGTCCTGGCCCCGGTTCCGGGGCGACGGCAACCACCGTGCCGATATTTCGGCCGTTGCGGCGGCTGTCAATTGCAGCATATGGATGACCGCCTCCAGCCGGACTGCAAGCGGGACTTCATCGTTGATACCCTGATCCGTTCCGGCGGCCTCTCATTAGATGCTTCAGGGAGTGTTCCCCCGGATATCATCCCTGCCCGCGAGCCGCTGGCCTATCGTCAGAGGATTCGGCTTATGGTGGACAATTCCGGGGCTATCGGTTTCAGGCAGGGAGGCAGCCACCGGATTGTGACCATTGATTCCTGTCTGATCGCGCGGCCGGCACTGAACCTGGTCCTGGCGGAGATCAGCGCCATGGGGATACCGGCGTCACTTGGCGGCCTGGTCAGAGAGATAATCCTTGAGGAAAGCCCGGCGGCGGAGACGGTGTTCCTGACCCTGGTATGCCGCCGTTGTTTGCGGCCGAGGGAAATAAAGGCGGCCGCAGCCATGGGCCGTTCCCTTGAGTTGGAGAAGCTTTTCTGCGTCGGCAGCGGCTTCAGCCGGATCAATCCCGGGGGGGAGAGTGGCGGGATGTTGCGTTTTGAGATGGAATTAAACCGCGGCAAAACGGAGTTGGTGGTCGAACCCGGCGGTTTCTGCCAGGTGAATCAGGCCCAGAATCTGGAGATGGTCAGGTTGGTCTGCGCCCTCGCGGGGCAGGGGCGCAGGATTCTTGATCTTTTCTGCGGCGCCGGCAATTTTTCGATCCCGCTGGCAAGGGATAACGAGGTCGTCGGTTTTGATCTACAGCGGGCCGCGATCAGGGCCGCGGAGATAAATCGTGAACGCAATCAGGTAGAGGATTCAAGCCGTTTTTTTCGCGCCGCCGCGGTCGACGGTCTTGAGCGGATGATAAAGGAGGGGCGGGGTTTTGATCTTGTCATCCTTGATCCGCCCCGGACCGGCTGCCGGGAGCTGATGGACCGGGTCTGCGCCACCGGGGCGGAAGAAATAATCTACATCTCCTGCGACCCGGCGACCCTGGCCCGGGACCTTGCCGTCCTGCGGCGGAAATATGGCTACCGGCCGGAACAGATCACCGCGGTTGACATGTTCCCCCAGACCAGACATGTGGAAACGGTGGTGAAATTGCTGGGGTCGTAAGAATTCCGGGTATCTTGAAAAATGGTCTTTTCGCCCAATCCCGGCGTCATGAGCAAAATGAAAAATGCTCACATATTCTCGATATGCTACGCTTTTTAATTTTGCTCATTCCTTGACGGTCTCGTAACAATTCCCCGCGGAGGCGTCTTCGGCGATTTTCGGAAAAAGCGCCGGGCGGGGGGATGCGTTAAAAAATCCCGCATGTTTGAGGGTATAGCCCGAGTTCGGGGTTTTAGCAGCCCGCCGCCCGGTGTCCGAAAATCGCCGTTTTCAGCCGGAGCGGGGAATTGTTACGACTTCATCATTCCTTGGCCTCGAACGAAAATCCTCATTTTTCAAGATCCCCTTCCGATAAAATCAATGCCCGAGGATGGCGTTGAGATGATCTAGGTCATTGATTACCCGCCACTGGCCGCCGCCGCTCTCCACCCTCTGCCGCCATTTGTCGATCCGCTTGAGGTATTCCCGCGGATCAACGATATCGCCCCGGAGCTTGGTGACGTTCAGGGCCACAACCTTGAAACCGTCCATCTGCAGCTGGAAATCGCGAACATGCCCCTTGACCAGATCTTCTTCCATGTCTGAGAAGATCAGCACCGTCTTTTGGTTGGCCCCGGACTCGTTTAAAAATTCAATCGCCTGCAGCAGCCCGCCACTGATATCAGTATAAGGACTGCTTTTCACCGTTTTTACGAATTTATCAATCCTTTCGGCAAAGATCCGTTTCTGGCTGTTGGCCACTGAGGGACGTTTGTCAAAGGTGACCTTGGCAACGATATCCTTTTCGCTGAAACTTCCGGAATCAATCCGGGCCACAGCGAGGGAATCCCCCGGTTGCAGGATGGCGAGTAGATAATTTATGATGTTCTGGGCCTTTTTAAGCTCCCGGGCGTAGGTGCCGGAGGTATCAAGGAGCATGTATACCCCGCGGGTGTGACTTTTGGTATCGGCGCAACCGGAAAAAAAGGTGGCGGCGATGATCAGGATCGGGATTATGGTCAGGATTGTCTTGCGCATGTTTCCCCCTGTTACGCGTTTCGCACTTGGTTTTTTTCTTTATCCGCAGCCTTGGATTTTTTTCCCTTTGCTTCCTTTTTCCTTCTCCCGACTCCGCTGTCACGGATTTTTTCTTCCGCCCAAAGGGGCGGAAAGATTACCAGATCATATATACCAATGAAAAAAGAGCCGAGATAATAAAACATCGTTCCAAAAAATCGTAAAAGGGCGGCAAGAAAACGCAGGAGACCGACCATCAATACTCCGATAACGGTGCGGGCCGCGTGGATGAAGGACTCAAGGGGGATGGCGGCCATGGCAAGAATAAAGGGCAGGACAAATCCCATTACCATCTGGGTAGCGGTGGGAATGAAACTGGTGTGGGCGTTTATCGTACCCCCGGCACCGGAAAGTGATTGCAGCAGGGCCTCGTTCTGGGCCGCGATGATATCGCGCATGAAGGCGAGGGCGCTCTCCATCCCGGCGAAGATGAAGAGGAAAATGAGCATGATTATCGCCCAGCGGTGCCGTCGTTTATCATCATAGCTGGCGATAAAGGGAAAAAGTTTGGTAAAGCCCATCGCCTCCATAAAGAAGATGCCGGTAAGGGTCTCGAGGAGGATGAGGAACAGGGCCCCGACCTCGGAGGCGGGGAACCCGGCAATATAGGTGGCGCCGCCGAACATTTCGCTCATGGGCAGGGCGACGAGGTTGAAGTTGACCACCGCGCCGCCGACGGCGATGAACAGACCGAAGGAAGAGATAAAAAAATGGGTCATCGACGAGGAGGAGAGTTTTCGCACCGCTTTATCAGTGCCATGGCGGATTTCGTCGTAATCGTTCATCAGCCGGTCGATGATCTTGGCCTTTTCCTGAAGGCTGGCCATGGTTCGTCCGACAATGTCAAGGGTGCCTGCAAGCCGCCGCCAATAGGGCATCATTGCGCTCAGGATCTTATGACGTTTGCGGGTCGCGGCCCAATAGTCTTCGCCCGCTTTTTTCTGCATCTTGATGATCGTCTTGTGGATATCGCTGAGGATTTCCCCGACCATCCTGCCACCCTTGTCCTGGATTTTTGCCACCGCCTCAACCGCGTTGATCCATACCGGCGGGGTCGGCGGCACCTCGCTTGAGTCCTGATAATCCTGATCAATGTGGGCGATCTGTTCCGAGAGTTTGCGGTTTAAGGCCGGGTATCCCTGGAGATCACGTTCGATTACCAGGGCTACCCGTTGAAACTCCCGCTCAACTTCACGTTCCACCAGTTCCATCCCCTCGGCCAGGAGGACCTCGCGGTTGCGTTCCCGCAGCTGGGCCTCGCCCCGCATGACTGATTTGGCCGCGATCCGCATGGAGTTCCGGACCACCCGGCAGAAGGCCCGGATCGACTCGTGCGCCTGGCGGCGGGCGAGATATAGACCGGCGACGGCAAGGGCCGCAAGGATGATGATTGAGAGAAAAGGCTTGTCGGGAAAGATAAACAGCGGGTTTGGGTCTGGCACTTTACACCTCCTTTGTTTGGCTTCACCGATCAACCGCTATTACTGGCGCCGGGAGGAATTTCTCAAAGTGGATCCATGTAACCGGGACAGAAAATATTACATCCCGAAGGGAAACAAAAGTCAACCTAATTGTTATGGACGCGAAGGGACGGGGTGGCGGCAAATCGTCGCAAACGGGTGAGGATCCGGTCGCGGGTGTTCCGCTTCTGGTTGAGGATAATGACAAAGGGAGCAAGATTATCTCCTGTCGGAAAATAACCGGCGTAGGCGTATATGCCGGTCATGGTCCCGCTTTTTATCAACACCCCGTCCTCGTTCGGAAGAAGGGCGGCAAAGTCCTTGAAACGTTCAAGGACTTTGAGCATTCCCCTGCAGCTGACCCGGTTTTTCCGCGACAGGCCCGAACCTTCGAAAAGATCGATTTCATCCGATCCAATGCCTCCTGCGGCGAGGAAAGAGACCATGAAAGCACGACCCCTGGAAAAATCCCCCGGTGGGCCTGACCGCCCCGCGCCAAGGGCGAGAAAAAGCTGATTGGCGATGAAGTTGTTGGAGTAGAGGAGCATCGGTGCCACCACCTGGACAAGGCTGCGGCTTGAGTGATGGACGACAATCGGACGCAGTCCGGGCGGCGGGGCCTTCCGTTCCCATACGGGGCTGGTTTTTATTCCCGCGTTATTGAATATGGCGGCGAATAATTGGGCCGCGTATACATCGGACAGGGAAGGAATGGCCGCGCTGATGTTTATCCGCTGAGGTCGCCCCGACGGGATGTCAACACCTAATCTCCGCATCAGGGGCAGGGTGGGGGTCTGCTCTTCCGCCGAATGGATACCGCGGTTGTTTTTTACGATAAACACGGTATTGAAGTTTACTGCCAGGCCGGAGTTCACCGCGTCGTAGGGGTTGAGGCTGCCGCCGTTCCAGGAGGGGCGACCGGGGGGGATGAATATCGTCCCGTCCAGGTTTATGGCCGTGATTTTTTTCACCCCGGCCGCCTTCAACTCCGCGGCAATGATCCTGATTTCCTCGGAGACCATGAACGGATCACCGCTTCCCTTTATATAAAGGCTGTGGTCCCGGTCGAGATACAGCCGGGTGGTGAAGCGATAATTCGGGCCAAGGGTCTCAAGGGCGGCGAGGCTGGTAACGATTTTGGCGATACTGGCGGGAATAAATTGTCTCTCAGGGTTCAGGGACATCGATTCCCGGTCGTTTTTTTGCAGGAGATAGCCGCCGTTTGTCAGCAGATTTTCCGACCCGGAATAATCGCCCATGCCATACATGGGCAGGATAACGAGTATAAAGGCGACAAGGATCGGGATTTTCAGCGATGAGATGGATGCGGTTGCGGGTCTGCCTGTTGTTGACAATTGCCCCTCCCTGGAATAATTTCAGTATCCTGAATCCGTGAGCGTTTGAGTGCGGGGTACCTGCCACCTGATTTGCAACCCGGATAAAAACACGATGACTCAACCGGATGTTTCATCAGACGCTCCGTCACGGATTCAGGAGTATCCTCCGGATTGTAGCCCCAACCCTGAACCTCATATCTGACTGATCACAATAATGGAAAAAATGCGTAATTTCATCAGGGAACGTCTTGATGCCTCGATTTCGGCCAAGGAACTGCTGTTCAGGGAAGGCAGTGACACGATCATCGCTGCGGCCCGGCTCATGGCCGTGGCCATTGCCGACGGCAACAAAATCATGGCCTGCGGCAACGGTGGCAGTGCCGCCGACGCCCAGCATCTGGCCGCGGAATTCGTCAATCGTTTCATCCTTGACCGCCGTCCCCTTGCCGCCATTGCCCTGACCTGTGACAGCTCAGTGATCACCAGTATCGGCAACGACTTTGACTATAACGATATATGCGCCAAACAGGTGCTGGCCCTGGGCCGTTCAGGTGATGTCCTCCTCGCTGTTTCCACCAGCGGCACCTCGGCCAATGTGGTCGCGGCAGTGAAACAGGCGGCGGCAATCGGGGTTCACACCATTGCCCTTACCGGCGGCTCAGGCGGCAGTCTCAAGGAGATGGCCGACCTC